>NZ_CANRMB010000022.1 GCF_947631635.1 uncultured Dysosmobacter sp.
GATTGGCGATTTTCATCCGGCCAAAATTGGCGATTTTCGCCCGGCCCGGAATGGCGATTTTCGCCCGGCGCTAACATCGATGATCTTAATGCGTTCTTCGACTGTTTTTAAGGCCATACAGATACCAACCTTTCGTATGTAGGATGGATTCAGTATACACCCCGCAATGGGTATTTTCAAGGACAGTTTGCTGTTTAACTGGCAGAAGTTCAAGGAACTGTTCCCGGAGGAAGTCAAACTCCGCATTCGGTTTTCGCTGAATGAATATTCCGCCCCCGTTGACCACCTCTGACCGCGTCGGATTGAGTCGGCTCGCCGCTCGGATTGAGCGGGGTGACCGCCCGAGTTGAGCAGTTACCCCTTTGCGGTCAGTCTACCGTCGCGGTGAGCTTTCGCATGTGCTCGCCCTTCAAGGTGATCACATATGAGTTGTGCTTTATCCTGTCGCAGATGGCATCGGCAAGCGTTGGGTCGTAGAGATACTCGTGCCGGCCGGGGATGTCTATCTGGGAGCAGAAGAGCGTGGAGGCGGTTTGGGTCCGGAGCTCGATGATCTCTAAAAGGTCCTTGGCCTCGGTCTCCTTCAGAGGATACAGCAGCCACTCGTCCAGGATCAGGACTCGGGGCTTCCTATACTTTTTCATCACGTCACGGTAGTCCCATCGCTCCTCGCCAGAGCAATCTCCACCAGCAGGTCGGGGAGGCGGACATATTTCACCTCGTAGAATTTCCTGTTCGCCGCAATGCCAAGGGCACATGCCAGATAGGTCTTGCCCGTCCCCGTAGCCCCGAGAATGATCACGTTGTTGGTGCTATCTATGTAGGAGCAGGAGGCCAGCTTCAGGATCAGCCCTTTGTCCAACTGACGCCCGGCGTGGTAGGAGATATCCTCCACGCAGGCGCTTGGGATGGCGTACCCGGCCTTCTTGACGAGCCTGCGCAGATGATTGCTCTTCCTGGAGCTCCACTCCGCTTCCACCAGCAGGGAGAAACGGTCCTCAAAGGACAGCTCGTTGAACTGTGGATCCTCCAGCTGCTGTGCGAAGGCCTTGGCCATGGCGCTCATGCGCAACTCATAGAGTTTTGAAACAGTGGGATTCATCAGCATTACTTGTCCCTCCTGTGGTAGTCCGCCCCACGGGTGAAGCTGTACTGGGAGGCCGCCTTCGGGCTCTCCTCCTTGTCCTCGCTCAGGAGCTTGTCCTGCTGAGTATTCCGGTGCCGGGAAACCGCCAGTCCGGAAAAATGAAAAGCGCCGTTCCGGCGTTTTGGAAACCAGCATTCCGGTGATTTGGGAACCGCTGCCCAGCAGGATATTGCTCTGGTTGCAGAGCAGCGGCTCCCGTCAAATCATTCGCTCAGGCTCTTGTCCAGTCCATATACCTCCCGCATGGAACGGTAGTTCGCCGGATCTGCGGGGATGATGTGAATCTTGTAGGCGTCATGCTTAATCCTGTCCAGGAGCGCCTCAGCCAGGGGACTGTTATCACCATCGATCTGGTTGTACCAGCCGTTGTCGTGGTACTGGGAGTAGAAGATTGTGGAAGACTTCTTCCGCCGGGCGTGAAGGAGTTCCAGGATGTCGTGCTGTTCCGTTTCCGTAGGCTTCAAAAGAAGCCATTCGTCCAGGAACAGGAGCCTGGGATTGGCATACTTCATCAAAACCTTCCGGTAGTTGTTCTCCGTCCTGGCGATCTCCAGATCCAGGAGCAGAGCCGGGAGTCGGACATATTTGGCCTTGAAGCGCTGCTTGCAGGCCTCTATAAAGGAGAACGAGGCCCGGGATGTGCTGGTGTATATTTCGTTTCGGTAGCCGCATTTGCACGGGGGATTTCTCCGTGCTAGTGGAGCTCCGTAGCCGAAATATACACCCAGCAGAGCCATCTGCCAAAATGAGCTCTATATTACTATGCTCCAGACTACCCTCCCGGTATGCGCCATAAGAGCAATTATGTAGCAAACCTCTTGACCTGCCCGCGTAATTGAGATGTTGGACGCCACATAATTTAGCTACGTTCGCCGAGCTCCCAATGCGACATAATTTATGAGCCTTGAGGAGGACAGATCACGCCGGTTGGGTTTTGCAATTATCCGACAGAGCAGAGCAAGTCGGAGAACACAGTGAAGGCATACCGGCAGGCGGCGGGTAAGTACCTGTGCTGGTATGAGGCTACATTCGGGGAACTGGCCAGCTGTACCGGGCCAATGTGCTTGACTACATCTCCTATATGCGGACGGTCAGGAAGCTGAGCAATCCGACGGGGAACGCCAAGCTGGCAGCGCTTCAGAGCTTGAACGAGTATCTGATCAGTGCAGGGAGCCAAACTGATACTGCACTGAGCGAGCGGGACTATCTAAAAGTACAGACAGCCTATGCCAATCCCAGTACGGTGAACAGAGAGCAGGTGGAAGCGTTCCGCCAGCGGGTGCTTGGGGCGTTCAGTAATCAAGTAAATTGGATTACGCCGAAAGTAATAGCTGTCATAATGGCTGCGGCAATACAGAGGCCGCAGAAAATCGCCGGGAATGCCCTGCTGATTCGTATATCAAGCATAGCCGCCGCCAGCGCTCCGGTCCATGCGCCAGTGCCGGGCAGCGGGATGGCTACCAGCAGGCACAGCCCGAGCGCCCCATATTTTTGGAATACCCTTCCCTTCAGATGGGCTTTCCGCTCCAGTGCAGCGATTACTGAATCCAACCGGGGGTTGTGTCCCCGCAGCCAGGCGAAAACACGGCGTATGTATGCAATCACAAATGGAACCGGAAGCAGGTTCCCGAGCATCGCCGCGAACAGTGCCATTGGGTAATTCAGCCCCTGGGCAATGCCGTAGGGCAGGCCGCCGCGCAGCTCAATCACAGGCACCATGGAGAGGAAAAAAGTGGCCAACACTTTGCTCAAAATGGCAGTCAGCCATTGCATTTTCCGTCCTCCCTCCGGCGCCGGGATGGTTTTCGGCAGCGCCTATTCATCAGATTTTCTCGGACACTCACCGCCGGACACTCCTTATGAGCCGCTGAATGGTATAGACGGCTGCCACTCCTGCCAAGGCGCCGATCACATTGAGACTCACGTCCCACTGCAAATGCCGGCCTGGCACTCCTAGTTTACCTATCTCCGCCAGCACTGCGATGAGTGCGCAGGAAATACTTGCGATCCCAAAAACTGTTCTGCCACGGTGCTGCGCCAGAGTTGCCAAAAGCGCCGCGGAAGCCAGGAGCCCCATGACAAAGAACACACCAAAGTGGGCGAACAGCCGCAGCCCCGCATGGAATTGCTGTGAGTCGAGCTGCAGGCCCAGCTTCCCCAGCAAATCCAGTAGAAAGCGGGCAACCAGCTGGCTGAATTGGCTCGTCTCCTCCCCTGTCTGCCAAGAGAGATAGAGGCAGAAGACAAGCCAGAGAAGAGTGAGGAACCAGAGAAGAATTATAGGAGGAGCATGTCCTGTCCTGTTTAGACATTTTGACATATAACTTCATCTCCAGATAATATGTCTGCAAAAAAGTAAGAGGCTTTTATTTACCATTTTGCAATCTTCCTTTCTTATCAGTATAGTAATATCGCATTATGCCGGCAGTGATGGACGCAGCTCTGTCTCTTTCCGAGCCCCCGTAAGATATGCTCTGGGCTGGATCGATGGCGTGATTGCGAATCGCCCAAAGGAAGAGGCCGGGCTTGGGCTTACGGCAATCGCAATCTCCGGTAATCTCCGGTAATCTCCGGTAGGTGAGGCCAGTGGTAGAAATTGTGATTACACACAAGCGTTCATAAGGTAAGACTCTCTTCTCCCGCGTCGTCCCCGCATTCACCGCCGATGCGGTAAGCATTCGGTGCCATGTCGTCAGCGGCCGGCATATTTTAGTTGCGGATGCATGGCATCCAGGACACTATAAAAAATCAGCCGTCTCCCTTTCGATGAAGCTTCTTCGTTACCACGCGAACAGCGTCAAGAAAATAGGAATTATTCAGCAGGTACAGCACCCTAAAATATACTGCCGTCGACAGCGTTATCACCAGGCAAATTCTGACTATATAGTTCAGCGGCAGCGCTCGCATCAGGATTGCCCCAGCCGGTATCGGAACTGCCGCCACCCAATATTGCCAATAGCTTTTAAAAACCTCTCGCATATTGAAAAATTTTGATGCGTTTACAAACGATATTACCGCAACGACAGTCTCCGCCACGACCGTGGCAATGGCAGCGCCGTTTTCGGCGTAGCGGGGGATGAGAACGGAATTGCATATAAGGTTGGTAACGGCACCGACGGATATAGCAATAAGCATCAGTTTTTCCTTGCGCTTCACCGCTATGGCGGCAGAGTTAGAAAGGCAGCTCAGCGACCCAGGCGCCTATGGCCAAATGGGATTTGAGGAACGGCTGAGCCTGTTAGTGGATGCGGAGTGGAACCGCCGGCAGCAGAACCGGATGCAGCGCTGTCTCCACAACGCTCACCTGGCTGCCCCTGGTGCTGTGATTGAAGATATTGAGTACCATGAGGACCGCCGGCTGGACAAGGCTCAAATTCTGCGTTTCGCTACTTGCCAGTACATTGAAGAGGGGCACCAAATCATCCTCAAGGGCGCCTCCGGCAGCGGCAAGACCTTTCTCGCCTGTGCCCTTGGCAACGCCGCCTGCCGGAAGTTCAAGACTGTCCGATATACCCGTCTCCCGGAACTGCTGGAGGAGATGGGGCTCGCCAAGGCTGCGGGTGAGCTCAAGGACACCGTGAAAAGCTACCGGAAGGTGGATCTGCTCATCCTGGATGAGTGGCTCATCCGCCGCCTTTCGCCGCAGGAGTCTTACAACCTTCTGGAGCTTGTGGAAGCCCGCTGTGCCCACGGCGCCACCATCTTCTGCACCCAGTACGACACCAGCGAGTGGTATGAGCGGATCAATCCCAGTTCCGAGGAAGCCAGTCCCATCTCCGAGGCTATTATGAACCGCATCATCCACAACGCCTATGACATCCTCATTGACGGCAAGATCTCCATGCGTGAGCGCCATGGCCTTAAGAGCCTGGAGGCGTGACATGGCAGTGATACAGCATGGCCGCCAAGAAGTCCTCGCTTACCTGGAGCAACAAAAGGCTTCCACGGAAGAACGAAGACTGGCTTGGAATTGGGTCCGCCGGGGGGAAAATCTCTTTGACAATCCATGGGTTCTCTATGACGAATCTGGCTAACCGATGGACTTCATCTCTGCTATGAGGATGATTTACGAATTGAGGAACGAACACCTATGACTCTCCCACCCGGTCCTCGATACACGCCGGGGACCGGGGGGACTTCTCCGCCGTGACGGTGGGGCTATTTCTCCGTGAAGCCGGGGCTATTTCTCCGTGCTAGTGGAGCTCCGTAGCCGAAATATGCACATATTGAAGAAGGGGTTTACCTCCAAGAATCATTGTGTTTTTTCCTGGAAGCCTCTCGTTATGAAGTTTGATGGGCATCATGGCAACAGTTTTCATTTACTGTTCCTCCTCGTAGATTTAGAGAGGAATCATTATCGCTGAGCTTTACAACCTATAGGAAGTCATTTTCTCTATTTGCCCTCGTACATTTTGCGGTAATAGTTTTGGTACTCCCCGCTGACGATCTCCTCCCACCAGGGGCGGTTGTCCAGATACCAGCGGATTGTCTTGACGATGCCGTCTGCGAATTCTGTTTCCGGCAGCCAGCAAAGCTCGGTGTGAATCTTTGCGGGGGCGATTGCGTAGCGCATATCAGGACCCTTGCAATCTGTGACATGAGTTTGGTTTGCAGAAAGATGCCGGGGTCCTCAATGCTGCGGTCAACATGGGATTCCGCCGCGAAGTTGACAACGATGTCCGGCTTTTCCACCACGAAGAGCGTGTCCACCGCCGCCCGGTCGCAGATGTCCGTCCTGACGAAGCGGAAGTTCGACTTGTCCATGACGGCCGCCAGAGTCGATAGGTTCCCCGCGTAGGTGAGCTTGTCCAGACAGACGATGCGATAGTCCGGGTGGGCTTTGAACATATGGAAGATGAAGTTGGAGCCGATAAACCCGGCCCCGCCGGTGATGATGATGGTCATTGTCTTTTCTCTCCGTCATCAGATGAGGGCGTTTTTACCCCTCGCCCGCGCAATACTCGCACGGCTAACGCAGTGAAATACCTAAATCCGTCTGTCCGAAAGGAAAGTGCAAAAAACAGCAGATTCGGCACTGTAAGGCAAATAATGGCTTTCAGCACGAATGCCCAAAACGCGTTTCCTGCCTGTATCATCCCCGCCAGCAACGATGTCAAAGCACAAGCCATAATGGTCACCGACATGTAAATCAAAAACATTACAGCGTACCGTCTGGCGCTCTTATGGAACACGTGTTTATAAAGCACATAGGGTTCCACCCAAATGCAAGTCGTAACAGTACTTATGATTGTACCCAAAAACACTCCCGCCGTACCCATGCACTTTGCCAAAATAATAGAGGCTATAATATTGATGGCTGATTCCGCTATGGGCTTATATCTGTCATAGTAAAACGCGCCGGTGGCTGATCGGAATGTTGAAGCGGCTTTTCTCATTCCTGTCAGATAAAAATTGATAACTACGATTAGCACGGTGAGGTCATCGAACAGGAGGCTATCTCCTAGCCAAAGGCTGATAAATGGGTTGAAAAGCACCCATAGGCAACAGGCGCAAAAGCCATAGATCCAGGCATTAGCGAAAAAAGTACGATTAAATGTTCTCTCCAGCTTTATCCTGTCTTCCGCTGTCTCAGAGGCGTTCAGGTTTCCCACGCTGGCGATAACCGAGTCGAAAAGTTGGCCGATTACCTTATTGAGTGCGTCCGTTATCAGGAAATAGTTTGAATAAAGCCCCACGGCCACCAGTCCAACGTAGCGGGACAGGATCAGGTTATCTGTGGACATAACCACCATGCCGCCGATTTTATGAAAGACCATGGCGCCGATGTTCTTTTTGATGCCTCCTACCGTCTCTTTCGGTAGAGGCTCCGCTTTTTTCTCCCGAAGATATGGATACATCTTGTCCGCCTTGTGTGAAATGCCCACGTTCTCTAAGAGGGTGAACAGCACCTGCAGAACAAGGAACAGGATATAATTCCGGGTAAGGAGCAGAGCAATGATCTGGGCCACATTCAGCAGAATGTAGAACCCATACCGATAAATCGTTGCAATGTACCGCTTTTCATCACATATAATCAGCGCCCGCTTGTAGGAGAAAAAGTAGGATACCACCGTGTTGGCAGCAAATAGCCAATAGATGAGGGTCAGATTTGGAATGTTTGGAACCTCATCCATAAGAATTGTATACCAAGGCGTGAAAGCAAGCCCGATGACCGCAATAGCGCAACCGATAGCGATGTATGCCTTTCGGTATAACGCCATCAGGCTCTTGACACTCTCCGTGTCGTGTTCCGCCAAGGGCTTATAGAGGGCAAAATTCATCGCCGGCCCAATGCCCAGCTCCACCAGGGAGAAGATAGTCAGGATATTGCTGAAAAGGCCGTTGAGGCCGAGATATTCTTCGTTGAGACTGCGGAGGAAAACAATCCGTGCGATGAAACTGATAGCAATCCCCACAAATTGACCAACAAAGGCTGTAATCAGATTCTTTATTGAACTCTCTGTACGTGACATAATCCAATCAAACTGTGCAAATTTTCAATTCTTATTATGAAACTTACCAACGATTCCGTCTGTTTTGGTACGAATAGGCCTTACATTAAAATCTGTATGATCTCCCGTATTGCCGCATCATTGTTGCCATCATATGTTATCGTATGACAGTCAGGGTTGACTCCAAGTCTCTCCAAACTGAAAAATGACTTGAATCCGTAATCTTTGTCGTCGATTGTGATAATCTTGCAATTAGCATAGACCATCACATCCATAAAACCGCTTCGTAGGCCAATAAGTATTCCCCCATAACTCACGAGAGAAAACGCTTCTTCTAGGTTGCAGGGAATAGCCTGAGTACCCCGTATGGGCCGTTCCAAATCGTTTTCGGTCAATGTAACAACTGTATACCCTCTAGCTGTCAACTCCATAACTGTTGCCTCTAACAACTTTAAGACATCACAGCAAACCGTATTTGCCTTAGGATTAAGCAAAACTGTTCGTCCTTTCTTTAGCTTGAATTTGCTTATATAATCCGATATGTCAGCTTCTGGAATTTTAGGTCTCTTCGGTTGTGAAGCAAGACTGATTTTATATAGCATGGCCTTAGCGTACAGTGGATAGCTGATTACGGGATTATCCCATAATGTGCGAAGATGTGCATTACACGTGAGGAAAACAAATGTCATGCGATCAATATAAAGGCATGAATAATATTGGCCAAGTTTGGAGCCGACAAATTCGCGTAATGCTCCAAGCTTCCATTTTTTCATGCAGAAAACATCATCAACTGCATCAGGGAAATAATTACAAAGTCGCTGCACATAATTTGGTGTGCAGACGACTGTCACATGGCTTATGTTTCTTTGCCTTTTAAATTCAGACAGATAAGAAAACGCCAGTATTGAATCCCCTAAAGTGGGTGGGCAAAACAAATAATGGGTATTCTCTTTCCTGTGTATTATTCTTGCAAAGAGAACTGCGCCAAGGCACATTTTTGGTATGGTTTTGATTAAGCTGTTTCTCAAGATTTTTCCGCCATAATACTTTTTATAATCGCTCATGTCCTCCACTCACCCTCCGTGCAGTTTTCTTGTCATTGGTAGGCCCCAATACAGTACAATATCATGTCTCTTCTCAATCGTTCTCGGTTATTCCGCAACAGCATCCACTTTGGTGATTACCTACCGCCAAATCATTCCTGTACACTTGCTGTTAGATATGCCCATTAGCAATGAACGGAGCGGCCCTCACGTTCACTACTTATTGCGCTTAAATAGGCTAAAAAGGCCCAGAACGGGAAGCAGTTATTCATCGGAACGGTCAACGTCATTATCCCTATATATCCCCAAAATACTGCCCCCAAAAGCATATTGTAGCTTCGCGATGTCCTGTATCTTTTATACAGCTTAATCAACGCCACATAAAATACAACAGTTCCAACAACACCCCAATATAGTCCATAAAGCAAAATGCCAAAAGAACCGCCCAGTCCTTCAGGGCCGTTCGCGATGATCTGATTTATCTCCCAATAATTCCATGCAATACGTGGCCCATTGCTTGAAAACCACGCAACTGTATTCTTGAGTATATCTTCCAATGTAAAACCCCAAATTGCATTTCCCACACCAAGGGGGTATTTTACCGTATGAATTACAGTAGCGATTAATTCCATCGTTCTGGTTGTCAATGACCCCAACGACTTAGTAAGAACCTCACTATAAACAATTCCCACAACTAAAAGGCCTACAAGCGGCAATAATATCAAAATAAGGACAGCAATAATGATTCCTTTTTTTGTCTTTTTCTTACACAGAAATGACATAATCAGAGTCAAAATCGTAATGATGGCGAAAAGCAGGAGAGTTCTTGCGCTTGATGTAATAAAAAAGCACAACATTGCCATTGCAGAAACAATTAACATCAGCTTATTTTGTTCCTGTTTATAATGCCAAAGAGTAACTGTTCCAAATGTTATAATCAAAGGGACTGTCAGCGACGATTCGGTAGTAGTCAACCGAACTCTTTCATAATACCTTGAGGGGTCAATTAAACTGTCAATTAAACCACCATTATTATAATGAAATATCGGCCATGCGGTAGGCATTGTCAGTATTTCCACAATCAGAACAAAAAGCAGAAAGTAGAACGTAAAAACAAATGGTTTGCAAATCTGTTTGGGGGTAAGCCTTTTCATGAAAGTCAATACCAACGCATAATATAAAATGCTATACAAGAAAAAGGTCATTTCCTTTATCGACTTGACTGCTGTATAATCGTCACCAATAATCGTTTTGCTGAAAAAAGCCGCATATATTATATCTGCCACAAAGTTTACCGCTAACAAATAGCACAGTAGCATGAAGAGAGTCCGGCCCAGCCGATCTACAGTTATTTTACGTCCCAATATCACTGCGAGGGAAAAAATTGCCGGGAATAGTACTGACAGGATTGGCCTTCCAAAATAGCCAAACAGCCTTGAAAAGAAGCTGTCATTAAAAACAGATAGAAAAATCAGTAAAAAATACAGATAATAATCAGCGCTGAATTTCTTCATACTACATCCCCAAAATGCATCAGACGCATATCTTTGTTATCAGTTCAATACAACTGTTGGCCAATGCAATATTCTTTTTACAACAGTTTTTTCTGAAGCCGAACCCATATGTCACTCCTAGAAAACATACTCCGGCCTTTTGTGCTGCCTCCAAATCATTGGCGGTATCTCCTACCATAAGGCATCTCCCGGATTCCAAAACGCCGACTGTACTCATACAAATACGGATAACGTTTGCTTTTTTTAATTCACCCTTAAGGTCTGTACCAGCGATGCAGTCAAAAAGTTGAGTAAAGTTAAAGTGCTCAAGAAGTCTTTTTGAATAGTCTTCACGCTTATTTGTTGCCACACCGATTTTTATCCCGCTTTCCCGAATCAGGCGCAATGCCTCATATATTCCTTCATACGGCATTGCCTCAAATAAATAAAGATCCTTATATACGTTTCTCCATGCCGTTGCCAGTTCCCATGCCTGCGCTTCCGAAAGAGCATAGTGCCGCTGAAAAGAGTCTTGGATGGGGGGGCCGATAAAGCTTTTCTGCTCTTCCCCAGTAAGCGGGGGAAGACAAAACTTCTCTATCACATAGTCGGTAGCCCGCGTTATTCCCTCTGACGTATCAAGCAGTGTCCCGTCCAAATCGAAGAAAACGGCATCATATCTCATATTCATCCTCCTTTTTCATATATGGATGGCGTTATAAAGGATAATTCCATTTTCGCCTTATAGTACGGAATTCTCCTGGCTATCGCCTTATTAACATCGGATAGGCGCTGGTAATTGTTCGACATCCCCATTTCCTCATCGTAATAATTCTCATTCGCTTTGGGGCTAAATCCGTCAAAGCCGGCCAGGGTAACAGTCTCTGGCTCACAATCGGAGAGAGCGTTCAGCAACATGGTCAATGCATTGTCTTCAATAACACGTTCACTGTCAAGAAGGTTCGCGTAGTTCAGAACGTAATCAAACGGTTTCCCTATTGCTGTCACATTGGATGTCGCGATAATAGACACATCATCCTTCAACTGCATAAAATCAGCCAATAGCAAACTGTATCTCTTTGCGTTGCTGATAAACACAGCATCAAAAGGTATCTGCTTCGGAACACAGTTTACGGAAATAACCAGTGGGTGCTCATTGCGTATATAAGCTTGAATATCCGCAGTTTTTGTGATTAGTGTTTTTCCAGGCCCAAGTAACAACAGCTTCCTGCCCGCGACTAATTCGTTGATTGCCCGTTCAGAAGCTATCATCCTGCTCTGATAATCAAAATATAATTGTTCAATACATGTCTGCTGGTAGTTTAGTTTTAATTCCGGGGGAATTCCCTTCACAATCTCGTTGACGGCTTTGACCGATAAGGTCTTTTTATTCAACAAATAGTCAATGTAATTAGGATGGCAATCATTTGCGGCCGACAGAAAATACAGCAGATTATATCCCCAGTACTTTTGATGATAGATACGCAGAATATTGGTATCAATTGCCTCCAGCAGCTGATTTATATCATATTCCTTGTCATAATTCTCATTAAGATACATCGCCAACAGTTCCAAAGGAGCATTTCCGGCACTCTTGCCCATCCCATAGAGTGTCCCATCAACAAGGATGCCATGTTTTGACCGGCGCTTAATCACCTCACATGTGTTTGCGTACGCCAGCTGGAAATTGTTGTGAGAGTGATAGCCGATGCGTATCTCAGGTTTCAAATTTCTTTCTAACAGATGGAAATAGTGCATGAGTTCCTCTTTGTGAAGAAGACCATATGTATCAACCATGGAAACCGCATAAAATGGTTGCTCATTGACCAAATCGACAAAATCCAGCATATCCCTATCTGAATAGGTGGTAATAGATACCATCTGTAGAAAGACCCTGTATCCGAGTTTCATTAGTTCTTGACCAAATGCCACGGCTTCACGCATTTTAGGCTGCTTGAAAATAAGGCGAATACCATCCAGGACACATTCATCGCAAGGAGAAATATTTTTCAAAGCGCATGTCCCGTAGTCAATCATGCCCACCAGCATGGAATTGCCTCTGTCAATACCAGAGAGGACCTTATTAAAGCACGTTGAGTTAGGCTGAATCGTCCTGTTTGGGTCAAATGGTCTTCTGTCATCCAAAAACCCAACCTCAATCACATCTACACGAGCCTGGATTAATCTTTCCAGAATGGATATAATTGCACCCTTGCCAAATCTCCAGTCATTTACATACCCTCCGTCACGGAGAGTGCAGTCCAGAAGCTGTACGCCCATATTATATCTCCTCGGTTTCCCTTGTTATTTGTATATCTCCAGATACTTTGGGACACCTATTTCCCGTCGAACTCTCGCAATTAATGACGCCTCAGCAATGTTCCAATCCTCTTCCGTATCCAAATCAGCGGACTCATCTTTGGGTATCTCAAACCGGCCAAGTTTACCGCCAAACACTGGGCAGAGTCCACTTTCCTGTAGCCTAATGAATGACTCCCGTTTCCATGCCGTCAAAGCCCAAACAACATATTCAATGGGTTCAAGCATTTGGGATGGTATTTTGTCTTCTCCAGTAAAGTTGACCCTATTTCCCTTGAAAAAGGCCTCAGCTTTTACCGAGAGCACAGACATCACGGTATCATAATCATTCTCGCATATAAATTGCAGGAAACGATTAACAGTCTTCTCACTGAGGGCTGGAGAGGTGGGATTTATCATCACGACATAATCGCATTCATGTTTTTTCAAAAATTCATACGTAAAATCTCGGTTAGTTGCACTGTCCGTGGACAACTCTGCCGGTCTCTTATGAAAGTTCGCCCCCATTTTCTCACAGGCGCGCCCCAGCTCGTCGCTCTCTGTGTTTACCCACACACTGTCAAACCTCTTATTGCCCAGGGCCAGATCAATTGGATACTGAATAAGGGGTTTGTCCAACATATATCGGATATTCTTTTTAGGAATTCGTTTTGATCCGAGTCTGGCTGGGATCATCGCTACAAATTTATAGTTATTCATTAGGTTTTCTCCTCGGTGTATGGATTCATTAATTCATCAAAATCCACCCGCTCAAATACCTCCAGCTTTCCGCCCCTGGTAGCATTAAATATTTTTATGTTGTGAGCGTCACTGTACTCTCTGGCGATGATGTAGGCATACTGCGCGGTATTAACAGCGGCAGGGTAAGAATTATCATATCTCTTGTTATCAAAATAGTCCTGTACTGCTGTATCAACGTTAACCTTTCCAGAAATATCTACAGTTCTTGAATAATTGTGATCCACGCCTATCAGATAAATCTCTTTAAAGCCCATATAGATTGCAAGCTGAATAGCTACAAACGTCACGGTTTGACCGTCACAGTAATGATTTGAGACATCCTCGCTGATATATATAGATGTTTTATTATATCGATCAAAGTCAACATCCAGTTGAAGACAATTACCATCATAAATTCTCGAAAGAACATTCGTCGGGGCCTGTATAGTGCAAAACCTGCTTGATAAAAACATATGCCCCAAACTATAATTGGCAAGTTCATTCTGATGTTCCTTCAATATTCTATCGTCGGTCGAAACATAGTAGGAAGGTCTCCAGTCCGTCTTGTCAAAAATGTTGAATATCCTATTGGATGCAAAGGTGTATTCTCCCTTGAGCTTGTCTAAGTCTTCCGCCCGCAGGCTGGGGCCGTTGCCGATAATAAAGCACCGCTTGCCCTCGTGGATTCCCTTCAGGGTTTGCAGATAGAAATGATCGGGAGAGAGGAGATACTTCTCGTGATCTCTTTTCCGCCTCCAGTCAACAATGGGCTTCGCAAGCACCCGAACCGCTTTCGTTTTTTTAAATGAATTCATAACGTTTTCCTCCCCGTGAAGGTTTCGATCTGCACACCGGCCATTTTGGTTTTCAGATTACGTCCTGTCTTGATCGCGCCTGATCCTCATCTTCTATGATCTGAAGCTTAAGGCCGCTGTCCCGCTCCTTTTCTACCGCAACAGCCATTCGTAGACCGGACGGTTTATCGTCATTAATTAGGATCCTCTCCCCATATGGCGCATTATAAATGATCGCATCATATCGGACTCCGTTTTCTCGCAAAAAGAATTCTGTTTCTGCACGCACATCCTCTGTACGGGAAGTCAATAGAATCACCATATCCTGCGGTTTAATTCGATCTAAAAACTCTTTCGCGCCATCTACGAAGCTGTCATGGCCATTCAACTTGTATCCATTATGCTTGACGAGCGTCCCGTCTAAATCCAATATCCATGTATGTCCCAGCGGCGACAGCGGAAGCTCAATTGGTTCATTTCCAAGACGCATTTTTATTTCCCCCGAAGCTTCTCTCCGATAGCGCCGCCGGGGTGGTTTTGTTTGAACTGCTCCAGCGTCACACCCATGCGCTCCGCCAGATTCAGAGCCAATCCCTGTAACACAATAAGATTTACCGTAGTCGAATTATTCGGCACGATGTTCCAAGCATCCCCCTCGTGGTTCAGCTCCAATATGAGGCACTTGGGAATCTCGCGGGTCAGGGTACTATCCCGATTGAAAGAGAGCAGCCACAAATCGACGCCGCGCTTTTTAAGAAGCTGCGTCAAATAGACAGATTCCACGGTCTCTCCGCTCTTTGTCAGAATGATGACCATATCTCCCGACTTTACCATACCCAAATCCCCGTGGACGGCGGTGTTGGTGTTCATAAAACACGCCTCAAGCCCCAAGGAGTTCATTGTTCCCACAAACTTGTCGCAGACCGGCACGTTCTTCCCAAGGCCGCTTACCACCACCTTGTGACCGCTCCTCAGCGTCTCCTCGCACTCGCCAAGGAGCCTGTCGAACACCGCCACGTCCATGGACTCCACCGACCTTCGTATGGTGTCGGTCACATTTTTAAAGTACCTCTTCATTGAAAGCCTCCTCCAGGTAGTAAAGTCCGTTATAAAACGCACCACAGACGGAGTCGTAGTCCTCCCAAGTGTAGGTGGTCAGCGACAGCCATATTATGGCGTGGAGCAAATGGATCTGTGCTGGTGATACCTCATCCGCAAGCAGGCGGAAAAATTCCGACTCCATCTCCTCCCAACCGTTGGAGGCGATATCCAATGTAACCTCCGTTTCTCCAATATCGAGGCGGAAGCGCTTGCGGTTGAATTGGTCATAGTTGCCCACCACAGAGTAATATAGCTTGGCCCAGTCGTAGGCCGGGTCGCCATAGAGTTCCGTAGTCCCGAAGTAACCTCTGGGGTCTATCAACACCGGCGAGCAGTCATCCCTCAACATCATGTTGGAAAAAGTACAATCTCCGTGAATGAGCTTGAAGCGGTCAGGGAAATACGTACCTATCCGCCGCTCCAGCTCCTTCCGACAGAAAAACACGTTTCGGCAGCGCCGCCCGTTGACTGTGACATACTCATCTTTGGCAAACGGGACAAGCTCCCGGACCTTCTCTAATCTCTTGAAGGTCTTGCCGATATATGCCTCATTGTAGCTTTCCCGGTCAGACGGGACGCTCTCAAGTCCCTGTACGGACTTGAGGCACCCGACAATCTGGCCCAGAAGCTCCTTTTTCCTCTCAGCGGATAGATTCTCATACTCATATATGGCCTTTCCGTTGATAAACTCCATTTTCAGCGGCTCGTAGGATGCGATCTCCGGGATATTCGTAAAGTGCTGATCGTGCACCTTCCTATACCACGATGCCTCGCGTGCGGCCAATGCCTCGCCCTGGGTGTCAATAGGCTCCTTCACGAAATAACCGTCCTCTATGTAGGTCCTGTTAAATGGCCGGCAACGGGCGGACTCAATTTTTTTAAATTCCGACAGGAGGCCGTATTCCTTTACCCGATAGAGCGGAAGGCTCTGAAAGGGAAGCCCGGTTTCCGCCAACCAGCGCACAAGCTCTCCGTCCTCAGGGACATTCTCTAAAGCAGACTTTTCGTGGAATACAAACAGTCCCGCCACACCGAAGGAATCAGACCGCTCCTCAGTAAAGACGCCGTCCTCATATTTCCACCGGCAGGGAAAATCCTTTGCTATGCCTATGTAGTCCCCCGGCTCCTTCGGTAATGTAAAACTCTCCGGCAGGATGAGGTCCGACCATATGAGCATAAATGGTTCGTTATCTGGAAGCTTTTGTACCGCTTGGCTCAGTCCGGCACATGTACCGGCATGGCCGGTAGCACGTACCAATCGGTACTCCACGGGCGCAAAAGCGGCCAGGTATCGCGCCAAAACCTCGTATTTGTAATCGCCTATTATAATATATTTGCTGCGCGGGTATTTCCGAAAGAGATGAAAAAGCATCGGAAGGTTGTCGACCGGCACCAGCGCTTTCGGCTTATTGGCTGTAAGATGCCCAAGGCGCGTTCCCTTCCCACCGGCCTGAACAATAATGTATGTATTATCCTGCGTTCTCATTGCCGTTCCTCGCTCATTCTCCACTCTTGGCAAGCAGAGCAAATCTTATCCGTCAGCTCTTTTTCATTGTCTTTTGTCCAGACAAGCTCAAGAAGCCGTTCATCTTTGCCGGGTAAATGTAAAGAAAATAATTCTCTAAATTTATATGAAGGATCATAAATTCCAATCACATTGCAATCCGACATACGTATAAAATCAAAGAAACCGCTACGCATTCCAATCACATAACCACACCATTGCGCCAAGTACCAGGCTTCTGCCAATGATGTAACCATTCCCATGGTTCCGGATACTGCTGTCTGTTTTTCAGATCCTAATATGGTTACAACGGAAAACCCATTTGCTTTTAGAGCTTTGGCAAGCATGACAAAAAAAACAGCGTCTATTTCTTTGACTGACTGTCCGCCGGTATACGGGTTTAATAAAACTGTGTTCCTGTGAGCAAGGTCATACTTCTCTATCAAACCAAAGATATCCGTCTGCGGGACGTGCGGTCCTTTTCTTCTTTCTGTACTCGGCAGATCAAGGAACTTTTTTACAACATCATCCACAGGGGCGGACGGATAGCGCGCTAAACCTTCCATCGGAATATCATAGACAATATGCTCAATTCTTTTAAGTTTACGGTGAATTGTCCTGCCAATCGGTATGCCGCTAAAATGAATGATACCAAGATACAGCGGATTCTTTAATACCAGGAGTGAATCCCAGTAAGGATAAAATTGCGCAACCTCTTTCCTGTTTGGCGGAGCGACCAGCGTAATGTGATGGATATTATGCTGTTTCTTGTATTCTTCTAAATATCCAAGAACAATACAATAATCGCCCAAGCCGATATGCGGAATAAAATATATGGTTCTGCGGTCTCTCAGGAGCAACCATATCGTTAAAGGAAGGCCAAATAAAAGAGTATAAATCACTTTTTTGGCAAATAACATTAAGTTATTCATTTTGTATCTCCCATCTTTTGCTCTCTTGGAGGCAACATATCTGGTCATATTCCTTTTTCACATATGTTTATACAAAGAGGAAAAATAGGTGAGAAACGACCTGTAAAGCCCCATCGACACGGCGATCACGCGCTTGAACCCCTTGGCGTACAGCCCGCCCAAAAGGCGGCTCATAAAGCCCCGTTTATCCGGCCACAGCTCCATATCCGCCAGTGCGGTCTGCGCCTTTACGTCCAAATAGTATTGCGTATAGGGGTGCGTGCAGTTTTCAATCCACGGTCTCGGCTGCATGAGTTTGGTTTTTACAAAATGGACAACGACCGGATTTTGTCTCGCGTCCTCGAATTCCTCTTTTGTGTAATAGGTGGTGGGCTTTCTGAATCGAAACATATTTTCATAATCAAAGAGGAAAACCATGGTGTAGGCGTTAAACCGCAACGGCATGATCTTGATTTTTCCCTCTGCCGCCACATTCATCTCGTCCTGCACTTCAAAGAAGAGCTTTGACTTGCCGCTTTGGATGATCTCGGCGATTTTCTTGGAGTACTTTTCCTCCCGCATTTTTTTCAGATTGAACAAAAGGATCCCGCAATTCACATACGGGGAGCTGTTTTTTAAGCCCAATCCTTTGTGTATATTTTTGTTTTGCATATCGTCCGCGGCGGCAAAATAATAGTCTGTTATGTCCATGCCGTACAGTTCTGTCAAATCCCCCACCACGATGGAGTCGCCCTCTAACAGCAGGACCTTGTCCACAGTTTCGGGAAGAATATCCTGAAAGAAGCAATAGCTGTATACCACATGGTCTGCACGCATGATTCCTTCTATCTGCGAGAAGGTTTCCGGCATCGGGATAAAGTCAATCTGTCTATGGTATTCCTCAATCAACGCTCTCAATAAATCCTTGTTTTCATCCGAGACCCCATGTTCTATGTAATAGATATGAATCTCATCCACAGTGGTATTGTTCATTAACAGTGTCTTTATGGATATCAATGCTGGCTTACTGTATAAATCACTTGTTGCGTATACTATGTTCATTTCAGCACTCTCCATAGCTATTTTCATACCGATATCTACTCTTCACTCTTGCCGTCAAGTTTCCCGCTTCCATTTTGCCCATGTCTTGAGAAAAAGATTTGTTTCAAACACATCCTCCACTGCAAGCGTCCGTACACCACAGCCAAGGATGCAGACTTCATGTCCTTTGGTCAATTCATTCCCAATATATAGGATACTGTCCGGTTCCCAGCCTTCCAAGGATATGACAAACTTTAGAGACGCCGCTTTGTCAAGACCTCTATTCATGATGTCGATAGATGTGCGCCCGGCAAGGTTTGCTTTGTAGTCATCGCCGTATTTTTTCAGGATACGATGTATCTTCGACAGTTTTTCCTCTCTGTCCGTCAGAGGTTTGACGGTAATCACTGAACCTTCCCGGTTTATCACTTTCCCCGCAAAATCAGCGTCCTTTTCAATTTCCGCCACCATGTCGCAGGGCAGGGCGAACGCATCGTTGAGGGTGTGCATATCGCCTTCGTCCTCGTTCAGCGTGAAGAAGGTGTTTCCGTAGTCGCAATAGATCTTCCCGCCGTCATGATGGGTAAAGTACTCTTTGGTCACGACGTACACATGATCATAGCTATTTCCCGAAAAAACGGTGCCGCGAAACAGGGCGAGGTTTTCGCTTCCTACCACTTTTGTATGGGAATCTCCATATTCATCCCATAGCGTTCCGTCTAGGTCGGATATCAAGCGGGAGATGTGACCGCTGATTTGAAAATAGTTCCGCATAATGGCAGAAACAATAGCCTCAGGGATATGCTCCCGGCTTTGTGGCATACTCAACTTCTCGTGAATTTGTCTGTATTTTACATCAACATGCCGCATTGATTCGGCTGCATTGTCGTTCAAAAGAATCGTTACATCGTCCAGATCTAGATATTTACTGATAATCTCAAGCACCTCATTCGCACTCAGCCCAGTCATGTCATAATCTTCCACATTGTTCATGACCAGATATTTTTTCGCTTTAGCATCCCGTATGAGGTCCCGAAAACCTTTATGCATATAAGTGGGAATCAGGGAGGACCACTGCGTCCCACTGCTAAAAATAATCAGGTCAGCGTCACAGATCAACCTGCTTACCTTGTCGATATTCCTTTCATCCACCGTGGGTACAAACTCGTTCCCAAAGCAGTTTTCCAAAACCACACGGCGGATACGATCTTTTGGATTCTTCCATGTGACAATATCACCTTCGTCACCGATTCGTTTCCCGCTTTCAGTTTCTGCTTTCAAATAGAGATTAATGTCCGAAATCAAATGCACACGGTTTTCAATCCGCAAGATTTCTGACATCTTTTTTCCAGCTTCGGAGAGCGAATACCCGTTTTGTGCCGCACACGCCGCATAAAAGATATTAGACAGCGAGAAATCGTGGAAATCTACATTCTGGACAGCTTCGCGGTATTTTTCGTTTTCTGGGTCTTGAAAAAAAAATTTCAGTAGAGAAAGAAAGTATGTTTTGCTACTCTCATATAGAAAATCAGAACCCTCCAGTAATGTGCGCGCTTTTCTATAATAATCGGCATAGTTTTGCGCATCAAATCGCAGCTTGAAGAGATCCAATAACTTTGCTTCGTAAGAGCTTTTATTCTGTATTTCTTCTTGATATGTAAGCTCATACTGCGTCAGTTGGTTCTTTCTTAGGTCGCTAGGTCCGAGAATTTTCCCTGCAAATACTTTTCGACAAGCCCCTGTGGATTTTCCGTTATCATAGGCGTTGATCACCACGTCCATACGGTAGTTATCGTATCCGTACAGCGCAGCAAATCCCTTCTGGATGGCAATGCTGCCTGTTCCTCCGCTAAAAAGCACAATCTTTATCACATTTTACCTCCGAGTTTTGTTTCTTTCGCGCTTTGATTCGCAGGCGAATTTCTTCCGCTTCTTCCATCGTATTGAAAGACAGCACACTACCAGGTGGTATCATTTTGCATTCTGCAGGAGGGAATTTTCCACATTCATATAGCCATTCAAAAAAATACAGAAGTTTCATTTCTGGTGATCTTTCGCAATAATCGTCCCCAATTCCTAATTCCCGTTTGTATTCTTCCAAGTACCGCACAGAAAGATCGACCGTAAGGATAAACAAAGACTGGTCGTGTACGCCGAAAGCGACCCTGTTTTCTCGATTTGCAAAGTATGCTTTTTTAATATGTACTCCGTCCAGTTTGAACCACGCATAGGGATTGCTGTCTTGTGAACAGAGGACTACTGCAGGAACCAATTCCGGAAAGTTTTCCATGCAGGAGGCCGCTTCTAAGAACGGCGAGCTATCAGTAAAATAGGCATCGCCCCAACAAACCGCAACCTTCGTCACATCTTTTTCTTTCATGCGAAGGAACTTTAAGCATTTTAAAACGGAGTGGGCATCGCCATTTCCCGTGACAATGGGGAACATCCTGCATCCCGTAATCGCATCTTTGTAAGCAGCATACGTTTCCTCATTCACCGCAATGTATATCTCATCGAACATCGGCTTCGCTAGATGAACGGTGTTTTCAACAACTAGCTTGTCCCCTATAGGGACAAATGCCTTGGGATAACCGCCGAACCTAGTGGATTTTCCACTAGCGACGATTAATAAGCAATTCATATGTCTATATCCTTTCTCACGGAGAATTCTACATAACCTTCCACCGGCATTAAATAGGGCTAAATGACTCGCACTTCTGGGGATCCCGAAAAACGATTAGTCCAGCAAGATTAAAATCACAATCTAGCCTCCAGTCACAATCATGCGAAAAGAAGATGTAGCATTCGCTCCGTATTTGCAGCAAGGAAACCTCTTGCAATTAAAGTCAGGGGTATCGTGTCCAACCAGAGCAATAGCCTGCAACATTCCTGCGGCAAAGGGGCGACCTATCCTGAGGTCAAACCGCGTCAACAGATTAGCGTTATGGGGAAGTCTAACTTGCGCAACTCGAATATTTTCATGGCGTTTCGGGCTGCTGGATGCTGGATGTTGTCAAGACAAGAGACCAGTTCTGGTTTATATATAGGAGAGTTCGGTGGAATACTCAGAGAACCTGCGCAGATGGCGTACCGTGACATAGCAGTACTTGTCGATACTCGCGGAAAGTACCGCTCCGCCGTGTTCTTAGAAAAAGCTCTCCATGTCCGTTCCGCCGCCGAAGAAGGACATGCAGATGGGGGTCTTGCTGGGGGTCTTGTTGGGGGTCTTGTTAACGATCATGCGGCCTCTCACCCAATACTCTTTGTCTTGCTCAACACGCGCATTATCACATGGTCAAAAATCATATGCACATCCTCTGAAATCTGCATATCATTAATGGCCACATGCATCGAATAGTCCGCCAGTTCCTTCACCTCACCTCCGGAGTAACCGGTGATACCCACCACAGACGCTCCCTGCGCCTTGGCATACCGTATGGCCCGCAGCACATTCTCCGAATTTCCGCTACTAGAGATAGCAATCACCAAATCTCTCGGTTTCAACTGTCCCTGCAATTGGTATACAAATATGTCCTCATAGCAAAAACTGTTGGCTATTGCCATCATAATCGGCGTGTTGTCACTCAAACATTCTACATGGAACCTTGGTCCACCCAACGCCTCGCTGGTACCCTTGGCCAGATCGCACACCATATGGCTGGCCGTAGCCGCGCTGCCGCCGTTGCCCATGGTATAAATCGTGCCGCCGCGATTTCTCGTATCCAGGATCGCGTTGACCGCCCGATTCAGTTCCTCATAATCCAAGGCTCGCAGAACCTGTATCTCTTTTTCGATACACGCCTGTATATTCTCCCGAAGGTTCACTATATCAATATCTCCTGTTATTTTCCCAGTTCCAGGCGTCCGCCAGGATCTCCTCAATGCCGCTGTGCTCCGGCCTCCAGCCCAAAAGCCTTCGCGCTTTTTCATTGGAGGCCACCAGAGAGGCGGGGTCGCCGGCGCGCCGGCCGGCCAACTGATAGGGAACCGATCTGCCGGCCACCTTCTCCAGGGCCTTCATCATCTCCAGCACTGTAAACCCTGTATTGCTGCCCAGGTTGAAACTGTCCGAACAGTTATGCTCCATTATGTACTTCAAGCCCAGATAATGGGCCTCTGCCAGATCCAGCACATGGATAAAATCCCGGATGCAGCTCCCGTCTCTGGTGTCGTAATCCGTCCCGAACACACTGAACGGTTTGCCGCTGATGGCTGCCTTTACCATTACTGGGATCAGGTGTGTCTCCGGGTTATGGGCCTCGCCGATGCTGCCGTCCTTGGAATCCCCGGCGGCACAAAAATAGCGAAATGCGCAGTAGCGCAGGCCATAGGCCCGCTCATAGTCTGCCAGCAGTTTCTCCCCGATCAGCTTTGTCGTCCCATAGGGATTGATGGGCTGCTGGGGGTGTCTTTCGTCCATCGGGATATACTGCGGTTCTCCAAAGGTGGACGCAGAGGAGGAAAACACAAAGTATTTCACGCTGTGCGCCACACAGCAGTCCAGCAGGGTCTGCATATTGGTCACATTGTTATGGTAGTAGCGGGCGGGGCGAATCACAGAGTCGGGCACCGACGCAAACGCCGCAAAATGTAAGACTGCGTCAAATCGTTCCTCCTCCATCAGCTTGTCCACCAGGACTTTATCGCCAAAATCGCCTTGGACAAAACGGCCGCAGACGACTGCCTCAGCGTGGCCGTCGCTCAAATTGTCAATGACAACGGTATCAATCCCTTTGTCTCTGAGCAGCTTGTTGGTGTGGCTGCCGATATATCCGGCACCGCCGGTGATAAGCACTTTCAACGCTCATTCCTCGCTCTCAATTATCGTCTGGACAGCCCGACGAAGATCGTTTGTGAGGATGGTCCGCACTCCGTATATCCGACCCGCCTCTACGTCTGTATCGTTGTCCCCAATCATCCAGGAGCCTGGTTTATCAATCTCAAAATCCCTCTCGGCCTGCAGGTCAGCCCGATGTCCGGCTTTCGGCAATGGTACTCCCCTTCGCCGTCCAGCTCAGCGATTCCGCATTGCCTAGGAACGTCGGCGTGAAACAGCGCCATTGTCAGAACATCTCTGCGCTCCTCATGAAACCGCTGAAAAGCAGTCAAATTGTCATCTGTCAGGTTATCCGCATAGCAGATAAGGAAGTCCTTCTCGTCCCTCACAAACGCTCGGTTTGCCCGGATAGTCCCGCCGCTGCCCAGCAATTCCGGCTCATAGGTCTCATGGGCTGTAAGACCAGTCCCCTTGGCATTGTATATCCGTATCAGTTCCCGCACCGACTCGGGCAAATAGTGGGTGTTGACCAGCACATCTGTGACACCGTGCTTTCGAAGCAGAGCAAACCACCAGCCCAGAAGCGGCTGGCCGTGGATAGGAACCATACATTTTGGAATGGCATCTGTGATTGGCTTCAGCCGCGTTCCATATCCGGCCGCCAACAGAAACGCTTTCATCGCGCACCCGCTTTCGATAGAACAGCTCCGACTGTCTTGAAAAAGATTTTGATATCGAACCCAAGCGAACGGTTCTGTATGTAATACAGTTCCATCCTTTGACGTTTACCGTCCTCATAGACCGCGTTGTTTCGCGCATATGCCTGCCAATAACCCGTCAGCCCGGGCTTCACAGAGAGAAGCAACTTTTGCTGCTCAGGTGTATAGTTTTTCTTGAGCTCATCTTCCATGATGGGCCGAGGTCCCACAAACGACATATTACCTTTCAGCAGGATATTGTACGGTATCTGCATAATCTCATCCAAGCTGGTCTGGCGGAGTCTTGCACCAAAACATCTGTTGCCATCCCCAGGCTTTTTCCAACCAATCAGCCGTGGGTCATCGTGGATTTTATACTCGCGTCTGTATTCCACCAACTGCTCCGGTGTAAGCATTTCCTCCAGCCTGTCTGCGCCCCTGCACATCGTTCGAAGTTTCATGACCCGGATGGGCTTATGCCCCTTGCCAATACGGGTATGTACATAAAACGGATTCCCTGGGTCTTTACACACAATCAAGACGGCAATCACTGCAATGGGAATTAAGAGCACAATACTCCCCAACAGAGCGAGGACAATATCTGCGCAACGTTTGAATAATTCGTAAATTGTTTTCCTTTTGACCTCAAACGGCTGCCAAACGTCTTTTTCAGATGCCTGTGTTGTTTCCAGCGGCAACTCGGCCAACTGCGATACTGGTTCGTTCATCGTTACTTTCCACGTCCCTTTTGTTATCCAATCTGCACTATTCTCTCGCTCTGATGCAGTAATTTAGTTGTTGGTATATCCCAAATCATGCCGACCTGCTCCAATCTTGCAATCTGATCCCCGTTTGCGCCGGAGCTCTTCAGCTTAGAATGGTCTCTCCTCTGGCGCTTCACCCATCGTCCAAGCCACAGTCCGTTCTCCGTCCGATAGGTGACTGGTACATCGAGGCTGCCGTGCGACAGATAATACCGCCGCGCCTCGGCGTAGTAGTTTTCCCAGTCGCGCTCTGAGGGGAACAACCAGTCGATTCCGATTTTCTCTAACTTGTGAATACACTCTGCTGCCAAAATACCTTTTCTACAATTGTTTCGCTGCGTCCGAACCCACTCACCAAGATCAGTTCCGCTTTCCGTTTTGTACCTCGCTGGCACATCAAGATTCCCGTATTGACGGAAGAAGCTCATCGCTTCTTTGTATACGTCCTTCCATTGCTGCTCGTAAATGTCCCATACCATGCCGATTTGCTCAAGCCGAGCAGCTTGTTCAGTGGTGATACTGTGATATTTTTTTTGGTGGTTATGATTTGCCCGTTGGTTGGCGACCCAATGACCAAGCCGGTAGCCGTCCGAGCAAACATACGCTGTAGGGAGCAATAGATTTCCGTGTTCCCGGTAGTACATCTCCGCATGATCAAACCCGATTTCCCACGAGTCGGGTAACTCCCAAACCATGCCCACCGCGTCTAGCTTTTCGATTTGCCGCTCCGTGAGTTTTCCATTCCGTTTCGCGGCGCGCTGCACGATAATCCAGCTGCCAATCTTTCTTCCGTCCGACAACACAAGTTCCTTCGGAATATTGATATCTCCGTGTCCGTCGAAGTAGGCCTTGACCGCTGCATACCGCTTGTCCCATGTGACCTCGTTTGGGTTTCTCCACTCGATCCCGATGGATTCAAGCCGCTTGATCTGAGTCTCCGTCAACGGCTGTTTGGGCCGGTTACCGCGGTAGGACTGCTTTTGCTCATTGACCCACTTGCCAAGGCCGATGCCATCCACCGAGTAGTTTCCGGGCACATTCAGATCTCCGTGTTCCCGGTAATACGCCTCAGCGAGAGCAAAGCGCAGCTCCCATGGGTCCTCCTTTTGCCAGACCATACCGATGCTCTCAAGCCTCTGTGCCCGTTTTGGCTTGATCTTCCCGGCCCGGTAGGCGTCCCGCTGGTTGCGCAACCATGATCCGAGCCCGAACCCAGAAGGAGTCACATAAGCGAACGGTGTAACAAGATCCCCGTGGACCTCATAATACCTTTTGGCCTCGGCAAATCCTTGCTCCCATGCACGACTGAATCTTTTTTCCCACACCATGCCAAGTTCATCAAGCTTCGCCGCCTGTTCTTCCGTTATGCGCAATGCCCCGGAAGCCCTGGCCGCGCGTAGACTATCGAGCCACACGCCAAGCCGTGTTCCGTCCTTAGCCACATAATTGGAGGGGACGTTCAAATCTCCATGCTCATAGTGATATTGCGTGGCTGCGGCGTAATATCGTTTCCATGAGCGTTCCGAAGCAGAGTCCCACAGCATCCCAATGGCGTTGAGCTTATCGATGCGGTCCCTGCTGAGTGCTCCGGGCAGCACGCCGCGATAGATGCCCCTCTGCGTGAAGATCCAATGACCCAGCGAATAGCCTTCCGGCGTTTTGTAGGTATTGGGGATATCCAGACTGCCATAGGTATCCGCATACTTTTTCGCCTGCTCGTACATGATGTCCCATGAGGCGGTAAGGGTATCATTCAGCCGCTCGAACAGCTCCCGGCAATCCCGCAGCTCATCGATCACTTTGAATCTCTCGTTGACGATCTGATCCCCGTCGCCAAAGTAACGGAAATACGCTACCGAAACGCGCATCTCTCCCTCCAGGGAGTCGATGCTGTAGAGGTTCTCAATGTTCATCACGATGTCGAAGATCACCGGCTCCTTTGCCTTGCTCGCCGACAGCGCCCGCCCTATCTGCTGTTTATAGATGATGGGAGAAACCGTCGGTCGCAGCAAGACCACACCGCTCACATCTTCAACATGGATGCCCTCGTTGAGCGCGTCGATGCAGTAGAGCAGCCGTAGATGGCTGTCGTCTCTGTCTGCTTTGAAATCCACGAAGGATTGGCTCGCTCCGGGGTCCTCCGAATAGACTGAGTAGACGTGTGGGGCGGGGTCTACCTTATGAAACCACTCGCCCGTCTTCTCCATCATTTCGTCCATATGCTCCTTATTGGCGCAAAAGACGATATATTTCCCCGTCCGGTCGGTCATATGCCGGTCAAAGATGACATCAAGTCCGTCCGCCTTGTCCAGCGCCCGGCGCAGAGCATCCAGGTACCGCTCCGCCGCATCCCGGACAGCTTTGTTTTTTGCCCTGCGGACACGGTTTTGGTATCTCTCCAGATCCTTCTGAAACGCGAAAACAGATAGGACGTACTTCGGGGGACTCAAAACGCCCCGGACAATGGCCTCGCCAAGCGTCATTTCGGAGGCGATATTCCCGTCAAAGAGTTCGTCCGCCATGTCCCGCTGGCTGTCCAGGTATCGTATTGCTGTTGCGGAAAGCCCAAGCATGGGAACGTGGGGATACTGCTTCAGCAGGTTTTCCACCCCGATTTGCCAGCGATCCGCTCCGGCGCGGTGAAATTCATCACAGATAACGACATCCGGGTCCATTTCCGCTATCTCGGCCTCGTTTGCGTTCATGAGCTTGGCATATGTGATGAAATTGACGTTGCGAGGCGCGTCTCCGCCGGCTGCCTTGAGGTTTTCCAGTTGGGTCTTGAAAATGTATTCGGAAGGCGACAGCCAGAGGATACGCTTATCAGGATTATCCTCACACAGCTTGAATGCAATAAAGGATTTCCCCGTCCCCGTGGGGTGGACGACTGCGGCCTTGCCAGTCCTCCGCAGCATATCCACCGCTGCCTCATACGCGATGCGGTTGTGCTCAAACAGCTCGATCACAGTCTGTCACCCCCCGCCGAGCATTTCACGTTACGTCCCTGCGTTCCGAGGCTCAATAATATCCGCCGTACTTTTCGCCGTAGTACTTGCCGTAATACTTCCCGTAGTACTTCCCGCTCTTCCGACGGTCTACCTTGTTCAGCACGACGCCTAAAACCGGGCACTTTGTGTTCTCCATTTTCCGCACCACGTCCTGCGCCGCACGGTAACTCACCTCTCCGGCAGAGATCAGAATAATCGCTCCATCGCAGTACTGCGCAATCACCGCGGCGTCCACCACCATGCCCAGCGGGGGGCAGTCAATGATGATATAGTCATACTGCTGCCGCATGGTATCCAGCATCTGCTTCATCAGTTCGCTGCCCAACAGCTCAGACGGGTTGGGAGGCGTCACCACGGTAAAGATCACATCCAGCCCGTCCAGCGTCGTCTGGCTCACCGCCTGCTCCGCCGTGCACTGGCCGGACAGATAATGAGACAAGTCGTAGTTTAGCTTTCCCTTCTTGACTTTCTTCCGAAAGACAGATCGACGCAGATCCGCATCAATCAGCAGCACCCGCTTCTGCTGTTCCGCAATGGACCGGCACAGGTTCAGCACCGTCGTGCTTTTGCCCTCGCTGGCAACTGCGCTGGTGACGCAGATCACCTTTTTTTCTACGCCGCAAAACTGCAGATTCGTCCGCAGCACCTTCAGTTCCTCATTGATCTCGTACGGCAGTTCCGGCATCTTCAGCGTGATGCACTCCGCCAGATTCACTTCTACCTGTTCCAAATGTCTCTCCCCCGTCTACAGCGATAATATCTTCAATGGGTTATCCCACAGCACCTTTTGGGCGCAGGCCTGTCCCATTTTCGTTTCGATTCTGTGTGCGCACTCCCCCAGTACAGGGGGGCGGTATTGCGGGTCGTGGGCGTCCGAGGCGACCACATCCACCAACCCCAGTTTCATCAGCTTCCAGCAAAACAGCTTCTGCCGAATCCCTTCATGTCCCAGCAGGCTGCTGGCGTTGATCTGTATCTTGGCACCCGCGTCAATCAGCCTCTTCACCTGATCTGCGTTGGCGCCGATGGCCGGATACCGTTCTACGTGGGCCGCCAGCGGCTGATAGCCGGCCTGCTTCGCCCGTTTGATATATTCGCAAATGGCATCCGCATCACAGCGGCCGGAAAACTCCATCAGCAGGGCGTCTCCGCCGCCCAGTGTCAGGAGGCTGCCGGCCTCCAGTCTTTCAAGAAACTCCTCATTGCAGTAATACTCCCGGCCCAGAAACAGCCGGATTGGCAGTTGACGCCGCCGAACGAATTCCTCCGCCTGCCCAAACCGGCGGCGGACATCCTCATCACTGGACGTGAACATCCCCGTCCTGAGATGGGGCGTAAAGCAGATCACTTCTACGTGCTGCTCCGCCTGGGATGTGAGCATCTTCTCCATCTCAGCCGCATGCTCCGCCCCATCGTCCACATACGGGAGAATATGACAGTGGATATCCGCAATTGATCGCATGCCGTCCTCCCCCCTCATTTTCCCTCCGTCAAAGGGGCCTTGCTTCCAAAGAAGCCAGACCCCTTTGACTTTGGGGTCTCTTTCCGTCAGGCGGATCTCTTCTTGCTCGTCACAAGAGCGACTGCACCTGCAGCTACGAACACGGCAATCCCCGCATAGAGCATGGTCATGTCCACACCGGTCTGAGGTGCGATGTGCTTGTCGCTGCCGGCACCGGTGCCAGGAGTGGTCGTCGCGGCGGCCTGCAGCACCACCGCCACGGGGGACAGGCTTGTGAAGGTGGCATCAATGGTACCACCCTTGCCGCTGGCCACGACCTCCCAGGCGCTGCCGTCGAAGTGCAGCACATAGACATCGTCGCTAGCCTTTGCACCCTTCACCTCAAAGGTGATGGTCACGGGCAGGTCCCTGGCGGGAACGGACAGATCCATGGAGTACACCACGGACAGATCCTCCGCCTTAGTCCCGGCGGGAGCCACGTCCTTCAGCACCTCCACAGCCTGCGTGGCAGTGGGGGTCACAGTGGGAGCAGACTCCCGAACGGTCACAGCCCTGCCGTTCGCCCCCACGGCCTTACCCACGCCCACCACGGCGCTGGGAGAGAGGGCAAATGCGGTGCAGGTCAGGCTCAGCGCCAGACCCAAAACGACAGCAATCTTCATCAGCTTTCTCATTTCGATCTCCTCCTTTCTTCCATATTTATCCAACGGCGCTTACGCGCCGGTGAATACCTCGTCATTCCGCGGGCTCATAGAATAATTCCACGATCTGCGCCTTCAGCGCCTCCTCGTCCACGTAATACTCGTCGTGGAGTTTGCCGGCCCTGTTAGTCCCGGGGACCTTTTCCGTCTCATCCAGCATCTGATAGTCCGCCAGCATCTTGATTGTCTCGGCGTCCACATCGCTCTCGATGTATTCCTCCGCCGTCTCCAGCATCCAGTCCAGCCGCTCCTCCAGATTCCCCTGCTCTCTCATCTGCCGGAACAGGGTGTGGACGAACCAGCTCTGCCGCTCCAGGCGATCCTCCGCGCTGCCCGAGACGTTTACATCCCGGTACCGCACGAACCGCTCCGCCGCCGCGCCGTCCAGCGTCACGGCGGTCCCGGCTGTATAGCCCGCATCGATGTCCGTATAGTCCTTGGGCAGGGTGACGGTGATTCCTCCCATCCCGTCCACGATGACCGCAATGCCCTCCATGGTCATGGACAGGCAGCCGTCAATCCGGGTGTTGTACAACAGTTCGGACACCGTGCGCTTCATCAGGAAATTCCCCCGGGCGGGACTGTCTCCGAACGCGTACTGCATGTTGAGCTGCATGACGCCCGAGTAGGCCGGGTCCCCGTTGCCCTTGTATACATCCACCTCCGTCATGGTGTTCCGGGAGATGGTCAGGGCCTGGGTGGTTTTGGCCGTCTTGTCCAGAATGAACAACACCACGGCATCCGCCCGTCCCTGGTTCCCCACCTGGATGCCCTCGGCCTCCACGGTCTGGGTGTCGTCTATCCCCAAGAACAGGACCGTTTTCAGGTCGGTGCGCCGGCGGTATGTTGTGCCATCCAGGACCACGGTGCCGCTCCACTCCAAATCCTCCGATTCCGCGGCGGGCGGTTCCGGCAGAACCGGGTCCTCATCCGGCGCTTTACAGCCGGTGAGAGAGAACACAAAGAGCAAAAGCAAAAGAAACAGGCTGATCTTTTTTCTCATTCCTGCGCACCCTCTCCCGCAGGGAGCAGATCCTCCAGGACAGCCACCACTAGGTACCTGTTGGTAGTCCGGTTGGCCGAAACACCCGTGCAGGTACTCAAGGTGATGATATGGCTGTCCGGAGTCACCTCCACGTCATCCAAAAAATAGCTGTTCATGTCCCGTACCCCGGCCAGCGCATCCAAATACTCCTGCCGGCTGGCCTCGGTATCACACGGATAGTAATAGGGGATATACTCATTGCCGAACAGTTCGGCGGCGAAGATCTTATAGTGATACTCCGCATCCGGCGTATAGATCACAATGGCACGGTTCTCCTCCAGAACGGAATAATCCCGATACTTCACCAGATTGCTGAACATCAATCCGCCCTTGGCGTGGTGGCCATATATGACGGTATTGAAATCCGAGAAGTCCTTGCTGTTGACAGAGGGCTCCGTGTAAATTGAGCCCGGCAGCCCCCTGTTTCCCTCAATGGTGTAGTGCAGATAGTACTCATCATCGGTAGGGTGCTGGACAATGGGGTAGGAGATATCCATACCGGGTATCTCAATCCAGGCGTAAATATCCTCGTTGATATCCCATAGCTGCGCAAAGTCGATGGGCGACACATACGGCTGCGGGGCCGGCTCCGCAGGAATGTCTTCCAAACCTGACGGCTGCTCAGAGGCGGTCGCCTGTTCCTGCAGTTCTCCGTAGATCCGGGCGTTGTGTACCGCGCTGCCGATCTGCACCGCCACAAAGGCTCCCGCAAGCACCATTACCGCGACGGCGCACCAAAACACGATCCTCCGCCTGCTCATTTAGAGACTCTCCTCCCAGTGGCACCGCCGCTGTTAGCCTTTCCGGGCTTCCGCTTGGGAGGCAGCTGGAGCGCCTCGTCCTCCTCAAAATGCTCCAGAGGGATCGCGGCCAGCGTGTTCAGGCCCAGATACTTCGCAACATCCTCCTCGTCCTTGATGGTGTCATCCAAGAAGTGGCGCAGCAGGAGTGCGGCGGCAGCCGCGGCGAAACAGAGCAGCCCACCCACCGCAAAGTTGATCAGCAAATTGGGGCTGGCGGGTTCCTCCGGCATCACGGCCCGCTCTACCGTGGAGGGCAGGTCCGTACTCATAACCTCCGCGATTTGGACTTTCAGCTGGTCCGCAATGGCGTTGCTGATCTGCGCAGCCAAAAACGCATCCGGATAGGTGACCGTGATCTGCAGCATATGGGAGTTGGCGGGGTTCTCCACGTCTACGCACTCCACAAAGCTCTCATAGTCCTCAAATTCGCCGCGGACATCATACTCCTCCCTGATTGGCTCCAGGACCTCCCGGGTAGTGGCAATGATCTGGAAATCCGCCGCCATCTGGCTGCCAATCTGCAGATCCGCCAGGGAGGTGATGCTGGTGGTCTTTGAGAGGATGTATATAATCGACGTGGCCTCATACTGAGGCGTGATAAAGAACACCGTGATCAGCCCTGCGGCCACCGCGCCGGCCAATAAGGCCACAATCAGGACCCACACATTGCGCCACAGCACATAGAATACTTCCAACAGGTCGATTTCCTGTTCCTCTATCTGCTGCATCTCCTGCTTTTCCATTCGTTTCTCCCCTTGTGTTTGTATTGATAGATCATGTTTTCATACATTCCGGCGCGTATTTCGGCCGTGCGGACTGCATCCCCGCCGGGTGCGGGCGCTGTCCGCAGTCAGCAAAGGCAACTCTCGAATGTACAGGCCCGTGGGGCCGATTTCATCTGAATCCGGCTCCAGGCGTATTCGGGGGGCCTCCCGGCCTACAGCCATCTGCTCGGCGCCCAGCATCTGCTCATATGTCTGTCCCGCCAATATCCGAAAGCGGCTGAGGATACTGTCCTGCGCAGGCTGCTGCATTTTCCACTGCGCCTCGGGATCGGATTCCACGCTGTCCACGCGGGCTTCCTGCGTGAGGAAACTGATCTCGTGCTGTATCATCGGCCGGCCCCATTGTCCTTCCGCCACCGCTGTCTCTCCCTTTTCTCAAAACACACCGCAAACAAGCGCAGAGCCTTTTTATTCTTTATGTAGAATCCCAGGCGTCCAATTTGCTATGGCGATCTTTTGCTGACAACGTTTTTCATGGGGGGTACCCCCCATGAAGGGGCGGCCGTGCCGCCCCTTACTCTTTTGGGGACGGTCCGGGCTTTTCTTCATTTCAGGGCTCTGCATGAAACATATTTTGTGAGTATTCTGGCTGCAGGGTAACAAAATCAAGGCCAACTTTGTGAACCTTTCCATAAATAATTCGCAGAGTTGGCCACTCAACGAGTACCTGCACCATTCCATAGACGGTTTTATTATACTGTATCATGCCCCTGTTTTCAACAGTTTTTTACTGGAGTTTCGCTGAAAAAAACCTGGTACTGCGATATCTAGATCATATTTACTCCAAATTTCTCTGCATCTCCGGAGTTTATCGCAGTCAAATACGCCGTCACCGGCCGCTATAATTGAATCTATGCAACATGTATTGGAGGAATTTAGTGTGAAAGACTATCAGATTTTAGCACTACCTGAAAAGGGCACAACAAACTGGCCCTGCCAACAAGAGGTTTTCAGGGCAGAGTGTAGGTGTTGGGCTAAGCCACGTTTAAGCCTTGGGCTTCTAAGAAACGGATTGCCTGGTTGATGGCCTTTTGTAACTGCTTCTCTTTCAAATGCTCGGGCATATCAACTTTGTACAGGTCAACTGGGTTCCAGACATCCCCAGTAGAGAACATGGAGTAAATGGCAGTTAAAATCATTCTGGCGATGGCGATGATGGCTCGTTTCTTGCCCCGTCGCTTTGTGATCCGCTCATACTTTAGGGCGTAGTAAGGAGAAGATTTGTCCTTCACGGCGGCGTGGGCAACTTGTACCAACGCCGGTTTGAGATAGACTCCAGCACGTGAAATGCGGACAGATTTTTTCTTGCCTGCGGATTCATTGTTGCCAGGGGTAAGACCGGCCCAGCAGCACAGCCGTTTGGAAGAACCGAACTGGGCCATATCAACGCCGATTTCAGAAATGATGGTGATGGCGCCGTTTCGGTCAATACCGGGGATGGTGCAGAGAAGGGTGATATATCCCTCGTACTTCTGAACCATGACGTTAATGCAGGCGTCCACCCGGCTGATGAGAGCGTCAATGTAGTGGAGATGATCACGGATAATACCAATGCGGGTCTTCTGCTCCGGTGTGATCTCATAACCCTCGATTGCGTCAAGGACATTGTCTGCCTTTTTCTTGAGAGAACACTGCAACAGGGAAACGCAATGCTGGGCGTCAAAATCCTCGTTGGATGTCAGGTAATCCGTGATTGCGGTCACGGATTTTCCAAACATATCAGACACAACGGAATCCAACGCCACATTGCAGACGGTAAACGCATTCTGAAAACGGTTTTTCTCGCTGCTTTTCATGGATGTGAGCTTATAGGTAGCGGGTCAACTCGCGGAGGATACGAGTATCCTTGTCGGGGATAAAACTGCTCTTCACCAAACCAATGCGAAAGAGGTCCCCGATCCACTTGGAATCCTTAGTATCATCCTTGTTTCCCTTTACCGCCTTGACCCACTTCGGATTAGCAATAACGACCCGGATGGCCCGCTTCTCCAAGATGTTAAAGACGGGGACCCAGTACTTCCCGGTGGACTCCATGCAAACATCCAGGCAGCCATTCTTGTGGAGCCAGTCGGCAAAGCGGTTCAGATCTGAGTTGAATGTGGAAAAGCGTTTTTTCTGATAGCTGGGCTGCAAGCTGTCTGCCTGAGTCTTAATGATGGTTGCCACCAGAAACGACTTGTGCACATCGACCCCACAGCAGGTTGGAAATACGACTTTCAAACTACGCCCTCCTCATAGCAAAATGGTGAGGAGAAAGCAGTGACTGGACCACCAGGCATTTAACAGGCGTTAATACAATCCTTAGTGTGCGGGCTCGAAGCGCCACTTATTTGTGCTTGAAACGGTGGTCCTGGCACTGATTACTATACTGTTTTTAGCTCCGGAAGCCATCTACGACTCTTCCTACCGTGCGTTGTAGTGTGCTTCCCCCTCTAACTCCAATTTTATAAGAAAGGCGACCGCTTGTCAGCACTCTTTCATTCCTATTTGTGCCGACAGCTTTGCGGTCGGCATGGTGATTACTATGGCAAGAAAAGGTGAAAACATTTTTAAGCGAAAAGACGGACGCTGGGAGGCCCGTTATATCAAAGGGTATGAGCTGTCCGGAAAAATCAGGTATGGGTTCTGCTACGGCAAGACCTATAAGGAGGCAAAGGAAAAAGTCACACAATGTAAAGCCGCCCTCTTGAACAACACGCCCCTGCCTGTGACGAACAACCGCCACAGGCTTGCTTTTTTCTGCGAAGAGTGGCTGCGGCTGGAGAGAATGAAGGTGAAGGAATCCACCTATATCAAATACGACACGATTTTGAAAAAGCATAGCATCCTTCACATTCCCACCGGACTGCAGAAGTCCCTTCACGCCGAACACAACGAAACGGTCTGAGGCGACATTGGTGTGGCCATTGAAAAAACGGCTTTCCGCGCCTTTGCACATGGAGTGGAGCCCCAGAAGGATTTCCTGAAGGAGTTCTCTCGTATAGAGGGGATTTTCCTCCCGGTCATAATCTCTGTACGCATTCTCAATGGTGGAATAGAGGTCGGAGAGGATGGGGTATCCATCCCGCGCCACTTTGCTGAAATCAGTATTGTCTGTGATGCCGAAGCGGAGGTAGAGCCGTTCTGCCATGATCTCAATGGTGTCGATGTGCCTGTCTTCGAATGATTTATAACTGCGGAAGAAGTCTTTGAGGAAAGAGATGTGCTGCGACAGAAGCGTCTTTTGGCGGAAGGGGGCGGGTGCCGATTCATCAACTTCTTTGTCGTCGCTCCACAGCTTAGGCTCCAGCGGGTTTATCTTATACCCGCCATCCATGAGGTCAATAAAGCAGCCGCCCAGCCGCGCGCACAGTTCCACCAGTTCATGCTCGGGATCCAGGCAGATGACATTCTTTCCACTCTCCAGGATGTTGCACAGAATGAGTTTCAACAGCCAGCTTTTGCCCTGCCCGGAGTTGCCGAGGATGAGGGCGCTGCCGGTGGTCTTGTCCTCCGCCCGCCGATCCAGATCCACGATGATGTTGCTGCCGTATTTGTCCCTGCCGATATAGAAACCCTGGGGATCGGTTTTGCCGGAATAATTGAAAGGGAACAGATTGCCCACTGAGGTGGCAGGGAGGACACGCTCAAACTGGCTCCCGAAGTGGTTGCTGCCGAAGGGGTTGACAGAGAGGAACCCATCCTTCTGCCGCAGGAGCAGGAGATCCACGCCCAGCTTGGAGCGGGCGAGTTCGGCGGTCACTTCGTCCTTCAGGGTCTTCAGCCCATCTGTGTCCCTGGCGCAGAGTTCCAGAAAAACGGAGCAGTGGACGAGAGGTTCCTGATTGCGCTGCATTGTGGTAATGAGAGTGACCACATCCTGAAAGTCCGCCTCGGCGGTGACGCTCTGCTTCAAGTTGTCCGTATTGCTCCGCTCCATCCGGCTGCGGCTGCTGGCGTTATGGAGGATGGCGTTTTCCTCTGCCGGGGTTACTCTGCGCATATAAGCCCGGAGAGTCACGCCGCTTTTTTCTCCCAGGCGGCGGAGGAGTGCCAACTCATCGGTCTTAGTGGGATAGCTCTTGATGGCCATGGCGCAGCGATAGGTGCTGCCCAAAATATAGTGATCTGTATTGAACCGCACCGCGGTGGGCGCCACCATGTCCAGGAAGTCCTTGGGCTTCCACTCCTGCTTGGCGCCGGCGGTGTTGGCTTTCACGGGCTTCTTAACTGTTTTCTTCGGTTTCATGAGCAGTTTCTGTCACCATCCCTTCGCCATCGTAGTTTTTGTAGTCGTCTGTGAATGCGTCCTGCTGATAATAGACCGCCAGAATCCGCTTGACATCCTGCTCCTGAGCCAGCCTGACAGTAAAGCCGCAGCTGTGGATCCGTTTTTCAAGTTGGGCGAGCTGCGCCTGATCCGGGGGCAGCTTGGTATCCGGTTTTACCAGCAGCGCGAATTCCCGTGAAGATGCGGTCCCGGTCTGGATGGCGTCCAAATGGGCGGCATCGCTGCGGAGCAGAGCCCGCACAGCGGGGAGCGGTTCCTCCTCCGCCCGCTGCTGGTACCAGTCCCTATTGCGTTGGAAAGATTCGCGGGAATCCAGCGCTACAACGCACAGTTCAGCCGAGGAGCGCAGGAGGTTTGTAAGCGCTAGGATGCGATTCTTCACCGCCTCCTCCGGCATGACAGAGAGGTTGTCCGGGCGGACAAGATAAAAAATGAACTCACCGGCGGGAGTTTTCGCTCCGTGTTCCGTGAGTTCCAGAATGCCCATGAGCTGCCGGGTGGAGGCCCTCTGACGCGCTTCTTTCTTCTGTTTTTTATTCATTTTCATAATGCTGCTCCCATTCAAAGTACTGCTGCTTGAGGATTAGAAAGTTTGCAGCAAACCGCAGAAAGTCCAGAACGCTGGTATCCTCCACTTTAATGGAGAGAAAGCCATAAATGACCGTTACAATCAGCGGCAGGCCGCTCAGCCCATTTGCCAGCGCAAGGACAGAGAGAATGAGGCCAACGCCGATGAGCGCCAGGGAGCGGAGCTCCCACAGCCACATTTTCGGCTTGGCTTTCAGGTTGTTGGGATAGATATACATGATGAAACACCTCCAAGCATGAAAAAGGCCGCTCGTATGGGCGGCCTTGCTGCAGAACATTTTTTGATTTACATGCCGGATTCAGGCGTCCGGCGCGCCAAATGATGGGAGGCAGGGCAGGTGGGACAGATCATCTTACCAGTACGAGGATAGAGAGAATGAGGTCAACGGCGGAGAGATAGGGAGCGCAGCACCCACAGTCACGCCGTCAGCTTGGTTTTCAGGCTGGTGGGAGCGATGTTCAACGTAAATACTGCTTTACAAAAAAAGCCGCCCTTCACGGGCGGCGAAAATTGACATCTTTCATTTTATTCGGTATAATTAATCTCGCCCCGCAAGGGGTAGAGCGCCGTTTCAAGGCGGGAAGCCCCATTTTCCCTGCGATTTGGATCGAAGGGAGGTGGTGCCGATGGGAAGCGGGCGATGGACGAAAGTCCTTCGCTTCGTGGTGTGTTTTATCGTCGCCCTTTGGTTGATGATCTACATGTCCCCAAAAGCTTGCTGACCGCCCGGCAGCCACCGAGCGGTCAGCGTTTCAACGCTTGACTTGACTTAGGAGTTAACCGTTGAGAAACGGCGCTCTTTCTATGCTTATTATATCAGTTTCAATTGCTTTGTCAACAACTTTCAGATGGAGTACAGGTTACCACTCAGTGGCCTTCTTGTCCCTCATTTTGTTTGGCCGCACTGTCCGCTGCCAACGCCCTCTGGATACATTCCACGAAGAATGCGTTCTGCTTAATGCCCTTGGTCTTGAGGAACTCCTTGAACCTATCAAAGAGGTCCGCGTCTACTTGGAATGCCACGGTACGCTGTCCGTCTTTCACTTTTACCATTCCTTCCTGTTTGTAGAATTCCGAGATAAGCCATGTCATGTACTCGCCGAGGTTTTTGCCCGACTCCCCTTGTTTCTGCCGCACACGTTCATGAAGGCTGGCGGGGATCGGAGCGCAGAGATTCTTAAGCTTGCTGGTATCCATGTCCTTTTCCCCCTTTCGCAAGCAAGTATATCGAAAGCACCGCCGCAAAGCTATTACCAATACCAACGAAGAACATCCGCCAAACCATGCTATATGGACAATGCTATACCGCTCCTTGAATTGCCGCGGTGATCCCGGCGAGGATAAACTCTACGCACGGGATGGCAACGCTGTTTCCCAGGGCTTTATACCGTGCGGAGTCCGCGGCACCGGGGACATCTGTCCACCCGTCCGGAAAACCTTGAAGCCGCTCACATTCTAATGGAGTTAGCCGTCTGATGAGGAGTGGTTTATCTGCCGCCAGCCTGTCCTGATCGATTTGACGGGCATTATCTTGATAGACAAGATCCGTTGCATCCTTGTGCTGGCGTGCGCTCTCTGTGCTGACGATATCGCTTGCTTTGAATGCATCTGCCCGCTGGCGGGAGAATACGGCATGGCGGTCTGTGGCAGTCAAAGTAAACGCAATCCCATCCTCTGAAATACCAAGCCCATTGCCGCCATTCAGTGGTTGGCGGTCTATGGCGTTGCCGGTGATGCAGACTATAGGTGCATCTTCCTCCTCCATTTTCTCTGCGACCAACGGCAGATTATTTCCCCCTGTGCCCGCACGGGCGGAGAGAGTGGGCACGATCCTGTGGGGACCGGTGTATCTGGCGTCAATCCCGTGATTCTCGTAGACCAGCCGTTTTGGGCTGGCGTTGACCCGATTTCCCCCACTGGGCGGCGCATTGACGCCTGCCGTTTCAAATGTTGCGGGGATAGGATGGGCGGCATCAAAACGGCCGCCAGACCGATGGTCTGGACTGTTGGTGTTGAAAACCAGCGGCTGATACCCATGCTCCTGGGCCCGAAGCGTTCCGGTTATATTTTCTGAGCACTCCATAACTGCGCCGCCCTGGTCGTTGAGGCAGAGGACGGAGGGCATACTGTTCCCGCTGGGGGAGCCTTTCAGGGTGGGAGTGACCTGCTCACTATAGGCGATACTGCCGGCTGTGGCGCCGGCGCCAGCGGAGAAAGCGGCGGCGAACAGGTGCTTCCCGCCGCTATCCGTTCCCTTCACACTGGGGAATGGCGCAGACCCAGCCTGTGCTCTCAAAGCCGCTTCCAGCTGGCTGGGAAGTGCTTTCTCTCGTTCCTCCGCCCGGCGAAGGATGCCCAGGCAGGCTGTCCGGCTGAGATAATATTTTCTGGCCGGGCGCTCCTCCAGCACACTGGCGAGGGAGGAATAGACGGGATCGCGAGGCGCCGCGCCGGTGTTTAGAATAGTTCCATCTTCCAAGACGGGGGAACGCAGCTCCCAATAGGCGTCCCCCAGCAGATTTCCATGCCCTGGCGTGAGGTCGCAATACTGATATGGGATGGAGATGAGCTCCGCCGCAGTTGTCATGCGCCTGCCCCTTGGGGCGGTATTTCCAGCCTTCCATTCTACTATAGGTTCCAGGAAGGATAGCTGTCCCTCGTTGTCATAGAGGGTCAGTCCAACTATCACGCTCGTCATCCTCCTTCTATTTCAGGTGGTCAAAAAGCAGCTTGGGAGCGGTATTCCCAGCGAAGTCAGCTGCGAGGAATATCCGCTTTCTTCTCTGCGCAACGCCCCAGTATTGGGCGTCCAGGATCCGCCATGCCAAGGACATCACGCCGAAAATCTCCAGGCGGCCGGCTGGTGCCCACCCGTTGGGGTAAGGCATAGGCACAGCCGCACCGGGCATTCGAACCCGCACGATCTCCTCCAGAACGATGCGGAAATCCTCTCCTTTTGGGGACCCGCTGCTGAAAGCCCCCGGCACATTCTCCCATACCATGTACCGTGGTCGGATCTGCAGCCCTATGCGGCCTCGTTCCATTTCTTCTGCCGCCCGCATTTCCCGCACGATTCTGACCTGCTCCATAAAAAGGCCGGAGCGGGCGCCGGCTAGTCCGGCCCTCGCTCCAGCCACAGAGAGATCCTGACACGGGCTGCCCCCGCAGATGATGTCTACAGGAAGCAGCTCCGAGCCTTTTAGCTTTGTAATGTCACCGCAGTGGTTCATGCTGGGAAACCGGCGCTTGGTCACCTCCATAGGGAAGGGCTCAATTTCGCTGGCCCACAGCACCTTGATTCCGTAGGGTGTCATGGAAATGTTCTGCTCCTCTATGAGTTTTTTCCCATACCTGTGGAGTTCAACAAAGGGGAGCAGGGTCGCCCTGTCACCATCGCCGAGTAGGAATGAAAGCTTGTCCAGCGCCACGGCTTCCGGACTGTCATATTGGCGCGTGAAGGTGTATGCGTCCATGCTGTCTATGAGCTTGATTGCGTCGGAGAGATTGGAGCACTGGGAAGCCTCGACGAGGGCTTTGAGCGGGAGGATTTTCTCCGCCGAAATCTGGGCGATTCGGGCTGCTGCGCCATTGGCCATATCAATACTGTCCGTCTGACTGAAGGCATCCCGGAGTGCTGGAATAAGGCAGTCAGCGCAGCGCCATGAGATTTCCGACCAGTCTTCAACGCCGAGTCGATTGAGGGCGGCGTCCAGAGTGGATCGGCTGCAGGGGAGCTTCAGCAGCACAGACTCCTCAGCATCCATTACGCCTAAATCAAGCAAGACTGTATAGTCCGGCTTTTTTGGCGTCAGGTGCAAATCTTTGAATTTCTCCTTTAAGTCTCCGATCTTTACAACATATCCTCCGCTGTCGATAAAGACCCCGTTTTCCTGGACCGCCATCCGTCTTCCTATCGCGTCAAAGTCCAAAAGATCCCATGCCTGATCCGGTACATTCTCCAGCTCTGGTATAAAATCGTTCTCGGCGAAGAACCGGCCAAGCGAGGTGTAGTCTTTGACATCATACAGAACCTGACAGCTATCCACGCTGGAGGCAAGGTCATAGAGCCTTGAGACGTTTAGTTCCGTCCCATTCTTCTCGTCCATCTGCACCAGTCCCTGTAGTGCATCCACTTGCCATCCTTCCAGCGTTGATAACTTTTCGGCCAAGGCATTCAATGCCCGAAGATCCTCTGTCTCGCAAATATGGGACTGTAAAAACGGAAAGCCCCTACAGCTCTCCACGTACACCTTCGCCTCGCCGCCTTCACCGCCCCGAACCTTATGAAGTGCGTCCTCCAGTTCGTACTCTGTGGCCGGCAGAATAATGTCTGCTGTCGGCCCAAAAGCACCCTCTCTCCAGTCATACACGCAAATGGAAAAGATAGTTTTATCCAAGGGTCATTCCTCCCATCTCACGCCAGTCGGTCGTAGGACTTTGGGTCAGCACATTGGCAAGGTCGATTACATGGGGGATTGCCTCCTCAATTTGTGACATGATCTCGTTCAACAGCTTCTCTTGTTTTGGATTGCTGACAAGATACAGCGTGGTCATATTCTGAGCCGCATCGTAGATCACGGCAAGCTGCTCATCACTGAACATCCGCTCTGGAGGAAGCAGGCCACTTCTGGATGTAAAGTCTTTCTGGGCTTTCTCGAGATTGTCCCCAAAGTAATGGCCTTGCCAGAGGCTGGTGTGATCCTGAACCCATTCCCAGGTGATGAATTCCATACCGAAGCTGGTTTCGTGTCCGGCAAGGATCACATTGTTGTATTCAGCCAAGGCGCGGTAGTCCCCGCTCAGGCTGTTCGCTTCGATTTGCGGAGCCCTTTCCATCATGGCCTGGATCTCCTTTTGTTTCATTGAAATCTCCTCCTCCTTCTTTCTTTTTGAATGTGAAAACAAAAAAGCGGCTGCTTCCTTTTGGAAACAGCCGCTTGTTGTGGATTTGTCCTTCGGAGTACCCGTTTTACTTCAATTTATCAAATCAATGTATTCCTCTATTGATGTGTATTCTGCTTGCGTCTCTCTAAGCGGTTCGAATCCACCCTTTCTGGGAAAAACCCGCTCGGAGATCTTTAAAAACACTTTGAAAAAAACAAACAAAAAAAAGGTGCAACCCCTTGATATCACTGAGCTTGCGGCCTTGATATCCAAAGTGTTACACCTACATGGTGGGGGAAGGTGGATTCGAACCACCGAAGCCGAAGGCAACAGATTTACAGTCTGCCCCATTTGACCGCTCTGGAATTCCCCCATATAAATTTGGAGCTGGTGGACGGATTCGAACCCCCGACCTGCTGATTACAAATCAGCTGCTCTACCAGCTGAGCTACACCAGCAGTTCCAACAGCAGGATTTATTCTAGCAGACAGCCTTTCATTTGTCAACAGATTTTTTCAGGTTTTTCTATTTTTTAAGGAGGGACTTTTTTGCAGCAGTTTCACCGCCGCCGGATGCGGCAAGCCCTGCTCTGCACGCTTTGCGGACAGGAGATCACGATTGGAGAGGAATACTGGGCCTGCAACGGCAGCTGCGTCTGCGCGGCCTGCCTGCCGGATTTTGCCCGCCAGGAGCTGGCGCCCTGCCATGAGACCCGGGGAAGGGAGATACGATGACCCTTTTGGAGATGTCTATTACATACGCGGACAGCGCCGCCGCCATCCGCACCCGCATCACAGAGCTGCGGGCGGAGGAAAAGGCGCAGACCGACGCGGAGGCCGTCCGCCAGCTGCGGCGGCGCATCGAGGAGCTGGCGCCCCTCTGGCGGGAGATGCGGGATCTGTCCACACTGACCGCCAGGTATTACGACAGGAGTTATCACAAGCATGAGAGATACACGATTTGACAGCCGCAGCAGCGAGTGGCTGGGCGATATGACAGTCTGGCTGCGGGAAAACGCCGCGGACAACTCGGAACAGCTGGACCGGCTGCGGCGGAACCTCCGCCTCGCCCGGGAGCGGGAGCTGACCGCCCGGCAGCGGCAGATGCTCACCCTGTACTATGACCATGGGATGAGCATTCCGCAGATCGCGCTGAAGCTGGGCCTGAACCGCTCTACGGTCTCCCGGACCATCCGGCGGGCCAAAGAGCGCCTGTACCACTGTTTGCAGTACACCTTGTAAATATCTGATTTTCCCTCTTGTAGTTTTCAGCGGGAACCCATATAATCGACCGTAGCAGGACATCCTGTGATCTTGAGGACTTTTGGAGGAGCTATCATGCTGTATAACACTCTGCACAACCGCTGGCTGCGGCTGGTGGCCGCCGTGGCGGGCGAGCTGATCGCCGCGGCAGCGCTGAACCTGTTCATCGTGCCCCTGAGCCTGTACACCGGCGGTCTCATGGGTGTTTGCCAGCTGATCCGCACGCTGCTGAGCACCTATCTCGGCGTCAGCTTCGGCACTTACGACATCGCCGGCATCCTGTATTTCCTGCTGAATATCCCCATTCTGCTGCTGGCCTACCGGACACTGGGCCGCAGCCTGGTCATCAAGACGCTGATCTGCACCGTGTCCTACTCGTTCTTTTACAGCGTCATCCCCATCCCCAGCGCCCCGATCATCGACGATTATCTCACCGCCTGCCTGCTGGGCGGCATCCTGGCCGGTGTGGGCAGCGGCATCGTGCTGACCTGCGGCGGCAGCGGCGGCGGACTGGATATCGTGGGCCTGTGCTTGAGCAAGCGGGGCAGCGCCTTTACCGTGGGTAAATTTTCTTTGACCTTCAATGCCTTTTTGTACACCGCCTGCCTGATCCTGTTCAGCCCGGAGGTGGCCATCTACTCCGTCATCTATAACTTCTTCACCTCTATGGTGCTGGACCGGGTGCACCAGCAGAACGTCAATGTTCAGGCTCTGATCTTCACCCGGGAGGACGAGAGCGCCCTGGGCCGCTTTATCATGGAGAAGCTGGGCCGCGGCGTCACCTACTGGAAGGGCACCGGCGCCTATACCGGCGAGGGCGTCCATGTGCTGTGCGTGTGCCTGTCCAAGTTTGAGATCGAAGAATTGATCCACGCCGTGCACCATATCGATCCCCACGCGTTTCTGACGGTGCAGGAGGGCGTTCGGATCTACGGCAACTTCCGCCGGAAGCTGGAATGATCAAAAAGCACGTCCTGGGGCCTGAGGTCCCAGGACGTGCTCTCTTATATGGCGGCTCACCGCTCCCGCCGGCCCCGGAAGGCCTTCCGGGCAGCGCGGCGGCGCTCTTTTTTTGCCCTGCGCTGTTCCAGCAGGGCGCTGCATTTGTCAAACAGCCGCTCCAGGCCCATCTGGGTGGGCACCACCAGCAGCACCAGGACCACCAGCACCAGCCAGCCCGCGAAGGAAAGTCCGGTGAGGGAAAACACGCTCCCGTAGAACAGCACCGCCGCCAGCATGGCAATGCTCATGGCGGCCAGCAGAACGATGCGCTTGCCGTCCAGGGGGCGGGCGGCGTAATAGATGACCATCAGGCCGTTGACGGCCATGAGGATGACGCAGATGGTGGACAGCTCTCCCAGGGTCAGGTCCAGGGTGTAGACGAACAGCTCCGCGAACAGGATGACGAAGATGGCCGTCAGGCCGCCGGGCAGGGCCCGCCGGAGGACGTTGTTCAAGAACCTCCCCCGTACCAGGTCGTGGTTCGGTTCCAGCGCCAGGAAGAAAGAGGGGATCCCGATGGTCAGGGAGGAGATCAGTGTCAGCTGGATGGGCACGAAGGGATAGGGGAAGTCCGCGAAGAGGGTGATGATGGCCAGGAAAAAGGACAGGATATTTTTCACCAGGTACAGCGCCGAGGCCCGCTGGATGTTGTTGATGACCCGGCGCCCCTCCGCCACCACCTTGGGCATGGCGGCAAAGTCGCTGTCCAGCAGGACCAGCTGGGCCACCTGGCAGGCGGCGTCCGCGCCGGAGGCCATGGCCACGCCGCAGTCCGCGTCCTTCAGCGCCAGCACGTCGTTCACGCCGTCGCCGGTCATGGCGACGGTGTGGCCCGCCGCCTGCAAAGCCCGGACGATCTTGCGCTTCTGGTTGGGCACCACCCGGCCGAACACGGTGTACTGCCGGATGGCCCTGGCGATGTCCTGGTCGGTCTTTAACTCCCGGGCGTCCACCCAGTCCCCGGAGCCGTCGATGCCCGCCTGGGCCGCCACGGCGGAGACTGTGACGGGATCGTCTCCGGAGATGACCTTGACGGCCACCCCCTGGTCGTGGAAATAGGCAAAGGTCTTGGGCGCCGCCGGACGGATGGGGTTTTCCAGCACCAGCAGGGCCATGGGCATCACCACGCCCCGGAGCCGCCCCTCCTCCGCGCCGTCACACTGGGCCAGCAGCAGCACCCGGCAGCCCTTTTCCGTGTAGTAGCGGATGCGGCTCTGAAGGGGAGCCAGGTCGCTGCCCAGCACATATTCCGGCGCGCCGATGACGTAGGCCCCCCGGTCCAGAAAATTGACGGCGCTCCACTTGGTGGCGGAGGTGAAGGGGACCGCTCCCCGGCTGGGCCAGCCGGGACCGTAGGAGAACTTCTCCGCAATGGCCCTGGCAGTGTCGTTGTCCGGCTCCAGCACCCGGTAGAAGGCCCCCAGGGTGTCGGCGATATCCGCGTCGGACCAGGACTCCGGCTCCAGCGCCACCACCTCCCGGACCTGCATCTGGGGACTGGTGACGGTGCCGGTCTTATCCACACAGAGGACATCCACCCGGGCCAAGGTCTCAATGGCGTTCATCTCATGGATCAGCGTGCGGTTCTGGGCCAGCCGCACCACGCTGACCGCCAGGGCCACGGAGGTCAGCAGGAACAGCCCCTCGGGGATCATGCCGATCAGCGCCGCCACCGTGGACACCACGGCCTGCCGCAGTCCCAGGTCCTGGGTGAAATACTGGGTGTAAAACAGCGCCGTACCGATGGGGATCAGCGCCACGCCGATGAACCGGATCAGGATATCCAGGGACCGCATCATCTCGCTCTTGCCGGGACCGGCGTCCTTTTTGGCCGCCAGTGTCAGCCTGGCGGCGTAGGAGTCCGCGCCCACCTGGTCCATCCGCGCCCGGCACTTGCCGGAGATCACAAAGCTGCCGGAGCGGAGCATATCGCCGGGTCCTTTGGAGATGGCGTCGGCCTCGCCGGTGATGAGGGCCTCATTGACCTGGACCTGCCCGGACATCACCGGACCGTCCGCCGGGATCTGACACCCGGCGGTGAGCTCCACGATGTCCTCCCGCACCAGCTGGTCCACCGGCAGGTCCCGCACGGCGCCGTCCCGGACCGTCCGGACCTTGGAGGCCGACAGGAGGGACAGCTTTTCAATGGTCCGCTTGGAGCGGATCTGCTGGACGATGCCGATGCCCGCGTTGGCGGCCACGATGAAGAGGAAGGTCATGTCCTTCCAGTCCCCCACCACCAGCAGACACCCCGCCAGCACCACGAAGATCAGGTTGAAATAGGTCAGCAGGTTTTCCCGCACGATCTGCCTGTCGGATTTGGTGGGGGATTCCACCGGCCGGTTGTCCCAGCCGCCTTCCGCTAGGGCCTTAGCCTGGGCGGAGGTCAGGCCCTTGTCAGGCGCGGGGCTGCAGCGGGGCATCTCCCTGCGGACCGGCGCCGCCTGCTCCGGTATTGATCTCTTTTTCATAGGAAGCCCCCTCGCTGTCGAAATATGATTTATTATAGCAATTCAAAATAGCTTTGTACAGATTCAGTCTACCCGTCCTATGATGTAATCCACACTCACATTATAATAATCCGCCAGCACAGATAAATATCTGCTGGGGATTTCCCGTTTTCCTGTTTCATAGTTACTGTATACACGCTGGTCAATCCCCAGCAAACCAGCCACTTCTTTCTGTGAGAGGTCTTTATCTTCCCTCAGTTCCCGCAATCTTTTGTAATACATGCATCTCACCTCAGGAAAATTATACTCACTATCAAATGATAGTATTGATTTTACTATCAAACGATAGTAAAATAGCAGTGAGGAGGCGATGAAATGCGAACATATCATCATACAACTACTGACCGCTGGAAGAATATTTTAAATCTATCGCATTGGCATTTGAAGATGCGGATAAACGACGTGATATTAGCGCGGGAGTACGCAGATGAGTCCATATATACATTTCGGCTCTCTCTTCTGCGGGAAAGCTACGAAAACGACCGTTTTCTCCGGGAGTTCCTGGGCTACCGCCGCATGACAAAGCTGGAACAGCGGGCCGCCGCACTCTTGGCCCCTCCCTCCGACCCCTCCGCCGCCCAAGCTCCCTGAGGACGCAAGGAAAAGGGTGCGGGGAAACCTTTTTTGAGTATCAAATCTCGGAGGGAAAGGGTGTGTGCGGGAAAACCGTCAGGGTTTTCCTGCACGATTTCAATCAGCCCGCCGCAGCGGCCCCTTTTTGCCAAAGGCAAAAAGGGGAAAGCTCCAAAAAGAAAAGACACACCTTTCGGTGTGTCTTTTCTTTTTGGAGCGGGCAACGAGGCTCGAACTCGCTACCTCCACCTTGGCAAGGTGGCGCTCTACCAGATGAGCTATGCCCGCGAGAACAAGGAGTATTTTAGCAAAGGTTTTTCTCCTTGTCAAGCCTTACTCGCCAATTTTTTCAATTTCTTTTTCAGCCGCTTCTTCCGCGTTCTCCTGGGGCGCCGCCTCCGCCTCCTCCGGCGCTCCGGACCCGTCCAGCAGGAATTCGATGAGGCCCACCTGCCCATTGGCGGGATAGTAATACACCCCCCAGGCCGGCGTCTCCGCCAGCGCCCGGTCCTCCCGGAGCTGCGCCATGGCGGCCTCCACCTTGTCCCGTCCGTCCTGGCCCCAGTAGCCGATGCGCACCGCCAGCTCCGTCTTTCCGGCATCCAGCGCGGATTCCAGCAGGCTGTACAGCGCCTCGGGGCTGGTGGCGTTCACCACGCTCTGGATCTGCTCCACTGTCCGGCGGTAGCTGATCTGAATGGACACCTCGTAATAGCCCCGCTGGGACTGGCTGGCGGAGGTGATGTACTCCACGGCATAGGCCCCCATGGGCGTCTCCTGCTGGATCTCGGTGGTGGCCCGTTCCAGGGTCTCCGACACCGTCAGGTCGTCCGTGAAGTCATAGAGCCGCAGGGTGGCGGCCTCCGTGTGCTGGCCGATGAGGAGCAGAAGGTCATTGACGATATCCTGGTAGTTCTCCGCCCGCAGGGTGTCGGCGGCCTCGCTCTCCCAGAATTTACTGCTGTGGGGTTCCACTGTGGTATAGGACCGTTCCAGCAGGGAGGCGCAGCCTGACAGCAGACACAGGGCCAGCGCCAGCGATATCCCGCACACCATCCTGCCTCTGCCCATCAGACGCGCCTCCTCTCCTGTATCAGAATCCCAGGTCCTCATCCACCAGGATGACTTCCATCTCCATGCCCATCATGGGCTCCCACAGCACCGCCAGCCCCCGGCAGATGCGGTCCGGGCTCTTGCAGTCATAGCACCGGTCGCCCTTGACCGCGCAGGGCGTTTTGCGGCCCAGCCGCTGGGCGTTCTTCGGCGCGGCGATGTTCCGGGCCCGCCAAAGGGCCTCGTCATAGGTGGGGGCCAGCTTGTTGCGGCCGATGACGAAGTAGACCTTCTGGTGGCCGTACAGGGTGGCGGCCACCCGGTTGCCCGCTCCGTCGATGTTGATGATCTCGCCGGTCTCCGCCAAGCCGTTGGCGGAGGAGATGTACACCTGGGCCCCCATGGCCGCGTCCCGCTCCGCCGGTCCGTTGGCCCAGTGCCAATGGACCTCATTGTGGGACGCCAGCCTGTCATAAAGGCCCAACTCCTGCAGCGTGACGGAGCCGCCGAAGCCGACGGACCTCCCGTCGATCACGCTGTCCAGATAGTCGGCGGCCTCCGCTCCCGTGGCAAACGTGCTCACGGTAAAGCCGCGAGCCCCCAGATTCTTTTCCACTGCTGTAAAATCCGCCATATCAAATCTCCTCCTTTTGATATTCTCCAAAGCCCTCTCCCAACACCTCATGGGCATCGCAGGCGATAAAAAAGGCCCTGGCATCCAACTCATGCACGATACGCTTGATCTGTACGATCTCCTTTTGGCGGAAGGCGATCATCAGCACCTGCTTCTCCGCGCCGGTATAGGCGCCCTGTCCCCGCAGGATCGTCACCCCGCGTCCCTGCTCCTCCATCAGCGCGGCGGCGATCTGCCGCCAGTTATCCGAGATGATATAGGCCACCTTAGCGGTATTCAGGCCGTACAGGACGGTGTCCATCACCCGGGTGGACAGGAACAGCGCCACCACGCCATACAGCGCGGATTCCACGCGGCCAAAGGCCAGCGCCGCCAGCACCAGCACCACAAAGTCCGGGATCAGCATCAGCTTGCCCATGGGCAGCCAGGGAAATTTCAGCTTCAGCAGCCGGGCCACGATGTCGGTGCCGCCGGTGGTGGCGCCCTGGGAAAACACAAGACCCAGACCCAGCCCCATCAGCGCGCCGCCGCAGAGGGCCGCCAGCATGGGGTCCACAGGCGCAAAGGCGTGGGCCGCGGCGATGGCGTCGATGGCCACGGAACTGAGCGCCATGGAAAACAGGGATGTCGCCAGCAGGTGGAAGCCGATCAGCCGCCACCCCAGCAAAAACAGCGGGATATTCATCAAAATGGTCAACCCGCCCACTGAGAGGGCCGGGACCAGGGCATTGATCACCTGCGCCAGACCCGTGATGCCCCCCACGGCGACCTGATTCGGCGCGAACAGCCAGTCAAAGGCCAGCGCGTATATGATGGAGCCAACGGCGATCACGGCATAGCTTTTCAATACTTTTTTCATCGTTTAATCCAACAGCTTCATCTGCTGTTCCTCAGAATCCGCCTCCCGCAGCAGAGCGCCGGCGGCGGGAACAGCCCGGACCCGGTAGCGGCTCTGGTTGGTGATGGCGGTCTCCTCCAGAGGCTTCACGGTATCCAGATGGTACTTGGGCTTCATGTTCATCACCGCCACGCCCTGGGTGGTGCGGGTGGTCTTGGGCGCCAGCAGGGCGGTGTGGAAAATCAGGCAGCGGGGTTCCGTGGAGTACACCGCCAGCTCCTGGTCCCCGTCGATGCGGCGGATGCAGCGCAAGGGCGATTTATCGGAGTAAGCGCCTGTGAGCTTCCGGCGGTTGGAGGTGGTCTTGTAGGCGGAGAGGTCCACCCGGGCCGCCTTGCCGTTTTCAAAGAAGAACAGCAGCGCGCCGGTGTACGCCCCCGGCAGCACGGCGTAGACCACATTCTCCCCGGCGTCCATGCCCAGCTTGGCGGGCAGGTAGTCGCCCAGGACGCTGGCCTTGGTGTCGTCGAATTCCGTGAGCCGCGTCTTGTAGACCTGGCACCGGTCGGTGAAGAACATGATCTCGGCGGCGCTGGTGGTGTCAAAGCTCTGGCGCAGGCCGTCGCCCTCCTTGAATTTTTGTTCGCTGCTCATGCGCAGGCTGAGGGGGGTGATCTTCTTGAAGTAGCCCTCCCGGGAGAGGAAGATGTGGACGGGATATTCCTCCGCCGTCTCCTCCTCCACATAGGGCTCGATCTCATGGCCGTAGACGATGGAGGTCCGGCGGGGCTCGCCGTACTTTCTCGCCGCCTCGTTCAGCTCGTCCACAATGATCTTTTTCAGCCGTTTGGGGCTGTTCAGCACATCCTCCAGGTCGTCGATCTCGTCCCGCAGGGCGTCGGTCTCCTGCGTGCGCTTGAGGATGTACTCCTTGTTGATGTTCCGCAGCTTGATCTCCGCCACGTACTCCGCCTGGATCTGGTCGATGCCGAAGCCGATCATCAGGTTGGGAATGACCTCGGACTCCTCCTCGGTCTCCCGGATGATCTTGATGGCCTTGTCGATGTCCAGCAGGATGCGCTTCAGGCCCTTCAGCAGGTGCAGCTTGTCCTTCTTCTTTTTCAGAACAAAGTACACCCGCCGCCGGACGGACTCGGTGCGCCAGGCGGCCCACTCCTCCAGAAGCTGCCGGACGCCCAGCACCCGGGGCATCCCCGCGATCAGCACGTTGAAGTTGCAGGAGAAGGAGTCCTCCAGAGGCGTCTGCTTATAGAGTTTGGCCATCAGCTTGTCCGGGTCCACGCCCCGTTTCAGGTCAATGGCCAGCTTCAAGCCGGAGAGGTCCGTCTCGTCCCGCATGTCGGCGATCTCCTTGGCCTTGCCCGCCTTGATCAGCTCGGCCACCTTGTCCAAGATTGCCTCCACGGTGGTGGAGTAGGGGATCTCGTAGATCTCAATCAGGTTTTCCGCTTTGACGTAGCGGTACTTGGCCCGGACTTTGACGCTGCCCCGGCCGGTCTCGTAGATCTCCCGGATGGCGGCGGGGTCGCAGATCAGCTCGCCGCCGGTGGGGAAGTCCGGGGCCAGCAGGGTCTCCGTCAGGTCGCAGTTCGGGTTTTTCAGGTAGGCGATGGTGGTGTCGCAGACCTCTTTCAGGTTGAATCCGCAGAACTGGGAGGCCATGCCCACGGCGATGCCGCTGTTGGCGGACACCAGGATGTTGGGGAAGGTGGTGGGCAGCAGGGCCGGCTCCTTCATGGTGTTGTCGTAGTTGTCCACAAAGTCCACGGTGTCGCTGTCGATGTCCCGGAACAGCTCGGCGCAGATGGGGGTGAGCTTGGCCTCCGTGTACCGGGGGGCGGCCCAGGACATGTCCCGGGAATAGGTCTTGCCGAAGTTGCCCTTGGAGTCCACAAAGGGGGTCAGCAGTGCGCCGTAGCCCCGGGAGAGGCGGACCATGGTGTCGTAGATGGCGGCGTCGCCGTGGGGGTTCAGGCGCATGGTCTGGCCCACGATATTGGCGGATTTTGTCCGGGCGCCGGTCATCAGGCCCATCTTGTACATGGTGTACAGGAGCTTGCGGTGGGAGGGCTTGAAGCCGTCGATCTCCGGGATGGCCCGGGAGACGATGACACTCATGGCGTAGGGCATGTAGTTGGTCTCCAGGGTGTCGGTGATGGGCTGCTCCACCACCGCCGCGTGGAGGCCCAGGACATTGGGATTATTGACTTTCGGCCGGGATTCCTCCGGCTGTTTTTTCTTAGCCATAGCTTATGGTTCCTTATCTTGTATCCACTTTTGTGGGTTATTGAGGATGTATTGCCGGGTGTTCCGGAGGTCGCATTGGTTGCGGATCACATGGTCGTAATAGCCCCGCTGCCAGAGTTTGGGACCGAAAGGTGCGCCCAACAGCCGGTATTGCCAGTCCGTATAGGATTTCATCCGACCAATGATATCCGGTAGGGGACGGGCTCTGTCCCGTCCCGCCTCCAGGGCCGCCAGAAGATGGATATGATCCGGCATGATACAATAGGTGTCCACTGACACCCCTTCGTAGAGGGATGGGATATTTTGAATGGCCTGGTCCACGATCTGACCGAGTTCTGTCAGACATACCGATCCCGGCGGGACGGCACAGAGGCCGTCCCCTACGGAACACAGGACCTCCTGTCCGCGTATCCGTGTACAGACAGTGATGAAATACAGGCCGTTTTCCGCATAATCGTATGCTGGTAAACGCATCTGTTTTCGTTTTGGATATTCTCTTTCGTCCATCATATTTTTACGAAATATCCGCCATCTCCAAATACTTATACCCGTTCTCGGCAATATGGTCCTTCCGCCCCTGCAGATTGTCGCCCAGCAGCAGGTCGAAGATCGCCGCCGTGCGCTCCACGTCCTCGGGCATCACCCGGATGAGCCGCCGGGTCTCCGGGTTCATGGTGGTCAGCCACATCATGTCCGGGTCGTTCTCGCCCAGGCCCTTGGAGCGGTCAATCTTGTATTTCTTCCCCTCCAGGCCGCGGACGATGTCGTTTTTCTCCTTGTCGGAGTAGGCGAACCAGGTCTTGTCCCCGCAGTTGATCTCAAACAGGGGGGTCTCCGCGATGTAGACATAGCCCTCTTTGATCAGCGTGGGCGTCAGGCGGTACAGCATGGTCAGGATCAGGGTGCGGATCTGGAAGCCGTCCACGTCGCCATCGGTGCAGATGACCACCTTGTTCCACCGGAGATTGTTCAGATCAAAGGAGGCCATGTCCTTGACATGCTTGTTCTGCACCTCCACGCCGCAGCCCAGGACCTTGATGAGGTCCGTGATGATCTCACTTTTGAAGATGCGGGCGTAGTCCGCCTTCAGGCAGTTCAGGATCTTGCCCCGGACGGGCATGATGCCCTGGTACTCGGAGTCCCGGGCCAGCTTGACGCTGCCCAGGGCGGAGTCGCCCTCCACGATGTAGATCTCCCGCTTGGAAACGTCCTTCGTCCGGCAGTCCACGAATTTCTGGACCCGGTTGGCGATGTCGATATTGCCGGAGAGCTTCTTTTTGATGTTCAGGCGGGCCTTTTCCGCGCTCTCCCGGGAGCGCTTGTTGATGAGCACCTGCTCCGCGATCTTCTCCGCGTCGAAGTGGTTTTCAATGAAGTAGATCTCCAGGTTCGTCCGCAGAAATTCGGTCATGGCCTCCTGGACGAACTTGTTGGTGATGGCCTTTTTCGTCTGGTTCTCGTAGCTGGTCTGGGTGGAGAAGTTGTTGGAGACCAGGACGATGCAGTCCTCGATGTCGTTCCAGGTGATCTTGCTCTCGTTTTTCTGGTACTTGTTCTGCTCCCGGAGGTATTTGTCCAGGGCGGAGACAAAGGCGGACTTGGCGGCCTTCTCCGGGCTTCCGCCGTGCTCCAGCCAGGAGGAGTTGTGGTAGTGCTCAATGATGTTGACCTTGTTGGAAAAACAGCAGGCGCAGGAGAGCTTGACCTTATACTCCGGCTTGTCCGCCCGGTCCCGGCCCCGCTTCTCCGCCTGCCAGAACACGGGAGCAGTCAGGCTGTCCTCTCCGGCCAGCTCCGCTACGTAATCCACGATGCCGTTTTCATACAGGAATTCCGTGGTCTCAAATTTTCCGCCCTCCGTCTCATTGCGGAACCGGAAGGTAATGCCCGCGTTCACCACCGCCTGGCGCTTCATCACATCGGTGAAGTACCCGGCGGAGATGGCGATATCCGTGAACACATCCAGGTCCGGCAGCCAGCGGGTGCGGGTGCCGGTCTTTCTGCTCTGATTTTTGGACAGGGGCGTCTTATTCAGGCCGCCCACGATCTCCCCCCGCTCAAAGTGCAGCGTGTACTCAAAGCCGTCCCGCCAGACGGTGACATCCATGTAGCGGGAGGCGTACTGGGTGGCGCAGGCGCCCAGGCCGTTGAGGCCCAGGGAGTACTCGTAGTTGTCGCCGGACACGTTGTCATACTTGCCGCCGGCGTACAGCTCGCAGTACACCAGCTCCCAGTTGTACCGCTGTTCCTTTTCATTCCAGTCCACGGGGCAGCCCCGGCCCGCGTCTTCCACCTCAATGGAGCGGTCCGCGTACCGGGTGACGGTGATGGTCCTGCCGTGGCCCTCCCGGGCCTCGTCGATGGAGTTGGAGAGAATCTCGAATACCGCATGCTCGCAGCCGTCCAGGCCGTCGGAGCCAAAAATGACGCCGGGCCGTTTTCGGACCCGGTCCGCGCCTTTCAGAGACGAGATGCTCTCGTTGCCGTAATCTTGCTTTTTCGTCGCCATAGATCCTCCAAACAGGCAGAAAGCGCCTGATCCGATTTTGCGCGCTCCCGCGCAGAAGATATTTCATAAGAATTCAGCGCGCAGTCAGCGCCACAGAAAGCTTTTCAGGCTTTTTGCGAATTCCGGCATGAAAATCAATATGTAGCATTGTATCACGATTTTTCCACTGGTTCAAGTATTTGCCCCTTTCCGGGAGTGTCCAAACACGCAGTTAAAGGAAGTCAAAGAGAGAAAATGGCACAGCAATCCCTGGATGTTTGGAGCGAT
>NZ_CANRMB010000023.1 GCF_947631635.1 uncultured Dysosmobacter sp.
AATTGGCGATTTTCGTCCGGCCGAAATTGGCTGTTTTCTCCCGGCAGAAAATGGCTAATTTCTCCCGACTCTAACACAGTCTTCTGCGACTCTTCGAGTCTCACGCCCAATTTGGTGTTTCTGTTTACTTTTTTGTTTCTATCTTCACACGTCTACTGTTACTGCATGCGTTTTTCGATTTTTACTCATAGGTAAAACCTTTTTGGAACCACGCGCATAGCACGTGGTTTTCGTTTAACAAGAAGAAGCGCCCCCTGTATCCGGTTGGATACAGGGGGCGCTTGTCATGTTCAAAACGGCGGGTTCATGCCAGAGACCGCAGGGCGGCCAGGTCGCCGGACTGGATGGCCCGGATGCCTGCTGCGATCCTCTCCGTGGGCCAGTCCCACCACCGCAGCTTTAGGAGGGTGTCAATGACCTCCTGGGAAAAGCGCCTGCGGATGGTCCGCGCAGGCACGCCGCCGACGATGGTGTAGGGCGGCACATCCTTTGTGACCACTGCCCGCGCGCCAATGATGGCGCCGTCGCCCACGGTGACGCCCGCCAGGATCACTGCCTCATAGCCGATCCACACATCGTTTCCGATGACGATATCCCCCTTGTTGTCCCACGCCTCCGCGGGACTCATGCCGTGCCCCCAGGCCTCGTAAAACAGCGGAAAGGTGTACGTTGACAGGGAGTTCAGCGTGTGGTTGGCGCTGTTGAACAGGAATTTCGCCCCGCAGGCGATGGAGCAGAATTTCCCAATGACCAGCCTGTCGTGGTTGATGGGATAGTGATAGAGCACGTTGTTTTTCTGAAAATCCCTGGGATCATGAACGAAATCGTTGTAGATCGTAAAGTCGCCGACCTCGATGCTCGGATCATCGATGGCATTTTTCAGATAAATGGTCTGGGTATCCCCCGTTCTCGGATAGATCTTATGACTGTCTGGAACCGTCATTTCAGAGCTCCTCTCTTGAAATTATTTGAAGACGATCCCAGCCAGGACTTGGCAGCGTTTCACCACCACACCCGCTTTCTCTCCTTGGATTTGATCATTTCACCACCACATTGGCCTCGCCCAGCGTCTCCCGCGCCTCCTCCAGCAGGGCTTTGTGCAGCAGGACATTGCTGCCGTAGACCTTCCGGGTGTCCGCCATGACCATCTTCACCGGCGTGGTGCCGGGGAACATGGCAAAGACCAGCTTCATGTGGCGGACCGCCGGGTCCCCGATGCTGGGGAATTTCAAAAACAGCGTGTTCCCCTCCGCGATCTTCTCCCCTCTGGGCCGGGCGGGTCCCTCGGCGGGGATGCCGCCATCCACTGTGGACAGCGGATAGGCGGAGTCGCACATGATCTGGGGGGCCTTCTCGTCCCGGACGGACAGCCGCCCCTTTACCACCACCGCCTGGTTCTCCTTCAGATAGGCGCCGCAGGTGTCCAATACTCTGGAAAAACACAGCAGTTCCATGGAGGCCGTATCGTCCTCCACCATCACATAGGCCATCAGGCTGTTGTTCTTGGTGGTCTTGGTCTTGCTGGAGGTGATCACACCGGCGATGGTGACGCGCTGGCCGTCAGCGAAGCGGGTGGGGCCGCTCTCCTGGGCAAAGTCCTCCAAAATGGACCCAATGGTGGGAGCGTTCAGCTTTTTCACCGTGTTCCGGTAGGCGTCCATGGGATGGCCGGAGAGGTAAAGCCCGGTGGTCTCCTTCTCCATGTTCATCAATTCCTGGGCGCTGTACTCCCGGATATCCGGCAGCGGTATCTCCTTTACAGGCACTGTGCCGCCATTGATGCCGGCGGCCATGGAGAAAAAGTCCATCTGGCCGTCCAGATTCTGCCGCTGCTGGACGGCGGCGGAGTCCATGACCTTCTCGTAGACCCGGATCAGTTGAGAGCGCCGTGCGCCAAAGCTGTCGAAAGCGCCGGAGCGGATGAGGTTCTCCACCGCCCGTTTGTTCATCTCACTGCCGGTCATCCGGCTGCAGAAGTCATTCAGGGAGGCGAAGGGCGCGTTTTCCCGCTCCCGCATCACAGCCTGGATAAAGCCCCGTCCGATATTTTTGATGGCCACCAGGCCGAACCGGATCCCCTCCTCCTCCACTGTAAAGCGGTCGGCGGAGCGGTTGATGTCCGGCGGCAGCAGCTTGATGCCGCAGTCCTTGCACTCGTTGATATACCCCGCCACTTTGTCGGAGTTGTCCAAAACGCTGGTCAGCAGGGCCGCCATATACTCCTTGGTATAGTGGCATTTGAAGTAGGCGGTCTGGTAGGCCACCACGGCGTAGGCCACGGCGTGAGCCTTGTTGAAGGCGTACTCCGCGAAGGCGTCGATCTCCTCATAGATGCCCTTGGCAGTCTCCTCGGGAACGCCGTTGGCGACACAGCCGGCAATCTTGCGCTCCGGGTCGCCGTAGATGAAGAACTGGCGCTCCCGCTCGATCTGCGCCCGCTTCTTCTTGCTCATGGCCCGTCGCACCATGTCCGCCTGGCCCAGGGAATAGCCCGCCAGCCGCTGGAAGATCTGAATGACCTGCTCCTGATAGACGATACAGCCGTAGGTGATGGACAGGATCGGCTCCAGGGACGGGTGGCGATATCGGATCTGCCTGGGGTCGTGCTTGCAGGCGATGAACCGGGGGATGGAGTCCATGGGGCCGGGACGGTACAGGGCGATGATCGCGGTGATATCCTCGATATTCTGGGGCTTCAGGCCCACACACACGCCGGTCATGCCGGAGGACTCCATCTGAAACACACCGGAGGTCTGGCCCCGGGAGATCATCTCGAAGGTCTCCTTATCGTCCTCCGGGATGTCCGCCAGCCGGAAATCCGGCTGATACGCCTGCACCATCTTCACCGCGTCATCCAGCACCGTCAAGTTGCGCAGGCCCAGGAAGTCCATCTTCAAAAGGCCCAGCTCCTCCAGTGTCGTCATGACATACTGGCAGACCACGGCCTCGTCGTTTTTCGCCAGGGGCACGTATTCGTAGACCGGCCGCTTGGTGATGACCACACCAGCGGCATGGGTGGAGGCGTGGCGGGGCATGCCCTCCAGCGCCCTGGCGGTGTCGATGAGCTTGCGGACCTGCTCGTCGCTGTCATAGGAATCACGGAGGGGCTTGGAGAGCCGCAGAGCGTCGTCCAGGGTGATGTGCAGGGTGTTCGGCACCTGCTTGGCAATGACGTCCACCTCGGCATAGGGGATGTTCATGACCCGCCCCACATCCCGGATGACGCCCCTGGCCGCCATGGTGCCGAAGGTCACAATCTGGGCCACATGGTCGTCGCCGTACTTCCGGCGGACATAATCCACCACCTCGCCCCGGCGGGTATCGCCGAAGTCCATGTCAATATCCGGCATGCTCACCCGCTCCGGATTCAGGAAGCGCTCAAAGTACAGGTTGTACTGCATGGGGTCGATATCGGTGATCTCCAAGCAGTAGCTGACGATGGAACCCGCCGCGCTGCCGCGCCCCGGTCCCACCGGGATGTCTACGCTCTTGGCGTAGCGCACAAAGTCGGAGACGATGAGGAAATAGTCCGTAAAGCCCATCTTCTCGATCATGTCCAGCTCGTATTGAAGCTGGCCGCGATACTGATCATCCCCGCCATAGCGGGCCTGATACCCCTCATCGCACAGCTTTTTCAGATAGGCGGCGCTGTCATAGCCGGGAGGCAGCTGGAATTCCGGCAGGTGGTACTTGCCGAAGGTGAATTCCAAATTGCACATGTCCGCGATCTTCGCCGTGTTCTCAAAGGCGCCCGCGCAGTCCCCGAACAGCTCCGCCATCTCTGCCTCGCTGCGGAGATAAAAATTCCTTGGCTCATAGCGCATCCGGTTCTCATCGTCGATGGTCTTACCGGTCTGGATGCACAGCAGCACATCGTGGGCCTCGGCGTCCTCCTTGCGGAGGTAGTGAGCGTCGTTGGTGCACACCAGGGGGATTCCCGTCTCCTCGTGGATGCGCAGCAAGTGCCGGTTCACAACGGCCTGTTCCCGGATGCCGTGGTCCTGCAATTCCAGGTAGAAGTGGTCCGGCCCGAAGATCTCCTGCATTTGCAGGGCGTATTCCTTCGCGTTTTCATACTCCCCGTTCCGCAGCATCCGGGGGATCTCCCCCGCCAGACACGCAGACAGGGCGATGAGGCCTCTGCTGTGCTCCTTCAGCAGGGCCAGGTCGATGCGGGGCTTGATGTAAAAGCCCTCCGTCCAGGCCATGGACACCATGTAGGAGAGGTTGCGGTAGCCCTCCTCGTTCTCGCACAGCAGCACCAGGTGGCGGCTCTCGGCGTCGAACTCGTGGACCTTGTCAAAGCGGGAACGGCCCCTGGGGGTCACATACACCTCGCAGCCGATGATCGGCTTGACGCCCTCTTGTTTGCAGGCCCGGTAGAAGTCGATGACGCCGTACATCACGCCGTGGTCCGTGATGGCGCAGGCGCTCTGTCCCATGGACTTCACCACCTTGGGCAGGTCCTTGATGCGGCATGCGCCGTCCAGCAGGCTGTATTCCGTATGAACATGTAAATGGACGAAGGACATGGGCTATTCCTCAACTTCCTCAAAATTCTCCCGCAAAAAGCGTAAAATATCTTTGGCTCCATCATGGGAATCAATTGTCATGATATAGTCAATTAACTTGAAAAATCGCTTGCGATTTTTCAAGCGGGCTATGCCCGCTGCGCGCAAAGTGCGCAGTAATTGACTATAAAATCTAAATCAAGGCCGCATCCCGCGGCCTGTCACAGCGCACATGCGCTGTGACACTTGAAAAGTGGTGTTACCACTTTTCAAGTTATTTGATTATGGCGTGGATGAAGTGGCGCAGATACAGCACCGTTGCGGCAGCCGCCACCACCACCGTCTCCACAGTGTGGGGTGACAGAAACCAACTGTACACGCCAAGGAGCGGAAAGACCGCAAACAGCAGCTTTCCCGCAGGATGGATACGGAACCGCCCGGACAGGACGCTTCCGCCTCGACCGTCTGAGCGGACCTCTCCGCAAAAGGGATCGTTCCACTGCCAGTCCGTCCTCAGTCCCCTGGTCCAGCCCACACCATTGCCCTTCGGCACCCAGCCGTCCGCCGCGGCATAACGGTGCACGGTCGTTCGTCTCACCGCAAAACGCCTGTTTTTCCATTTGGTCCTGATATAGACCTCCGTATTTTCCAGCTGGTCATAAAACCGGACCTCTCCCGGCAAAATGCCGGGAATGCGTGCCGGCGGCAGCGGGCTGTAAAAGATATACCTCTTTCCCATATGGCACTCTCCCCTGGCAAATTCACGCCTTCTTTTTCAGCAAGTCATTTTCAATAAACGCGATGGTCTCCTCCTGCTGGCGGCGTCCGAATTCCGGGGCCAGCTTTGTCCATAAAAACCAGCCCAGACCGCCCCACAGAAGAACGCAGACCGGCAGCACCGTCAAAGCAAATGCGCTCGCCCCGGCAAAGGCCAGTCCCATCAGGAATGCCGCCGCCATCGCGCCCAGCAGAAAATTCCGCATGGCCCTGGTCGGCTGAAAACCGCCGGAGATATAGCAGCCCTGTTCCGACTCCGTCAAGGTCCCCACAAAGGGCAGTTGGGGGCGGACCTGCCGCATCCCGCCGGTCTTGAGGAGATAAAACCGTCCATCCGGCAGGAGCTTTGCAAAAACCTGGTGCTCCTCATACATCCACCCGATCCTCATTGGCCGTGCCCGCACCAGCAGGCGGGCCCTGACCTGCTCCGGAGTCAGTTCGCTGTACCACTCATATCGTCTCATCGCAATGTACTTTCCATCCAGCGCTCCTCTCACGGTCTCATGACCTGACAGATCACAGCTTTTCACCGCAGTTGGGGCAGTATCTGGGGAGTTTACTGGGTATGCGGCCTCCAAGCATCAGGATTCTCCGCAGGAAGGACATTTGACGTACAAAAAGCCGCAGACCAGCCCCGCCGTCATGCTGGTGACACCCAGAATGGCCAATACGCCCGGGAGCACCACGGAATCTGCCGTGCCGCTGACTGCAATACTCAGGATCAACAGCACAAATCCGCTCCAAAACAAAAGATTTGTGACCCGCAGGGCCTGATGACAGTCCGGTTTCTTTTTCATATTTTTCATATCTACCGCACCTGATCTCTCAAAACAGCTTTCTCCGCGGCATAGCGCTCACGCCTGCTTTTCCCGCTCCGCCAGCATCTCCTCCACGATCTCCACGGCGGTGGTGATCATAATATCACAGTGGCCCGTCAGGCCCATGGCCTTGGCGGCGGGGGTGGTGTCGTCGGGGACGAATTTGTTTTTCAGCAGCTCCTGGCAGCGCAGGGCGCCGAATTTTCCGGAAAAGCGTTTTTGAAGCTCCTTGGACAGCGCCACCGTCCGCTTCTTGCTCCCAACAGGGTCTGCCGCGTCCACCGGGGTCAGCAGTCCCAGTGTCATGACGGCGCCGGTGATGGCGCCGCACAGCTCGCCCGTGCCCGCGCCGGAGCCAAAGCCGCCGCCGATGTCAAAGCTGGCCTGCTCAGTGAGGCCCGTCAGGTCGGTAAAGGCCGCCAGAACGCTCTGGCAGCAGTTGAAGCCCTTCTTGTGCATCTCATGTGCTTTTTCGTAACGATTCATCAGAATATCTCCTTTTATCATGTGATTTTATTTTACAGGTCTTTTGCCAGTTCCATAATTTTGCGAAGCCGGTGGTTCAAACAGGATTTGGTCACCGGCGGGTCAAACTCCTCCGCCAGCTCACTGAGGGTCAGCTCCGGGTTTTCCAGGCGGAGGGCCGCCGTCAATTGCAGCTTGTCCGGCAGCTGCTCCAGAAGCCCCGCCGTCCGAAGCCTGCGGATGGCCTCCATCTGCTCCTGGGCCGCCTCCACCGCCTTGTCCAAATTGGCGCTGTCGCAGTTGAGACGGCGGTTCACACTGTTGCGCAGGTCCTTTTCCAGCTTGGCGGACATGATCTTCATAGCCGCCACCGGCGCGCCGATCAGGGTGAGAAAATCCTCGATCTGGTCGCTCTGCTTAAAATAGGTCACAAAGCTGCTGTTGCGGGCGACGCTCTTGGGCGGATAGCCGCACTCCCGCAGCAGCACCTCCAGCTCCCGGCTGGCCTGGAGGTGGAAGGTGGTCAGCTCCAGGTGATACCGCTTCATCGGGTCCGTGATGCTGCCGCCCGCGAAGAAGATGCCCCGCAGAAACGACGCCCGGCAGCACTCCTCCTCCAGCATGCCGAAGTTGACGTGCAGCACCAGATGCTGTCTGGGGTCGTAGCCCAGCAGATTGATGATGTGATCCAGCTTTTTGCGGTCTGTGATCTGAAACACCATCTTTCCAGGCGGCTCCCCGGCGGACCCGCCGGGGGCGGTCCCATTGGGCCGGGGCGGCTCCGGCTGACGGTCGAACTGCAGATTGAACGCCCGCTTGAACAGCTTGGGGAGACGGGCGGCAAAATTGGGGTTCTCCGTGACGATGCGGACCTCCGTAGAGCTGAAGGTGTTGCAGTACAGCAGGATGCCGTATGCCTCCGCCCGGGCGCAGCACAGCTTCTGCACCGGGAGCCTGCACAATTCGTTTTTCGTATCAAAGGAAAAGGACATCCCTCAACCTCCATCTTTCGCCGCCAGCCATTGCGCTTTGATTGCATCATATTCCGGGTCTTTATCGCCGGATGCATAAGCTCCAATAACTCAGCCGGTTCCAGTCTCATAATATAGTCAGCGCAGTTGAAAAAGAGCTTATGCTCTTTTTCAACTGGCGGACCATTGGTCCGCCAGCGCGCAAGGCGCGCGTGCGTTTCCTATGAAGTCAGGCACATAAGGCCGCATATGCGGTCTGCAACGCTGCATAGCAGCGCTGCATTGAAAAGAATCCAAAGGATTCTTTTCAACTGTGCCGACTATAAAAACATGCGCCCGCGCTGGACGCCGCATATACCTGACTTGCAGCATCATAGGTCCCATAGGAGGAGGCATAGGATTCATAGCCGCTGCCCAAAACAGGAGTCTGGGATAAAATCGACAGGGCGTTCCCCTCCCTGTCATAGGCAAAGAGAGAAATTTTCCCCGGATCATCGGGACTTGGGCTGCATTCGATATAGAACGTCTCATCCTCTTCGCCGGACAGCGGGCCTTTCCTTCCTCGCGTCAAAACACGCCTTGATGCCCTCCACACGGGGGATCATGCCGTCCTCAACAGGGTCCCGCAAATGGTAGGTCTCATCAAAGGGATCACTTTCTTCCGCATCTTCCTCCTGTGCCTCAAGGTCCGCGCCGCAGGCGGATAGGAGCAGGAACGCCAGCAGAAGCCATATCCATTTTTTCCGCATTTTATGGGACCTCTTTCTTCTCCACCCGGTATGTGTCGGCTTTATAATCTCCGGCAATGCGGACGCTCCGCTCCGCATGGAGCAGGATCAGCTCCCGGGCCAGATGGTCGGGATGGTGGCGGACATAACCGTCCTCCACCGTGGCGACGGGGCGGCTCACCACCTCCACGCCTAGGGCATTGCACAGCTCTGTGTCCGCCAGCAGGGGCTCCGCCCCCTCCTCCGCATACCGGGTCACCACGCTCTTGGGGATGGGCGAGGAGTTTGCCAGGCACAGGTCAAACAGTCCCTGGGCAGAGTGGTGGAACAGCGCCGCGATGTGATCCGAGACGGTGTAGCCCTCCGTCTCCCCCTCCTGGGTCATCACGTTGCAGACATAGATCTTCAGGGCACTGGACGCCTGGATGGCCTCCACGATGCCGTCCACCAGCAAATTGGGGATGATGCTGGTGTACAGGCTCCCCGGCCCCAGCACGATCATGTCCGCCTCCCGGATGGCCGCCAGCGCCTCGGGCAGCGCCTTGGGGTATTCGGGGAGCAGGCGCACCCGCTTGATGCGGCAGTCCTCCTTCTTCTTGCAGTAGAAGATCTTGGACTCCCCCACCACCGTGGCGCCGTTTTCAAATTCCGCCTCCAGCCGCACATCCGCCGTGGTCACCGGCAGGACCCGGCCTGTGATCGCCAGGACCTGGCTCATGCGGCTCACTGCCTCGTCAAAGGTCCGGGAGACGCCGTTCAGCGCCGCCAGGAATAGATTGCCGAAGCTCTGCCCTGCCAGGGAGCCCTCCGTGAAGCGGTAGTCGATCAGCTCTTTCATCAGCGGCTCGGTGTTGGCCAGCGCCGTCAGGCAGTTGCGGATGTCCCCAGGCGGGGGCATCCCCAGGTCCTGGCGCAGCATCCCGGAGCCGCCGCCGTCGTCCGCCACCGTGACGATGGCGGAAATATTTTCCGTATATGTTTTCAGTCCGCGCAGCATGGTGGACAGGCCGTGCCCGCCGCCGATAACAGCCACCTTGGGGCCTTTGTCCCTGGGCAGACGATAATAGGATGTAGGTTCCATGAAGCTCCTTTCCCGTCAGCCGCCGCGGTTCATGTCCCGGTGGTTCTCCGTCACCGGATAGCCCTGCTGGCGGATGAACTCCGCCAGGGCGTGGGTCACCGCCACGGAGCGGTGATGGCCTCCCGTGCATCCCACGGCAATGACCAGACCGGTCTTTCCCTCCTCCGCGTACAGGGGCAGGGAAAAGGCCAGCAGGTCCTTCAGCCGTTTCAGATAGTCCTGGGTCTGCTGGAAGCTGAATACATAGTCCGACACCGCCTGGTCCAGGCCCGTCTGGTGCCGCAGCTCCTCGATATAGAAGGGATTCGGCATGAACCGCACGTCAAACACCAGGTCCGCCTCCAGGGGCAGGCCGTATTTAAACCCGAAGGACGTGACGTTGACCGACATGCCCCCCCTCTCCTCCGCGTCGCCAAACAGGCGCAGAAGCTCTCCCCGCAGCTGGGCCGTGGACAGGCGGGTGGTGTCGATCACAAAGTCCGCCCGGTCCCGCACCGGCTGCATCATCTCCCGCTCCTGCCGGACCGCCGCTTCCAAAGAATCCGTGCCGGCCCGCAGGGGATGCCGCCGCCGGGTCTCCTTGTAGCGCTTGATGATGCTCTCGGGAGACGCCTCCAAAAACAGCATCCGGCACACGCCCTCCATGGCCTTCAGCTTATCCAGCACCTCAAACAGCTCCGTAAAGGAGCTGGCGGTCCGCACGTCGTACACCAGGGCCACCCGGTCATAGCGCCCGTTGCCGCCGGCGCAGAACTCCGCAAATTTTAAAATCATGGCGGCGGGCATGTTGTCCACGATATAAAAGCCCATATCCTCCAAAAAGGAGGCCGTCTTGCTCTTTCCGCCGCCGGAGAGGCCGGAGATGATCAAAATTTCCATATGCTTCGCCTTCTTCCCTGATGGTTTTCTCTCACCGAATGATCTTGACTTCCGGTTCCAGCCGCACGCCGGTCTTGTCATAGACCCGCGCCTGGACCTGGGCGATCAGCGCCGTCACGTCGGCGCAGGTGGCACCGCCTTTGTTGATGACAAAGCCCGCATGCTTTTCGCTGACCTGGGCACCGCCCACCGTCAGGCCCTTCAAGCCGCACTGGTCAATGAGCGTTCCGGCAAAATGCCCGGCGGGCCGCTTGAAGGTGCTGCCCGCGCTGGGCCATTCAAGGGGCTGGCTGGCCTTGCGGCGGGCCATCAGCTCCTGCATTTTTTCCCGGATGGCTGCCGGGTCTCCCGGCGCCAGCCGCACCGCGGCCCGCAGGACCACGCCCTCCGGCCGGTCCGTCAGCAGGCTGCAGCGGTAACCGAAGGCCATCTCCTCCCCGGTCAGGGTCTTGACGCCCTCGTCGGGAAACAGCACCGTCACCGCCTGGATGACCTGCTTCATCTCCCCGCCGTAGGCTCCGGCGTTCATGCATACCGCGCCGCCCAGAGTGCCGGGGATGCCGTGGGCGAATTCCAGGCCTGTCAGTCCCTGCTTGCAGGCAAAGTCCGCCAGCCGGGCCAGGGACACGCCGGCCTCCGCTGTGACAGTGCCGTTCTCTTCCCCCTGGATGCCGTGCATGGCCGCGGAGAGATCGACGACCAGCCGGTCCAGGCCCTCGTCGGCAGCCAGCAGGTTCGTGCCGTTGCCGATGACCAGGGTCTCTGCGCCGCATTCCTCCGCAAAGCCCATCAGCAGGACCAGCTGTTCGCCGTTTTGGGGAAAAGCCATCCGCCGGGCCGGGCCGCCGATGCGGAAGGAGGTGTGGCGGCTCATAGGCTCATCCGCCGTGACCTTCAAGTCAGGCAGATAGGCGGCGATCCGTTTGTCCAGTTCTGTATACCAGTCCATAAAAGGGCCTCCCATTTCAAATCACAGTTCCAAGCAGGGCCGCGCCGATAATCCCGGCGTCGTTCCCAAGCTCCGCCCGCAGGATGCGGGGCAGTTTATTGGCGTGGCGGGGATAGCACTCCGCCTCCACCAGACGCCGCAGTGGGTCCATCAGCAGCGCGTCCGGCGCTCCGGCCACGCCGCCGCCCACCGCCAGCACCTCCGGCTGCAAAATATTCACCAGATTGGTGACGCCGGTGGCAAGATAGCCCACATAGTTCCGGCAGACCTCCTTCGCCGCGGCGTCGCCCCGCTCCGCCGCCAGAAAGGCCGTCCGGCCCTCCACGCCGCCAAGCTCTTCGGCCACCGCGTGCAGCAGGCTTTCCGGATGGGCCGCCATGGCCGCCTGGGTCTGCCGTGCCAGGGCCGTGGCGGAGGCATAGGCCTCCCAGCACCCCCGGCGCCCGCAGTTGCAGGGCAGGCCGTCCCGCTGGATCACCATATGGCCCACCTCACCCACCATGCCGCCTCCGGCGTAGAGCCTGCCGTTGAGGATGAAGCCGCCGCCCACGCCGGTGCCCAGGGTGATGATGATAAAATTCCGCGTCCCCCGACCCGCGCCACAGGCCCACTCCCCAACGGCGGCGCAGTCCGCGTCGTTGCCCAGCAGCACCGGCAGGTCCAGACGCCGCCGGAACAAGTCGCTGAGGGGCACGTCACGCATGGGGATGTTGCAGGTGTAGAGGATCTTTCCCCCCTCCACCGCGCCGGGGATGCCCATGCCCACATACGCGATGTCCTCCGGTGCCGCGCCGCCCTTGCGCAGAACGGCCTTCGCCAGCTCCGCCAGCGTCTCCGCAAAAGGCTCCGGCCCCTGGAACGTCCCCAGGGGCCTCCGCTCCACCGCCAGGATGGAGCCCTTTTCGTCCACAAGACCGGCCTTCAGGTTGGTGCCGCCCACGTCGATGCCGATATACACGGTGCCGCGCCTCCGTTTCGTCACTTTTTATTGCTTCCCGCATCCGCCCGCAGGTCCACCCGCCGGGCCAGCTCCTGGGCGGCGTTATAGCCGAATTTCCGGTGGCGGTTGTTCATGGCCGCCACCTCTACGATGCTGGCCAGGTTCCGCCCGGGCCGCACGGGGATGGTCACGATGGGCACCTGGATATCCAGAAGCTCCGTAAAATGGTCCTCGATGCCCAGGCGGTCATAGAATTTCGTCTGGTCCCACTGCTCGAAGTGGACCACCAGGTCCAGCTGGGATTCCACCTTGATGGCCCGCATGCCGAACAGCTGCCGCACATCGATGACGCCGATGCCCCGCAGCTCGATGTAATGCCGGATGACCTCCGGCGCGGTGCCGATCAGCTGGTTGGAGATGCGGCGGATCTCCACCGCGTCGTCCGCCACCAGGCGGTGGCCCCGCATGATCAGCTCGATGGCCGCCTCACTCTTGCCCACGCCGGAGTCGCCGGTGATCATGACGCCCTCGCCGTAGATGTCCAGCAGGACGCCGTGGCGGGTGATGCAGGGGGCCAGGATACGGTTCAGATAGCCGATGGTGTGGCTGGTGAACTCCACCGTGGTCTCCCCTGTGCGCAGGATGGTCTTTTCGTGCTCCCTGGCGCTCTCCAGGCACTCCGGGAAGCAGTCCAGGCCCCGGCAGATCACCAGCGCCGGGATGTCGTAGAGGAACAGGTCATCAAAGCACTTGCGGCGCTGGCTCTCTGTCAGGCCCTTCAGGTAGGTGGCCTCCGCCTTGCCGATGACCTGCAAACGGCGGGGGTCGAAATAGTCGTAAAAGTCGTGGAACTGGAGACCGGGACGGTTCACGTCCGTGATGGTCAGCACAGCCGTGTTGTAATCGCTGCCCTTGTTCAGCACCTCCAGGTCAAACAGCGCGACAAATGCCGTGATCTTCAAACCGTTTTCGTACATGGAACATCTCTCACTTTCCGGCGCGGAGGAACCTCCCGCGCCCGTCCTGCCCAGCCCCGCGAACGCCCGGCTGGGCGGTCAAAAAATCATTGGTTGAAAAGTTATCTTTATTATATATGAAATCCCCTGATTCCGCAACACTTTCACCATATCCAGCCCCGCCGAAAATCATGTAAAATTTCTTTGATTTTTTTGAAATTTCTTCTTGCATTTTCAGAATATTTCTGTTATTATATCAGCTGTGCCTATGAATGACGGCATGGAAGTACGCAACAGCAAGGAGGTGCAACGGATGGCAAAGTGCGAGTTCTGCGACAAGGGCGTTACCTTCGGCATTCAGGTCTCCCACTCTCACCGGCGTTCCAATCGTCCCTGGAAGCCCAATGTGAAGCGTGTGAAGGCGATCGTCAATGGTACCCCCCGCCATGTGTATGTTTGTACCCGGTGTATGCGTTCCGGTAAGGTCACCAGAGCGGTCTGATCGTGCAAACAAGATCCCGGACTTCGGTCCGGGATTTTCTTTTATGGTTCCTCCCCATTCTCCTCTATATTCCCTAGCCTCATATAATTTATCTGTTAGAGAGTCAGGACCACCCGTATAACGGGTGGCCTGCACTCGCCCCTATAAGGGGCTTTTACTGGCAAAGCCTAAAGGCTTTCGAATTTTATTTCTACTGCATCTGTGCCCTGCTGCCGATTTTTATCGGCGGTGGGGTGCAGTCTTTTTCGTCTCTCCGAGACTTTTTCTTGCTTGGGTTCTTTTCATTTAGTTCCAATGTCTATATTCGTGCTTGTACTCAACCTGGTTGCTTTCTTTGGTCTCTTTTCTTCTCATTTTTCTCCGCATAGGCTTAGCCTTTTTAGAACCACGGGCTTAGCCCGTGGTTTTCATTTATACAACAAAAAGGCTCCAAGGTCTCAAGACCTTGGAGCCTTTTTCCATCTTCACATCCAGGCGGTCTCCAGCAGCTCGTCCTTCTTGGCCCGGGTCATCAGCTCCGTGACCACGCCCCGGACGTCCTTGCCGTTGTACAGCACCTCGTAGGCACAGCGGCAGATGGGCATCTCCACATGCTCCCGCTCCGCCAGCTGGTGGATGCTCTCGGCGGCGTAGTAGCCCTCCACCACGGCGCCCACCTCTCTCATGGCCTCCTCCACCGTCTTTCCCTGTCCGATGAGGATGCCCGCCCGGTTGTTCCGGGAGTGCATGGAGGTGCAGGTGACGATGAGGTCGCCCATACCGGCCAGACCGCCGAAGGTCCGGCGGGTGCCGCCCAGCTGCTCGCCCAGACGGGTCAGCTCCGCCATGGCCCGGGTCATCAGCAAGGCCTTGGTATTATCCTGGAAGCCCAGGCCGCTGCAAATGCCGCAGCTGAGGGCCACCACGTTTTTCAGCGCCGCCGCCAGCTCCACACCGATGATGTCATAGCTGGTATAGATCCGGAAGTAGTCGTTCATGAAGGCGTCCTGCACGAAGCAGGCCGCCGTCCGGTCCGGGCAGGCGGACACACAGCCGGTGGGAAGCCTGCGGCTCACCTCCTCCGCATGAGAAGGACCGGAAAGGGCAACCACTTTACAGATATTCTCCGTTGCCTCCTGCAAGACCTGGCTCATGCGCAGATTGGTATCCCGCTCGATGCCCTTGGAGACCGTCACCAAAATGCTGTCCCGCCGCAGGTACGGCGCCGCCCTCTTCCCCGTCTCCCGGACGGCAAAGGACGGCGCGGCGCTGACCACCAGCTCCGCCCCCTCCAGGCAGGCAATGTCCCCCGTGATATGCAGGCCGTCCGGCAGGCGGACGCCCTTCAGCAGGGGATTTTCCCGGGTCCGGGCCATCTCCTCCGCCTTGGCGGAGTTGTGGGACCACAGGGTCACGTCATGTCCGTTGTCACAGAGGACCATGGCCAGGGCCGTGCCCCAGCCGCCGCTGCCCAATACCACTGCTTTCATGGCCGTTCCTCCTATTTCTTATGATGGAAGCTGAATTTGTTCTCCGTGCCGCTCAACAGCCGCTTGATGTTGGCCCGGTGCTGCCACACCACCAGCCCGCCGCAGGCGAAGGCCAGGACCACGATGATGGGGTCTGGATAGCAGTACCAGGAAATAAAGGGGAAACTGGCCCCGGCCCACAGGGAACCCAGGGACACATACCGGGTCAGGATGGTCAAGAGCAGGAACCCGCCCCAGACCACCAGCGCGATACGCCAGTCGATCATGATGGCGATGGTGCCGCCGGAGAGGATGCCCTTACCGCCCTTGAAATGAAACATACAGGGGAACATGTGGCCCAGCAGGCAGAACAGGCCCGCCCAGTATTTTCCCAGCACATACGACCAGCCGAAAAGCCACTGGCCCAGCAAAAGTGCCAGGACCGCCTTTAAGACATCCGCCAATATGACCACCGCGGTCAATGGCCCGCCAAAGGTGCGGTAAAAATTGGTGAGACCTGCGTTGCCGCTGCCATGGTTCCGCACATCGTCCCGCAGGATATACTTGGAGACGATGACCGCGCCGTTAAAGCAGCCCAGGAAATAGGATGCCGCAGCAGTGATCGCCGCCGCCAGCACCATCTGGCCCACGGAGGGCATCGCATAGATATATCCGCCGCTCAAAAGCATCGCCATCGCTCACGCCTCCTTATCGCCCTTCTGCCGGACAGACAGAACAACAGGGGTGCCCTCCAGGCCAAAGGTGCTGCGGATACAGTTTTCCAGATACCGGCGGTAGGAGAAGTGGAACAGCCGCGCGTCGTTGCAGAAGGCCACAAAATGGGGCGGCTTCACGCCCACCTGGGTCATATAGTAAATTTTCAGCCGCCGGCCCTTGTCCGTGGGAGGCTGCACCCGGGTCTGGGCATCCTCCAGGATGCTGTTCAGCATGCCGGTGGTGATGCGGACACTGGCCTGGTTGGCGACGTAGTCGATCATCTCAAACAGCTTTTCCACCCGCTGGCCGGTCTTGGCGGAGATGAACAGGATGGGCGCGTAGGTCATGAAGGCCAGGTCCTGCCGGACCTTCTCCCGCATGTGGTCCATGGTCTTGCCGTCCTTCTCCACCAGGTCCCACTTGTTGATGACGATGATGCTGGCCTTGCCCGCCTCATGGGCCAGTCCGGCCACCTTGGTGTCCTGCTCCGTGACACCCTCGGTGGCGTCGATCATGATGAGGCACACGTCGCTGCGCTCAATGGCCATGGTGGCCCGGAGGACGCTGTACCGCTCGATGTCCTCCTCCACCTTGGATTTTTTGCGGATGCCGGCGGTGTCGATGAACACGAACTTGCCCTGCTCGTTTTCAAAGCGGGAGTCGATGGCGTCCCGGGTGGTGCCCGCCACGTCGGAGACGATGACCCGGTTCTCCCCCAGGATCTTGTTTACCAGGGAGGATTTGCCCGCGTTTGGCTTGCCGATGACCGCCACCTTGATGGCGTCGTCCTCCTCTTCCTCTTCCTCCTCCGGCGGGAAATACCGGACGCAGGCGTCCAGCAGGTCGCCGGTGCCGTGGCCGTGGACGGCGGAGACGGCGATGGGGTCTCCCAGGCCCAGGTTGTAGAACTCGTAGAAATCCGGATCCACCGCGCCGGTGGAGTCCATCTTGTTCACCGCCAGCACGATGGGCTTGCCGCTGCGCAGCAGCATGCCCGCCACCTCCTGGTCGGAGGCGGTGAGGCCGGTCTTGATATCCGTCAGGAAAATGATGACGTTGGCGTTCTCAATGGCAATCTGGGCCTGATCCCGCATGAACTCCAGGATCAGGTTGTCCGTCCGGGGCTCGATGCCGCCGGTGTCGATCAGGGTGAAGGGGCGGCCGTTCCAGTCCGTCTCCCCGTAAATGCGGTCCCGGGTAACGCCGGGCGTATCCTCCACAATTGAAAGCCGCCTGCCGATCAGCTTGTTGAACAGCATGGACTTGCCCACGTTGGGCCGGCCCACGATAGCAACGATGGGTTTCATCGGCTCTCACATCCTTTCTCTTTCTTCTCATAAAAATACAATTATATTATACCCGTCCGCGGGCGGGATAGCAAGTTAAAAAGCAAGGAGGGAAGAATCTCTTCCCTCCTTAGCAAGCATGCAGAATCCTTATTTCGCGACGACGGACTTGACAACCTTGACCTCGCGGCCGTTGTAAGTACCGCACTCCTGGCACATTCTGTGAGGCAGGTGCAGCGCACCGCATTTCGGGCATGCGACGAGACTGGGGGCCGCCAGCTTCCAAGTGGAGCTGCGCCGCTTATCGCGTCTTGCTTTGGATACTTTTCCCTTAGGTACTGCCATTGTGACACCTCCTTGATCATTCAAAGGCCCGGGAGTGTGGCCCGTCCTTATTATTACTTTATTTGTTCTCCAAAAGTTTGGCAAGGACGGCCAGCCGCGGGTCCGTCTCCTTTTTGCAGGAGCAGGGGCCGAGGTTCAGGTCGGCGCCGCAGCGGGGACACAGTCCTTTACAATCTTCAGAACACAGGGTTTTGGTGTCCATTCCGAGAATGAACGCGGTGCGGGCCAGATCGCCCACATCCACCTTGCCGTCCTCCAGCAGGACGATCTCGTCGTTGTCCTCATTCTGGAGTTCTTCCGCCAGCATACAGCTGTAAACGATCTCCTTTTCCTGGGAAAAGGCCTTGCCGCAACGGTCGCAGACCGCGTCCAGCGTGGTCCTGGCCGTCAGCGTCAGGTCCAGCAGGTCGGCGGTGTTGCGGACCTCTCCCCGGACCTCCACGGGACGGCTGACCGGATACCGGCCGGCGAACTCCACATCGGAAAGGTCCAATGCAAACTGGAATTCCAGACGTTTGCCGGGGGTATGCAGGATGGATTTTACGTCAAAAAGCATAAGCTACCTCGCAATGACACGATTAGTATTATAAGGGATGGCTCCCCTGTTGTCAAACAATTTTTTCAAATTTCCGCCAGTTTTTTTCAGCGGTCGTTTTCCGGGTCCAGGTGCTTGTTGGCCAGGTCGATGCCCAGGATGGAATTTCGGAACCCGCCCGCGAGCCGGTCATAGGACACGATAAAATAGGGGTCCTTGGGCCACCGGGCCTCCCAGCAGTCCCGCAGGACCTCCACGAACCGGGGGCAGTCCGTGCCCTCCATGCCCAGCAGCATGGGAGAGAGATAGTCCACCATCATCTGCTTCTCATTGACCTTCACGGCGGCCCGGTTCCAGATGCGCTGGCGCTTCCAGCCCTCCGCCAGCCCGTCCAGGAGCTCTTCCGCCAGGGCCTGAAGGGCCGCCTCATCCCCGCCTGTCCCCAGGACCGCCTCCCCGTAGGCCGGGGCAAAACGCGCCTTGTATTCCGGAAACGCCTTGGGATAGCCCCGCCGGGTAAAGCGGTCCAGCCAGGTCCTGCCGGTCTGGATGGCCGCCAGCAGCTCACTGTTCATGCGTCCTCCCCGCCTTTCCCGCCGTTTTCCGGCAGCTCCTCCGGCTCGTCGCTCCAGGTGGTGGGGTCGTCAATGTGGTCCTTGCCGAACTTGTATGCCCTCCACTCCCGAAGGATCAGCGCGCCGCCCACGGCAAGGAACACCAGGCCGCCGCCGATGCCGATGGCCGGCGTTTCGGAGGTTCCATTGAATACGCCGATGAACAGCTGGGCCGCCAGGTACAGCAGGTATCCGCCCGCCAGCACCCAGATATAATTCACCTTGCCGGTCTGTCTCTTATTCGGACGCTCTCTCATGTGCAGTGTCTCCCCATCCAATCAAAAAATTCCAGCCGGACTTTACAAGCGCCCGGCAAACGGGTATGATAACGAAAACGACGATTCTTTCACAGGAGGCCCACCATGCGGGAATTCACCATTGGAAAAAATGACGCCGGGCAGCGCCTGGACCGCTTCGTGTCCAAGAACCTGCCCCTGCTGCCCCCTGCCCTGCTGCAAAAGTATATCCGCCTCAAGCGCATCAAGGTCAACGGCAAGGGCTCCAAGCGGGACGCCCGCCTCTGCGCCGGGGATGTCCTACAATTATATATCAACGACGAGTTCTTTGACAAGCCCAATGAGGAAAATCTCTTCCTGACGGTCTTCAAGCCCCAGCTGAACATCGTCTATGAGGACGAGAACCTGCTGCTGGTGGACAAACGCCCCGGCCTAGTGGTCCACGCTGATGAGACGGAGAAGGTCAACACCCTCATCAACCACATCCAGGCGTACCTGTACCAGAAAAAGGAGTGGAACCCCAGGTGGGAGAACGCCTTTGCCCCGGCCCTGTGCAACCGCATCGACCGGAACACCGGCGGCATCGTCATCGCCGCCAAGAACGCGGAGACCCTGCGCATCATCAACGAGAAGATCAAAGCCCATGAGTTGGAAAAATCCTACCTCTGCATCACCGTGGGCCGCCCCCGGCCCGCGGAGGGCAGGATCGAGGGCTTTTTGCTGAAGGACGAGGCAAAAAAGCAGGTCTCCTTCTACCGCAGGCCCGTCCCCGGCGGAAAAACCGCCGTCACCCTTTATAAAACCCTGGAAAACCGGGGAGAATTGTCCCTGGTGGAGTGCCGCCTGCTCACCGGACGGACCCACCAGATCCGCGTCTCCATGGCGGAGATCGGATGCCCCCTGCTGGGGGACGGAAAATACGGAAACGGTGCCGTGAACAAGCGCTATCACGAGACCCGCCAGGCCCTGTATTCCTACAAGCTGCACTTTTCTCTCCCCACCGACGCGGGGATGCTGAACTACCTGCGAGGCAAGGCGTTCACCGTGGTGGACGTGCCCTTTCGGGACCGGTACTTCCCCCCCGAAAAAAATACCTGATAAATATAGGTAATTCCCTTGACTTTTGGGGGTACTTCCTATATAGTTCAAAGTGCTGAATTTCGACGAGAAAGGTTCCCCCTCAACAGAGAAAAGAGGCGTATCGTTCAAGCAGAATTACGATTGAAATGGGGGAGGATACATGTCCAAAGAGTTGATTCGCCTGCGTGACCTGTGCATGGCGTACGACAATGAACCTGTATTGAACAACATCAACCTGTACATCAACGACAAAGAATTCCTCACATTGCTCGGACCCAGCGGGTGCGGTAAGACCACCACGCTGCGGATTATCGGCGGCTTCGTGACTCCCACGTCCGGAGACGTCCTGTTCGACGGTGTGAGGATTAATGACGTTCCGCCCTATCGAAGGCAGATCAACACCGTATTCCAGAAGTACGCGCTGTTCCCGCACCTGAACGTGTTCGAGAACATCGCCTTCGGACTGCGGATGCAGAGGCGCCCCGATCCCAGCGATCCCACCGGAAAGAAACAGGTGAAGATCCCCGAGGAGGAGATCCGGGAGCGGGTCATGGAGATGCTGGAGGTCATCAATCTGAAAGGCTTTGAGCACCGCAAGCCCGACGCCCTCTCCGGCGGCCAGCAGCAGCGGGTGGCCATCGCCCGGGCGCTGGTGAACCGGCCCAAGGTGCTTCTGCTGGACGAACCTCTGGGCGCGCTGGATCTGAAGCTCCGCAAGGACATGCAGATCGAGCTGAAGCGCATCCAGCAGCAGGTGGGCATTACGTTTATATATGTGACCCACGACCAGGAGGAGGCCCTCACCATGTCCGACACCATCGTGGTCATGGACAAGGGCTCCATCCAGCAGATCGGCACCCCCGAGGACATCTACAACGAGCCGAAAAACGCCTTTGTGGCGGATTTCATCGGTGAGTCCAACATCATCGACGGCGTCATGGTCCGGGACAGGGTGGTCAAAATGTACGGGCGGGAGTTCCCCTGCCTGGACGGCGGCTTTGCCGAAAACGAGCCGGTGGACGTGGTCATCCGGCCCGAGGACATCGACATCGTGCCCGTGGAGCAGGGCCAACTGACCGGCACCGTCACCAACGTGACCTTCAAGGGCATGCAGTATGACATCATCGTGGACTTCCGCGGCTTCAAGTGGCTGATCCAGACCACGGACCACTCCCCCGTCGGCGCCCGCATCGGCATCAAGATCGACCCCGACGGCATCCACGTGATGAAAAAGAGTTCCTACTCCGGTATGTTCGGCGACTACTCCTCCTTCTCCGAGGAGTATGACGAACTGGACGATGCCAGCCTCGCGCTGGATGAGGAGGAGAGCGAGGATGAAGAATAAGCTCTCTCATTTTGCCATCCCCTACGTGGTCTGGATGGCCCTGTTCGTGGTGGCCCCCATCATCATGGTGGTGGTGTACGCCTTCTCCGCTGCCGAGGGCGGCTTCACGCTGGCGAATTTCGCCAGGATGGGCACCTATACCGTGGTGTTCACCCGTTCCTTCAAGCTCGCCATCATCGCCACACTGGTCTGTCTGCTGATCGGATACCCGGTCTCCTATATGATGAGCAAGGAAGGTCCCCGGTTCCAGCGCATCGCCATGGTTTTGATCATGCTGCCCATGTGGATGAACTTCCTGCTGCGCACCTATTCCTGGATGTCCATTCTGGAGAACAACGGTCTTTTGAACCAGCTGTTCCAAAAGATCGGCCTGATCGCCCTGTATAACAGCATCTTCGGTACGGACATCCAGTTTTTCCGCATGATGAACACCCAGGGCGCCGTGGTGCTGGGCATGGTGTATAACTACCTGCCCTTTATGATCCTGCCCATCTATTCGGTCATCGTCAAGCTGGACAATTCCCTCATTGAGGCGGCCCGGGACCTGGGGGCCGATACGTTCAACGTGTTCCGGCGGGTGATCCTGCCGCTGTCCCTGCCCGGTGTCCTGTCCGGCATCACCATGGTGTTCGTCCCGTCGGTATCCACCTTCGCCATCAGCAAAATGCTGGGCGGAGGTACGGAGATGATGCTGGGCGACCTGATCGAGCAGCAGTTCCTCGGCGGCGCCTACAACCCCCAGCTCGGCGCGGCCATCTCCCTGGTGATGATGATCATTGTGGTGGTGTGTATGGTGGTCATGAACCGCTTCGGCGAGGGTGAAGAACAGGCGGTGATGCTATGAAAAAGAACACCTCCCTGCTCAACCGCATATTCATGGCACTGGTGTTTGTCTTTCTGTACGCGCCGATCATTTTGCTGATCATCTTTTCCTTCAACGCCGGCAGCAGCAACACCGTGTGGAAGGGCTTCTCTCTGGCCTGGTATACAAAGCTTTTCCACAACCGGATCATCATGCAGAGCGTGTATACCACCCTGCTGGTGTCCCTGTTGGCAACGGTCGCCGCCACGGTGGCCGGCACCTTTGCCGCCATCGGCTTCTATGCCATGCGGCGCCGGGTCCGGGAACCGCTGATGACCGTTAACAACATCCCCATGATGAACGCCGATATCGTCACCGGCGTCAGCCTGTGCCTGTTTTTTGTGGCGCTGTTCAACGGCTGGCACAACTTTGCCGTCTGGTTCAACAACGCCCAGCGCACCTTCATCCTGGTGGAAAACCTGCATATGGGGTTCGGTACTCTGCTGATCGCCCATATCGTGTTCAACATCCCCTATGTGATCCTCTCCGTCGGCCCCAAGCTGCGGCAGATGGATAAAAACCTGGTAGACGCCGCCATGGACCTGGGCTGCACCTGGATGCAGGCTTTCTGGAAGGTCATCCTGCCGGAGATCAAGCCCGGCATCGTCTCCGGCGCGCTGACAGCCTTTACCATGAGTATCGATGACTTTGTGATCAGCTATTTCACAGCGGGTTCGTCCTCTTCCACCCTGGCCATGACCATTTACGGCATGACCAAAAAGCGGGTCAGCCCAGAGATCAACGCCATCTCCACACTGCTGTTCGTGACGGTGCTGGCGCTGCTGGCCATCGTCAATATCCGGGAGGCCCGGCAGGAGCGGCGCGCGCTACAGCGCGTCTGATCGGTCCCATGGCCCTCCGGGGCCTTGTGATAAAAATTCAAAGATATTGGAGGAATGATCAATTGAAAAAAATGGTAGCCTTGACTCTCGCCTTGATGATGGCGGCGAGCCTGTTTCTGACCGGGTGCTCTGTGCGGAAGGATGAGCCATCCACCCCCGATAGCTCCGACACGGACACCAGCAGCGGCAGCAACAGCAGTGGCAAGCGCGTGGTAAACGTATGCAGCTGGGGTGAATACATCGACGAGAACCTGATCTATCAATTCGAGGACGAGACCGGTATCACGGTCAATTATCAGACTGCGGAGAGCAACGAGGCTCTGTACTCCCTGCTGAAGACCGGCGCCGGTGATTATGACGTCATCGTCCCCTCTGACTATATGATCGCCCGTCTGATCGAGGAGGATATGCTCGCGGAACTGGATTACAGCAATATCCCCAACTATGATCTCATCGGCGATCAGTATAAGAGCCTGAGCTTTGACCCCGAGAACAAGTACACCGTCCCCTATACCTGGGGCACTCTCGGCATCATCTACAACACCACCATGGTAGACGAGCCCATCACCAGCTGGGACGCCATGTTCGACGAGAAGTACGCGGGCAACGTCCTGATGATCCGCAACTCCCGGGACGCCCTGGCCGCCGCCCTGCTGGACCTGGGATATTCCATCAACACCACCGATGAAGCGGAGATCCGGGAGGCCTATCAGCTTCTGGCGGACGCCAAGAGCAAGGGCGTGTACCAGAGCTTTGTCATGGACGAGATCTTCAACAAGATGGAGGGCGGCAACGCCGCGATCGCCATGTACTACGCCGGCGACTACCTGACCATGCTGGAGAACAACGAGGATCTGGCCTATGTGGTCCCTGAGGAGGGCAGCAACTGGTTCGTGGACGCCATGTGCGTGCTGAAAAACGCGCAGCACAAGGAGGAGGCCGAGGCCTGGATCAACTTCATCGCCTCCACAGAAGCCAACCTGGCCAACATGGACTATATCTGGTACGCCTCCCCCAACACCAAGGCGCTGGAAACCTATCCCGATTACTATGAGGAGACCTACGGTGAGGCGCTGGACATGGGACTCTACGAGATCATGGCCGCTCCCGCAGACGTGCTGGACCGCTGCACGCTCTATGAAAACCTGCCTGCCAGCGTCCTGACACTGTATAACGATCTCTGGACGGAGCTCGGCATCTGATACTATTTTCCCATGAAAAATAGATATTTTTCATGGGAACCGCTGTGCTTCGCACATCGGTATGTCTCATAAGAATTCAACACGCCTTCGGCGCTATAAAAAGTAGCCGCTGTCTACTTTTTAATGAATTCTAGTATGATAAGACCGCGGAAACCGGCGCTGGTCACCAGCGCCGGTTTTTCTTGCAAATCTGGAATTTAGGTGTACACTGAAAGCATCAGAAAATACACGCAAGGAGGAACGCTTATGATCCTGATCGGAACCAAATGCCAGCTGGAACAGACTGTCACCCAGGAGCTCACCGCGGCCGCCGTGGGCTCCGGGGCCCTGCCGGTGTTCGGCACGCCCTTTATGGCCGCCATGATGGAAAACGCCGCGCTGACCTGCCTGCAAAACTTTCTGGCGGAGGGCCAGGGCAGCGTGGGCACCCATCTGGACATCAGCCACGACGCCCCCACCCCTGTCGGCATGACCGTCTGGGCGGAGGCGGAGATCACCGCCGTATCCGAAAACGGCAAAATGGTGGATTTCGCCGTCAAAGCCTGGGATGAAAAAGGCCCCATCGGCGCAGGCACCCACACCCGCGCCATCATCAACAACGAGCGGTTTTTGAGCAAGTGCCAAGCCAAGCTGGGAGGCTGATCCCGCCGCGTGAGACAGACAGGCTGCCCCTCCGGGCAGCCTGTCTGCTTAAAGCGCCAGGTTTTTCTTGCAATTCCCTGAAAATATGCTATGATGTAGTAAACGCAAACGTTTGAGGGGGCGCATTATGGCTTTTCTGACTTTTTTGGAGGACGGATTTCAATTCATCGTGCAGTGCAGCGTCCTGTTTTTGGAGTGCGTGGGCGTGGCAGTGCTGCTGGTGGCCGCCGTCAAAAGCATCATCGGGTGCTTCAGGCATGACCCCCATGTCCGCCTGATCCTCGCCCAGGGCATCGCCCTGGCGCTGGAATTCAAGCTGGGCGGAGAGGTCCTGCGCACAGCCATCGTTCGGGAATACAGCGAATTGATCACTCTGGGCGCCATCATCCTCCTGCGGGGCACCCTGACCTTCCTCATCCACTGGGAGATCAAAAATGAGGAGTCCAGGATCAGCGTCTGAGCCACTGACCTGTCCCAAAAGCGGAAAAGGGTTTTCTATGCGCGGTAAGCCATAGGCTTTTCTGGAAAAGGGCGGCTTACTGGTCTCCCTTCTCCTTCTGGTGCATGGGATACCCCATTGGATCTGGTCCCACCAGCAGATGTCCATGGAGGAATTCTGGGAGCATATCGACTTTTTTTGAGGCTCGCCTTTGCTCTGCTGGTGGCCTGCGTCCCCCTGCTTCTGGTGAAAAAGCTCTTTTTCAAGCGCCCAGTGGGCATCTTTGGATGGTTTACGCTGCTCTGCCTGTTCCTCAATGCCTGGAACTGGGCAGCTCACTCTTTTATGGCCGCTTTTTGAACACTTCCCCGCTTTTCGGCAAAAAAACTGATCGCTCAAAAGCCGTAAAAACCTATGAAAAAAGCGTCCGCAGATGCGGACGCTTTTTGCTGTGTATCGCTTACAGTACCAGAGAGGGTGCGCTGTATACTCGGGCGGCCAGCTCGCTGTTCAGCATGTACAGACTCTTGGGGTCGGAGCCGAACAGCTCCATCTTGGAGATCAGGTCGTTGGCATTGGTCTCCTCCTCGCCCTGCTCCTTGACAAACCAGTCCAGGAACTGCATGGTGCGGAAGTCCTTCACCTCATAGGCGGCGGCATAGATGTCGTTGATGAGGCTGGTGACATAGATCTCGTGCTCCAGACCGGCCTTCAGCACGGTCATGTCGCTGTCCAGCACCTTGTCCGGCTTGGCGATGGCGTCCAGAGTCACGGCCTCGTTGTTGTTGTGCAGATACTGATAGAACAGCATGGCATGGTCCCGCTCCTCCTGGGCCTGGATCTTGTACCAGTTGGCAAAGCCGTCCAGCCCACGGGCCTCAAAATAGTTGGAGAAGTCCAGATACAGATAGGCGGAGTAGAACTCCTTGTTGACCTGCTGGTTCAGCAGGTCTCTGACATTTGCGTTCAGCATGGAAACATGCTCCTTTCCGTTTTTGAATCACCAAGGCAATTCTACCTGCATTCCCGGAAAATGTCCAGTACCAAAATGCCGAAAAATCTCAAATTTTATAGTCGCAACGTCTGTCCGTCAAAACAGCGTCATCTGGCTGGTCTCCGCCATCCCGGCAAAGGACCCCAGCGCCTTCAGCTGTTCGATGTGGGTCTTGGAGAGCTTGTTGCAGCACATGGCGAACTCCTCGATGGAGATGAACTCCTTCCCCTTCCGCTTCTCCACCGTGTCGATGGCCGCCGCCTCGCCCAGGCCATGGACTGTGGTGAAGGGCGGCAGCAGGCCGTTTTCCGTCACCTTGAACTTGGTAGCTTCGGACTTATAGATGTTGATGGTATCAAAGTGGAAGCCCCGGAGGTAGAACTCATAGCACACCTCCAGCGTGGTCAGCAGGTTCTGTTCCACGGCGGTGGCGTCCTTGTTGTTCTCGATCTCCCGGATCTTCCGCTTCACCGCGTCCTTGCCCGCACAGCAGTACTCCGCGTCAAAGGCCTTGGCCCGGACGGAGAAAAACGTGGCGTAAAACGCCAGGGGCTCGTGGACCTTGTACCAGGCGATGCGGAAGGCCATCATGACATAGGCCACCGCATGGGCTTTGGGGAACAGATATCCGATCTTGGCCAGGGAGTCGATGTACCATTCCGGCACCTCATGCTCCCGCATGGCCTCCACCCAGCCCTCGTCGAAGCCGCCCTTCTTCACCTTGCCCTTTCGGACCTTCTCCATGATCTTAAAGGACATCTTGGGGTCCAGGCCCTTGGAGATGAGGTACAGCATGATATCGTCACGGCAGCCCACCGTCTCCAGAACGCCGGCGGTGCCGCTGACGATCAATTCCCGGGCGTTGCCCAGCCACACGTCGGTGCCGTGGGAGAAGCCGGACAGCCGCACCAGGGTGTTGAAGTCCTTGGGCTGGGTGTCGATCAGCATCTGCCGGGTGAACCGGGTATTGAACTCCGGGATGGCCACGGCGCCGGTGGGGCCTAAGATCTCGTCGTTCTCATAGCCCAGCACCTTGCTGGAGGTAAAGATGGACATGGTGTCCGGGTCATCCAGGGGAATGTTGTGGGGGTCCACGCCGGTGAGGTCCTGCATCATGCGGACCATGGTGGGGTCATCGTGTCCCAGCATGTCCAGCTTCAGGATGTTGGCCTCCATGGAGTGGTATTCAAAATGGGTGGTGATGGTGTCGGAGTCGTCGGCGTCCGCCGGGTGCTGGACGGGACAGAAGTCCTCCATATCCTTGTCGTCCGGGACCACCACCAGGCCGCCGGGATGCTGTCCGGTGGTGCGCCGGACGCCCACGCAGCCCGTGGCAAGGCGCTTTTTCTCGGCGCTGCCCACCTCCATGCCGTTCTCCTCCAGGTATTTCAGCACGAAGCCGAAGGCGGTCTTGTCCGCCAGGGTGCCGATGGTGCCCGCCCGGAACACCTGGGTCTCGCCGAACATCTCAATGGCGTGGCGGTGGGCGCGGGCCTGATACTCGCCGGAGAAGTTCAGGTCAATATCCGGCACCTTGCCGCCGCCAAAGCCCAGGAAGGTCTCAAAGGGGATATCGAAGCCGTCCTTGACATATTTGGTGCCGCAGACGGGACAGATCTTATCCGGCATATCCGCGCCGCAGCCGTAGGAGCCGTCGGTGATGAACTCGCTGTTTTTGCACTTGGGGCAGCGGTAGTGGGGCGGCAGGGAGTTGACCTCCGTGATGCCGGACATGTAGGCCACCAGGGACGAGCCCACGGAGCCACGGGAGCCCACCAGATAGCCGTTTTCCAGGGAGCGCTGCACCAGCTTCTGGGCGGACATGTACACCACGTCATACTTGCCTAAGATGCCGCTCAGCTCCACGTTCAGGCGGTCCACGATCAGCTGGGGCGGGTCCTCGCCGTAGAGGCGGTGGACCTTCTCCCACACCAGGCGGTTCAGGTCCTCCTCGGAGTTCTCCAGCCGGGGCGGGAACAGCTCGCTGGGCAGCAGCTCGAAGGTCTCCACCTGGTCGGCCACCAGCCGGGTGTTGTCCACCACGACCTCGTAGGCCTTCTCCTCCCCCAGATAGCTGAACTCCCTCAGCATCTCATCGGTGGTCTTGAAGTAGATGGGCAGGGACTCGTTGGCGTCCGCAAACTTTTTGGAGGCCAGAATGATGTGGCGGTACACCTCGTCCTCCGGCTCCTGGAAGTGCACATCGCCGGTGGCGCAGACCGGCTTGCCCAGCTCGTCGCCCAGGCGGATGATGGTGCGGTTGAACTCCCGCAGGTCCTCCTCGGACTGCACCTCGCCGTTGCGCAGCATGAACATGTTGTTGCACAGGGGCTGGATCTCCAAATAGTCATAGAAGGAGGCGATGCGCTTCAGCTCGTCCCAGTCCTTGTGGTCCTTCACCGCCTGGAACAGCTCGCCCGCCTCGCAGGCGGCGCCCACGATAATGCCCTCCCGGTGTTCCCGCAAAAGGGTCTTGGGGATGGTGGGCACCCGCTTGAAGTATTTCAGGTTGGAGGCGGAGATCATCTGATACAGGTTTTTCAGGCCCACCTTGTTCCGGGCCAGCAGGATGATGTGCTTGGGGAAGCGGTTGGTCTTACTGCCTAAGGGCCGCAGCTTCTCCATCTCCGGATTGACGGCCTGAAGGGTGTGGATGCCCCGCTCATGGAGCATCTTCCAGAAGGGGATCAGCATATAGCCCACCGTGGCCGCGTCGTCGCTGGCCCGGTGGTGGTTGAAGGCGGGCAGGTCCAGGTGCTCCGCCACGATATCCAGTTTGTACTTGTGCAGATCCGGCAGCAGGTTCTGGGCCAGGATCAGGGAGTCCACATAGGTGGGATGGAACTCCAGGCCCACCTGCTTGCAGCCCGCACGGATGAAGCTGATGTCGAATTCCGCGTTGTGGGCCGCCAGGGGGCGGCCGTTCACAAAGCGCAAAAAGTCCGTCAGCGCCTCCTTCAGCTGGGGCGCGTCCTTCAGCATGTCGTCGGTGATACCGGTGAGGCCGATGTTCTCCGGCGTCAGGCGGCGGTTTGGATTGACAAAGGTCTGGAACCGCTCCGTGATCTCGCCGTTTTTCAGCACCACCGCGCCGATCTCCGTGATGGCCTCCCGGTCCACCTTCAAGCCCGTGGTCTCGATGTCAAAGCAGACGAACTCGTCATCCAACGAGCAGTCCAGCGGGCCGTGGACCACCACCCGGTCGTCGATATTGTTGACAAAATAGCCCTCTACGCCGTAAAGTATTTTTATTTTATCCCCCGCGGCGTGCCAGGCATCCGGGAAGGACTGGGCCACGCCGTGGTCGGTGATGGCGATGGCGGGATGCCCCCAGCGGATGGCCTCCTGAATAACGGATTTGGTGTCGGTCAGGGCGTCCATGTTGCTCATGCGGGTATGTAAGTGCAGCTCCACCCGCTTCACCGGGGCGGTGTCCTCCCTGCCCTTGTGTTCCACCACATTGATGTGGTAGGGGTTCAGCTGGATGTCCTTGCCGTCCCAGGTGGGCTCCATCTTGCCCTGGACCCGCAGCCACATGTCGGGCTTGATGGCGCTCTCCAATGCCTGGGCCTCCTTAACGGTCAGGTTCTTCTGCACGGTCACGGAGTTGGTGTAGTCCGTCATGTCGATGCTCATCCGCCACATACCGGGCCGCCGGGTCTCCCGGCACTCAAAGGCAAAGACCTTGCCCTCCACGGTGGCGTTGCCCATCTTCAGGTTCAGGTCCTTCATAGGGCCGGGCCGGGTCTTGATGGGATTTCCCATCAGCACCTTCCCCGTGGGTTTGCCGCCCTGGTTCCCCGCAGGCGCGGATGGCTGTCCAATGGGCCTGGGCGTCTCCTGGGGTTTGCAGGTGACGTCGATGTCCACCTTCCGGAAACCGTAAACCGCCCGGATCAGGTCCTGCATATTCCGCAGGTCGTCCTCCGACAACGGGAATTTGACCAGCAGGCGCAGGCTGATGGTCATGGCCCCCTGGTCGATGCAGGCTCCTGTCAGCACGGCGCCCGCCAATTTCAGCCGCAGTTCTCCCGAGAGCTGCAGCTCTGCAAACATTTCAAAAAATGGGATATCCTTTGACATGAGTCCTCCGTTGTCTCAAGGTATTTTATTTCGACTGTGTCAGTATGGAACAGCAGCCCCCTGGCCGCTGTGCTTGGCCGTCATGGGAGAGTCCTGTTCCATCTCAATCACCGGGCACCTTCCTGCTGATCGTCTTTTGCTTCTTCGTCATGGAAGTGTCCTTCTATATCAAAACGGCTCATAGCTTTTCGATCTCTTCCATCAAAGCGTCTACAAGCCGCTCCTGTGGCACCTTGTAAAGTGTCTTTCCTTTTCGGAATAGCAGGCCCTCGCCCTTGCCTCCGGCGATGCCGATATCCGCGGCGGCGGCCTCTCCGGGGCCGTTGACAGCGCAGCCCATCACCGCCACGGTGATGTTCTTTTTGCAGTTCGCCAGCCGCCGTTCCACCTCCTCCGCAATGGGGATGAGGTCGATGCGGGTGCGGCCGCAGGTGGGACAGGCGATGAGGTTCACGCCCTCGCGCCGCAGTCCCGCGGCTTTCAAAATCTTGTGGGCGGCGTAAATCTCCTCCACCGGGTCGGCGGTCAGCGTCACCCGGATGGTGTCGCCAATGCCCATGCACAGCAGCCCGCCGATGCCCATGGCGGATTTCACCATACCCATAGAGGGCGTGCCCGCCTCGGTGACGCCCAGATGCAGAGGGTAATCCGTCTGCTGGCTCAGCAGCGTGTAGGCCCGCATGGTCAGGGGCACGTCGGAGCACTTCACAGAGATGCAGATGTCGTCAAAGTCGAACTTGTTCAGCAGATGTACATGGCCCATGGCGCTCTCCACCAGGGCCTCGGCGGTGACGCCGCCGTACTTCGCCCGCAGCTCCTTTTCCAGGGAGCCGCCGTTGACGCCGATGCGGATAGGGATGCCCTTTTGGCGGCAGATATCCGCCACGGCCTTCACCCTCTCCTCCCCGCCGATGTTGCCGGGGTTGATGCGCAGGGCGTCGATGCCTCGCTCCGCACATGTCAGGGCGAACTTATAATTGAAGTGGATGTCGGCGATCAGCGGGATGGAGATCTGCTCTTTGATTTTGTCCACAGCCTCCGCCGCCGCTTGGTCCGGGATGGCCACCCGGATGATCTCGCATCCGGCGGCCTCCAGAGCCTTGATCTGGGCCACCGTGGCGGCCACATCGTCGGTCTTTGTGTTGCACATGGACTGGATGGACACCGGAGCGCCGCCGCCCACGGGCACACTGCCCACGAATAACTGCTTTGTCATCTCTCGTTCCTCCCTACCGGAACAGTTTGAACACGTCCTGGAATGTCACCACCAGCATAAAGCCCATCAGCGCCACGAAACCCACTGTGTTGACGGCGGCCTGGTACTTCTCCGGCACCTTCCGCTTGAACAGCAGCAGCGCCAGGGCGTCCACCAGCAGGAAAAAGATGCGCCCGCCGTCCAGAGCCGGAATGGGGAGCATGTTCATCACCGACAGGTTCACCGCCAGCAGCGCCGCGAAATAGAAGATCTGGGACCAGGCGTCCCGGGCGGTCTCCGCCTCAGAGCCGACTTCCGTGATGGTGGACACAATGCCCACCGGGCCGCTGAGGTCCTCCATGGACGCGCCGCCGGAGACCAGCTGTACCAGGCTGAACCACACCAGCTGCACAAAGTCCTTGGCCGTGTTCCAGGTGTATCTCAACTTGCTGCCAAAGGTCGCTTTCTCCGCACTGGCGCCCACATACAGGCCAAAGCCGGTATAGGTGCCGCCGTCGCTGTTGAGATAGGTCTGCCGGGTTATGGGAAGGTCCTTCAGGACCACCTTCTCGCCGTCCCGAATAACCTCCAGGTCCATGGTGTCGCCGTCGTGGTAGCTCAAAAACAGCGACGCGTCGCCCCGCAGATAGGTGCGGTAGCCATCGATCTTATAGAAAATGTCCCCTACCATCAGGCCGTTCTCGCCCTCCAGAGGAAAGCCCGGCGCAAAACCGGTGATCTGGTCGGTGTAGAACGCCGTCGCGCCGGTATACAGCACTAGCAGGATCACCAGTCCCGTCAAAAAGTTCATGCCGGAGCCGGCGGCCAGGATGACCAGTTTTTTCCAAAAGCCCTGCCGGACAAAGGAGCGGTCGTCGCCGGTGTCCTCGTCTTCGCCCTCCATGGCACAGAAACCGCCGATGGGCAGGGCCCGCAGGGAGTACTGGGTCTCCCCCCTCTGCCTGTGCCAGACTGCGGGCCCCATGCCGATGGAGAATTCGTTGACCCGCACGCCGCAGAGCTTTGCCGCCACAAAATGGCCCAGCTCATGGACGGCGATCAGCACGCCAAAGATCAAAATCGCTGCCAGGATAAAAATTGGTTTCATGCAATAGCTCCTAAATACTCAATTCCCTAGGACGATCTGCCGGGCCGCCTGGTCCGCCGCCAAAATCTCCTCCAGTGTGGGGTTTTGCACCACGGGCACCGCCGCCCGGGCCTTCTCCACCAGCCGGGGGATGTCGTGGAAGCCCACGCGGTCCGCCAGGAACAGTCGGACCGCCTCCTCGTTGGCGCCATTTAGAATGGCGCAGGCGGTGCCGCCCTGGGTGGCCGCCTCCTCCGCCAGACGCAGGCACGGGAAGGCCTCCCGGTCCGGCGCATCAAAGGTCAGGGGCGGGCAGGACAGCAGGTCCAGCGGCTCCGCGGGGTTCTCGCCCCGCTCCGGATAGGTCATGGCGTAGCGGATGGGCAGGCGCATATCCGGCGTGCCCAGCTGGGCCAGCACCGCGCCGTCCCGGTACTCCACCAGGGAGTGGACGATGCTCTGCCGGTGGATCACCACCCGCACCTGCTCCAGCGGCAGGCGGTACAGCCGCATGGCCTCGATGACCTCCAGGCCCTTGTTCATCAGGGTCGCGCAGTCGATGGTGATCTTGGGGCCCATCTTCCAGTTGGGGTGCTTCAAAGCGTCCGCCTTTGTCATTCTGCCCACTTCATCGAACCGCATACCGTAAAATGGCCCGCCGGAGCAGGTCAGGATCAGGCGCTTGATCTCCCGGCGGTCCGTACAGCCCTGGACGCACTGGAAGATGGCGGAGTGCTCGGAGTCCACCGGCACGATCTCCGCCCCGCATGTATCCGCCGCGTCCATCACCAGCTGTCCGGCGCAGACCAGGGTCTCTTTATTGGCCAGGGCGATCCGCTTTTTCTCCCGAATGGCGGCCAGGGTCGGCTTTAGTCCCACCATGCCAACCACAGCGGTGACCACCGTGTCAACTTCGGGGACTGTCGCCGCCTCTTCCAGGGCCGCAAAGCCGCCCAGCACCGTTGTATCCGTGTCCGCCAGGCGCACGGCAAGGTCCCTTGCCGCCGCCTCATCGGTCAGCACGGCCAGCCGGGGCTTGAACTGCCGCGCCTGTGCCTCCATGCGCTCCACACTGGAATTTGCCGTAAGGGCCGCCACCCGCAGGCCCATCTGCTCCGCCACGTCCAGGGTCTGACGGCCGACGGAGCCGGTGGAGCCAAGTATCGAAATTGTATTCGTCATAACACCAACTTATTTCACAAAGCTTAAAACGATCTCAATGACCGGCGTTACGAACAGCACGCTGTCGAACCGGTCCAGCACACCGCCGTGCTCCAGGAACAGATGGCCGTAGTCCTTGATGCCGAATTCCCGCTTGATGAGGGAAAAGCTCAAATCACCCAGCTGGGCCACCATGCCGCACAGCAGCGCCAGGATGACCATAGGGCCATAGCCGATGCTGCCGCCGAACCAGCGGTCCATCACAAAGGCGAAAAGCAGGCCGCAGACCACATTGCCCAAAAGCCCGCCGATGGAACCCTCGATGGTCTTTTTCGGACTGACCTTCGGTGCCAGCTTGTGTTTGCCCAAAGTCAGTCCGGCAAAGTAGGCAAAGGTGTCGCAGGCGAAGCTCAAAATAAAGGGCAGCAGCAGATAGGCCCGGTGGACACCAGAGGCCTCCATGCGTAAAAACGCGGAGAAGGACCAGCCGATGGCGATGCCGCCGAACAGCCCCGCCATGATCTGGGCGAACTTCACCTCGCCCGCCTTCACGATGGCGTAGCCGAAGAACAGCACTGTTGCAAAAACAAACAACAGTTCCATATGATCTGGGCAGACATAGTATCCCTCTACGGTAAGTATCGCGCATACACCGCCGAGTTCTGTCACTCCGCTGCGTTTCACACCACTGACACACCGCTCCAATTCCGTAGCGCCGATAAACGCCAGCAGGATCAGCGCAATCGTCATCACTTGGATCGGCGCCCAAAGCACCACCCACACCAGCACTGGAACACCGATGACAGCCACCAAAATTCTCGATTTCATAAATCGCCCTCTTTTCTATAAAGGCTTATTTCTTTACGCCGCCGAAACGACGGTCTCTTCCCTGATAGGCCGCGATGGCGCGATCCAGCTCCGCCTCGTCAAAGTCCGGCCACAGCACATCCGTGAAATAGAACTCCGAATAGGCGCACTGCCACAACAGAAAGTTGCTCAGCCGCAGCTCTCCGCTGGGGCGGATGATCAGCTCCGGGTCCGGGATGCCCTTGGAATCCAGATAGCCGGAGAACATGGCGTCATCCAGCTCCTCTGGCCGCCTCTCCCCTGCCGCGCAGTCCGCGGCAAACCGCCGCACCGCCCGCAGGATCTCATCCCGGCCGCCGTAGTTCAAACAGACGTTGGCCTGAAAATCGTCGGCGGACAGGTGCTCCGTGATCTCGTCCGTCTCCCGGGCCAGCGCCCGCAGCTCCGGGGAGATGGGCGTCATGTCCCCGAAAAAGTGGAGCCGGATGTGGTCCCGCTCCATGGTGTCCACCGCCTCCAGCAGATACTTTTTCAAGAGGGTCATGATGGCCCCCACCTCATCGGCGGAGCGCTTCCAGTTTTCCGTGGAAAAGGCGTACACCGTCAGATACTGCACACCGATATTCTTGCAGTATGTGGCGATGCGGCGGAAGGTCTCGGCTCCCGCCTTGTGACCGGCAGTCCGGGGCAGGCCCCGGCGTGTGGCCCAGCGGCCGTTGCCGTCCATGATGATGGCGATATGGCGGGGCGGGTCCTGTACCCGCCCGTTCTCATTTGACATGGCTTCTCTCCTTCCGGTGGGCGCTCATGCCCTCCCGGTCTCACGGACAGCCTCCTGAAGCCGCTCCAAAAAGGCGCAGGCCTCCAGACCGTCCATCTGTACATGGTGGAATTGGAAGGACAGCGGCAGCAGTGCCCTGCCGTTTTCCTCCCGGTATTTGCTCCAGATCAGAAAGGGGTTGTTAAAGATGCCGGAATACATGTTCGCCGCGCCGTCGATCTCATACCGGACCAGACTGGAGGTGCCCACCATCATGCGGCCAGGCAGCTCGTGGTCCACGCATGTTTGGCGCACCCGCTCCGTCAGCTCCAGATATGTCCGGCTGAAGGTCTCCAGGTCCGGCGAACAGGGCAGGTCACAGGAGCTGAGGCCGCCCTTTTGGTTCGCCACGATCACGCTGACGCCCAGGCGGTCATATTGGATCAGCTTCTCTCCCACCGGCAGCAGGTAAAACTCCGGCGTGGCCTCCGCCGCCTGAGCGACGCACCAGCACAGCAGCATATTCAGCTTGTATCCCTGGTCCTTCCGCCGCAGCAGCGGCGTGATGTCCAGGGTCTTGAACAGGGTGACCATCGGCATGGGCGCGCTGTGATAGAGCGCCCAGCTGTCCGCCCGGCCGGTCTCCCGTGGGTCCACCTCCCGCATCTTCTCCTCCTTCCCTAAAACGAACCAATGGGCCGGCACAGAGACCGGCCCTCGGCTTGATCAAAATGTTTTTGCGCAGCAGATGCTCATTCAATCGCGCTGAAAGTCTCCTGGTCCTCCTATGGGAACAGGGCTCAGACCGCCAGCAGTTCCTTTTCCTTTTTCGCCAGAAGCTCGTCGATTTTCTTGCAGCTGTCATCGGTCAGCTTCTGGAGGTCCTTCTCCGCCATCTTCATCTCGTCCTCAGTGATCTCGGACTTCTTCTCCTGCTTCTTGAAATGGTCCATGGCGTCCCGGCGGATATTGCGGACAGCCACCTTGCCGGCCTCGGCGTACTTGCGGATCTGCTTCACCAGCTCCTTGCGGCGCTCCTCCGTCAGCTGGGGGAACGTCAGGCGGATGCAGCGGCCGTCATTCTGGGGATTGATGCCCAGGTCGGAGTTCTGGATGGCCTTTTCGATGGTTTTCAGGGCCTTGCTGTCCCAGGGGGAGATCACCAGCGCCCGGGGATCGGGAGAGGAGATGGCCGCGATCTGCTGGATGGGGGTGGGGCTGCCGTAGTAGTCCACCATGATGCGGTCCAGCACGGCGGCGTTGGCCCGGCCCGCCCGCACGGAGGCAAAGTCGGCGGCAACGGAGTCGATGCTCTTCTTCATTTTGTCCTCGTATACCTTGTATTCATCCTTCAACATAAATAGGTCCTTCCTTTCACAGTTCTGTTATGGGAGGCGCACAAGCGCGTTCTTATTCCTTGACGATGGTGCCGACCTTCTCGCCGCACAGGGCCCGGATGATGTTGCGGGGGTCCTTCAGGGCGAATAGCAGCACGGGGATGTGGTTGTCCATGGACAGGGACGTAGCGGTGGAATCCATGACCATCAGGTGCTGGGCCAGCACGTCGTCGTAGCTGATGGTGTCGTATTTCACGGCGTTGGGGTCCTTCACCGGGTCGGCGGTGTACACACCGTCCACGTTCTTGGCAAGGAGGATGACGTCGGCGTTGATCTCAGCCGCCCGCAGGACAGCCGCCGTGTCCGTGGAGAAGAAGGGGTTGCCGGTGCCGGCGCCGAAGATGACCACCCTGCCCTTTTCCAGGTGCCGGATGGCCCGGGAGCGGATGTACGGCTCCGCGATGGCCCGCATCTCGATGGCCGTCTGCACCCGGACGGGGATGCCCTTCTGCTCGCACACATCGGCCACCGCCAGGCAGTTCATCACCGTGGCCAGCATGCCCATGTGGTCGGCCCGGGTGCGCTCCATCTTGCCTCCGCTGTTCTTGGCACCGCGCCAGAAATTGCCGCCGCCCACCACCAGGCCCACCTGGACGCCCATATCCAGGCACTCCTTGATGACGTCGCACACACTGCCGATCATCTCAAAATCCAGGCCGGTGCCTTTGCCGCCGGCCAGGGCCTCGCCGCTGATCTTCAGCAGGACCCGCTTATAAACAGGTTTCGCCATTTTGAAAAACCTCCATCTTATGCTTGCAGATCATATGGGTTTATTTTATCGTATTTTTTGAGATTTGCATAGGGGGTAGACAAGATTTTCCCGAAAAAAAGCGGGCGCTGTCCATTCCCGCTGGCAGAGGGCTTTTCCTGTGCTGTGAACCATTTCCCTACAAAATGCCCGCAAATCCGCCGCCGCAACCGATATTTGACATGCGGGTGGTAGATTTTCGCCTGGAAATCTGTCATACTGTTGCCTGAAAAGGAGGTGTCCGCCCATGACCTTGGGACAGCGGATCAGCCAATATCGAAAGGGACTGGGGATCTCCCAGGAGGAATTGGGGGCGCGTCTGGGCGTCAGCCGCCAGGCGGTCAGCAAATGGGAGACCGGCGCGGCGGCGCCGGATATGAACAACCTGATGGCGCTGGCGCGGGAATTCAATATTTCCTTGGCGGAGCTGACGGAGACACCGGATGAACCGGTTTCCAAAGCCAGGGAAGATGCGGCGGACGTTCCGGAGCCCACACCGCGCCAATCCTCCGGCTCCCACCGTTCTTTCCGGTCGATGGTCTGCGCTGTTTCGGCGGTGTTCCTGCTTTTGGCAGTGGCAGTGGCATTTTTCTATGACTGGACCATAGCGGCCGTTCCAGGTAAAGACGCCCTTGTGGATGCCGTTACAGCCACTTTTGATGAGCCGCCCACCCGCTACCCCGCCACAGACTTCGCCCTGCTCTGGACCAACAGCGACGGGAACGAGGAATTTCTGGAGCTGGGGGCACAAGAGGACTTCTTTCCCTTCGGAACTTCTCTGGAGCTGACCGCGCCGGAGGAGGTCCTGGACACAGACTTCCACCTGACGGTCCTACACAACGCTGTCTGCGGCGCCATCAACCTCTCCTATCTGCATACGGAGCAAGACCTGGAAATGGACCCGGCGTCCGTGGAGTGTGAATCCGTCATCCGTCTGTCCACCATCGCCCCAAGCGTCCATACCCCCCAGTGGATTCACGTGGGCAGCACCAAGGCCGACGTGGTGAAAGCCTACGGCGACGAACTGGTGTACTGTTTGAAGGAAGAGGGCGGCTATACCCTGGTGCCTCACGATTATTACTATATCTACCAGCCGAAATCCGCCTTTTCCCTCTATCTGGCCATCTATATGCGGGACGGCCTGGTGGCCGGACTGCTGATGGAGGATCTGATCGACGCCGGGAACGAATTCTTTCTGCCCAACAATGTCTCCCGCTTCCCCACCATCAGCGGCGAGCCGGACTTCTCCCAGCGGCAGGAGCCAGAGCGGGAGGACATAGACGACACCCGGAGGGTCTACATCGCCTGGAATCAGCTGGTGACCAACAACAATCTCTCCGCCGAGGAGCGGTACGCTTATCGCAGGGATGCATTTAGCCTTTTGCCAGATATGGACTGGGGCGAACTCAAAAAAATGGGGCATACGAATCAGGATGACGATACACCGTCCGCCTTTATGTGGTGGCTGTCCAGTCAAGATGACTACTCTTACTCTGAAATCCTTTGGATTCAGATGGGGTGTACCGCAAGAGGATTGGATGGTGCGTATTCCGAATCTTACAGCAACATCCTCTCCAGCACATTCTTCTATAATCCGGTTGTATTTGCAAAGGCACTGACAGCAGACGGCGTGGACGAGGAGGTAAAATGGCACGCCATCTGCTCCACCGCTTATGATGCGGAGCTGTACCCCGTGGAGCTGCAAACCGCCCTGGACACGCTGGACGCCGCCATAGACGGCGGCAGCTTCACGGAGGTGGAACTGGGCTGGGCAAAGCTGCTGCGGCTTTATCTCGTGACCCCCATCAACGAGCGGAACGAGCTGCCCAAGGCCCCGGCGGAACTGATATGAAAAAAGGAACGGCTTTCGCCGTTCCTTTTTTATCGGTCTTATCGCTCGCAGGCCGCGTTCAGCAGGCCGATCAGCTCTTCCTTCCCCGTCCCCTTTTCCGCGGAGAAGGGCACCAGGACATCCGCCTCCGCCAGCTCCAATGTCTCCCGGATCAGGGCCAGGGCAGGCTCCACCTGACTGCGTTTCAGCTTGTCCAGCTTGTTGGCCACCACGATCTCCGGACAGCCGGTCTCCCGAAACCAGGTGTGCATGGTCACATCGTCCGCCGTGGGCTTGTGGCGGATGTCCACGATCAGAACGCCGGCGGTGATGATCTGGGCCTCATCCTGGAAATAGCTCTCCATCAGGCGGCCCCACCGCTCCTTTTCGGCCCGGCTGACCTTGGCGTAGCCATAACCCGGCAGATCTACCAGATAGGCGCCCCTGTCCACCAGAAAATAGTTGATCTGGGTGGTCTTCCCAGGGGACGCGCCCACATAGGCCAGGTTCTTCCGCCCCACCAGACGGTTGATGACGGAGGATTTACCCACGTTGGAGCGGCCCGCGAAGGCGAACTGGGGCAGGCCGTCCCGCAGGAACTGGGTCCGTGCGGCGGCGGAGCGGATGAACTCCACCTTTGCAAAATTCAAAGCCATGATCTGCTCCTTTACTGCCGCAGGGCGGTATCGTTCACCGCCTCCCGGCTCTTGGGCGCAAAGGCGGCCACATGGGGGGCCACCTCCTCCCGGACGGGGTCGGCCTCCGGGCACAGGGCCGCGGCAAATACCTCGTCCACCGTGCCGACAGGCACAAAGCGCAGGGCGGCCCGCACGGTCTGGTCGATCTCCTCCAGGTCCCGCATATTGTCCCTGGGGATCAGGACCGTGCCGATGTGGTTGCGCAGCGCAGCCATGGTCTTTTCCTTCAAACCGCCGATGGGCAGCACCCGCCCCCGTAAAGTAACTTCACCTGTCATCGATACGCCTGCCTTGATTCTCCTGCCTGTCAGGGCAGAGAGCATGGCGGTGGTCACGGCAATACCTGCGGAGGGGCCGTCCTTGGGCACCGCGCCCTCCGGGAAGTGGACATGGATGTCCTTCGTCTTGTAGAAGTCCGCTTCAATACCCAGCACCGCCGCCCGGCTCCGCAGACAGCTCAGCGCCGCCTGGGCAGATTCCTTCATGACATCTCCCAGATTGCCGGTCAGCTCCAGCTTGCCGGAGCCTTCCATGACATTGACCTCGACCTCCAGGATCTCGCCGCCGGCTTCGGTCCAGGCCAGGCCGTTCACCACGCCGATCTCCTCCTTCTCCGTGTGGAGCGCAGGGGGATACGGCTGGCAGTCCAGCAGCTTCGGCAGGTCCTTCTCTATGATGGTAATACGCTTTACATTGCCTGTCAGCAGGCGCATATCCGCCTTCCGGCAGATGGCCGCCAGCCGTCGTTCCAGCAGGCGGACGCCGGACTCCCGGGTGTAGTCCCGGATGATGGCCCGCAGCACATCGTCGCTCATCCGCAGGGCGCCCTTTTTGACGCCGTGCTCCTCCATCTGCTTGGGAAGCAGATGGAGCCTGGCGATCTGCACCTTCTCCTCGTCGGTATAGCTGGAGAGCTGGATGATCTCCATGCGGTCCAGCAGGGGCCGGGGAATGGTGTCTGTGGTGTTGGCGGTGGTGATGAACATCGCCTTGGAGAGATCCACGGGGATCTCCAGGAAGTGGTCCCGGAAGGCATAATTCTGCTCGCTGTCCAGCACTTCCAGCAGGGCGGAGGCCGGGTCGCCCCGGTAGTCGCTGCCCAGCTTGTCGATCTCATCCAGCAGGAGCAGCGGATTCATGGAGCCGCTGCGGCTGATGGCCTCGATGATCCGGCCGGGCATGGAGCCTATGTAGGTCTTGCGGTGGCCCCGGATGTCCGCCTCGTCCCGGACGCCGCCCAGGGAGATCCGGGCCAGCTTCCGGTTCAGCGCCTTGGCGACGCTGATGGCAATGGAGGTCTTTCCCACGCCGGGAGGGCCAACCAGGCAGATGATCTGCCCCTTGGCCGACGGATTCATCTGCCGGACGGCGATGGTCTCCAAAATGCGTTCCTTCACCTTTTCCAGGCCAAAGTGGTCTTTTTCCAGCACCTTGCGGGCCGCATCCACGCTGACCCGTTCTTTTGTGGTGACGTTCCAGGGCATTTCCAGGCACACATCCAGATAGTTCCGGATGACAGCTCCCTCGGCGCTGCCGAAGGGCTGCTTGGCCAGCTTGTGCACCTCCTTCAAGAGGTGCTTCTCCGTATCCTCGTCCAGCGCCAGTCCGGTGATCTTCTGGCGGTAGGTCTCGATCTCGTCGTCCGCGTCCCCCGCCTCTCCCAGCTCGTTTTGCAGAACGCGGATCTGGGTCCGCAGGATCTGGTCCCGCTGGGATTGGGCCAGCTGGTCCCGGATCTTGCCCTCCATCTCATGCTCAAAGCTCAGGACGTTGCACTCCCGGGCCAGAAAGCCATTCAGCTTCCGCAGACGGACAAAGGGAGCCATCTCCTCCAGGATCTCCTGCTTGTCGTCATACCGCAGGGCGATATTCTGGGCGATGTAATCCGCCAGATAGCCCACGTCCCGGCAGTCCATGACGGTGGTGATGACCTCCTCCGCCATATTGCCGGCCAGTCCGGCATACTCGCTGACCAGGTTCCAGGTCTGCCGGAGCAGCGCCTCCGTGCGGGGACTGCGCTGGAAGGCCTCCGAGGGCGTCTCCTCCTCCATCAACTCCACGTTGGCCTGGAGGAAGGGCTCGGTCTGCCACAGGCGGCGCAGGCGCGCCCGGCGGCGGCCCTCCACCACACAGCGGACGGAATTTTTGGAGAGCCGCAAAATCTGGGAGATATGGGACAGAGTCCCCACCTGATACAGGTCCTTCTCCCCCGGCGCGTTGACGCCGATCTCCCGCTGCGCCACCAGGAAGATGTCCTGGTCCGCCTCCATGGCCCGCTCCAGGGCAGTGATGGAGATGCGGCGCTCCACGTCGAAGGTCAGGCTCATATGTGGGAAAACCGTCAGGCCCCGGAGGGCCAGAACGGGAATATTCAAAGTCGTCGGTTCCATAGGGATAGATTCCTTTCACGGAAATAGAGGAAGGGGCGCTTTTGGCGTCCCCTCCTCCTCTTTGCTTAAGACGCCGATCTGGGGGCAGAGCCGCCGGACGCGGACTTATCCCCCTTGCCGGTGTTCAGTTTCACGGAATAGTTGATCTTGTTCGGGTCATGGGTCAGGACCGGCTGGCCCTTCCCCTCCACGCAGTCGCGGGTGATGACCGCCTTGACGATGGTGGGGTCCGAGGGAATGTCGTACATGATCTGAGTCAGCATCCCCTCCATGACGGCCCGCAGGCCCCGGGCGCCGATGTTCCGCTCAATGGCCTTGTCGGCGATGGCCTCCAATGCCTCCGGCTCGAATTCCAAGTCCACATCGTCGTATTCCATCAGCTTTTTATACTGCTTCACCAGGGCGTTCTTGGGCTCTTGCAGGATGCGCACCAGATCCTCCCGCCGCAGGGCGTTCAGGGGCGCGATGACCGGCAGGCGGCCCACCAGCTCGGGGATGATGCCGAATTTCAGGATGTCGTGGGGCTGGACCTCGTGCAGGATCTTGTTCATATCCTTGTCCTTCTTCCCCTGGACATTGGCGCCAAAGCCGATGCTCTTTTGGTCCAGACGCCGCTCGATGATCTTTTCCAGTCCGTCGAAAGCGCCGCCGCAGATGAACAGGATATTTTTGGTATTCATCTGGATAAATTCCTGATGGGGGTGCTTCCGTCCGCCCTGGGGCGGCACGTTGGCGACGGTCCCCTCCACGATCTTAAGCAGGGCCTGCTGCACACCCTCGCCGGACACATCCCGGGTGATGGAGGTGTTCTCGCTCTTCCGGGCGATCTTGTCGATCTCGTCCACATAGATGATGCCGTGTTCGGCCCGCTCCACGTCAAAATCCGCGGCCTGGAGCAGACGCAGGAGGATATTCTCCACATCGTCGCCCACATAGCCGGCCTCCGTCAGGGTGGTGGCGTCGGCAATGGCAAAGGGCACCTTCAAAATGCGGGCCAGCGTCTGGGCAAACAGCGTCTTGCCGGAGCCGGTGGGACCCAGCATGAGAATATTGCTCTTTTGCAGCTCCACGTCCTCGTCGCCGCCGAAAAAGATGCGCTTATAGTGGTTGTACACCGCCACGGACAGGGCCACCTTGGCCTCTTCCTGGCCGATGACGTACTGGTCCAGCACGTCTTTGATCTCCCGGGGCGTGGGAAGCTGATCGGGGATATCCTCCAGGGGATTGGAGCTGGTATCCTCGAATCCGTCGTTCAGGATGCTCATACACAGCTGGACGCACTCGTCGCAGATGCGTACGCCGGGGCCCTGGATCATGCGGTGGACCTGCTGCTCATGCTTGCCGCAGAAGGAGCACCGCAGAGACTTCTTGCCATCGTCACTCATGGTATTACCTCAGTTTCGTTTCTCGCTTATTTCTTTCCGGTGATGATCTTGTCGATCAGGCCGAATTCCTTGGCCTCCTCGGCGCTCATGAAATTGTCGCGCTCGCAGGCAGCCGTGACCTCTTCGATGGTCCTGCCGGTATTCTCCGCCATGATGCGGTTCATCCGCTTCTTGATGGTCTCCAGCCGCTTCAGGTGGATGGCCATGTCGGTGATCTGGCCCTGGGTGCCGGCGGAGGGCTGGTGGATCATGATCTCCGCGTTGGGCAGGGCGATGCGCTTGCCCTTGGCGCCGGCGGACAGCAGGAATGCGCCCATGCTGGCGGCCATGCCTACGCAGATGGTGGAGACGTCACACTTGACGTACTGCATGGTGTCGTAGATCGCCATGCCGTCGGTGACGGAACCGCCGGGGCTGTTGATATACAGCTGGATATCCTTATCGGGGTCCTGGGCCTCCAGATACAGCAGCTGCGCCACGACCAGACTGGCGGTGGTGGCGTTGACCTCTTCACCCAGGAAGATGATGCGGTCGTTCAGCAGACGGGAGAAGATGTCATAGGAACGTTCTCCGCGGTTGGTCTGCTCCACAACATAGGGGACTAAGCTCATGGTCGAAAACCTCCTCTTTTGTGCGCTCCCGCAATTGGAATACGCTGGGGCCCAATGGCCCTATAAACCATTCTCTCATGATACCACAGGCACCATGAGAGAATGTGTCGAATCTGTAAAATGTACGCGCAGAAAGATTCGCGCTTATTCGGCTTCCTTCTCGGCGGACTTCTCTTCGCCCTCAGCAGCCTCGGCCTTCTTCGCTGTCTTTTTCTTGGCGGCGGGCTTCTTGGCGGGCTTTTCCTCGCCCTCAGCAGCCTCCTCCGTCTTCTTGGCAACCTTTTTGGCGGTCTTCTTCTCGGGCTTGACGGCGGTGGCGCTGTCCACAACGACGGCCACGGCCTTCTGGCTCACGATCTGGTCCTTCACCTGATCGGCCTGCAAATACTTCTTGACCATCTCAAGGTCCATGTTGTACTGGTCGGCCAGCTTCTTGAACTCGGCCTCCACGTCCTCATCAGAGGCCTCGATGTTCTCGGCCTTGATGATGGCGGCCACAGCCAGGTCCATCCGCACCTGACGCAGGGCGGGCTCCTTGGCGTCCTCCAGCAGCTTGGCCTCGTCCATGCCGGTGATCTTCAGATACTGGTCATAGGGGATGCCCTGCTGGGAGATCTGCATCTTGAAGTTGTCCAGGAACTGGCGGCACTGGGCCTCCACCATGGCGTCGGGGATGTCGGCGGTGATGCCATCGGCCACCTTCTCCATCAGCGCGTCCTCAAAGGCACGGTCGGCGTCCTTCTGGCGCTCCTCGGCGATCTTCTTCTTCAGGTCGGCCTTCAATTCCTTCAGGGTGTCAAATTCGGACACATCCTTGGCGAACTCGTCGTCCAGGGCGGGAACTTCCTTCTCCTTCACCTCGTGGACCTTCACCTTGAAGACCACGGCCTTACCGGCCAGGTCGGCGTGATAGTCCTCGGGGAAGGTGATGTCGATGTCCTTCTCGTCACCGGCCTTCATGCCGACAACCTGCTCCTCAAAGCCGGGAACAAAGCTGTGGGACCCCAGCTCCAGGCTGTGGTTCTCGCCCTTGCCGCCGTCAAATGGCTTGCCGTCCAGGAAGCCCTCGAAGTCGATGACAGCGGTGTCGCCCTCCTTGGCCTCCCGCTCCACGCTCACCAGACGGGTGTTGCGGTCAGACAGCTGCTTCAGGCGCTCGTCCACGTCGGCGGCAGTGACCTTGACCTCATCCTTGGGAGCGGACAGGCCCTTGTACTCGCCCAGGGTGACCTCGGGATACACGGGGACCGTGGCCTTGAAGGTGAAGCCCTCCTTGGTGCACTCGCCCACCATCTCGACAGCGGGATAGCCCACGGCCTGGAGCTCCTGCTCCTTCACCGCGGCCTCATAGGCGTCAGGGAATGCAATATTAATGGCCTCCTCGAAAAACACCTCTGCGCCGTACATGCCCTCAATGATCTTGCGGGGGGCCTTGCCGGGACGGAAACCCGGCACGTTGATCTTCTTGCGCATCTTCTGATATGCTTTTTCGACGGCGGCCTCAAATTCCGCCGCGCCGACCTCGATGGTCAGAGCGACCTGGCTTTTTTCAACTTTTTCGCAGCTTTTGACACTCATTATGTTAACTCCTCCGTTCATCACCGGCTGGATGCCGGTGCAAATAGATATTTTACCAGAAAAATCTCGAAAATGCTAGCCTTTTTTCTATCAATCGCAAATTTTTTTTGGAACAAAGCCCAGATAGTCCGCGGATATCAGGGAAAAGTCTGTTTCCCCCCGTCTTCCCTCCATTCTGCGCTTGATAGTGGGGCCGTGGAGATGGCCGTAACAGCAGGCACGGACATGGTACTTCTCCAGCATTGCCAGGATCTCCGGGCACTCGTAGCCCTGGTACAGCGGCGGATAGTGGAGGAAGCACAGGATGGGCCGTCCCCCCGCCGCCTGCAGGGAGGTCTCCAGGCGCATGACCTCCCGGTTCAGCACCTTGGCGTTGTGGGGCTTTTGGTCCTCCTCCAGAAACCATCCCCGGGTGCCGCAGATGGCCCAGTCCCCGTAAAGGGCGCAGTTGTTGTGCAGGATGTCCAGCGTCCGGATGCCCTTCTCCTCAAAAAAGCGGTGGAGCTTGGCCGCCGTGACCCACCAGTAGTCATGATTGCCCTTGACCAGCAGCTTCCGGCCCGGGAAGCGGTCCAGGAAGCGAAAATCCGCCTCAGCCTCCGTGAGGTCGATGCCCCAGGAGGTATCCCCCGCCAGGACCAGGGTGTCTTTCTCGGTCAAAACGCCCAGGGCCTCCTCGATGCGGGCGTGATAGTTCTCCCACACGGGGCCGAACACCTCCATGGATTTGTTGGCTGTCAGGGAGAGGTGCAGATCCCCGATGGCATAGAGGGCCATTTGACCACTCCCTTCTCTTTTTTTCCAAAGCCGCCGTCCGTCCCACCGGCGGCGGCTGGGCGTGGAGGAATGCTCCTCCGGTGTCCGCCTGCAACAGTGCCGAAGCCTGCTCCGTCCGCAGCGCTATTCTCTCCGGCAGAAGGCCCATTCAGTCCACCCACTCAAACCGGGCGCCGCAGCTCCGGCAGCAGCCGGTCCCGCCCCGTTTCTGCCAGAGCCGGACCGATCCCTTTCCGCATGTCGGACAGCGCAGGCGGCGGTTCGCGGAACGGGACACCAGAAACAGCGCAGCTGCAAGGCCAAGCAAAAGGAGCACCGCCCTGGCCCACTTCCGTTTCAGCCGCTTCATGCCGCCGCTCCTTTCGTGGGAGTTCCGCCCGCCCTTTCCGTCACAGGAAGCCATGGAAATACATCCTGCGGCTTTTGCTCACTTTTTCATCTCGTCATCAAAGACATATTTTGTTCCGCAGTAGGGACAGGCCGGAGCCGCGCCCTTTTTCACCATCAGGGGCGCGCAGCTCCTGCCGCATCCCCGGCAGGTCAGGCACCGCAGCCGGATGAACCAGGCGGCCGCAAACATCGCGCCTGCCAAGCAGAGCAACATGATCCGGGGTGTTCCCTTCGCCATGATCCCAACGGGGACCAGCAGGATCGCCCAGATCGCCAGAAGGCATACCGCGCGGGCCCATTTCCGCTGATAGCGGATCTTCTTTTTCTCAGCCATGCCTTGCCCTCCTTATTTCAGGAAGTCCAGCACCATGTTGTCCATCTCCTGCTTCTCCGCCGTCAGGTCGAAGCGGCGGGCCTTGCCCTTCAGCGCCGCCAGACGGCGGGGCACCGCCACGCCGGACACGGCGTTCAGCTGGTCCAACAGTTTCACGCCATCGCCCGCCGGGGTCTCCCCGATGGCCGTCAGCACATGGTTGCAGAACTTGTAGGGAGAGGCGGTGGAGGCGAACACTGTCACCGTCCCGTCGCCGGTGGCCCTGCGGTACTGCTCCAGCACATTGGCCGCCACAGCGGTGTGGGTGTCGATGAGGTAGCCCTTGTTCTTGTAATAGTCCGCGATGGTGGCGGCGGTGCCGTCCTCGTCGCAGAAGCCGCCCCAGTACTGTTCCGCCAGCGCCGCCTTGATGGTGCCGGAGACCTCGTACCTCCCGTCCTTCGCCAGGGCGTCCATATAGCCCCGCACCTCCGCGTCGTTCTCACCGGAGAGGTCGAACAGCAGACGCTCCAGGTTGCTGGACACCAGGATATCCATGGAGGGACTCATGGTGGTGTGGAAGGGCCGGTTGCGGTCGTACACGCCGGTGCGGAGGAAGTCCGTCAGCACGTCGTTGCGGTTGGAGGCGCAGATCAGCCGCCCCACGGGCAGGCCCATGCGCTTTGCGTAATAGGCGGCCAGGATGTCGCCGAAGTTGCCGGTTGGGACGCAGAAGTTCACCTTCTCTCCCATGGCGATCCTGCCGTCCCGCAGGAGATCGCAGTAGGCGGAGATGTAATAGACCACCTGGGGCAGGATACGGCCCCAGTTGATGGAGTTGGCGGAGGACAGCACATAGCCCCGGTCCGCCAGCGTGGAACGGATGCGCTCGTCGGAGAAGATGCGCTTCACACCGGCCTGGGCGTCGTCAAAGTTGCCCACCACGGCGCACACGCCCACGTTCTCCCCCTCCTGGGTGACCATCTGGGCCTCCTGGACAGCGGACACGCCGTCCTTGGGATAGAACACCATGATCTTGGTCTGGGGCACGTCGGCAAAGCCCTCCATGGCGGCCTTGCCGGTGTCGCCGGAGGTAGCCACCAGAATGCACACCGTCTTGTCCTCCCCGGTCTTGCGGAGCGCGGCGGAGAGCAGTTGGGGCAGCATTTGCAGCGCCATGTCCTTAAAAGCGGAGGTCGGGCCGTGCCACAGCTCCAGGCAGTGGGTGGTTTCGTCCACCGTGCGGACGGGCGCCACGGCGTCCGTGTCGAACTTGTCGGGACCGTAGGCGTTCTCCGCGAAGGTCAGCAGCTCCTCCTGGGTATAATCCGTCAAATACAGGCCCATGACCCTGGCCGCCCGCTCCTGATACCGGGCGTTCACCAGGCTCTTCAAAAACGCCTCGTCGATCTGGGGGATCTCGCAGGGCGTCAGCAGTCCGCCGTCTCTGGAGAGGCCCATCTTCACCGCCTCCGCCGCGGAGAAGCGCAGTGATTTGTCCCGTGTGCTGTAATATTTCATGTTGATTTCCTCACTTTCAGGAAAATTCTCTATTCAAAGGCGTTTTCCAGGTATTCCACCCGGAGCTTCCCGTCTTTTTCCGCATAGACCTCCGCCACGTCGAACCGGGCGGGCGCGTCGATCTCGTAGGTGCTCAGGTACGCGGCGGCGGCAGATCGCAGCCGCTCCTGTTTCCGGCTGTCCACGAACTCCCGGGGCAGGGCGATGGAACCGGCGCTCCGGAGCTTGACCTCCACAAAGCAGATCGTTCCCCGCCTGTCCCGCGCCACCAGGTCCAGCTCTCCGAACCGGCAGCGCCACTGACTGGCCAGGAGCGTATAGCCCTTTTTTCGCAGGTACCTGGCGGTCTCCGCCTCGCCCCGGTCCCCCGCCGCTTTTCTGACGCTCATCGCCTGGCCTCCCACTTTTTCAGAAAGGTCCTCCGGTGCGCCGGACAGGGGCCGTAGCGGTCCAGCATCTCATAGTGCAGCTTCGTGCCATAGCCCTTGTGCCTGGCAAATTGGTACTGGGGGTATTGGGCGTCCAGCTGGCCGGACACATAGCGGTCCCGGCTGACCTTCGCCAGAATGGACGCCGCCGCGACAGAGGCGCTTTTTCCGTCCCCCTTGACAATGGTCACATGGGGCGCTGTGATGGCATACCTGCTGCCGTGGTCCCGGTTGCCGTCGATGAGGGCCAGGTCCGGCGGGACGGACAGACCGTCGATGGCCCGCTGCATCGCCAGCATCCGGGCGTTGAGGATGTCCATCTCGTCGATCTCCGCCGCCTCCACCCGGGCCACGCTCCATGCCTCCGCCTGGGCGGTGATGATGCCGTAGAGGGCCTCCCGCCTCTTCTCCGTCAGCTTTTTGGAGTCGTTGAGGCCGGGAATGTCCAATTCCCGGGGCAGGATGACGGCGGCGGCATATACCGGCCCCGCCAGCGGTCCGGCCCCCGCCTCGTCCACGCCGCAGACAGCGGCAAAGCCATGCGCCCACTGTTCCCGCTCATAGGTCCAAAGGTCCATTTATTCCACCTCAAATCCCACCGCCAAAACACTTCCCGTATTCCGCACATGGACGCAGTTGGGGATCACGATCCGGTAGCTGCCAGGCTCCAGCGGCGTGCGGTAATAGCCGCCGATGTCACAGTACCAGGTGAATTCCCCGCCGCCCCAGCGTACCACGCCAGACGGTGTGGAAGTGAGGGTACAGTCCTCCTCCCGGAAGCGCCACTGGGGCATCTCGACCTTGGAGCGCATAGTGTGCCAAGCCCCGCCGGTCTGCCGCTCCAGATACCATTGGAAATCGGGATGATCCGATAATATGACCACATCATCCGGCGCGTCGTTTCGGAAATACAGGGTGATGGTCTCCACATCTGTGGGGTAGACGGCCTGATCCGCGGTAAAGGTCATATACTCCCATTCATACAGGTCATTGACCGTCTCATAGGGCGATACGCCGCCCACAGGTCCGCGGAGCCAGAAATACAGGCCCATGGCGGCGCTGCACAGCAGGATAGCCAGCGCCAGCACGACGCTTTTCCGTTTCACGGCGCTCCCCCCTTCTATTTATGGCTGCCCGCCCGCGCCAGGCAGGAGGCCATCCTACTCCGGCAGCTCCAGTGTAAAGCGCCCCAGCTTGCCGCCCCGGAACTCGTCCAGCAGGATCTTCGCCATCCGCTCCGTGTCCACCTCGCCGCCGGAGACCAGGAAGCCCCGCTTCCGGCCCGCCGCCTCCAGCAGGCGGTAGCCGTAGGCCACGTCGTTCTCCGTCTCCTCCCGTTCCGGGAGGGCGGGCAGCTTATAGGCAGTGGTCACTGCGCCGGGATATTGCTCCCCCAGGTACGCCATCAGATGGCAGCCCAGGGTCTCCACGTCCAAAATCTCGTCCTTCACCGCGCCGGTAAACGCCAGGTTCAGTCCCACGCTCTGGTCCTCAAATTTGGGCCACAGGATGCCCGGTGTGTCCACCAGCTCCAGACCGCGGTCGATGGGCACCCACTGCTTGGAGCGGGTGACGCCGGGACGGTCCTCCGTCTTGGCGGTCTTGCGGCCCGCCACTTTGTTGATAAAGGTGGATTTCCCCACATTGGGGATGCCCAAAATCATCACCCGGATCACCCGGCCCGCCATGCCCCGTTCGGCATAGGACCGGAGCTTGTCCGCCAGCAGCTCCCGGACGGCCCCGGCGAATTTTGCCGTGCCCATGCCGCCCTTGGCGTCGGACTCCAGCACAGCATAGCCCTTTGCCCGGAAATGGGCCGCCCACCTCCTGGTGGCCTCGGGGTCCGCCTGGTCCACCCGGTTCAGCACCACCAGACGGGGCTTCCCCGCCGTCAGCTCGTCCACATCCGGGTTCCGGCTGGACAGAGGGATGCGGGCGTCCAGAATCTCGCACACCGCGTCCACATGCTTGATCTGTTCCGCGATCATGCGCCGGGTCTTGGTCATATGGCCGGGATACCATTGGATATTCATGCGATCACTCCGATCCGTTCAAAGCTCCGCTGGCCGGTCCACTCGTCCGGCCCCGGGAAGGCCAGGAACACCGCTTTTCCGATGACATAGCGGGTGTCCACCGTCCCCAGCCGGGAATCCCGGCTGTCGCTGCTGTGATTGCGGTTGTCGCCCATGACAAAGATGCTGCCCTCCGGCACGGTCAGGGGAAATTCCGTCCCCTCCTCCAGAAAGGTCAGTTCATTGATATAGTCCTCCTTCAAAAGCTTTCCATCCACATAGACGCTTCCGGTGGTAAAGTCGATGTCCACCGTCTGTCCCTCCGTGGCGATAACGCGTTTCACAATGGGCTCGTCATCGAATACACCGTCCTTCCGCAGAATCACGATGTCGCCGTATCCATAGTCATGGTACAGTATGGAGTTCAGCACCAGCAGACGGTCTCCGTCCTGGAGCGTGGGCACCATGGAGTGCCCATCCACGCCGATCAGCCGGATGACGAAGGTGAACAGCACCACCACCGCCAGCACGGAGCACACCAGCGCCTGGACCCACTCATAAAGGCCCTGCCCGCTGTCCTTCTGCTCCTTCTCCTGTTCCTTTTTCCGCATATCTGTCTCTCCTCAGGTCAATTCAAAGTGCCAATCCGGCGCCATTCCCGCCGCTCCAGTTCCGCTGTCTCCCCTGGAAACGCCAGCAGGACCGCGCGGCCCACGATGTGCCGGGTGTCCAACGGTCCCAGCTCCTCACAGCGGCTGTCCTTGCTGTGGTTGCGGTTGTCGCCCATGACGAACACACAGCCCTCCGGGACCGTGATGGGAAATCCCAGCCCCTCGTCCAGCCAGGTCGGCTCCCGGGTGTACGGCTCTTCCAGCTCCTCCCCGTCCACGAATACCGCGCCGGCGGCAAAGTCGATGTCCACCGTCTGCCCCTCTGTGGCGATGACGCGCTTCACGATCAGCTCGCCGTTTTCAAAATCGGGCTTCTGAAAGATCACGATATCGCCCCGGCGGTACTCCCCACAGAGATATCCGTTCAGCACCAGCAGCTTATCGCCGTCTTGCAGGGTCTCACGCATGGAGGGGCCGGAAACGCCCACCACCCGCACCGCGAAGGTGAATACCAGCACCACCGCCAGTACGGAACAGAGCACCGCCTGGACCCAGTCATACAGGCCCCGATCCGGCTGCTTTTCCTTTTTTTCAGGCTCCATGCTCATCCCTCCGCAGTCCATACGTTTCCATTACAATCTAAAGTAGTATAACAAAAAAATCCCGGGACCACAAGGGAATCCGGCAAATTTTCCAGGAGGAGCGTGCCACTTCTGTGACAATTGCGGCTTGCTTCCCTGCTCTCGATCCACAAAAACAAAAAAGAGAGGCTTCCGCCTCTCTCTTTGTCTCTCTTAGAGCTTCTCCTTGACCTTGGCACCCTTGCCGACGCGGCCGCGCAGATAGTACAGCTTGGCACGGCGGACAGCGCCGTTGCGAACGACCTCGATGGTGTCGATGGAGGGAGAATGCACAGGGAAAACCTTCTCCACGCCAACGCCGTAAGAAATGCGGCGGACGGTGATGGTCTCCTCGATGCCGCCGTGCTTCTTGGCAATGACGGTGCCCTCGAAGACCTGGATACGCTCACGAGAACCCTCCTTGACCTTCACGTGGACACGCACGGTGTCGCCGATCTGGACGTTGGTCACTTCGTTCTGCAGGGTTTCCTTGTTCAGTTCCTGAATGAGATCCATGGATTTTTCCTCCTAATATATAGGCGTTCATGCCGCTTTCAAGGCACATCGGCGCATATCCAGCGCGTGCACGACAGAGGACCACCCTTTGTAGCCCTGATAGGATACCATAAACCCCACGCAATTGCAAGCACTATTTTCAATTTTCCTGCCTGAATTTTACAAAACCGCCCCTTTTCCGCCGCATTCCCGTCCAGCTGCCGCCAACAGGCCCACTGCCGCCGGAAGCAGCCATAGACTGCCGCCGCTGCACCATATTATGCAGAGGACGCCAAATGCCAGCGCCGCCGCTGCCGCCGCGCCGATCCACCGCACAGCCCACTCCCCCGCCGCCGGACCGGCGGCCCAGGACACCAGCAGTCCCAGCGCTTTGCCGCCGTCCAGCGGCCGCACCGGAAGCAGATTGAATGCGCACAGCACCAGATTCGCACCCAGAAATATCGTCCACCGCTCCCCCAGCGGCGCCAAAAGAAGCGCACACAGCAGATTTGCGGCCGGTCCCGCCAGCACCGCCGCCAGCTCCCCGCCATAGGAGAGATGGGTGCTGTCGGTTTCCAGAACAGCGCCAAACACGCTTAATCGAAGCCTCTTGATCTCCGCTCCCAGGCTTTTCAGCACCAGGCAGTGTCCCAGCTCATGGACGGCGGCGGCGCCCAGCACCACCGCCAGCAGCTCCCAGCCGTTGACAAGGGCAAACCAGGTGACCAGAAGGCAGAAGCCCGTGGAGAGCTGGACCGGCCATTCAGACCGTGGAGACATAGTAGATGGGATTCAGATACGTGCTGTCCCGGTGCAGCTCAAAATGCAGATGGGGTCCGGTGGCCATGCCGGTCTCTCCCACCTCCGCGATCTTCTGCCCCTCCTTTACCGCCGTGCCGGAGGAGGCCGTCACCCGGCTGCAATGGGCGTACAGGGTGGAGTATCCGCCTGTGTGCGTTACGATGCAGTATTTTCCATAGCTGCTGCTCTCCCCCACTGCCGTCACTGTGCCGTCGGCAAAGCAGTTGACCGCGGTTCCGGTGTCCGCCGCCAGGTCCACGCCGTAGTGGAACCGTTCCTCTCCCTCCACCGGGTGCTCCCGGTAGCCGAAGTTGGAGGTCAGTGTCCCGCATACCGGCGTGCAGTAGTCGAAGCCCAAAATCGCCTGCTCCAAACTCACATCCTCCGGCAGGTTATTGTCCGAGTACAGGACATAGGCCAGCGTCGATACCTCCGTCTGCTCCTCCGCCGGCGGCTCCTGGGACTGCTGCTCCGCCGCTGCCCGGTATTCCCGCAGGTCCTCCAGCGCTGCCAATTCATCCAGCGGCAGTCCTTCCAGCGCCGCCGTCTCCAGGGCCTCCCCTTTTTCGGGATGGAATACCGCCTGATAGACATCCTCTATCGCACCGCCAGCGTCCTTTTCCCCTGTAACGGCCCGCCCCACCGCTGAGAACACGGCCTGTACGTCCATATTCTGGCGCAGCGCGCCGGAGATCTTCTCGTTGATCTGCGTCATCTTTGCGGGCAACAGCAGCTTGGCCGCCACCAGCAAAACAAAGATGCCGCTGCACGCGACCAATTGCAGAAGCCGTCTGCGCTCCTGGGGGCGCAGAGCCTCATCCCGCCGCTGCCGGACCGCCTGTCTGGCTCCGCCCCGTTTGCCGCCGAATTTTCGGTGCTGTGCCGCGATGGTGGAAATTCTGCGCCCCGCCTGCCGTGAAGTCATGGCCCTCTCCTCCCAATTCAAACTTCTTTTGCAGTGTATGAGGGCTTTTCCTGTAATATAACCTTGACATCCGGCGAGAAATTCCGTATAATAATTGTCGCTGACTTGGCAAGTAAAAATCTTCCTGATGTCTGCCGGTCAAACTATCCGGGTGTAGCGCAGTTGGTAGCGCGCTTGGTTCGGGACCAAGAGGCCGTGGGTTCAAATCCCGCCACTCGGACCAA
>NZ_CANRMB010000024.1 GCF_947631635.1 uncultured Dysosmobacter sp.
TGAGCCTTGAGGCTCAGCCAGTAAAAACCCCTTATAGGGGTGGTGCATGCCACCCGTTTTACGGGTGGTCATGACTGGAAAGACAAATGGAATCGGGCACCGGGGTCTCCGGCAAACACCAGCAGGCCGCCCTCGGGCAGAACGGCAGAGGTATCACCCCACAGGACGGAGGAGGCCGTGACCTGGCCATCGGCGTCGTAGACCCAGAAGCCGCCGTCCTCCGGCAGCTGGACGGTCATGGTCTTGCCGGCGGCTCCGGCGGCGTGGTACCAGCGGGCGCAGCCGTCCTCCTGGACGGTGGTATAGGACCGGCCGTCCCCGGTGAAGAGGTCCGGCGCCCCGGCCTCCTCCATGTACAGCGCGCCGTTGGCCTGGAGCCAGGTGACGCCGTCCCGGCTGGACACAGTGATGTCCTGCCCATCCCGGCCGCCGGTGCCGGGGACCTGAAGCTCATACCGGGCGGAGGTCTTATCCGCGATGCGGGCGGCGCCGAAGTAGCCGGGCACGGTCTCCGGCGTCTCCTCCGTGCCGGTACTGGCCACTGCCAGATAGACCTGGGAGGTGTATTTCTCGTTCATGGGCAGGACGCTCAGAGTATAGATATCCGCCCAGAAGTCCGCTACATCCTGGGAGACGGTGTTTTCCGGCAGCTTCACCGCCGCGTAGTTGGAGGCGGGCATGACGCCCAGCTCCGGAAGCTGGCCGACGGCCTTCTGGTAGAGATAGGTCTCGCCGTTGGATTCCTTGACGAACTGCACGCAGGCGGCGCCGGAGGCGTCCCGGAAGGTGCCGTCGGCGCAGTAGGTGAAGGTCTGGGCCGGAAGCGAGGGATAGGCGAGGCAGCGCATGGACAGCACGCCGTCAGCGGAGACCGCCACCTGATACTGGGCGGCGGTGGAGCCGTAATATCCGGCATTCTCCATCAGCTCCCCGGGCATGGCGGCGGGGGCGGACTGGGGGATGACGGGGACGGATTCGTCCAATTCCACGCCCTTGGCCTTCAGCGCGGCGGCCAGCATCTGGGCGGCAGCCAGCTCATTGTAGGTGGACACGCCGCCGGAGGAGAGCACCGCGGCGGCCATGTGATGCTCCGGGAGCACCACCAGTCCCGCGTGGTACACCAGGGTGTCGCCGCCCTTTACCAGGGCGGTGATGCCGTTCTGACGGAAGGGGAACCACTCCACGGCGTCCCAGCCCAGGCCGTAGGACAGCAGGTCCAGCGTGTCGTCCGGCCAGATGCCCCTGGCGTATTCCGGGGCGGCCATGGCGGCGAGGGAGGTCTGGCGCAGCAGCTTGGTCCCGGTGAGGGCGCCGCCGAAGGCCGCCAGGTCCGCGGCGGAGGCGTAGATGCCGCCAGCGCCCACCACGTTCAGGCAGTCCTGGGGCAGGGGGCAGGGGTCAGCGCCGAAGTAGGTGTCGGCCAGGCGGCCGGTGTCAAAGCTGCCGCCGGGGGCGAAGGTGCTGTCCAGTCCGGCAGGTGTTAGGATGTTTGCCTGCACATAGTCCATGAAGTCCTTCCCGGAGACGGCCTCCACCACCAGCTCCGCCAGGGTGAAGCCGTCGTTGCAGTAGACGCTGTACGCGCCGGGGTCCGCTTTCAGGCGCTGGGTGGCGAGGCGCTCCAGCAGCTGGTCCGTGGCGGCGGGGTCTGCGTCGTCAAACAGCATGGCGTCTGTAAAGGTGGAGCCCATCAGGCCGGAGGAGTGGTTCAGCAGCATCCGCACGGTGATCTGCCTGTATCGGGGGTCCGCCATTTTAAAGTCCGGCAGGTACCGGGTGACGGGGGCGTCCAGGGACAGTCTGCCCCGCTCCGCCAGCTGCATGACGGCCACGGTGGTGTAGATCTTGCTGACGGAACCGACGCCGTAGAGGTCTTGGTCCAAGTCCGCGGAGCTTGGGAGCGGGGCCTCGCCGGTGCCTTGGGCCGCCGTCTCACTGCCGGAGACGGTGATCCTGCCGTCCTCCCAGACGGCCCAGCTGATGCTGTTGGCGGCGCTGTAGGTCAGGGCGGCCTTGGCGGCCGATTGGGCGGCGCTGTCCAGCGTGGGCGCGGCGGGCTCCGCCGGAGACGCGGAGGGTTCCGCCGCCAGGGCCGGAGCCGTCAGGCTGAGGGCCAGGACCAGCGCCAGCAGCAGCGCGCGGCAGCGTGTTTGCAGATACTTCATGTTCGTTCCTTTCCCGCCCCGGTGGGGCGCGTTGGTTTTACAGTGTCAGGATAAACCCTCCACCAGGGGGAAGGTCAAGTAAAAAATCAGGACCTCCCATGTTCCAACAGGCGGTCCCGGGAGCGGCGCACCGCTCCCGGCGTCTGCCGGAAACACAAAGGCGGCGTTGAGCGCAAGACTCAACACCGCCTGATTTTTCAATCAAGGCGCGGCACACAAGCCCCATTTCCCGCTGTTCGCTCTTGAAAAAGAGACGGTGCAACAGTATAATGGAGGATACGGTGCAGCAAAAGCTGTTGTGTTGAGTGGTCGTGACACTCCCATAGGGAGATGGCGGGTTGCCGCCCGCCGTCTCCTGCCGCGGTTCATGTTTCCATTTCCAAGTGTAACCGATACGGCCAAGAAAATCAAGTCCCTTCCGGGGGTGAAAAGGGAGGACAGCGGCACTGCCGCTGTCCTCCCTTTTTTAGTGCGTGCTTTGGGGATGTCCCGCCGCCCAGTACAGCAGCTGGACCAGCGTGTTCATCAGATTTATTTTCCGGAGGGAGGGAAGCCCGGCACTCATGGGGCTCCGCCTGTCAGCAGGCCCAGAAGCGGCTCGAAATCCACACCCTCCCGCAGGGGGAGCTGGATCCGGGCGGTCCGTTCCGCGCAGGCCCGGACAAATTCCACGGCCTCCCCGGCGGCGTCTGTCAGGGACTTCCCCTTGACCAGCGCGCCGGTGAGGACGCTGGTGAACACATCGCCGGTGCCGTAGAACACCCGGGGCACCCGGCGGGTCTGCACGGCTTCGGTCCGGCCGGTCCTGGCGTCATAGCACATGGCGCCGGTCAGTTCCGGCGCGGTGGAGGCGCCGGTGAGGACCACAGAGCGCCTGCCGCCGAGACTCAGCCGTTCCACGATCTCCCGGCAGCCATCCCCGCCGGAGGGAAGGGCCTCGTAGGGAACGCCCAGCAAAAGGGCGGCCTCCGTCAGATTGGGAGTGATGACGTCGGCCTGTTCCGCCAGGTGGGCGGTCCCGGCGCACATGGCGGGGGTGTAGGTCTGATAGACCTTGCCGTGGTCCCCCATCACCGGGTCCACCACAGCGATGGTGCCTGGAGCCCGGAAGTCCCGGATAAAGTCCTCCACCATGCCGATCTGCCGCTCGCTGCCCAGAAATCCGCTGTAAATGGCCTGAAAGTCAAGCCCCAGAGACTTCCAGTGGGCGGCGACTTTGGGCATCTCGCCGGTCATGTCCAGAAAGGTAAAGCCCTCGAAGCCGCCGGTGTGGGTGGACAGAAAGGCGGTGGGCAGGGGGCAGCACTGCACGCCCATGGCGGACAGGATGGGGATAGCCACCGTCAGGGAGCAGCGGCCGAAGCCGGACATGTCATGGATGGCGGCGACACGGGGTGTTGACATGAAGAGATCCCTCGTTTCATCAAATCAGAAAATCTATGCCATTGTATCGCAGATTTTGAGATTGTTCAATAGCGGAAACGACAAGGCGGGAGGATTTCACAGAAATAAAAACATCAAAATGACTTTCATACGCAAATGGGATTTTGACAGCAGCGTACGGATGTGCTATAATCAACAAAACTCTAATATAGGAAAAAAGCGGGCATGATGGAATTGGTAGACATGCGGGATTTAGGCGTTGTGACCTCGGTGAAGGCTTTTGCCGCGCCGTCTTAGCGCCGCAAACCCCTCAAAATTGAATATGCGCCTGTGATGGAATTGGTAGACATGCGAGATTTAGGTTCTCGTGCAGCAATGCGTATGGGTTCGAGTCCCTTCAGGCGCACCAGCTCAGAAATTCCTATCACCGCTCCGTTTTCGCCTTGCGGCGAAAACTGCGCTCCGATAGGAATTTCTTCGCTTTCCACCCGAACCCGCTCCGCTGAGCTTCGGGCGGAGAGGGGACGGGAGATGCGATCCATCTATGGAAAAATCGGTTTTAACCTCTTATTGCAGCTCAGAAAAAGCCCTAGGGCGATGAAAAGGCCTTAGGGCCTTTTCATACGCCGGACGTGCTTTTTCTTCGCTTCCGACCGCGATTCGCTCCGCTGGATTCGCGGTCGGAAAGGACAGGGTTGCGTAAGAAAGCATTTTTCTTGCCTTGGTGCAAAAGGAAAAGACAGGCACAGCCTGTCTTTTCCTTTTGGTGCTTTCCCGGTTTGCCAAGGACAAACCGGGCTGCTGCGGCGGGCTGATTAAAATCGTGCAGGAAAACCCTGACGGTTTACTACGCGCCAAGAGCCAGACTTCGCCCGGTTGCGCGTTAGCATGCTCTGCGGAAAAATGATATGTTCCGCAAAAGCCCCGATTCTGCCGGTTTTTTTGCTGCCCAAATGCCGGGATTTCAGAAATTATTTATTGCTAAGAAAAATGTAATTGAAGAATCGTTATTTGATGATATACTGTGCTTTGCAGCGTAGTGGAAAGGAATGGTCATACTTATGAAAAAGAACAGAACTTTTATTGCTATTATTGCTGTTATTTTATGCCTGTGTTTGGCAGGTGCCTGTCTGTCTGCGTGTGGAAAGGCAGCAGAGGAGCCTGCAAAAGAGAATCAACAAATTGGGGAACGCTCAGATAGGGCTTCGGTGGAGGCAAAGTCAGAGTCTGATAAAGCAAAGGAAGAGGAGAATAAAGAACCAGAGGAGCCGGATATTTCGTCGCCTTCCGTCTGCGGCAGGCTTTCTGTTGAGGGCACACAGCTTGTTGACGAGAGCGGGGAGGCTGTGCAGCTGCGAGGCTTAAGCACACATGGGCTGTCATTCTATCCTCAATATGTCAATGAAGCGCTTTTTGGACAGCTTCGCCAGGAATGGAAAGCAAATGTGATACGGCTTGCCATGTATACGGCGGAATCCGGTGGGTATTGCACAGACGGTGACAAAGAGTATTTGAAAAATCTGGTTCGCAGGGGCGTGGAATATGCCGCGAATCAGGATCTGTATGTCATTGTGGACTGGCATATTTTGTCGGATGGCAATCCCAACCAGTATACAGCGGAAGCAATCGATTTTTTTGCACAGATGACAAAAGAATTTTCCGGTTATGAGAATGTGATTTATGAGATCTGCAATGAGCCGAACGGCGGCACCTCCTGGGGAGAAATAAAATCCTATGCACAGAAGGTCATACCTGTTATCCGCGCCAATGCGCCTGATGCTGTGATTCTGGTGGGAACCCCCAACTGGTCACAGTATGTCAACGAGGCGGCAGCAGACCCGATTACCGGTTACGACAATATTATGTATACACTGCATTTCTATGCGGCAACCCATAAGGATGATCTGCGCAATACCATGACAGCAGCGATTGATGCAGGGCTTCCGGTGTTCGTATCGGAATATGGAATCTGCGATGCCAGCGGAAACGGCGGGATCGACGAGGCGCAGGCCAACGCCTGGGTACAGGTTATGGACCAGTACAAGGTCAGCTATGTGGCCTGGAATATTTCCAATAAAAACGAAACCTCGGCGATTATTCAAAGTGCGGTGGAGAAAACCTCCGGTTTTTCCGAAGAGGATCTAAGCGATTCCGGCAGATGGCTGTATCAAATCCTGACAGGGGATGCTTTGCCTGCAGACAGCGGCCAGGCTCCGGCCGTTCAAAGCGGCAGCCGGAATACGGCTGTCCAGAGCGGCGATATGAAGGTTACGGCGGTGCTTGATAACAGCTGGGAAGCGAACGGTCAGCAATTTTACCAATACATGCTGACGGTAAAAAACACCTCAGACCAGCCCTGCGAAAGCTGGAAAGCGGATTTGATGCGTATTGTGAACCGCGGCCGCCATGGAAGATAAGGCCCGGCGAAGGTGTGCGTTGGTCATACGCCGATTTGAAAGTGGCGGTAATCAGTTGGGTACTGTTCTTTTTGGAAACTTTATAAGCGATGACCATGCGCGAATACAGGCCAAGGATCACGCAGACATCGTAATATCGTTCATTCAGTTTGAAGCAGGTAACGTCACTGACCCAGGTATGGTTTGGCTGCGTCACCTGAAATTGCTGCAGAACCACATTTTTTTGGGTCTATTCAATTTCAGCCAGTCTTGCTTTGTTACGGTGCGGATGCTGTACCATTCACTGTTTTTAAAGTTGTAATAATATTTTCCTGTTTGCTGCGGAATTTTGGGAAGGGAAAATGTCTTGTGGCCCATATGGAAGCGTGGTATAATATGACATTCCAGATCTATCAAAAAACTGGGGATTTCAGCCAGAGGAGGGCGCCGGGATGGGCATCCATGACGGACATCGGGAGAAAATGAGACAGCGCTTTTTGAAGGGCGGCCTGGAGTCCTATGCGGACCACGAGGCGCTGGAGCTGCTGCTCTATTATGCGATCCCCAGGCGGGACACCAACCCCATCGCCCACGCCCTGATGGACCGGTACGGCTCCCTGTCCGCCGTGCTGACGGCTCCGGTGGAGGACCTGCAAAGGGTGGAGGGCATCGGGGAGAGCGCGGCCATCCTGCTGAAGCTGGTGCCGCAGCTGTCCCGCAAGGCCCGAATCGCGGACGTGGAACAGGAGACGGTGCTCAATTCCACAGAGCGGGCGGGGGCCTATCTGCTGGAACGGTTTGCGGATGAGAGAAATGAAGTGGTGTATCAGCTGTGTCTGGACCGGAAGGGAAAGCTCCTGGCCTGCAAGCGCCTGGGGGAGGGCAGTGTGACCAACGCGGAGCTGGACCTCCGCAAGGTGATGGAGAACGCCATCCTGACCTCCGCCAGCGCCATCATCCTGGCCCACAACCATCCCAGTGGGCTGGCCCTGCCGTCCAAAGAGGATTATACGGCGACAGACCGGGTCAAGATGGCGCTGCATACCATCGGCGTGGAGCTGGTGGACCACATCATCGTGGCGGACGGCGATTTCGTGTCTATGGCGGATTCCGGATATCTGGACGGTATGGCGGAAATTGCTCCATAAAATCGAACAACTGTTTGCTTTTTGCCGGCTGATATGATATAGTCAATTCACTTGAAAAATCGCATGGGATTTTTCAAGCGGACGGTGCCCGCTGTGGGTAAAGCGCACAGGGATGGATGATGAAATGCAAATCAAGGCCGCGGTCCGCAGCCTGTCACAGCGCACATGCGCTGTGACACTTGAAAAGTGGATTTACCACTTTTCAAGTTATTTGATTATAGAATCCATAGAAAGACAGCCACAGTGAGAATACAATGCTGTTTGCGGAGAATGAATCTATGCCAAAATTTGAAGTCGTTTCTGAATACCAGCCCTCTGGAGACCAGCCGCAGGCCATCGCCGCCCTGGCGGAGGGCATCGAGAACGGACTGAAGGAGCAGGTGCTGCTGGGCGTCACCGGCTCCGGCAAGACCTTTACCATGGCCAAGGTCATTGAGAGGATCCAGCGGCCCACCCTGGTGCTGGCTCACAACAAGACCCTGGCCGCCCAGCTCTGCGCCGAGTTCAAGGAGTTTTTCCCCAACAACGCGGTGGAGTATTTTGTGTCCTATTACGACTATTACCAGCCGGAGGCCTATATCCCCCACACGGACACCTATATCGCCAAGGACGCTTCCACCAATGAGGAGATCGACCGCCTGCGGCTGTCGGCCACCTGTGCCCTGCTGGAGCGGCGGGACGTGATCGTGGTGTCCTCCGTCTCCTGCATCTACGGCCTGGGCGAGCCGGACGACTTCGCCAAGCTGGTGGTGTCCCTCCGGGTGGGAGCGGAGTGGGACCGGGACGAGCTGCTGCGCCGCCTGGTGGAGATCCGCTACGAGCGCAACGACATCGCCTTTGAGCGGAACATGTTCCGGGTCCGGGGGGACACAGTGGAGCTGTACCCCGCCTACTACAAGGACCACGCCATTCGGGTGGAGTTTTTCGGCGACGAGATCGACCGCATCAGCGACTTCAACCCCGTCACCGGCTCTGTGAACCGGGTGCTGAACCACATCGCCATCTACCCTGCCAGCCATTACGTCACCACCAAGGACAAAATGGACCGGGCCATCGGGGAGATCCGGAAGGAGATGGAGGAGCAGGTCCGATACTTTACAGACAACGGCCAGCTGGTGGAGGCCCAGCGCATCCGCCAGCGGACGGAGTACGACATGGAGATGATGGCGGAGCTGGGCTATTGCTCCGGCATTGAGAACTACTCCCGCATCATCTCCGACCGGCCCGCCGGCTCGGCGCCCATGACGCTGCTGGATTTCTTTCCCGACGACTTTGTGCTGTTCGTGGACGAGAGCCATGTGACCCTGCCCCAGGTGCGGGCCATGTACAACGGCGACCACGCCCGGAAGGACAGCCTGGTGAAGTACGGCTTCCGCCTGCCCTGCGCCTATGACAACCGCCCCCTGAAATTCGAGGAGTTTGAGGGCCGTGTGGGCCAGGCCGTATTCGTCTCCGCCACCCCCGGCCCCTATGAGCGGGAGCGGGCGGACCAGGTGGTGGAACAGGTCATCCGCCCCACGGGATTGCTGGACCCCCGGGTGGAGGTGCGGCCCGTCACCGGCCAGATCGACGATTTGATGGAGGAGATCAGCCAACGCGCGGCCAAAAACGAGCGGGTGCTGGTCACGACTCTCACCAAGAAGATGGCGGAGGACCTGACGGAATTTTTCAAAAACGCGGGCATCCGGGTGCGGTACATGCACTCGGACGTGCAGACCATCGAGCGGATGGAGATCATCCGGGACCTGCGGCTGGGCGAGTTCGACGTTTTGGTGGGCATCAACCTGCTGCGGGAGGGGCTGGACCTGCCGGAGGTCAGCCTGGTGGCGGTGCTGGACGCGGACAAGGAGGGCTTCCTCCGCAGCGAGACCTCCCTCATCCAGACCATCGGTCGCGCCGCCCGAAACGCGGAGGGCCTGGTCATCCTGTACGCCGACGAGATCACCCCCTCCATGCGGGCGGCCATGGATGAGACGGAGCGCCGCCGCTCTATTCAGGACGCCTACAACCGGGAGCACGGCATCGTGCCCAAGACCATCATCAAGGGCGTCCGGGAGGTGCTGGAGATCTCCAAGACGGCTGAGGAGGAGACCATCCGGGGCCGCAGAAAGCGGAAGCTCTCGGAACAGGAGCGGGCCGCGGAGATCGCCAAGCTGGAGAAGGAAATGAAGGAAGCCAGCAAAATGCTGGAATTTGAGTACGCGGCGGTGCTGCGCGACCGCATCATCGAGCTGCGGGGGGAGAAATGACCGCGGCGGTTTGTCGCCTCTCCGGTTTTGCCGTCGGGATGCGTTCTCACCGGGAAATATAGGGGGATATCACGATGAAATATGAGTGGCTGGACGAGTATCTTCTGTCCCTTCCGGGGGCAGAGAAGGATTATAAACCCGAGTGGGCCTGGTTCCGGTACATGATCCGGGGCAAGCTGTTTGCCGCCGTCTGTTCGCCGGATGTAAAATACCAGACCTACGGCGGCCACGACCTGGTGAATCTGAAGTGTGATCCGGCAAGATCGGAGCTGCTGCGGGCGCAGCACCCGGAGGTTTTGCCGGGCTTCTACACGGACAAGCGCGCCTGGATCGCCGTTCTGCTGGACGGCGGCCTGCCGGACGAGGTCCTGCGGGAGCTGTGCGGGGAGTCCCACCGGCTGGTGCTGGAAAAGCTGCCGAAATACGTGCAGCGAGAAATTTTGCAGAGCTGAAAAGGTGCCGGTGATCGGACAGTGGGACGGCTTCTATGGAGGAGAGAGACCCATATTTGCCGATCCTGCGGAATGATACGGGGGCCTTTTGAGAGACAATATCCTGGCATATCGGCTGGGTGCTGCGCGCCTGGAACGATATATTTTATCATGCGGCGGCCGGTTGTGGCGCGGTATGGGAGGAGCGGCATATGAAAGAGACGAAAGTGACGAAGAAAAGCCTGCGGGGCGCCTATGCCGGTATTTTGGCAGCGGCCACGCTGTGGGGACTGATCGGCTTGTGGAACCGCAGCTTGATGGCTGGGGGCCTCTCGCCGCTCAGCATCGTGGTGGTGCGGAATTTCGGCGGAATGCTGCTGCTTTTGGCGGTTTTCGCCATCAGGGACCGCAGCGTGTTCCGGGTCAAACGGGAGCATCTGAAATACTTCTTCGGCACCGGCGTGGTGAGCGTGATGTTCTTCACCATGTGCTATTTCTCCTGCCAGCAGATCTGTTCGCTGGCGGTGGCGTCCGTCCTGCTGTATACCTCCCCGTCCTTTGTGGTGATCCTGTCCGCCATCCTGTGGAAGGAGCCTGTGACGAAAAAGAAGCTGCTGGCCCTGCTGCTGACGCTGGTGGGCTGCGCCTGCGTATGCGGACTCTTCAGCGGCGGACTGAGCGTCACCGTGCCGGGGATCCTGCTGGGGCTGGGAGCCGGGTTTTTCTACGCACTGTACAGCATTTTCGGCCGCTACGCTCTGGCCTACTATGACTCCATGACCGTCACGGTGTGGACGTTCATCTTCGCGGGGCCTGCGTCACTGGTGCTGCTGCGCCCGGCGGAGGTCGGCGCGGCGCTGGCGCAGCCCCGGATACTGCTGCTGGCGGCAGGGCTGATCGTGTGCTCCACCGTGTCGCCCTACATCCTCTACACCTGGGGCCTTTCCCGTGTGGAGGCCGGAAAGGCGTCCATCATCGCCAGCGTGGAGCCGGTGGTGGCGGCGCTGGCGGGGATCCTGTTCCTGGGAGAACCTCTGAGTTTGATGATCGTGGTTGGAATCCTGCTGGTTTTGGCGGGCGTGTATATTTTGAGGTGAATCATGGCAAAGCATAGGGAAGAAAAGACAAACGTGATGCGCATCCTGGATCAGAAAAAGATCCCCTACACCGCCCATTTTTATGAGGAGGGCGAGGGCCCGGAGGGCACCCGGGAATACGGCGTGCATGTGGCCCAGGCGCTGGGGCAGGACCCGGCCCGGGGCTTCAAGACGCTGGTGGCCCGGGGCGCGTCCAAGGGCATCTATGTGTTTGAGGTGCCTGTGGCAGAGAATCTGGACTTGAAGAAGGCCGCCAGAGCGGTGGGGGAGAAGTCCATTGAACTGCTCCATGTGGCGGAGATCAATGCCGTCACCGGGTACATCCGGGGCGGATGCTCCCCCGTGGGGATGAAGAAGCAGTATCCCACGGTATTCCACAAGACGGTGTTGGAGTATGAGAGTATTTATATCTCCGCCGGGAAGATCGGCGCACAGGTGGAGCTTGCGCCCCAGGCGCTGCTGGACCTATTGCGGGCGGATGCGGCGGATATCATCGTGGAGTAGAGAGAGGCCCAGGTGGAGGCCTACGGCGAAAGCATCCGCGGACCACTGAAAGTAGAAATCACTGAAGGCATCGGAAAGGGTCCAGCGGGCATCCTGGCTTAATGGAAAGGTTTCCAGCAGGGCTTGGATGGCAGTTTCGTCGTAATTCTTGGCCTCTCCCAGAATCTCAATACCGTAGTGATCAAACAACTTTTCGTAGATTTGTTTCATATAAGTCACCCTTTCAAAATAGAACTTTAAATGTTCTATATGATTTTATTATAGAACATGATAAGTTCTCTGTCAAGGAGAAATTTAAATGGAAACTTTACAGGTGCTAGGTGGGAGGCTAAAGGAGCTTCGAAAAGAACGTGGGCTTATTCAGCGCGAATTGGCAGATGTTTTGAAAATTACAGATGTGCATTATCGGCGTATTGAAGCTGGAAAAGTAAACATTCCTACCTTGACATTATGCACGCTGGCGGATTATTTTGGTGTGACCACGGAGTATCTGCTGGGGCGGTCGGATCAGCGGTGATCCGTTCGGCCTGCGGGTGAGACAGAGAGTTTCGTGCTGTGGGCGCGGGACGGGGGGTGTGCCGCTTTGCGGCACGGGAATGCGCCCCCATTTTCTTTGGGTCTTGCCCAAAGAAAACGGTCACGCCCGGTCAAAAGAAAGGCGCTTTGGTGTCCACAGTTGGCCCATCGGGCCAACTGTGGACGAGGCGTGGGGTCCCAGAAAGAGACCGATGGTGGTCGATGCTGGATTCTGCGTTGGGCGCGGGCGCGGCTTTGCTGAATCTTTTGGCCTTGCGCCACGCGAATTGGAATTGCGAGGTCGGGCAAAGACTGAAAGGACCAGCGGCTCTTGTCGCTGCCGCTCTTTGGTTCCTTGTGGAAGTGTCTGCGTGTGGGCCTTATACGGGACCAGGCAGCGGCAGCGGGGCCAGAGGTGAAAGCTTTTTATCAGCCACCTCAAATTTGCACCCAAGCCTCAACCTGCGGCGGCGCAGTTCTAAACCCGCACCCGGTATAGCGTCCCCGTCAGAGGCCAATGTAACCGCCCAGGCAGTGTGCAGCGAAGCGGAACACACAGGGCTTGTTGCTGAAAGCCTTTCGCTGACGACCCCGGATTTGCGCCCACACCCCCAACTTGCGGCGGCGCAGTTTTAAACTCACACCCGGTCCGGCGCACCCGTCGGCGGCCAATTTAACCACCCAGGTAGTGTGTAGCGAAGCGGAACACACGGGGCTTGTTGCTGAAAGCCTTTCGATGACCGCCCCAAATCTGCGCCCACACCCTCAAATGCGGGCACACGCTCCTACCTTCGTACCCGGTATAGCGCACCTGGTAGAAGATTCCCAAGCTTGGTGGCACATCTAACCACCAACTCCCGTCCGTCCAACTTTACCCCGGAGGGGTAAAGTTGGACACAAAAAGCGTTTTTCTTTTGGACCGTGCACGGCCCGTTTTCTTTGGCGCAACCAAAGAAAATGGGGGGTGCATTCCCGCACGGCAAAGCCGTGCACCCCCCCCGTCTCCGCCCCGTGGGCGGAAAAAATCCCATCTGCCTGGAATACTTTTTTGAAGGAGAACAGAACCTCCCATGCAAGATAAGATCATTGTCAAAGGCGCCCGCGCCAATAATTTGAAGAATATCGACGTCACCATCCCCCGGGACAAGCTGGTGGTGATGACGGGCCTGTCCGGCTCCGGAAAATCCTCCCTGGCCTTCGACACCATATACGCCGAGGGCCAGCGGCGGTATGTGGAGTCCCTGTCCTCCTATGCCCGGATGTTCCTGGGGCAGATGGACAAGCCCGATGTGGACTACATCGAGGGCCTTTCCCCGGCTATCTCCATCGACCAAAAGACCACCAGCAAAAACCCCCGTTCCACCGTGGGCACAGTGACGGAGATCTACGATTATCTCCGCCTGCTGTGGGCCAGGATCGGCACGCCCCACTGTCCCAAGTGCGGCAGGGAGATCCGGCAGCAGACCATCGACCAGATCATTGACCAGGTCATGGCCCTGCCGGAGGGCACCCGCATCCAGGTGATGGCCCCCTTGATCCGGGGCAAAAAGGGCGAGCACGCCAAGGTGTTTGAGGACGCCAAGCGCTCCGGCTATGTCCGGGCCAGGGTGGATGGGAATCTCTACGAGCTGGACGAGGAGATCAAATTAGAGAAGAACAAAAAGCACAATATTGAGATCATCGTGGACCGCCTCATCATCCGTCCGGATATCCAGCAGCGGCTGACGGACTCTGTGGAGACGGCTTCCGGACTCTCCGGCGGGCTTGTGGTGGTGAACCTCCTGCGGGAGGAGCGGGATTTGATGTTCTCACAGAATTACGCCTGTGAGGACTGCGGCATCTCCATCGAGGAGCTGACGCCCCGCATGTTCTCCTTCAACAACCCCTTCGGCGCCTGCCCCACCTGCACGGGCCTTGGCAGCCAGCTGAAGGTGGACCCCGCTCTGGTGGTGGAGGACGTGGAGAAGTCGATCCTGGACGGGGCCATCACCGCCTCCGGATGGGGGAATATCCGCTCCGACGGGATCTCCCGCATGTATTTCGACGCCCTGTCCAAAAAATACCGCTTCTCCCTGTCCACCCCCTGGAAAGAGCTGAGCGGCGAGGTGCGGGATGTCATTTTGTATGGCACCGGAGGCGAAAAGCTGGAACTGCACTACGATCAGCCCCGGGGCAAGGGCGTTTTGTACCAGCCCTTTGAGGGCATCTGCAACAACATCCAGCGCCGTTACATGGAGACCCAGAGCGACAGCGTGAAGCGGGAACTGGAGGAGGTCATGAGCGAGTGCCCCTGTCCCGCCTGCAAGGGGATGCGCCTGAAAAAGGAATCTCTGGCGGTGACGGTGGGGGACATGAATATCCACGACTTCACCCAGATGTCCGTGGTGGACGAGCTGAACTGGGTGGGGACACTGAAGCTGACCCACCAGCAGCACCTGATCGGCGACCGCATCCTAAAAGAGATCAAGTCCCGGCTGGGCTTTCTGCAGTCCGTGGGGCTGGGTTATCTGACCCTGAGCCGCAGCGCCGGGACGCTTTCCGGCGGCGAGAGCCAGCGCATCCGCCTGGCCACCCAGATCGGTTCCTCCCTGATGGGCGTCCTGTATATCCTGGACGAGCCCTCCATCGGCCTGCACCAGCGGGACAATGACAAGCTCCTGGCCACGTTGCAGAACCTGCGGGACATGGGCAACACTCTGCTGGTGGTGGAGCACGACGAGGACACCATGCGGGCCGCCGACTATCTGATCGACATCGGCCCCGGCGCGGGCATCCACGGCGGCCAGGTGGTGGCCGCCGGCACGCCGGCGGAGGTCATGGCAAATCCAGACTCCCTGACAGGCCAGTACCTCTCCGGCAAAAAGAAGATCCCCGTCCCGGCGGAACGCCGCCCCGGCAATGGGAAATTCCTCAAGGTCCTGGGCGCGGCAGAGAACAACCTGCGCCATGTGGACGTGGAGTTCCCCCTGGGGACCTTTACGGTGGTCACCGGCGTCTCCGGCAGCGGCAAGTCCTCTCTGGTGAATGAGATCCTGTTCAAGCGCCTGGGCGCGGACCTGATGCGGATGAAGGTCCATCCCGGCAAGTGCGGCGCCATCGAGGGCATCGGGTATTTGGACAAGGTGGTCAATATCGACCAGAGTCCCATTGGCCGGACGCCCCGATCCAACCCCGCCACCTATACGGGGCTGTTCAACGACATCCGGGACCTGTTCGCCTCCACCCAGGAGGCCAAGAGCCGGGGCTACGGCCCGGGCCGGTTCAGCTTCAACGTCCGGGGAGGCCGCTGTGAGGCCTGCTCCGGCGACGGTGTGCTGAAGATCGAGATGCACTTCCTGCCGGATATCTTTGTCCCCTGCGAGGTCTGCAAGGGCAAGCGGTACAACCGGGAGACCCTGGAAGTCCATTATAAGGGAAAAAACATCGCGGAAGTGCTGGACATGACTGTGGACGAGGGGGTGGAGTTCTTCTCCGCCCTGCCCAAGCTCCGCAACAGGCTCCAGACCCTCCAGGATGTGGGCCTGGGCTATGTGAAGCTGGGCCAGCCGTCCACAGAGCTGTCCGGCGGTGAGGCCCAGCGGGTAAAGCTGGCCACGGAGCTGAGCAAGCAGGCCACCGGCAAGACCATCTATATCCTGGACGAGCCCACCACAGGCCTCCACACCGACGATGTGCGCAAGCTCCTGGAGGTCCTCCAGCGGCTGGTGGACAACGGGAATACGGTGGTGGTCATCGAGCACAACCTGGATGTCATCAAGTGCGCCGATTGGCTGATCGACCTGGGTCCCGAGGGCGGCGACGGCGGCGGCACGGTGGTCGTCACCGGTACGCCGGAGACCGTGGCGGCCTGTCAGGAGAGCTACACCGGACAGTATTTAAAGAAAATGCTGGAGAAGTGAGCGGAGGCGGTATGGAACAGCGGGAAGAAAAGGTGCGCCTCTGGTTCGATATGTGGCTGCGGGGCAGGGACCTGGGGATCAGCCGGATCTTTGCTCCCAATGCCGTCTATGTGGAGAGCTGGGGGCCGAAATATGAGGGCATCGAGAAAATTGCCCACTGGTTTCAGGAGTGGAATACCAGAGGCCGGGTCCTGACCTGGGACATCCGTCAATTCCTCCACGCGGGCGGCCAGACGGTGGTGGAGTGGCATTTCCATGACCGTATGGACAGCGGCCGGGAGGAGTGCTTTGACGGCATGTCCCTGATCCAATGGGACGGGGATGGAAGGATCGCCTCCCTGAGGGAATTCGGATGCAATTGCAGAAATTACGACCCCTATCAAGCCGGACCGTCTCCGCGTTTCCGAGAGGAAGCGGCCCTGTGGTTTTAAGGCAATCCCGCACAAATGCGTCTGCGGCACTTTGCGAAAAATTTTTGCCATCCATGCGTTGCAAAACCTTGAAATACGTCCAGTATTCCTGCGGTTTTGCACCTTTTTCTGGCTGAAATTTTTTACGCAAATTGCTCTTGCCGATTTATGCGGTATCGCCTTAAGAAAATTGCTTAACATGAGAGAAAGTTGAGGATCACCTGTATGTCTGATATCAAAAACGTGGCCATGATCACCGTCTGCGGCCGCCCCAATGTGGGCAAGTCCAGTCTGACCAACGCCCTGGTGGGCGAAAAGGTCGCCATCGTTTCCAACAAGGCCCAGACCACCCGGAACCGGATCTACGGGATCGTGAACCGGGAGGACACCCAGTATATCCTGATGGATACCCCCGGCCTCCACAAGCCCAAGTCCGCCCTGGGGGATTATATGGTGAAGGTCGTCACCTCCAGTCTCAGCGATGTGGACTGCGCCCTGCTGCTGGTGGAGCCCATCGCCCATGTGGGCGGCCCGGAGCAGGCGCTCATCGACCGCATCCGGGAGGAGCACATCCCCGCCATCCTCTGCATCAACAAGATCGACACCGTGGAACCGGCGGAGCTGCTGCCGGTGATCGCGGCCTACAACGAGGCCTGGGACGGCTTTGACGCCATCATCCCCATCTCCGCCCACACCGGCGACGGTTTGGAGGAGCTGATGAAGGAGCTGCGCAAATACGCCGAGGAAGGCCCCCAGCTGTTCCCGGACGGCGAGACCAGCGACCAGCCGGAGCGGCAGGTGGTGGCGGAGCTGCTGCGGGAAAAGCTGCTGCTGTGCCTGGACAAGGAGATCCCCCACGGCACCGCTGTGGAGATCACAAAGTTCTCCGAGCGGGAGTCCGGCGTCGTCGATGTGGACGCCACCATCTACTGTGAAAAGGCCAGCCACAAGGGCATCATCATCGGCAAACAGGGCGCTATGCTGAAAAAAATCAGCTCCCTGGCCCGCCACGACATGGAGAAGTTCATGGGCACCAAAGTGTATCTGGAGACCTGGGTGAAGGTAAAGGAGAACTGGCGGGACAATGTGAATTACGTGCGGAACTTCGGTTATCATGACGACTGATGAAGGGAAAATGAGGGAATAAAAGCGTCTGCAAGCCATTGCCCGGATGCTGAAAGAGGGATTTGGAACTGCGAACGGCACAGATCTCTCTGTCAAAGCCGGAGAGGATGTGGCCGTCTATGAGAGCTTGAGGGTGGAGCAGGAGCGGCACGACTTCTCCGACCAGGAGATGGAGACGATTTTTGAGGAGATCCTCAGCGGCTCCATCTGAATCCGAAATATATTTGAAAGTGGGGGCGGATCATGAGGGACCCGGAAAAGACCGTCGGCGGGATGGCCGACAAGGCAAAAACGGCATATATCAGCTATTTGGACGAGGACGGTTTTCCCACCGCCCGGGCCATGCTGCGGCCACGGGAGCGGGAGGGCATTCGGACCTTCTGGTTCAGCACCAACACCTCCTCCCGCAAGGTGCAGGCCTTTCGGAAAAATCCCAAGGCCAGTGTGTATTTTGTGGACAGCCGCTTCTTCCGGGGAGCCAGTCTGTCCGGCACTGTGGAGGTGCTGGAGACAGCGGCGGCCAGAGAGCGGATCTGGCGGGTAGGAGATACGATGTACTATCCCAAAGGTGTCACGGACCCGGATTACTGTGTGCTGAAATTCACTGCTCAAAAGGGCCGGTATTACAGCAATTTCAAATCTGAGGATTTTGAGATCCCGGATTGACGGATCTTTCCATCTATAAATTTCGACAGTTTCCGCAGACTATTCCCAAAAGGAGGTCTGCCGTATGGAAGCGGAACCGTTTTGGGAACTGTTTTGTATGACCGGAGAGCCGATGGCCTATATGCTCTACCGGTCTATCGAGGGGGACCGGGAGCTGCCGCCTCTGCTGTGACCCATGGGGCGGGGCGTCTCCCCGCCGCCATACATCTTTTGCTGGAAGGGGGGACCGGGGTGCCGGCACCGCTGTACACCGTCACCCGCGGCATCGTCCTGCGGGAGACCGAGACCAAGGAGAGCGACAAGATTCTGACGCTCCTGACCCAGGACCGGGGGAAGGTCGCCGTCATCGCCCGGGGAGCGAGGCGGAAGGGCTGCAAATTTGCCGCCTGCGCCCAGTCCCTGGCCTATTCCGAGTGGACGCTCTATCAAAAGGGCGACTGGTACTATGCCAACGAGGGTTCCACGATTGAGCTGTTCGACGGCCTGCGGAACGACCTGGAGGCCATGGCGCTGGGGTTCTACTTCGCGGAGCTGACGGAGAGCGTCACCACGGAGGGCACGCCGGCAGAGGAGCTGCTGCGCCATTTGCTGAACGGGCTGTATGCGGTCTCCGCTTTACATAAGCCCCCCGCGCTGGTGAAGGCGGCCTTTGAATTGAAGCTCCTGTGCCTGACCGGCTATGAGCCGCTGGCGGACGGCTGCGCGTACTGCGGCTGTCCGGAGCCGGAGCAGCCCCTGCTGGATGTGGTCCAGGGGGTGGTGCGGTGCCGGACCTGCGGCGTAAAGGAGAGCGCCCTGTCCATGCCCCTGTGCCAGGACTCCCTGGCGGCCCTGCGGCACATCATTTACGGCGATCCGAAACGGCTGTATGCCTTCAAGCTGGGACAGGATGCCCTGGGGCGGCTGTCCGGCGCGGCGGAGGCGTTCGCGGCCGCCCAGTTGGAGCGGGGCTTTCGGACGCTGGACTTTTACAAGAGCTTGCAGCCGGTGGAGATGCCGCCGAAATGAGATACATTTTGTATAATTTACAAGAATTTATACAATAGGGAGCGAACTGTGACAGGATTTACCTTTGGACCTTACCGCCTGCTGGTGGACGCGGAGACCAACCGGGCCTATCCGCTGCCATGGATCGCCGGCGGATGTTCCGCAGCCCTGGCTGCTGAACGAGGAAGATCCCCGTTGAAGAAGCTGCCTGCCCCCAAATGCGGCGGGACCGGATCTCATCCGCACTTGCTTTCATGAAACACTGCTCCGATGGGAGGATATACCATGAGCGAATTATTTGACAAATCTATCCGCACCCTGGAACTGCCCAGAGTGCTGCAGATGCTGTCCGACCAGGCGGTCTGCGCAGAGGCCAAGGAGCGGGCCCTCCGGCTCCGTCCGGAGACGGAGCCGGAGGAGGTCCTGCGCCTGCTGGACCAGACCGACGCGGCCCGGAGCATGATCGGCCTCCATGGAAGTCCCTCCTTCTCCGGCGTGAAGCCGGTGGCGGAGGCCCTGGACCGGGCGGACCGGGGAGGCAGTCTGAACACCCGGGAGCTGCTGACCATCGCCGGCCTCCTCACCGCCGCCCGCCGGGCCAAGGAGTATTTCAATGATGAGGCGGCAGAGAAGACTACCATTGACCACCTGTTCCTCTCCCTCCACGGCAACCGCTTTCTGGAGGAGAAGATCAAGCGGTGCATCACGGACGAGGACACCATCGCCGACGCCGCCAGCACCGAGCTGGCGGACATCCGCCGCCATATGCGGGCGGCCCAGGCCAAGAGCCGGCAGATTTTGCAGAGGATCATCTCCTCGCCCAGCTACGGCAAGATTTTGCAGGAGACCATCATCACCCAGCGGGACGGCCGCTTCGTGGTGCCCGTCAAGGCAGAGCACAGAGGCGATCTGCCGGGACTGGTCCACGATATCTCCTCCTCAGGCGCCACGCTGTTCGTGGAACCCATGGGCGTCGTCCAGGCCAACAACGAGTTGATCGAGCTGGAGGCCAAGGAGCAGAAGGAGATCGAGCGCATCCTGGCGGAGCTGTCCGCGGAGGCGGCGGCCCACCGGGAGAATATCCAGTGGGATTACGATACCCTGGTGCATCTGGACCTGATCTTCGCCCGGGGACAGCTCAGCTACAAAATGGACGGCGTGCGGCCGGAGGTCCGGCGGGACGGCGCCATCCATCTGCGGCGGGCCCGCCACCCCCTGCTGGACCCGAAGAAGGCGGTGCCCATCGATATCCAGCTGGGGGAGACCTTTGATACCCTGGTCATCACCGGCCCCAATACCGGCGGCAAGACCGTCAGCCTGAAGACCCTGGGCCTGCTGACGCTGATGACCCAGTGCGGCCTCCACATCCCCGTGGCGGACCGGAGCGTCATCTCCGTCTATGAGCGGGTGCTGGCGGATATCGGTGATGAGCAGAGCATTGAACAGAGCTTGTCCACTTTTTCGGCACATATGGTCAATATTGTGTCCATTATTGCCGAGGCGGACCGCCATAGCCTGATCCTATTCGACGAGCTGGGGGCCGGCACGGACCCGGTGGAGGGCGCGGCCCTGGCCGTCGCCATCATCCAGCGCGTGCGGCAGGTGGGGGCGCGGGTGGCCGCCACCACCCACTACGCGGAGCTGAAGACCTTTGCCATGACCACGGCGGGGGTGGAGAACGCCTCCTGCGAATTTGACGTGGAGACCCTCAGCCCCACCTACCGCCTGCTGATCGGCATCCCCGGCAAGTCCAATGCCTTTGCCATCTCCAAGCGGCTGGGCCTGCCGGACGAGGTGATCGAGAGCGCGAAGGTGCAGATGAGCGGGGAGAGCGTCCGCTTTGAGGATATCCTCACCCAGTTGGAGGCCAAGCGCCAGGCCCTGGAAAAGCGGGAGCAGGAGGCCGACCGCCTGTACCGCCAGCGGGAGGAGGACGCCCGCAAGGCCCGGGAGTTCCGGGAGCAGATGGAGCGGGCCAAGGAAAACGCCCGCGGCCGGGGCGAGGCGGAGGCCAAGCGCATCCTGCGGGACGCCCGGTCCGCTGCCGACGCGGTGTTTGCGGAGCTGGCGGAGATGCGGAAGCAGCAGGCCAAGGCGGAGCGCACGGAGAATTACAACGAGGCCCGGGCGGAGCTGCGGCGGAAGCTGAACGAGGCGGAGGACGCAGTGGCGAAGCGGGACCAGCGGCAGGAGCCCATCCCCAAGCCCAGCCGCCCCATCCGGGAGGGGGACCTGGTGGAGATCCCCGGCGTCCGCACCCCGGCGGAGGTGGTTTCCGTCTCCAAGGACGGCATCCTGCAATTGAAGTCCGGCATTTTGAAGATGAAGGCCAAAGCCGACGAGGTGCGGCTCATTGAGGACGACGAGCGGGCGGCGAAAAAGAAGAACCCCGCCGTCACCATCCGGCAGAACGCGGACCGGGTCCTGCGGACCTCCGCCGCACGGGATCTGGATATCCGGGGCCTGGAGACCCTGGAGGCTGAAGGCGTGGTGGAGAACTTCATCTCCGCCGCCGTCATGGGGCACCTGGACACTGTGACCATCATCCACGGCAAGGGCACCGGCGCCCTGCGGAAAGCGGTCCACGACATCCTCCGGCGAAACCGGGCTGTGAAGGCATTTCGCCTGGGCATCTACGGCGAGGGCGAGAGCGGCGTCACTGTGGTGACGCTGAAGTAAGACTGGCGAAACTGACACTTTTTCAAAATCTAAAAAAGCCGTATCAAAAATTGGAATTGGCAGGCATGGCGGCCATACTGCTGGCCGCGGTCATTTTCCGGAGAATAGGAGGACAAAGACGGCTCTGGTTTCCTCTTATCTTAACTGCCTGATACGATCCTGCTGGGGATCGCCTCGTATTCTCATTGGAAACTGCCCAAAAGTCAAAGAGAGCCGGTTAAGGTGTCTTTTTGGACGGGAATTTCCCATGTTTATTTTTCATTTATCGCGGCGGAGCTGATGAATGCAATCGCTTTTCTCGGAGCGCTTCGGGGCTGGAACGGCACAGTGGATGCAATTTCGACCGTGATCGTTTTTTTGTTTGCGCTTGCAATCATTGGATCGCGCTTTTATGGCCGCTGGTATTACTGGACAGACCGGGACAAAAAACGCAAACGGCGGGCATATTATCGCAGGCGCCACGAAAAAAAGTAGGAGAACATATATGGACTTGACTTTTCGATTCGCGGTGGAATCCGACACGCCGCTGATCCTGCAGTTCATCCGGGAGCTGGCGGATTACGAACACATGCTGGACCAGGTGGTGGCGGACGAGGCCACCCTGGCGGACCAGCTGTTCCAAAGGAAAAACGCCGAGGTGCTCTTCGCCCTGGAGGAGGGGAAAGAGGTGGGCTTTGCCCTGTTCTTCCACAACTTCTCCACCTTCCTGGGCCGGGCGGGGCTGTACTTAGAGGATTTGTATGTCCGCCCGGAGTGCCGGGGCAGAGGCTATGGCAAGGCCATTCTGCAAAAGCTGGCCGCCATCGCCGTGGAGCGGGGCTGCGGCCGGTTGGAGTGGTGGTGCCTGGACTGGAACAGGCCCAGCATCGACTTCTACCGGTCCCTGGGCGCGGAGCCCATGGGCGACTGGACGGTATACCGCCTGGCGGGGGACACCCTGCGGGAGCTGGCGGAAAGCTGAATATGGATTGCAACCAGAGGAAAATTCTGCTATACTGATAAAAAATCAACAATGAGGTGAATGCTATGCAAAAGCTTGAAAAGCAGTTCCATATCCATTGTACCCCCGACGATGTGGGCCGGTACTGCATCATGCCCGGCGATCCGGGCCGGGTGCCCGCCATCGCCGCACTGTTTGACGACGCGAAGCAGGTGGCCTGCAACCGGGAATACAACGTCTGGACCGGCACGCTGCTGGGGGAAAAGGTGACTGCCTGCTCCACCGGCATCGGCGGCCCCTCCGCCTCCATCGCCATGGAGGAGCTGCACAAGTGCGGCGCGGACACCTTCATCCGCACCGGCACCTGCGGCGGCATTGATGTGAACGTCCAGTCCGGCGATATCGTGGTGGCCACCGGCGCCATCCGGTTTGAACACACCAGCCTGGAATACGCGCCCATCGAGTTTCCCGCTGTGGCGGACTTTGAGATCGTGGACTGCCTGGCCCGGGCCACCAAGGCCATGGGAAAACCCCTGCACACCGGTATTGTCCAGTGCAAGGACAGCTTTTACGGCCAGCACAGCCCCGACGCCTCTCCCGTATACTACGAGCTGAAGCAGAAGTGGGAGTCCTGGAAACGGCTGGGGGCCAAGGCCAGCGAGATGGAGTCCGCGGCGCTGTTCGTGGTGGCGGCGGCGCTGGGCTGCCGCTGCGGTTCCTGCTTCCATGTGGTCTGGAACCAGGAGCGGGAGGCCGCCGGCCTGGACCAGAAGATGAGCGAGGACACCTCCGCCGCCGTGCGGGTGGCAGTGGAGGGTCTGAAGCTGCTGATCGAAGAGGACCGGAAGAACGGCAGGTAACATGCGAAAAAATTCAGAGGGCACTGCCCTCTGAATTTTTTTGCTCCGGCAGAAGTCTTTTCAGGATGAAAAGACTTCCTCTTCCGTGCGGTACTGTCCGGCAATCATGAGGACACCGCTTCCACAGGGACCGGGATATGCCCGGCTGCCGCAGCTGAAATGCTGATATTTGTATGAAGAGCACTTGCTCTGAAAAAATATAAGCTGCCCTATTGACAAGTATACTTGGTATATGCTATCCTCTATCTGCAAAGTTAACTTGGTAAAATAAAAAGAAAACTGGGCAAGGAGGAGCCGGTATGGATAAAGAGGAGATTTTGAAACGCAGCCGTGCGGAGAAGGAGGACGAGGGGGAGACCTATGCCGCGGACAAGGGCCGGAGGGCTGGTGTCATGGCGTTTTGCCTGGTGTTTATCGCCATCGTTGTGTTCAATTTGATAACAGGGCAGAACAGCTACGCGCCCTTTGCCATGTTTTGGGCGTATATCGCGGCGGAAGGATGGGGAAAGTACCGGGTCTCCGGGGCAAAGGCCCACCTGTGGACGGTGATTTTCGGCGGCGTCGGCGCCGTGTGCTGGCTGGGGTGCCACATTCTGACCGTTATCCGGGCTGGCATTGGCATGTAAAGGAGAGACTGTGATGAACAAAGAGGAAATCTTGGAAAAGAGCAGGCGGGAAAACAAGAACCGGGACGAGATGGAGCGGACGGTGTATCTCGAGGGGGAGTCCTTCAGTTTGATGTTCGTCTTTCTGCTGGGCCTGGTCCTGATCCATTGGAAGCGGCGCCATGGAATGCCGGCTGCGGACGTGTTCTCCATGATCTGGATGTCCTGCGCGGCCAACCGGCTGTACCGCCTGACGAAGCGGCGGAGCGTTTCGGATATCATCACCCTGCTGATATCCCTTGCATTTCTGGGCTGGAATCTGGTACAATTCTTTACACAGGGATGATGCCATGGAGAGACGAAGCCTGACGTGTTTTCTGATCTTCACCGTTCCGGTGGCGCTGGTCCGTCTTGGGATCGGCTGCATGAGCGTTGCCCGGCTTTGGAGGTGTGTGGAATGGACGACCAGCTGGTTCTGAAAAACCGTGTCAAGGTGGCCAGGGCGGAGAAGAATCTCTCCCAGACCCAGTTGGCGGAGCTGGTGGGTGTCTCCCGAAATACCATCAGCTCCATTGAGACGGGGCAGTTCAGCCCCACCGCCAAGCTGGCGCTGGTGCTGTGCATCGCGCTGGACAAGAAGTTTGAAGAGCTGTTCTATTTTGAATGAACAAGGCCCGCCGCTTCCGATAGAAGCGACGGGCCCTGTTTCCCTGATTCGCGCGAGGGGCGCCGCGGATATCCGTTGGCAAACCCTTATTGCAGCGCTGGACCGGGCGGTCAGTTTTTGTTCTCCACAATATGCACATTCAGATGGCTGTACGTCATCTCCACACCGTACGCCTCAAAGGCGGACCGCAGGTGTTCGCCCAGGGCGAAGTAGACATTCCAGTAGTCGTTGACGGCGGCCCAGCAGTACACCGTGTACTCGATGGCGCTCTCGCCGTAGTTGGTGAGATAGACCGCTGGGGCGGGTTCCTCCAGCACGCCGTCTGTCATGGCGAGGGCCTTGCGGCAGGCCTCCTTCACCGTCTCCGTGGGGGCGTCGTAGGAGGCGGTGACCTTCTGGACCACCCGGCGGCTGCCCCGGACCGTGTAGTTGGTCATCCTGGCGCTGGCAAGCTCTTTGTTGGGCATCATCACCAGCAGGCCGTCCGGCGTCACCAGCTTGGTGTGGTTTAGGCTGATCTCCTCCACCGTGCCGGAGACGCCGTTGGCCTCCACGAAATCCCCGATGGAAAAAGGGTGGGAGGAGAGGATGACCAGGCCGCCCGCCACATTGCCCAGAATGTCCTCCGCCGCCAGGGTGATGCCCAGGGAGCCGACGGACAGCAGCGCCACCAGGGAGGTGGTGTTGATGTTCAGGCTCTCGGCCACGATGACGACCGTGATAACATACAGCACCAGCCGGATGCCGGTGAGCAGGTATTTCTGGATGCGGGCGTCCAGCTTGGAGGCGGACAGCAGCTTCCGCGCCACCTTTGTCAGCAGGCGGACGGCCAGCAGGCAGACCAGCAGTGTCGCGGCGGCGGAGAGGATCTTGGACAGCGTCAGGCCGCCCACGGCGATATTCATGAAGTCGGAAATACTTGTTTGAGGCATAGGACATGGCTCCTTTTGCAATAGATGGGAATGTAACAAACAATACCCGAAAACGCAAAAAAAGTCAATGCTGGGAGGGAAAACTACAGAAAGGAGCAATGCAGAATATGATTATCCGGTATCGAAAAAAGTAATAACTGATTCCTGAAACTGGATATTAACAGATTTGGTTGGGAGATGATATAATTTTACACAGAGAAGAGAGGAACGACCCCAAGAAAACTATGCAATAAGACGAAAGAAGGCACGTATTGGCGGAAGAGAAAGAGGAGGAAAATTTATGGATCATCGTTTGGATAAAAAAGGCAGCGGCTTCGCACTGGTCCCATTCTTGATTTTCGTTATCATCTACTTAGGCGCTGGCCTGATCCTGCAGGCGCAGGGCGTGGAAATGGCTTTCTACCAGTTCCCCTCCGTGGCTGCGATGTTCATCGCGGTGCTGGTCGCCTTTGCCATGACCAAGGGCACCATCAATGAGCGCTTTGCCATCTTCGCAAAGGGCGCGGCCAATATCGACGTGCTGACCATGCTGATAATTTATCTGCTGGCAGGCGCGTTCTCCGGCGTGGCCGCCGCCATGGGCGGACGGGACGCCACCGTCAACCTGGGCCTGTCCCTGATCCCGGTCCAGTTCCTGGCCGCCGGCGTGTTCATCATCTCCGCATTCATGGGCACTGCCACCGGCACCTCCATGGGCACCATCGGCGCCATCGTCCCCATCGCCGTCGGCTGTGCCGACAAGGGCGGCATCAGCGTTCCCCTGATGGTGGGCGCCTGCGTGGGCGGCGCCATGTTCGGTGACAACCTGTCCATGATCTCCGACACCACCATCGCCGCCACCCGTTCCCAGGGCTGCGAGATGCGGGATAAGTTCCGCGTCAACCTGCTGATCGCCCTGCCCGCCGCCATCATCACCATCATCGTGCTGCTGATCGTCGGCCGTCCGGATGTGATGCCCGAGATCGGCGCGCTGGAGTACAGCATCGTCAAGGTTCTCCCCTATCTGCTGGTCCTGGTCCTGGCGCTGGTGGGCATGAATGTGTTCCTGGTGCTGACCATCGGTATCTTCGTCGCCGGCATTGTCGGCATGGCTACCGGCTCTCTGGATATCTTCGGCTTTGCGCAGAACATCTGGAGCGGCTTCACCGGCATGAACGAGGTGTTCTTCCTGACCCTGTTCTGCGGCGGTATGTCTGAAATGGTCACCCACAACGGCGGCATCACCTGGCTGATCCAGAAGCTGCGGAGCATCATGAAGGGCAATAAGTCCGCCCAGGTGGGCATTGCCGCCCTGGTCTCCCTGGCTGACTGCGCCACCGCCAACAACACTGTGGCCATCGTCCTCAGCGGCAGCATGGCGAAGGACATCAGCCATGAGTACAAGGTGGATCCCCGGCGCACCGCCTCCCTGCTGGATGTGTTCTCCTGCGTGTTCCAGGGCATCATCCCCTACGGCGCGCAGATCCTGACCGCCGCATCCCTGACCACCGCCTATGGCATTGCCATGAACCCCACGGATATCATCCCCAACCTGTGGTACTGCTGGGTCCTGGCGATCGTCGGTATCCTGTCCATCTTCATCCCCTTTGCGGATGGCACTTGCCGCAAGGATCCCTGGAACTGGGAATATGATGTGGCGGAGTCCGGCGTAGCGGCTAAGAAGGCCATGCTGGAAATGGAGAAAGAGGAAGTCTGAATCCAGAAATAAGAACGGCGCCGGAATTCCGGCGCCGCTCTTTTATGCCTTTTTTATGCGGGGCTGTGGCCCAGGGACTGGTGGAGCCGCTCCGTGAAGCGGATGGAGTCCGCCACGGACTGCTCCAGCAGGTCAATGAACTGTTCTGTTTGGGCGGACAGTTTGCTGTTCCTGGGTATGATCCAGCCGATGCGGATGCAGGCCTTGTTGGCCAGCGGGATAGTGACGACGGCCTGACTGTTGATGCCCTCCACCAGCAGGCCGCTTCCGGTGGTAAAGGCATTGGTGCGGGCTAAAATATTTATCATGGTGGTCCGGTTGTTGGCGCGGATGCATTTCGCGGGCTTTTTCAGGGATACGATCTGATATTCCTCAGAGAAATCCGTGGCAACGCCCTGCTCATGTTCAAAGGAGACATAGGGATAGCCGGCCAGGTCCGATTCATTCACCGCGTCCAGATCCGTCAGCGGATGGCCGTTGCGTACGTAGACGCAGGGGGCGACAGCGGCGATCTCGTGAAAGTCCAGCCTGCGGGAATCCAGCAGGCGGAGAATGATCTTTTCCGTCAGCTCCGACAGAAAAATGACGCCGATATCCGCCCGGTGGTCGTAGACATCGTCAATGACCGCGTCCATGCCGGTCTCCTTGATGGAGAAGAGGAAGCGGTTGTCCTCCGTTGTTTGCAGCATCCGAAGAAAGGCATCCTCTGTGAAGGGATACCGCTGGGTGGAGACGGAGAAGCGGACAGGGGCGGCGGTGTTTCTGGCCTCGCCGTAAATACTTTCGATCCGCTGCTTCTGTTCCAGAAGAGAGGCGGCGTAGCTGAGGAACTCCTTGCCCTCCGGCGTAAAGTCCACGCCCCGGTTGCTGCGGACGAAGAACTGGATGCCAAGCTCCTCCTCCAGCTCCCGCACGGCGGTGGAAATGCCGGATTGGGACAGGAACAGCTTTTGGGCCGCCTTGTTGATGGAGCCGCATTTGGAAATCTCCACCACGTAGGTCAACTGTTGAAAAGTCATAATGACGCCTCCAAAATCGCAATAGGACCAACCGCCTTTATTATAGGAGCCGTCTCACAGGATGTCAACACTCATGAAATCTGTTATTCAAATTACCGATAACAAATTCAAGGAAACCAATGTTAACACATCTGGAAAAAGTGTGATACTATATAGTCAGAAGTTGACAAAATGGCAAAACTACATATGCGTGTTTGTAGTCAACATCAACACAAAAGCCGCCGAATATTTGTGCTTTTTAACTCTCTTCTCTCTTTGTACCAAGAAAAAAATCAATAATTTGTTAGCGAAAAATAGAATGTCCGGATAAACGTCCGCCATATAAGGACGAAATGCCGGACCCAGTAAGAAAGGAGCAGCATTATGGATCAGAAGAAGAATTTTGGGTTTGCCACCCGCCAGATTCACGTTGGAAAGGTGAAAAACGCCGCGGGTTCCCTGTGCGACCCCATCTATCAGACCTCCACCTTTGAGTTTGAGACCGTGGAGCAGGGCGGCGCCCGCTTCGCCGGTCAGGAGGGCGGCTACATCTACTCCCGTCTGGGCAACCCCACCGTTGCCACTGTGGAGGCCAAGATGGCCTCTCTGGAGGGCGGCGAGGCCGCGCTGTGCACCGCTTCCGGTATGGGCGCCATCTCCTCCGCGCTGTGGAGCGCCGTTGTGGGCGGCGATGAGATCGTGGCGGACGAGACGCTGTACGGCTGCACCTATGCCCTGCTGAACCACGGCATGAGCAAGTTCGGCGTCAAGGTCACTCTGACGGACCTCAGCGACATTGAGAACCTGAGAAAGGCGCTGACCGACAAGACCAAGGTGGTCTATTTCGAGACCCCCTGCAACCCCACCCTGAAGCTGCTGGATATCGAGCTGATCGCCAAGACCGCCCATGCGTTCAATCCCGCCATCCGCGTCATCGTGGACAACACCTTCTGCACCCCCTATCTGCAGCGGCCCCTGAGCCTGGGCGCCAACGTGGTGGTCCACAGCGCCACCAAGTACCTCAACGGCCACGGCGATGTGATCGCGGGCGTTATCGTGGGCGACGAGGAGTTCATCGGCCAGTGCCGCATGTTCGGCCTGAAGGATATGACCGGCGCGGTCATGAGCCCCTTCAACGCCTTCCTGATGGCCCGCGGCATGAAGACGCTGGACATCCGCATGGAGCGCCACTGCGCCAACGCCAAGAAGGTGGCGGAGTTCTTCGCAAATCATCCCGCCGTGGATAAGGTCTATTATCCCGGGCTGGAGAGCTTCAAGGGCCATGAGATCGCCGCCAAGCAGATGAAACTGCCCGGCGCCATGATCTCCATTGAGCTGAAGGCTGACAAGGCCGCCACTGCCGCCGCGCTGAACAAGCTGGAGCTAGGCACCATCGCCGTCTCCCTGGGCGACGCCGAGACTCTGGTGGAGCATCCCGCCACCATGACCCACTCCACCTATACGGCGGAGGAGCTGAAGGCCGCCGGCATCTCTGAGGGCCTGGTGCGCATCAGCGTGGGCCTGGAGGATCCTGAGGACATCATCGCCGACTTCAAGGCGGTCCTGGATACCCTGATCTGATTGCAAAAATACTCCTATCTCTCCCAAAACGCCGGACCGGCCTGCATTTGCAGGCCGGTCCGGCGTTTTATGGAAAGGGCAAACAGCCTCGTTATCCTGCTGGGGCTGACTTCGAAAGAGACAGCTTCCCCTTCGACGTATGCCCGGCGCACAGCGGCGGTCCATGGCCTGGGCGGTGAACAACCGCAGGTTCACCAGCAATGTGCTTCTGGACAGGGGCAGAGCCTCCCGGGCCAGTGCATCCATCTGTTGAAATTTTTGAACATGGTCACCCATTGTCTTCACGACTCTTCCAAGGCGGCAGACCGCCGCCAATTTGAACGCTTTATTTTATCACGGGAGCCTCCCGGGTGTAAGGAAGCTCCCCAAAAGATGGGACGAGCCGGAAAAAAACGGCGGAAAGGAAAAAAATGGACTTGACAAATCCCGATTTGTCCGGTATTTTATATCCCAACAGCAAATAGGATACATACGCTGACAGGGAAAAAGTCCTTTCACAGACGCTTCAGAGAGTTGCCGGACGCTGCGAGGCAATGCAGAGTGGGGGGATGTCACTGGCCCTCGAGTATTTTCGCTGAGACCGGACGGTTTAGGTGAAAACGGGTCTCCTCACCGTTATCAGAGAGGCGGGGTTCGCACAGCTGTGCCGATCCCGGGAGCGGGCATCTTGATGCCAATGAGAGTGGTACCGCGGAAGTTCAGGCTTTCGTCTCTTTTTCAGGAGACGGAGGCCTTTTTAGTTTGCCTCCGGGGCGGCTCCCGAGGCAGAAAGAACACAATTGTTTCAGAATAAGGAGAGTATCAGCATGGGAATGACAATGACACAGAAGATCCTGGCACAGCACGCGGGATTGGAGAGCGTCCGGGCCGGACAGCTCATCCAGGCAAAGCTGGACCTGGTGCTGGGCAACGACATCACCACCCCGGTGGCCATCAACGAATTCGAGGCGGCGGGCTTTGACAAGGTGTTTGACAAGAGCCGCATCGCCATGGTGATGGATCACTTCGCGCCCAACAAGGACATCAAGTCCGCCACCCAGTGCAAGCAGTGCCGCACCTTTGCCCGGAAGTTCGGCATCGACCACTATTACGATGTGGGCGCCATGGGCATCGAGCACGCGCTCCTGCCGGAAAAGGGCCTGGTGGCTCCCGGTGAGACCGTTATCGGTGCCGACTCCCACACCTGCACCTACGGCGCGCTGGGCGCCTTCTCCACCGGCGTGGGCTCCACCGACCTGGGCGCGGCCATGGCCGCGGGCCAGACCTGGTTCAAGGTGCCCTCCGCCATCCGCGTGAATCTGACCGGAAAGCTGGGACCCTATGTCTCCGGCAAGGATGTGATCCTGACCCTCATCGGCATGATCGGCGTGGACGGCGCCCGGTACCAGTCCCTGGAATTCACAGGCCCCGGCGTCAAGGAACTGACCATCTATGACCGCCTGACCATCTCCAACATGGCCATCGAGGCCGGCGGCAAGAACGGCATCTTCCCGGTGGACGACGTGACCCGGGCCTATGTGGAGGGCCGGGTGGACCGCCCCTGGACCGCCTTTGAGGCGGACCCCGACGCGGAGTACGAGCGCACCGTGGAGATCGACCTCTCCAAAGTGGAGTGCACCGTGGCCTGGCCCCACCTGCCGGAGAACGCCCACAGCGCCCGGGAGGGGAAGGACATCGCCATCGACCAGATCGTCATCGGCTCCTGCACCAACGGACAGCTGCCGGATATCGCCGCCGCTGCCGCCATCCTGAAAGGCAGGCACCTGGCCCCCGGCGTCCGGGGCATCGTCATCCCCGCCACCCAGTCGGTCTACAAGGAGAGCATCCGCCTGGGCTACATCGATATTTTCGTAGACGCGGGCTGCATCGTCTCCACCCCCACCTGCGGGCCCTGCCTGGGCGGCTACATGGGGATCCTGGCCGCCGGGGAGCGCTGTGTCTCCACCACCAACCGCAACTTCGTGGGCCGCATGGGCCACGTGGACAGCGAGGTCTACCTCGCCTCTCCCGCCGTCGCCGCCGCCTCCGGCGTGGCCGGCCATATCTGCCATCCTGATGAGCTTTGATCGTTGAAAAGCTCCGCTTTTCCAGAATCCGCATCAGGCAGATTCCACACCCCCGCACACAGGCCGAGAGAGATTTTTCATCCCGTGCAGCGGGGGAACCGCCGCAGTGCGGATCGCCCCAGCGCGCCGCGGTGAAAACTGACTGCAATACCCGCCGTTTATCCGGCAGAATGGAGATTACTATGAACGCACATGGATTTGTACACAAATACGGCGATCACGTGGATACCGACGTGATCATCCCCGCCCGCTATTTGGCCACTCAGGACCCCAGGGAGCTGGCCGCCCACTGCATGGAGGACATCGACAAGGAGTTCCCCGCCAAGGTGAAGGACGGCGACATCATGGTGGCCGGCGTCAACTTCGGCTGCGGCTCCTCCCGGGAGCACGCCCCCATCGCCATCAAGGCCAGCGGCATCTCCTGCGTCATCGCCAAGAACTTTGCCCGCATCTTTTACCGCAATTCCATCAACATCGGCCTTGCCATCCTGGAGTGCCCCGCCGCCAGCGAGGGCATCGATGCGGGCGACGAGGTAGCGGTGGATTTTGACACCGGCGTCATTACCAACGTCACAAAGAACGAGACCTACCAGGCCGAGCCCTTCCCGCCCTTCATCAAGGACATGATCGCCAAGGGCGGACTGATGGCCTCTCTGAAGGCCAAGGAGGCGTAATATGAACAAGACGATCGCTGTCATCAAGGGCGACGGCATCGGCCCGGAGATCGTGAACGAGGCCATGGGCGTGCTGGACGCCGTGGCCGCCAAGTTCGGACACACCTTCACCTACAAAGACGCCCCGATGGGCGGAAATGCCATCGATGCCTTCGGCGTGCCCCTGCCGGAGGCCAGCTTGGAGACCTGCCTGACCTCAGACAGCGTGCTGCTGGGCGCCGTGGGCGGTCCCAAGTGGGACGCCCAGCCCTCCGCCAACCGGCCGGAGCGGGGCCTTTTGAAGCTGCGGGCCGCCATGGGCCTGTACACCAACGTCCGGCCCGCCCGGATGTTCTCCGACCTCTCCGCCGCCTGCCCCCTGCGGGCGGACATCGCCGCCCGGGGCATCGACTTCGTGGTGGTGCGGGAGCTGATCGGCGGCGTGTACTTCGGTGAGCACTCCACCGCCCAGGTGGACGGCGAGCAGAAGGCCACGGACATCATGGCTTACACGGAGCATGAGATTCGCCGGGTGGCCCACGTGGCCTTCCAGATGGCCCGGAAGCGGCGGAAGCGGGTGACCTCCATCGACAAGGCCAACGTGCTGGATACCTCCCGCCTGTGGCGCAGGACCGTGACGGAGGTGGCAAAGGAGTATCCCGACGTGGAACTGCTGCACATGTATGTGGACAACGCCGCCATGCAGATCGTCCGGGACCCCAGCCAGTTCGACGTCATCGTGACGGAGAACCTGTTCGGCGACATCCTCTCCGACGAGGCCAGCCAGATCACCGGCTCCATCGGCATGATCCCCTCCTCCAGCATGGGGAAGGGCACCCGGGGACTGTACGAGCCCATCCACGGCTCCGCCCCCGACATCGCGGGCCAGAACAAGGCCAACCCCATCGGCACCATCCTGGCCGCTGCCATGATGCTGCGGTACAGCTTTGACATGGCGGCGGAGGCCGACGCCATCGAGGCTGCCGTGGACGCCGCCCTGAAGGCGGGATACCGCTGCGGCGATATCCTGCAAAGCGGCGGCACCCTGGTGGGCTGCCGGGAGATGGGCGAACAGATCAGAAACCGCATCTGAAAACAGCAGAGACACGCCGGCAGGATGTTCCTGCCGGCGTGTTTTTTGCGGGCTGCTGGGAAAGAGACGGAGCGTTTTCAGGAGATGGCTGTCGGGCAGCAGAGATCAAGAGTCATCTCGCTTGCTTTTCCCCATGGGCGTGGTTGCAGGCGGCTCGGCATGGTGGTAGAATAAAATCAATCGGGATCAGATATGAGGAGGATTTTCCAATGAGCATGGACCTGAATTTTTGGAGATATAAAGCGGACGCTGACCATGACAATGAAGCGGTGTATCAAACAGCCTGCTGTGACGGCGAGCAGATGGAGGTGCTGGAATCCCTTCCCATCAGCGAGATCATGGAGAAAGTTGCCGCTGTCTTTTCAGATTGGACCATTCAGGATGATGGAAAAGATTTTGAAAAAAGAGGACATGGGGCGTTTCAGATCTTCACAACCCCGCAGATCGTAAGGTTCGATTGCTATCATATGCAGGAGGCTGATATGAATGCCCTGATGGACATTTTATTCGAGTACGGCTGTCCTTTATATGACCCGCAGATCTCGACAAGATTTGATGCATGGACGGAGAGATGAAAATTCCGCTTGATCGGAGGGTTGGACAGAGCGGTGAATCGGAAATTGAAGTGAAGATTATCAGTGGATGATAAAAATTTTCAACAAAGGAGCAGCCGACATGAACATCCTGGAACAGTGCCGGATCTGGCACGAGAACGACGAATACCAGAGGATCATCGACGCGCTGGAGGCCATTCCCGCCGCAGAGCGCACCCCGGAAGAGGACAGCGAACTGGCCCGGGCCTACAACAACCAGGCGGAGCCGGAGGACAGGGAGATGTTCCGCAGGGCCCTCGCCCTGCTGAAGCCCCATGAGGCATATTTCCAGGGCGACCACTGCTGGAATTTCCGCATGGGGTATGCCTATTACTTCCTGGACCAGGAGGGCCCGGCCCTGCGCTATTTTGAGAAGGCGCTGGAGGCCCGCCCCGGTGACGAGGACACGCAGCAGCTCATCGACGACTGCCGCCGGCGCCTGTCCCTGCCCCGGTTTGAGAAGAACTTCCGGGAGCGTGTGCAGGCGGCTTGGACGGCCTTTGCCGGAATGGAGGCGGAACTGCGCCGCATCATGGACGAGGACAAAAACCGTGAGCGGGTCGATGAAGTGATTGCGAAATGCGGCGAGGCGCTGGAGCTTGCGCTGAACAGCCCCTCCTTTGAGCTGGGCTTCAACGGAGAAAAATATGAGCTGACCCTTACCCCGGAGGGGGATCGGGCCAAGCTGTTTCCGCTGGTCTACTTCCAGCGCCGCGCCCCGGCCGCCGTCCTGGAGCATTGGAACATCTGGGTGGGCCGCCAGCCCATGAAGAGCGTGGGCCTGCGGTCCGGCGGCTGGGACGTCTCCAGCGATGATGTGCAGGTCTGGGTGGAAAAGCTGAATGAAAACAGCGTTGGCCTGACCCTGTACTGCGAGAAGCTGCGCCCCCTGCTTCGGGAGGAGAAGAACCGGGTGTGGTGGCTGCTCTCCACCCTCACCGACCAGGTTTTGGGCGAGGTGGCGTCCATTGCCCTGATCCGTGGGTTCGACGTGGTGGACACGCCCAAGGAGGGAACCCCCATCCCCCTGCCCGCGCTGCCGGAGGCGGTGGAGGGGATGGGACTGTCTGTCAGCAATGACGCGGAGGCCTATCTGGAAAACAGCTACCTGGTCTATCAGCTGGAGCCGGTGGAGGACCCGGATGCCGACTGGCGGCTGGACGTATACGCCGGTTCCACCCGCCTGCCCGCCCTCATCAATGAGTATCTGGAAGCGCAGAGCGGGACGATAGACGATTACCATGCGGACGGCGCTGCGGCGGGCTTCCTCTGCTATCCCCTGGACGGCTTCACCGGAGAGGGACGGGGCAAGGCGGTGCTGGATTTCCGGGACAGTCTGGAAGCGGATATTTTGCAGAACGCCGGAGCGGACGCGGTGACGTTCCTGGGCGGCGCCTCTGGGATCTGCTGCGGCTATCTGGACTTCATCGCCTGGGACCTGCCCGCCGTCCTGCATGCGGCCGGAGACTTCTTTGCGGACAGCGGCCTGTCCTGGGCCAACTTCCACGTGTTCCGCCGGGATGCGGCCACGGTGCGGCTGCTGAACCGGGAGGAACAGCGGCAGTAATGGGGATTGATGGAGAAAAACGGATCATTTCTGATACGGAAATGCCGGTTGCGGTTTATCGGGCCGCCTGACTGACCGGGAGCCGCCAAGATGCTCCTTTTCTGTAAAAACAATCTGAGCGCCGCCTTCCCACAGCCGGGAAGGCGGCGCTCAGGTCTTTATAATCAAATAACTTGAAAAGTGGTAAAACCACTTTTCAAGTGCCACAGCACGTAAGCGCTGTGGCAGGCCGCGGTCCGCGGCCATCATTTGGATTTCATAGTCAATAACTGCGTGTTTCACACGCGGGCGGGCGTAGCCCGCTTGAAAAATAGCTTTGCTATTTTTCAAGTTATTTGACTATACGGAGGAAAAGGAACCGCATGAGGTGGACGCGGTTTGGCTATACAGTGCCGGTTTATGATGTGGAGCGGACAATCTGTGAATTGCTTCGCAGACGGAGCAATTCCGGGTGTTTCAGAATGCCATAAAGCGATACGCCCGGAGAAAGACCAAGGATCCGCGAATGCGGATGCAGTCCATGTTCCATGCAGAAAAAATGCTTCGGCAGTATTGGGCGGCACTTCTTTAATGATAACAACTGCAGGACAGTGAAAGAATTTGATCCGCGATCTTTCCAGAAAGAAATTCGCCGGCGGCAGATCTTGATGCGGAATTGTGTGAGAAAGCTTTGCTTTATTCAACACAAAAAAATGGAAAAAACTGGCGGATAGGCAGACGATGCCGTGGATTGCCCGAAATGGGAGCAATGATGGGACAGCGGTTACTGGGGTTTCCTGGAAATAAAAAATGAACTGTGGGAAGAGACAATAGAGAGATCAGAACCAATAAAAGCTGGTGTCAATCATGATTCGTGAGCGATATTTTATTGATATTTATCTGCTTTTCAGGACATTTTTCAGTGTTTCATACAGCAATGCAACATCTAACGGTTTGGCAATGTGGGCATTCATGCCATGGGCCAGGGCTTCCTTTTTATCTTCGTCGAAAGCGTTTGCAGTCAGCGCAATGATCGGAATTTCAGCCAGATCTTTGTTTTCAAGGCTTCGAATTTCCTGGGAAGCCTGATATCCGTTCATTACGGGCATCTGGATGTCCATCAGGATTGCGTCATAGTATCCTGCCACAGAATTCCGGACCATTTCCACGGCAATCTGCCCGTTTGAGGCTGTCTCTACCAGAAAACCTGCCTCGCAGAGAAGCTCCTGGGCGATTTCCATATTCAGCTCATTGTCGTCGACCAGAAGAAGCCGTCTTCCGGAAAAATCGCTTGTGCAGACAGCTTCCGTGGAAGACGGCTGTTCCGGCTGCTGCGTCTCCTGTAATTTAAACGTGAAATGCAGGACAAATTCAGTCCCCTTACCGGGTTCACTGGTTACCTGGATCGTACCTCCCATCAGATCGACAAGATTTTTCGTGATGGACATGCCGAGACCGGTGCCCTGTGTCTGACTTATGGTGGAGGTGTGTTCCCGCTCGAACGGTTCGAAAATGTGCGACAAAAACTCCGGGGACATTCCGATGCCGTTGTCTTTCACACGTATTTCATATGCGGCATATTCCTGCATGGCGCATGGCTCCTGATGGAGGGTGACCCCAATATTGCCGCCTGACTTGCTGAACTTTACGGCGTTGCTTAGGAGATTAAATAAAATTTGATTAAAACGAAGAACGTCGCAGTAAACCAATTCGTTTTTTACGGTTGACATATCGGTTTGGACCGTCAGATGTTTCTGGTCGATCTCTGCCTGTAAAATATCCCGGACCTTTTCAATGCATTCTTGAAGATCACAGCAATCCTCTGTCAGCGTGACCTTTCCGTTTTCGATTTTTGTCATATCCAGGACATTATTGATCAGCTGCAGCAGATGTTTGCCGGAAGCCTGTATTTTTTCCAGACAGTCTGTCAGTTTTGCAGTGTCGTTTATGTTGCGCCCGGCGATCTCTGTAAAGCCTAAAATCGCATGCATCGGAGTGCGGATATCATGGGACATGTTGAACAGGAAGGAGGTCTTTGCGCGGTTTCCCTCCTCCGCGCGTTTCAGCGCATCCATGAGAAGAAGCTGCTGCTCCTGCATTTGTGCGTTGATCGCCGCCAGCTCTTTTGCGCGCTGCTGGGTTGCGATCTGCTCCGCGCGTTTCAGGTGCAGAATACGATTTTTGCGCAGAAGGACAAGGATCAGCAGCAGGCTGATAAACAGGCCGAACATTGCAAAACGATAGTGGTACATCGTATCCCATATGGTAAACTGGTAGGCGTTTTCGGCCGTCTCTTTGATAATGCAAAAGGAAACCTGACTCTGATCGAGACTGCCGATGCCTTTATTTAAGATGGACAGGAGAAGCGCCGTATCATCGGATATGAGATTCTGCCCGTCTCCGCTGATCGGTACAAGACACGCGAGACATTGACTGTCGCCGATGGATGCCGTAGCTACGATTTGCAGGTCGTCGTAGATGGGCTTGCGCAGGATACGTTCAATTGTGTACTGATTTTGCAAAACGGCGTCCGCTTTCCCGGAGAGCAGCGCCGATAATGCATCCTCCGTGGAGTCATAAAACAATATCTGGAACAGGGGATACTGCTGTTGGATCATTTTTTCCAGCGTCTGTGAGCCGGAGTGGACGGCAATGGTCATCGCGCTGTCGGGATGGAATTCCGTTCCCCTTTTGCACACAAATACTTTTGCGGCATGTAAATAGGCATCTGTCAGGGCAATGCCGCGGGAATGCTCGTTGAATTCATTGCATTCCACGCCTGCCAGCATATCCACCTGAAGCTGCTGCAGATCTTCATATGTAATACTGCCGGAGGGCAGTGCCTGATAGCGGAAGGTAAGGCCGGTCATTTCCGATATCATGTCCAGAATATCGATGGCAATGCCTTCAAGCTGTCCCGTTTTTTCATCCTGAAAGAGCATGGGACAGTTGTTGACTGGACAGCCTATGATAATTTCACCGGCCCGGTCACGATAGGCCAGCTCCTCCGCCGAGAGGCTGATGGATACATGTTCCGGATCTGCCGGCGCAGCGGATACATCCGCCGGTAAAACCAGGATACTGCATAGGAATAGAAGAAAAGGGGGCAGGATGGATTTTAAAAACATATGTTTATTCATAATATATCCCCCTTTGGCAACAGGATCGGCCTACCATTACTATATATGAAAACGGGGAATACTGCAAGCTCAATCAGCAACTTATCGACTTATCCTCCGTTCTGTGCTATGATAGTGCATATATGATAGACGCAGCAGAAAGGGGCATTTCCGATGGGAGCCACATCAGAAAATAGACCAAAGAAACAGATCTGTCTGGGCATTCTCGCCCACGTGGATGCGGGAAAGACCACCCTGTCCGAGGCCCTTTTATATCAGAGCGGAGCCATTCGGAAGCTGGGACGGGTGGACCATAAAAACGCGTTTCTGGATACCGACGCCATGGAGCGGGAGCGGGGCATCACCATTTTCTCCAAGCAGGCGGTGCTGCCTCTGGCGGATACGGAGGTGACCCTGCTGGACACGCCGGGGCATGTGGATTTTTCCGCCGAGACGGAGCGGACGCTCCGGGTGCTGGACTGCGCCGTGCTGGTCATCAGCGGCACCGACGGCGTGCAGGGCCACACCCGGACGCTGTGGCGGCTGCTGGAGCGGTACAGCGTGCCGGTGTTCCTGTTTGTCAACAAAATGGACCTGGCGGGCGCGGACCGGGCGGCTGTGCTGGCGGACCTGAAACAGCACCTGGACGGCGGCTGTGTGGACTTCGGCGCTCCGGCGGAGCAGCTGGCGGAGGAGGCTGCCGTCTGCGACGAGGAGGTGCTGGAGCGGTATCTGGAGGCCGGGGAGGTCTTCGACAGCGACATGTCCGCCATGATCGGGAAGCGGAAGCTGTTTCCCTGCTTTTTCGGCTCGGCGCTGAAATTGGAGGGCGTGGACGCGCTTTTGGCGGGCCTGGAGCGGTATGCCCCGGTGCCCGCATACCCGGAGGCGTTCGGCGCCCGGGTCTTCAAGATCGCCCGGGACAGTCAGGGGAACCGGCTGACATACCTGAAAGTCACCGGCGGCACCCTGCGGGTGAAGGACCTTTTGACCAACCGCCGTTCCGGCGTGCCGGAGGAGGCGGTGTGGGAGGAAAAGGCGGACCAGCTGCGCATCTATTCCGGAGCCAAGTTCCGCACGGTGGAGGAGGTTCCGGCTGGCTCGGTCACCGCGGTGACGGGGTTGAGCCGCACTGCCCCCGGCGAGGGCCTGGGCTTTGAGACCGCCTGGACGGGGCCGGTGCTGGAGCCGGTCCTGACCTATCAGGTGGAATTGACGGACGGCACAGATCCCCATACCGCCCTGCTGCGCCTGCGGCAGCTGGAAGAGGAGGACCCGCAGCTCCATATCGTCTGGAACGAGGCGGCGCGGGAGATCCACATCCAGCTGATGGGAGAGGTCCAGCTGGAGATCGTCCAGCGCCTTGTCCGGGAGCGGTTCGGCATGGAGGTCGCCTTCGGCGCGGGAGCCATCTGCTACCGGGAGACCATTGCCGGCGCCGTGGAGGGCATCGGGCATTTTGAGCCTCTGCGGCACTACGCGGAGGTCCATCTCCTGCTGGAGCCCGGCAAGGCGGGCAGCGGCCTGGTGTTTGACAGCGTCTGCCCCACGGATACGCTGGACCTGAACTGGCAGCGGCTGATCCTGACCCATTTGGAGGAAAAAGCCCACCTGGGCGTGCTGACCGGCTCTCCCATCACCGACATGAAGATCACATTGGTGGCCGGCCGCGCCCACGAAAAGCACACCGAGGGCGGCGACTTCCGCCAGGCCACCTACCGGGCGGTGCGGCAGGGGCTGATGCAGGCTGAGAGCGTCCTGCTGGAGCCCTGGTACGATTTCCGTCTGGAGCTGCCCAGCCAGCAGGTGGGCCGGGCCATGAGCGACCTGCAGCGGATGAGCGGCGAGGCGGCGCCGCCGGAGACCGCGGGGGAGGAGACCGTCCTCACCGGCTCAGCCCCGGTGGCGGCCCTGCGGGACTACGCCCGGGAGGTCACGGCCTACACCCGGGGCCAGGGCCGCCTGCTGTGCCAGCTGGCGGGATACCGCCCCTGCGCCAACGCGGCGGAGGTCATCGGGGCCATGGGCTACGACCCGGAGCGGGACGTGGACAACACGCCGGACTCCGTGTTCTGCGGCCATGGGGCGGGCTATACGGTGAAGTGGGACGAGGTGCCCCAACACGCCCATGTGGACAGCGGCCTGCGGCTGGGGGAGGCAAAAGCGGAGCCGGAGAGAGCGCCCCAGCCCCGGCGGACCAGCACCTACGCGGGGACCCTTGAACAGGACAAGGAATTGCAGGCCATCTTTGAGCGGACCTACGGCCCGGTCAAGCGGCGGACCTTTCTCCAGCCCAGAGAGCCCAAACGGGCCCCGGCGGGGGAGGCGGCGGAGAGGCGTTCCATCCGGGAGCAGTTCTCCGGGCCGGAATACCTGCTGGTGGACGGCTACAACATTATTTTTGCCTGGGACGAGCTGAAGGACATCGCCCGGGACAATCTGGACGCCGCCCGCAAGGCCCTGTGCGACCTGCTCTGCAACTATCAGGGCTATCAGAAGTGCGTGGTCATCGCGGTGTTTGACGCCTACAAGGTCAAGGGCGGCCTGGGCTCTGTGGAGAAATACCACAACATCCACGTGGTCTATACGAAAGAGGCGGAGACCGCCGACGCCTATATCGAAAAAGCCACCTATGAGATCGGCAGGAAGCATCGGGTGAAGGTGGCCACCTCCGACGGGCCGGAGCAGCTCATCATCCTGGGCCACGGCGCCCTGCGGATGTCCGCCTCCAGCTTCCGCGCGGAGATGGAGCAGGTCCAGGGGCAGATCGCCGCGGCGCTGGAGCGGAACAACCGGACAACAAAGAGCGGCGCGGTGCGGAGCGCCATGGAAAAAGCGGCGAAAGAGAAGGGGTGATATCATGCTGACCATCTGCGCGGCGCTGGTGATCCTGGGGGCCTGTACCGCCGCCCGCTGGTATCTGGACCGGAGCAGCCGCCGGGAGACGGCGTGGGGCAAAGGCCGCATCCGTCTGCTGACGCTGTGGAACGAGGGGGCGGCTTTCGGCCTGCCCATTGAGAGAAAGCTGCTGCCCGCGGCCTCCTGCGCGGCCCTGTGGCTGCTGTGGCGCCAGCGGCGGCGGAGCCCGCTGGGCGTGGGGCTGATCCTGGGCGGCGGGGGCAGCAATCTGCTGGAGCGGCTGCGGCGGGGGAAGGTGTACGACTACGTGCAGTTCCCCAGAGCGCCGGGACGGCTGAAACGGTATGTATTCAATCTGGCGGACTTTGCCATCCTTTTGGGGAGTTTGGCGCTGGTGTTCCGCCGGAAGAGGCACCCATAGATCATCTGTCCGCAGGTCCTTGGATCTGCGGGCGTTCCCTTTTGCGGAGGCAAAATTGCGGCGGGATGAAAAAAATCCCGGGCCTGGTCCGTGTTTAGGGTGAAGGGAGTGAGGAACGTGGTTCCATTTGGTACCGATGAGACCATCTGCCGTGTGGTAGAGACATACAGCTCCATGCTGCTGCGGCTGGCCAGCACCCGGCTGGACACGGCCGCCGACGCGGAGGACGCCGTGCAGGAGACCTTTTTGAAGCTGCTGACGGTCCGGCCCGTGTTCCGGGACGCGGAGCATGAGAAGGCATGGCTGATCCGAACCACCCTTCACCGCGCCAGCGATATCCGGCGTCTGGCGGAAAGGCGGAACGTGCCCCTGGAGGAAGCGGCTCAGGCCGCCGCACCAGAGCGGGGGAGCGACCTGCTGGCCGCCGTGCGCGGCCTGCCGGAGAAGTACAGCGCGGTCATCCACCTCTATTATTACGAGGGCTATTCCATCAAAGAGATCGCAGCCATGCTGGGCCTGCCCGCCCCCACGGTGGGCACCCGGCTGGCCCGTGGCCGGGAGCGGCTGCGGCAGATGCTGAAGGAGGAAGTATGATGAACCACGAGGAATACCGCAAGGCCTTTGACGAGCTCTCCTTTTCACCGGACTTCCAGTCCCGGACCGAAGCCCTGCTGCGCCGGCGCGCCCGTGAACTGGAAAAGGAGAAACCGATGATGCAATTCAAACAACCAAGAAAATGGCGGTGCTGATCGCCGCGTCCGTGGCCGCTCTGGCCGTGTCCGTGTCCGCCGCTGTGCTGTTCCTGTCCCCTGCCGACGTGGCGGAGGAGGCGCAGGAGCCGGCCCTGGCCGCCGCGTTCCAGAGCGAAAGCGCCATAGCCATCAACGAATCCGCCGAGGTGGGGGAGTACACCGTCACCATGGACGGCATGGTCTCCGGTGCGGATCTGAGCAGGGAGGCCGCTGAGTACAATGGCGAGATCATCAGCGACCGCACGTATGCCGTATACCATGTGGCCCGCACCGACGGAGAACCCCTGCAGGATTATCCGGACCTGACCTACACACCGCTGGTGGAGGGCTACCATGTCAGCGCCGTCAACGCCTGGACTTTGGGTGGCGGGCAGATGTCCTTCCTCCGGGACGGCGTGGCCTATCACCTGTTCGACACCCGCAATCTGGAGATGTTCGCCGACCACAGGGTGTACTTTGCCGTCTATGAGGGCAGCACGCCCTCCGTGGACCTGTTCTCCATGACCAAGGATGGCGCGATCTCTATGCGTGACGGTGTGGTGGGCGTCATGTTCACCATGCCCTTGGATGAGAGCAAGGCCGACCCTGCGGCGGCGGAGTCCTTTGTCCAGTCTGTGGGCATTCCGGCGGAGCCCATCACCGACGAGGAATTGGCGGAGGGCAGGTCCCCGGACTTCTCCGTTACAGAGGTGGAGGAAGGCGGCAGCAAGACGTTCATCATTCAGGACCCCCAGTGAATGCCGGAAAAAAGAGGATGGAGGGATGCCCTCCATCCTCTTTTTTTCTGTTTCCCCTTGACAAATCCTGTTTCAGGTGTTATTTGTATTATACAACTAATACACTAATGCAACAATACAAAAATCAAGGAGGAATCCGTCATGTCACTGCTGGAGGTACAGCATCTGCAAAAGGTATACACCACCCGTTTCGGCGGCAGCCAGGTCCAGGCCCTGGCCGATGTGGCCTTCTCCGTGGGGCCGGGGGAGTATGTGGCCATCATGGGCGAGTCCGGCTCTGGCAAGACCACCCTGCTGAACATCCTGGCGGCGCTGGACCGCCCCACCGCCGGAGAGGTGCTGCTGAACGGCAAGGCCCTGTCCAAAGTCCGGGAGCGGGACCTGGCAGCGTTCCGGCGGGCGCACCTGGGCTTTGTGTTCCAGGACTTCAACCTGCTGGACACCTTCTCCCTCCGGGACAACATTTTCCTGCCGCTGGTCCTGGCGGGGAAGAGCCACGGCGAGATGGTCCGAAAGCTGCGGCCCATTGCGGACCGGCTGGGCATCGCGGAGCTGCTGGACAAGTACCCCTATGAGGTCTCCGGCGGGCAGAAGCAGCGGGCGGCGGTGGCCCGGGCGCTGGTCACCGACCCGCAGCTGGTGCTGGCGGATGAACCCACCGGCGCGCTGGACTCCCGGGCGGCCGACAGCCTGCTGGAGCTGTTCGGAGAAATCAACCAGGCGGGGCAGACCATTTTGATGGTGACCCACAGCGTCAAAGCCGCCAGCCACGCGGGGCGGGTGCTGTTTCTGCGGGACGGCCGTGTCTACCACCAGCTGGAGCGGGGCGGAGAGAGCCGTGAGAGCCAGTTCCGCCGGATCTCCCAGACGCTGACGGAGCTGCCCCAGGGAGGTGCCGCCCATGCGTAACACCGGCTTTTTCCCACGGCTGGCCCTGGTGAATCTGGCGCGGAACAGCCGGTTTTACGGGCCGTATCTGCTCTCCTGCGGCGCTGTGGCCGCCATGTATTATATCCTCCGGTTTCTGACCTGGAACGAGGTCATCAACACCGTGCGGGGCGCCGCCTATTTGCAGGCCATGATGTCCATCGGCTGTGTGGTGGTGTCGCTGTTTTCCGTGGTCATCCTGCTGTATGCCAACAGCTTTGTCATGAAGCGGCGGCAGCGGGAGCTGGGACTCTACAACATCCTGGGCCTGGAGAAGCGCCACATCGCCCGCATGATGCTCTGGGAGACGCTGATGTGCGCCGCCGCCACCATCGCCGGAGGCATTTGGGGCGGCATCCTGCTGTCCCGGCTGATCCTGGGCCTGATCGTCAGGCTGGTGCGGCTGCCGGTGGCATTCGGATTTTCCGTCAGCGGAAAGGGCATCGCGGAGACGGCGGCGCTGTTCGGCGGCCTGTTCGTCCTGACACTGGCGTGCAACCTCGTCCGGCTGGGCCGCGCCAGGCCCATCGAGCTGCTCCACAGCAGCGCGGCCGGCGAGCGGGAGCCCAAGACGAAGCGGCTGTTGGCGGCTGTGGGCGTTTTGACGCTGGGCGCCGGTTATCTCATCGCCCTGACCACCAGGGACCCGGTGCAGGCGCTGGTGAAGTTTTTCCTGGCGGTGTTCCTGGTGATGATCGGGACCTACTGCCTGTTCACCGCCGGTTCCATCGCCCTTTTGAAGCGCCTGCGGGCAGATCCGGGCTTTTACTACCAGACAAAGCACTTCACTGCGGTATCCGGCCTGCTGTACCGGATGAAGCAGAACGCCGTGGGCCTTGCCAACATCTGCATCCTGGCCTCCATGGTGCTGGTGACGGTGTCCGGAACCATGTGCCTGTACCTGGGCATGGAGGATGCATTGGCGCGGATGTATCCGCACGATGTGGAGGCCATCCAGACGCTGGAGACGCCCGATGAGACGCCTGAGGAGACGCTGGAACAGGTCCGGGCCATAACGGCGGAGAGCGCGGAGCAGCTGAATTGGTACATCCGGTGCTTCGCCACGGGAAACTACGGCGGCAACACCCTCGCCTTCCAGCCCGGCGAGGGGGTATATACCCGGGTGGAGCTGATAGCGGCGGAGGATTACAGCCGCCTCACCGGGCGGGAGACCAGCCTGGCTGACGGCGAGGTCCTGGCCTATGCCGAGGGCATCGCCCTGCCGGATATTTTCTATATCCAGGACCAGGCGTTTCAGGTGCGGGAGCGGCTGGCCGCCTTTGTGGACCACAGCGATTCCGTGATCATCTCAGGGGACGGCGGAGTGCTGGGGCTGGTGGCGGGCAGCGGAACGCTGGAGCGCATCGCGGCCCTGGCACCGGAGGGAAATCTCCGCCGGCAGTTCCGGGTCCAGATCGATCTAAAGGGCACGGAAACGGAAAAGCTGGCCTGCGCCGATGCGCTGAAGGAGGCATCCGGCGGGGTGTTCCGGGTGGAGAGCCGCCAGGACAATGCCCAGGACCTCTATGCCATGTACGGCGGCTTTTTGTTCCTGGGGCTGTTCCTGGGCCTGCTGTTTCTGCTGGCGACGGTGCTCATCATCTATTACAAGCAGATCTCCGAGGGCTATGAGGACCAGCGGCGCTATCAGATCATGCGGCAGGTGGGCATGAGCGGCCGGGAGGTGCGGGCCTCCATCCACAGCCAGATCCTGCTGGTGTTCTTCCTGCCCCTGGGGGCGGCGGGCCTGCATATCCTGGCGGCGTTCCAGATGCTGTGCCGCATTCTGGAGCTGTTCGGCCTTGACAATGTGGGACTGTTCGCCGCCTGCACGGCGGGGAGCCTGCTGGTGTTCGGCGCTATCTACGCCCTGGTGTTTGGACTGACGGCCCGGACCTATGACCGGATCGTGGGCGGCGCGGCAGCGGCCGGACCGTCGGAAATTTTGCAGATGTAACGAAAACGCCTGTACAGCGCCTGAAAGCCAGGTGCCTGTGCGGGATGCCATTACTAGGTATAAATTAGTACTTGACAATACATAGTAGTTGGCATAAGATTGGAAACAGAAAGAGCGGCGACACGGGGCTTGACAATCTGTATTAACTGTACTATTATAGTTAATACAGTTAAAAATCAAGCTGGAGTTTGAAGAAATCCCCGCGGCAATATCGTATGATAAACAGATGGCAAGAAACGAGGAACAGCCGATGAAAATTTTGATCACTTCCGATTGGTACAGTCCCGCTGTGAACGGCGTGGTCACCTCGGTGAAGAACCTGCGGCGGGAGCTGGAGGCCCGGGGCCATGAGGTCCGGGTGCTCACCCTGTCCCAGACCACACGCTCCTGGGAGAAGGACGGCGTGACCTATCTGGGCTCCGTGGCCGCGGGACTGATATATCCCGGCGCCCGCCTGCGGACAGCTCTGGCGGGCGGATGGGTGCGGGAGCTGGTGGCCTGGGGGCCGGATGTGGTCCACTCCCAGTGTGAATTCTCCACCTTTTTCCTGGCCCGCCGCATCGCGGAGGAGCTGGAGATCCCGCTGGTGCACACCTACCACACGGTCTATGAGGATTACACCCACTATTTTTCTCCCAGCGTCCGCTTTGGGAAAAAGGCGGTGGCGGTGTTCTCCCGCTGGGTGGCGGGACAGACGGACTGCCTGATCGCCCCCACGGGAAAGGTGCGGCTCCTGCTGAAGAATTACGGGGTGGAGAAGCCGGTGTTCGTGGTGCCCTCCGGCATCGATTTGCGGCGGTTCGGCAGAGAGCCGGACCCCTGGCGGATGGCGGTGCTGCGGGCCAGCCTGGATATTCCCCAGGACCGCCTGGTGCTGGTGTCTGTGGGACGGTTGGCGGAGGAGAAGAATATCGACGAGCTGCTGCGCATCCGCGCCGCCATGGGCGGCGCCGCCGTGACGCTCCTTTTGGTGGGAGACGGCCCGGACCGCTCCCGGCTGGAGGGGGCTGCCGCGGCGCTGGGCCTCTCGGCGCCGGACGTGGTGTTTGCCGGGATGGTGCCGCCGGAGCAGGTGGCGGACTGGTATCAGCTGGGGGACCTGTTCGTCAGCGCTTCCACCAGTGAGACCCAGGGCCTGACCTATGTGGAGGCCCTGGCCGCCGGGGTCCCGGCCCTGTGCCGGATGGACCCCTGCCTGACCAACGTCATCCGGGACGGTGAGAACGGCTGGCAGTATCGGGACGCGGCGGATTTTCAGAAAAAATTGGACAGCTTCCTGGCCCAGCCCCACCGCCGGAAGCAGCTGTCTGAAAATGCCCGGCGGTCCGCCCAGGCGTTTTCCGCGGAGCGGTTCGCCGAGAGCGTGGAGGCCGTGTATCAGGCGCAGATCGCCCGCCGCAGCGGGCGGGGAAAGGCGGTCCCCGCATGAGCAGGCCGGTGGAAAGAACGGTCCTGCGGGCAATGTCTCTCATCGGGTTTTCCCTGTGCGTGCTGGTGGCCGTCTGGGGCTGGAGGACAGGCGTGCTGACCTCTCAGGAGCGGCTGCAGGCGCTGGTGTCCAGCTTTGGCATGGCGGGTGCGCTGCTGTTCACCGTGTTCCAGGCGGTGCAGGTGGTGGTGCCGATCCTGCCCGGCGGGCTGGGGTGCCTGGCTGGCGTTTTGCTGTTTGGCCCGGTGTGGGGCTTTGCCTATAACTATGTGGGGATCTGCGCCGGTTCCCTGCTGGCCTTCGGCGTGGCGCGGAACTGCGGCAAGCCCCTGCTGTCCCTGCTGTTTTCGGAAAAGACCATTGAAAAGTACAGCCGCTGGTCTGAGGAGCGGGACCGCTTTGCCCGGCTGTTCGCCCTGGCGATCTTTCTGCCGGTGGCGCCGGACGACTTCCTGTGCTATCTGGCGGGGACCACGGATATGACCTGGCGGCGCTACACCGCCATCATTTTACTGGGCAAGCCCTTTGCCATCGCCCTGTACAGCCTGGGGCTGACAGTGGTTTGGAATCGCTTCATCGGATAAGGAGACCAATATGCGCATCTACATCTATCGCGGCGGCGAAAAGCTGGTGGGCAAAAGCGGCGTGGGACAGGCCATCCGCCAGCAGGAGGCGTGCCTCCGCCGGGCAAAGATCCCCGTCACGGACCGCTGGACAGCGGATGTGTCCGCCGTCCATATCAATACCGTCCTGCCGGATTCCGTGGCGGCGGCGCTGGCGGCCCGTCTGCGGGGGCGGAAGGTGATCTGGTACGGCCACTCCACCAAGGAGGATTTCCGCCGCTCCTTCCGGGGCTCCGACCTGCTGGCGCCGCTGTTCCGGCGGTGGATCACCTTTTGCTACGGTCTGGGCGACGTGGTGCTGACGCCCACGGAATACGCCCGGGACCTGCTGACGGGCTACGGCCTGAAGCCGCCGGTATACAGCATCTCCAACGGCGTCGATACTACCTGGTTCCATCCGGACCCGTCCCTGCGGGCCTCCTTCCGCAGGCGGTACGGCATGAAGGAGGGGGAGCGGTGCGTGATCTCCGTGGGCCACACCATCGCCCGAAAGGGCCTGCCGGACTTCCTGGAACTGGCCGGGAGGATGCCGGACGTCCGCTTCCTCTGGTTTGGATGGACAGACCCCCGCCTGCTCCCCGCCGGGACCCGGGTGGCCATGGCGGCGGCTCCGGCCAATGTGCGGTTCCCCGGCTTTGTGGACCGGGAGCGGCTGCGGGAGGCATATTGCGGCGCGGACGTGTTCGCCTTTATGAGCCATGAGGAGACGGAGGGCATCGTGGTGCTGGAGGCCCTTGCCTGCGGGATCCCCACCGTGGTGCGGGACATTCCGGTGTATCAGAGGTGGCTCAGGCATGGAGAAAATATATACAAATCGTCGAACCTGGATGGATTTCAACGAAACGTAATGGGTCTGCTGGACGGTTCCCTGCCGGATCTGACTGCGGAGGGGCGAAAGGTGGCGGAGGCGCGGAGCCTGGAGGCCGTGGGAGAGCATCTGCGGGAGATCTACCGCAGGGAGCATATCCTGCCGGGGCCAAGGGCCTCTCTGCCGGCAAGACGTGCGGCGTATGGTAAATGATATCGCCCGCTGTGAAGCTTGAAAAGGAAATTGACCACGTTTCAAGTGATCGGATCATAGTGAGAGTGAAAGGCGCACAGCCGAGATGGCTGTGCGCCTTTCACTCTTCTGCCCGGCCTGTGTGCTGTCAGCCTGAAATGCGCATGTGCCATAAAACAGCAGACCCCTTGTTCCGTAAAAATCGAGGGGGGAAATACCTGGAAAAACATTCGAAATATGATATACTTAACTCAAATTACCATGGGGCAAATGGGGGATTAGGGGGAGTGACGGCATGGGATCAGAAAGAGTATCCACTTGGAGCGGGATACGAAATAAGCTGGAAAAAGATTATCTGTGTCCTTCCCTGCGGGGACATATCCGGTATTACGCAGTCAGTTACAGCAAAAGCGACGACCATGAGGGACGCGCCGCGATCCTGCTGGACGGTGTTGAAGTGCTCCGGAGCAACTATTACGCCTATGCGGAAAAATACTGGACAAGGTATCAGGAAATAAAAGAGAGGATCCCCGAAGAGGACACGCCGCGAAGGACCTTCCAGCTTGCCCATATGGGCGCCCTGCGGGCCGGATGCTTTGACAACTGGACGCTCTATGAGGCGTTCCACATCTTCGACAACCAGAGCATCGAGAAAAGCCTTGCATGTGAAAACCCATTGGTCCGCATTTTTGCCCTGCTTGACCGGCGGCTGGGAAAGAGACGGCTGCTTGCCCTGGCGGAAACGATGGAACAGGAGCTGGATTGGGTGCGGGTATTTTATGTGATACGAATGCAAGCTGAAGGGCTGACGGGCGGAGAATGGAATTCCAGCTTGCCGAGGGAATAGCAGACCCGGCCAAGCCGGTCAACGGCCAAGATGAGCGGGCTTTGCCCGCCGCCGACAGCCCCGCCCGGTTTTCCAGACAGACAGCGGAGGGACGGCAGCAAAAGCGCTACCGTCCCTTGCGATTTTTCGGGTTGATTGACTATATAAAAAGCGGCGGTTCACGATGCCAATATCCGCCGCATCAGCGCCGCGCCCTGGCGCAGCGCATCCATGGTGGGAATGGTGTAGTCCTCCTGCTCGATGCTCAACGGACCGTCGTACCCCACATCCCCCAGGGCCGCCAAGAACCGTCGCCACCAGTCCTCCCCGTGGCCGGAGCCGGGGGTGACATAGTTCCAGGAGCGGGCGGCGAATTCCAGCACGCCCTTGGTGTCCAGCAGGGTGTTGGCCCCCGCGGCGGGTTCCAGGCGGACATCCTTGATGTGGACATGGTAGATGCACCCCGCCAGCTCTCTGGCAATGGCCAGGGGGTCTCCGCCCATCCAGAACAGGTGGCTGGGGTCCAGGTTGACACCCACAATGCTGCCCACCGCGCTCCGCAGGCGGCGGAAGGTCTCCACATTATACACCAGCTGCCAGCCGTGGAATTCCAGCGCCAGCCGTTCCACACCATGGCGGTTGGCCTGCTCTGCGATCTTCTCCCACGCCGGGATGGCCACGCCCCACTGGTAGTCCAAAATCTCCTGGGTCTCGGGCGGCCAGGAGGACACCACCCAGTTTGGCATGGCGTCGCCGGGACAGCCGCCGGGCAGGCCGCTCATCATCACCACGGTCTTTAAGCCCAGCTGTTCCGCCAGAAGAAAGGTCTTTTCCATGACGGCCCGGTCCCGCGCACCCTTTTCACCGGGGAACAGGGGGTTGCCGGAGCAGTTCAGCGCGGAGATGGAGAGGCCGTGAGCCGCCAGGGTATCCGTCAGCTCCCGCCGTTTTCCGGTGTCCGATATCAGAGCATCCAGATCGATGTGGGGCGCGGGCGACCAGTTGCCGCAGCCCAGCTCCACCTGTTCCAGCCCCAGTGAACTACAGATTTGAGCCGCTTCCTTCAGCGTCTTATCCGCCAGGCAGTCTGTTACCAATCCCAGTTTCATGAAAGGTCCTCCTCGTTGTTTTTGACCGTCAGGCCGTTCAATTCCTCTAAAAATTCCCGGCAGCACTTGCCGCCGCGAATTTCCTCGTAGTCAAATTTCCCGCCGATGGCATAGCTGTCATATTCCTCCGCGGTGAGGGGCAGCTTTCCCGGGTCATAGTAGTAATAGGCCGTCTGCCCCAGTGTCTCTGTTTCCTCTTCATCCAGCACACCGTTCTGGTTCTGGTCCTGGAAGTTCCAAAGCTCCAGAGTGTAGCCCTCCAGACCCCAATCTGCCGTCACGCGATGATAGCTGGTGTAGAGGATCGCTCCTGCTGAACCCGTACTGTAATTGCGGATGACGCTCCGCCCCGGCAGATACGCATAGCCGCCATTCCCGCAGGTGCCATAGGGCCAGTGATCCATCAGTGTGTGAAGCTCCCCGCCGCCGTACTGATACAAACTGGCTTCATATCCGCTGTGTCCCGCCGCCAGGGCCGGGATCTCTCCGCCGGTCAGATCGATCAGCGCATACTCCGCCTCCGGGACTTCCGTCTCATGGGCCAGCGCCTGTATAAAATATGCCTCTGCCCAGTCCGGTAGGCCGTCCGCCATCTGCGGCAGAGCATTTTCATTCTCCGGCGTCTCCGCCGCTGGCTCCTGGGCCGCCGGTTCCCTCTGGAGCGGCACAGCCTCCTGTTCAGCAGGCTCCCTCGCGACTTGTCCGCCGCATCCGGCTAAAAGCGCCGCAGATAAAGCGGCCAAAAGGACGGTCTTCCACCGCATAGGCGCAGCCTCCATTTCCAGTGTTTTCTCCATGATACCATTTTTACAGCGTCCCTGGCAAGGCGTTTCCGCCGATTCAGGGCTGCTGGGTTTGCCTCTTCCTCTTGACGGAAACCGCCGATGGTTGTATGGTATGGAAAACGGGACGGTTCCCGGATCTTGACAGGAGGATATCACCCATGGGCTGCTTTTACTGTGACGAGCATCACGAGGGCCGGGAGGCCATTATGTTCAAGGTCGGCGAGATGAAGGCCGGTGTTCTCTACTTATTCAAGGACCAGGCCCACAAGGGCCGCTGTGCCCTGGCTCTGAAGGACCACAAGAAGGAGCTGTGCGAGTGCACGCCCCAGGAGCTGGCGGACTACGCCGACGATCTGGCCCGGGCCGCCGGCGCCGTCAAGGAGCTGTGGGGCTGCACCAAGATCAACCTGGGGTCCTTCGGCGACACCAATCCCCATCTGCATTTCCACATCGTCCCCAAGTACGAGGGCGGCTTTGAGTTCGGCGGCGCCTTTGCCATCACCAATCCCGAGCCCGTCCTGCTGAGTGACGGGGAGTATCAGGGGATGATCGCCGCCCTGAGGGCCAAGCTGGGAATCTGATCTGGCAGCGATGGAAACGGAGAGGCCGCGCCTCTCCGTTTTTTGCATTTTTTTACGGAATGCCCCGGGAGTGTCCAAAATAAAGATTTGATGATATAATAAGGGATATGAGGAAACAGACAAAAGAGGCATGGAAGAAATG
>NZ_CANRMB010000025.1 GCF_947631635.1 uncultured Dysosmobacter sp.
ATCGCTCCAAACATCCAGGGATTGCTGTGCCATTTTCTCTCTTTGACTTCCTTTAACTGCGTGTTTGGACACTCCCACGGTGAGCGTCTTCGGGTTCTTGTACTCCACAGTGATGGTCTTGCCGTCCTGGACATAGGTAGCGGTCTTCTTGGCAGTATCCACCGTTACGGTAACGCCGTCACCGAGGCCATACTGCTCCTTGACCATTGCCTGGACCTCGGCCTCTTTCAAAGTGGTCTCCGTGGTCTCGATGGTGTAGGTGGTGTCGCCTTCGGTGTGGCTCGTCTCGCCCTTATTGAAGTGGATCGTCTTGCTGCCGTCCCGATAGTCATAGCCGCCGTCCGCAGCCTGCGTCAGGCCGTCCACCTTGATGATGGTCTCGACTTCTTTACCTTCCGGCGCTGTGACTTCGGTTTTCACATCAATGGTCCAGGTGACCTTGGTCAGGCCCTCGAGTTCAGCGCCCGCGGCGTCCTGATTTTCCAAGAACGCATCCATTTCCTGGGGAGTCAATGGCACGCCGGTGGTGAAGGTGTAGACCTTGGTGGTGATGGTATCGTTGCCGTTCTTGTCCTTGCCCGTGCCCTCGGTGGTTATTGTGGTAACATTGCCATTTACAACGACAGTCTTGACCGTTGCGCCGTCAAACTGAGCCCCCTCATGGGTGGTGACGTTGATATCAACGCCCCCTTCGTCAGTGTACGTAAAGTAAGCCTCATACGTCTTGCTGGGGTCCTCGCTGCCGCTCCACACCACGGTCTCGCCGCTGACATAGGCGCTGCCGTTGACGGTGTGGGTCGTGCCGCCGGCGATCGTCTCGGGATCAACGCCCGCGACTTCCTTATTCACGGTCCAGGGAGTCTCTCCGCCGTCGGTGGTCTCCTTGGCCTGAACGGTATAGGTATAGGTCCTGCCGTCGGTCCCTGTCACGGCCACCGTCCAGCTGTCGCCGGAATCGCTCGGCTGAAGAAGCGTCTTGATATACGCCTTATACGCCTCATCAGTCTGTTCCACTCCGGCCACAGTGACTTCGTCCGCCTTGATCGCCGTCAGCGCCGCGTCGATGACCGCCTTATTCGTGGCATCCGCCGCGGCCTGGTCCTTTTCCGCCTGCGTCGCGTCGTGGTTCTCTTTATCGCCATGGGGATCAGGCACTGTCACGGTCACCTTCACGGCCTTCTTGACCAGCGCGCTCTGGGTCTCCGCAAGGGTCAGCTCATATTTCTCCCCGTCAACGATCTTGTAGATCTTGCCGTCGGTCTCATGATACTCATAGCCGGTGTCGGGCAGCAGTTCAAAAAGCTGCGCATTGCTCAGTTTCGCGATCTCACCGTCCGTCAGGTCCTCATATTTGACGGTATAGGTCTGGCCGTCCTTGACCACCGTCTTTGTGCCGTCCGGGTTTTCGGTGACCGTGGAGTTGCTGAAAAGCGCCTCGATCTTCGCGGCATCGCCGGTGTTCGTACTGTCATAGATGATGACGCCGCCGGTCTGGATCTGGACGTTATCCTCCTTGTCCTCCGCGGCCACCGTGGTGGTGGTCTGGCTGACCTGGATGCTGTAGGTGGTGGTGGAGCTCTCGCTGCTCTTGTCGCTGGTCACCCGAACGGTCACGTCAGCGCCGTCTTTGACGTAAGTGTAGTAGACAGCGCCTTGCTCGTCCCGGTGCTCGTTCAGCGTCACGCCCAGGATCACGCCCAGCTCGCTGGAGCTCAAAGGCGCGCTTCCTTCCTCGCCCTGTTCCTCCACGACCTTCTCAAAGGTGACGGTGGTGGTTTTGACCGTGGTTTTTTCGTCGGGCTTAGACTCGTTTTCCTTCTTCTCCTTCACTGTAAAGCCGCCGACCTCTTGATTCTCCTCGAGGTCGGACAGGTTTTTGTCGCCGAGTCCCGCAGTGAGGGCACCACCCTGCTCCGTCTGCTCCTCTTCGGTCAGTCCGCCGGTGACGGGATCAGACGTGACCTGGCCGGTGACATCGGTGGTGGAGCTGGAGGTGGTGGTCTCGGTGGTGGAGGTCTGGGTGGTCTGGACCGTGTCGCCGTTCTCGTTGGTGCCGGTGGTGACCGTGGTGGTGGTCTCGGTGGTGGTGGCGCTGCCGTCCTCGTTGACCTCGGTCTTTTCGGTCACGGTGGTCTGGACGGTGCTGCCGTCCTCCTTGGTTTCGGTGGTCTGGCCGGTGGTGTGCTCGGCCTCGGGCTGCTGGCCGGTGGGCGCGGGGCTCTCCACCTTCGTGACGCTGCCGTCATCGGTCGTCTCGACCGCGCCGTCCTCCGTCTCCTTCGTGTCAGGATTGACGGTCATGTCGGTGGTCGTGGCCCCGGTCTGCGGGTCGGTCTCGGGCGTGCCGACGGCCGACTTGATCTCCGTGGAAGGGGCGGCGGTCTCCTTCTGCTGATCCACCGTGTTGATGTCGTCCGGGGTGTTGGGGTCCACATTTTCCACAGCTTGGGCCTCCATGGTGCCCGCGCTGGCGATGACCAAACCTGCGACTGCCGCTGGTACCAGTTTTTCTAGTTTATTCATAGTTACAATCCCTCTCTCATCCTGTTCCACGGATCGGTTCTGATTTTGAAGAATCCCGCATCATTTCAGGCCTTCCCTCCATAGATGCAGGCCCGCTTATGTGGTTCATGCTTCGGGAGCGTCCACCGCAGGCACCGCGTCATAGGCGGGGTCTGCCGCAGCCGCTGCTGTCAGCGCATTGGCCGGAAGCGTTCCAACAAACATGGTCAATGTGCCGAGAGAAAATGCTTTATCCGCTGCTTCGTTCTTGCAAATTTTCCTCCTTTTTCACCCAGCCGACACATACGAACATCCCACTTTAGGGATGCGGAGTTCTTCCCTTTGCCAATGTCATCCACTCATCCATATTCCGCCCCGCGCCGCGATAGACGAAATTAAAATTTTGTCTATCTCCGACAGGCAAAGTTACAAATATGTTCCTAATATAGCTATATGAAATATACCACACTCCGGTTCCCGGTGCAAGAGCTTTCCCCCAAATTTTGTAAGAAAAAACTGTACTGAAATCCTGCAGGATTTGAGGATTTTTGCAGCTTTTGAGCCAATGTCCGCACACGGTCCCCCAAAAGGGCGGCGGGGCGTGAGCCGCCTGCCGCAGTCCGGTCAGGTGTAAGACGAATTTTTAATTTTGTCTATCTTTTGGGGAAGCCGGGGCGGCATCCGCACGGGCGGATGCCGCCCTCATGAAAGCAGAGCCGCGCCGGCCGTCTGCGTGGTCAGAAGATGCCTCTCAAGCCCGTTTTTCCCAGTAGTTGCGATTATGATATAATATATGATATAATATATTTATACTCCCTCCAAATTTTGTATTCTGTCGTTTTTGCAACATGTGCTTTCAAAGAAGTATATTATAATATACTTATAAACAAATCATTCGCTCAAACACCTGTAACTTCTACTGCGCAAAATCGTTGGACAGAAAGCAGAAAGATTCCATAAATGCCACACTATGATGAGGAGATAAAAACGATGAAAAAGTATGTATGCGACGTTTGCGGCTGGATCTATGACGAGGCCCTGGGCGACCCCGATAACGGCATTGCTCCCGGCACGAAGTTCGACGCCCTCCCCGACGACTTTGTCTGCCCCCTTTGCAGCGTCGGCAAGGACGAGTTCTCTGAGGTGCAATAATCCGCAGTCACAAAACAACGGACAAACCCCCATTTCTTTATTCAACTTTAGGAGGTTTCTTATGAATTACAGCGCATTGATTCAAAACAGAAAATCCGTCCGTGAGTTTACGGATCAGAAGGTTTCCGCAGACGTACTGGCGGAGATCACGGCATATCATCAGAAGTCCTGCCAGCGCCTGATCCCTGATTTGAAAACGGAGCTGCGTGTTTTCGGCGAAGATGCCGGCGAGGCTCTGCTCGGCGCCGCGGGCTACCAGTCCTTTTTGATTGGCGCGCCGCAGTATCTGGTCCTGCTGTCCGCCCAAGATCCCCACGCGGGTGAAAACGCCGGTTACATCATGGAGGATCTGATCCTGAAGCTGACCGATATGAATCTGAGCTGCTGCTGGCTTACCTTCACCGACAGCGCACAGGTGAAGCTGGCGCTGCATATCACCTCCGATATGGATGTAGCCGCCATCGTCGCTTTCGGCTATGGCGCAAAGACCACCAAGCGCCTGCGCTTGAATATTCTGAGCATGTCCAATGTGGATATCTGTGCGCAGCGGCAGTACTTCGCGCCGAAGAACAGCATCCATGATATGGTGTTTATGAACACCTGGGGAAACCGTGATGGCGTGGATGAGTTCATCGGCTTCTACGATGACATGCTGTGGGAGGCATTCTATGCCGCCAGCCTCTCCCCCAGCTATCTGAACAGACAGCCCTATGGCTTCGTGATCCGCGACGGCAAGCTCATTCTGGTGCGAAAGCCTGACAGCTACACTACGGAAATTGACGGCAAGCTGGATCTGGGTATCGTGCTGCTGCACTTCGCCAGTGTAGCCTCCCAGTGGGCCGGCAAAATCACCTGGAGCTTTGCGGATGACGAACAGCTTCAGCTTCCGGAAGGCCACACGGCCGTTGCTTCCTGCGCTCTGTAAGAAAACAGCCGGTTATCAGGAACCCCCTTGGAGACACTGTTCTCCAAGGGGGTTCTGCATTCGGTCACCGATTAGAGACATTCAGTTGGTACAGGAGGCCGCAGGTCACGCCACCTCCGCCATGGCTTTGCAATCCTATCGGAAAGGCCGCTTCTGTTGTGGAGCGGGTCTATTCTGCACAGGCTGTAAAGTTCAAAGCCCGCCATCCATTCGCCGCAAGGCTTTGATGGTCCCGCGCGGTCTAGAAGTCACGCAATGAGCTGCAAAACGGCTATTTCCATTGTCCTTGCTCTTTGGCACTTCTCAGAAGCGGGTCCCGTTGTTCCCATGGCCGTCCTTGGCAGGTCATGTGGTCAAGAAAGCCGCTCCCCGCCTATGGTATGAGCCATAAACGAGGAGCGGCTTTGCCTTTGTGTTGCCCCGGTTCTGATCTGCCGCGCCCTATCAAAGCGTATCGGCTGCGCGTTACACCCGGCCGAACTGCTCCCGCACCTCCTCCAGCAGAACCTCCGCCGCGGGGGAAAAGACCTGGTACTTTTTCCAGATCATATACATCTTCGTTTCCAGCGGCGGCGTCAGGGGGCGGAAAGTCAACTCGCTCTCCGGACTGGTATCCGCCAGCTTGTCGAAGGTGAGGGCGTAGCCCACTCCCTCCCGCACCAGGACGCTGGCGTTGTAGGCCAGATTGAAGGTGGCGACGATGCGAAGGGCGTCCATCTTCTCTTGAAACACCTTGGGGTAATCCTCCGTGATGCCCTGGCGGGAACAGATCAAGGGCAGATCCAATAGATCATCCACCCGGACAGCCTCCTTACCCGCAAGGGGGCTGTCCTTTCGCATAAGGACCCCGTAGCGGTCGGTGGCGGGCAGCTCCAGATAATTGTACTTGGACAGGTCTACCTCATGGACGATGATGGCGAAATCCAAAAGCCCCCGGTCCAGCCGCTCGGTCACGTCGGCGGAATTGCCGCTTTGCAGGTGGAGCCGCAGGCCGGGATACCGCTCCAACAGGGCCATGTAACACCGGGCCAGGTGCTTGATGCCGTCGGACTCGGCGCAGCCCACCCAAATATCCCCGCCGGTGAACTCGCCCAAGGACTTGAACTCATCCAGCGTCTTGTCCGCCATGTTCAGGATATCCTCCGCCCGTTTGCGGAGCAGCATCCCCTCATCGGTCAGTTTCACGTCATGGCTGCCCCGGACAAAGAGCTTCTTGCCCAGTTCCCCCTCCAGATCCTTAAGCTGCTTGGAAAGGGTGGGCTGGGAGATGTGCAGCCGCTCCGCCGCCCGCGTGACGCTCCCCTCACGGGCCACTTCCAGAAAATAGCGCAAAACCCGAAGTTCCATATGACCGCCTCCTAAGGACAGTATAGCAGTCCATGTTATTCCATTCAAGAATAACATGAAATAGAAAACGAGTATTTGCTATTTTGAGAGGGGGAAAATATAATCAAATCATCAGGAGGTGGTCCTATGCCGCATATCGCGGACACCCGGGGTATTCTGCGTGAAAACCTCTCGGATGCCGGATGTGATCTGGAGATGATCGAGCAATTTATGACGCTAGTCGAGCAGGGAAACAGAGAAGAAGGGCTGGCGCTCCTTGCCAAACACCGGAAGCGCCTGCTGGATTGCTGCCACGCTGAGCAGAAGAAGCTGGACTGCTTGGACTACTTGGTTTATCAAATGAACAAACAAGGGAAGAAACCCTCTCGATTTTGAAAGGACGGGAACGCATATGGAATTGAAATTGACGGCTGAATGGGACAAAACTTTCCCCCAGAGCGACAAGGTGGAGCACCGCAAGGTGACGTTCCGCAACCGCTACGGCATCACCCTGGCGGCGGACCTGTACCAACCCAAGGGCGCAGCGGGCAAGCTGGCCGCCATCGCCGTGTGCGGCCCCTTTGGGGCGGTGAAGGAGCAGTGCTCCGGACTGTACGCCCAGGCCATGGCGGAACGGGGGTTCCTGACCATCGCCTTTGACCCCTCCTTTACCGGCGAGAGCGGCGGCACGCCCCGCTACATGGCCTCTCCCGACATCAACACCGAGGACTTTCAGGCGGCTGTGGACTTTCTCTCGGTGCAGGACGACGTGGACCCTGAGAAGATCGGCATCATCGGCATCTGCGGCTGGGGCGGCATGGCCCTGAACGCGGCGGCGCTGGACACCCGGATCAAGGCCGCCGTGGCCTCCACCATGTACGACATGAGCCGGGTCAACGCCAAGGGCTACTTTGACGCCGAGGACAGCGCCGACGCCCGCTATGAAAAGCGGAAAGCCCTGAACGCCCAACGCACCGCCGACTACAAGAGCGGCAGTTATGAGCTGGGCGGCGGCGTGGTGGACCCCCTGCCCGATGACGCCCCCTTCTTTGTGAAGGATTACTACGCCTACTACAAGACCGCCAGAGGCTACCACCCCCGGTCCCTCAACTCCAACGGCGGCTGGAACAAGACCGGCTGTATGTCCTTCCTCAACCAGCCCATTCTGTGCTATGCGGATGAGATTCGCTCCGCCGTGCTGGTCATCCACGGGGAGAAGGCCCACTCCTGCTATTTCAGCCGGGACGCCTTCCAAAAGCTCAAGGGGGACAACAAGGAGCTGCTCATCATTCCCGGCGCGGTGCACACCGACCTCTACGACAGGACGGAGATCATTCCCTTTGATAAAATGGCTGACTTTTTCCGCAAAAATTTGACATAAGGAGAGACCAAGCATGAGCAAGAACGTACTGATCATCACCGCCAGCCTGCGCCCCAACAGCAATTCCGACGCCCTGGCCACCTCTTTTGCCCAGGGGGCCAAAGAGGCCGGGAACAACCTGGAGACCGTCAGCCTGAAAGGCAAGTCCATCGGCTTCTGCGTGGGCTGTCTGGCCTGCCAGAAAACCCAGAAATGCGTCATCCGGGACGACGCCGCAACCCTGGCCGAAAAAGTAAAGAACGCCGACGCGGTGGTTTTCGCCACCCCGGTCTACTACTACGGCCCCTCCGGCCTGCTCAAGGCCTTCCTGGACCGCTGTAATCCCATCTATCCCTCGGACTACGCCTTCCGGGACGTATATTTCCTGGCCACGGCGGCGGACACCGACGAGAGCGCCATGGACGGCCCCGTCAAGGCCATGGAGGGCTGGGTGGACTGCTTTGGGAAGGCCCGCCTTGCCGGGACGGTCTTCGGCGGCGGTGTGGACGCCCCCGGCCAGATCGCTGGCCATGAGGCCCTCCAAAGGGCCTATGAAATGGGCAGACAGGTGTAAAGGAGGAGGGAGCAATATGGCAATCAGGCAGACGGCAGGCCGGGAGGCCCTGGGGAGCTTTGCCCCGGAGTTCGCCCATTACAACGATGATATTTTGTTCGGGGAGAACTGGAACAACGGGGACATTTCCCACAAGACCCGCTGTATCATCACCGTGGTGGCGCTGATGTCCTCCGGCGTGACAGACTCCTCGCTGAAATATCATCTGGAAAACGCAAAAAAGGCGGGCGTGACCAGAGCGGAAATCGCCGCGGTCATTACCCACACGGCGTTCTACGCCGGCTGGCCCAAGGGCTGGGCGGTGTTCAACATGGCGAAAGAGGTGTGGGCGGAGGCTGTCCCCGCCGGAGACGCCAAAGCCGCCCACGCCGCCGAGATGCCCTTCCCCATCGGCGCGCCCAACGACGGCTTTGCCCAGTATTTCATCGGGCAGAGCTATCTGGCTCCCCTGTCCACAGAGCAGGTGGGCATTTATAATGTGACCTTTGAGCCGGGCTGCCGGAACAACTGGCACATCCATCACGCCAAAAGCGGCGGCGGGCAGATTTTGATCTGCGTGGCCGGTCACGGCTGGTATCAGGAGTGGGGCAAGCAGGCCCAGCCGCTCCGCCCCGGCGACGTGGTAAAGATCCCCGCCGGGGTCAAGCACTGGCACGGCGCGGCGGCAGAGAGCTGGTTCTCCCATCTGGCGTTGGAGGTCCCCGGAGAGGGGACTTCCAACCAGTGGTGCGAACCGGTGGCGGATGCGGACTACCATGCGCTGACGGACCTGTAAGGGAGAAATTCAATATGAAGAAAAGAGCGCTATCCATTTTGCTGGCTCTTATGCTGACGCTGACCGCCTGCGGCACCAATTCTTCGGCGGCAAGCATGGGGACAGCAGAGTCTGTGAAAGAGATCGGGTCCGCGGCCCCTGCCGCGGAAGCAGGCGGTTTTTCCGACGTTCCCGCGGACGCCGACTACGCCCAGGCGGCAGCTTGGTGCCGGGAAAACGGCGTCTTGAACGGTGTGGGAGGCGGCCGCTTCGACCCGGAGGGGACCCTGACCCGCACCATGCTGGTCGTGGCTCTCTATCGGGCGGCAGGGGAGCCTGCCGTCAACGGTGCGCCCCCTTTCACCGACACCCAGGCTGGGACATGGTACGCCAATGCTGTTACCTGGGCCAGTGAGAAAGGGCTTGTGCAAGGCTACGGCAACGGCTCGTTTGGGACAAACAACCCAGTGAGCGTGGAGCAGTTAGAGGTGATCATAGGCCGCTGCACCGGCAATGGCCCAGAGTGGACCGGTGACCCGGCCAAGGCGCACGCCGCCACCCGCGCCCAAGCAGCCATGGCGCTCTATACCGCCTTGCGCGATGGGAACACGGAGGAGACCGGCAGGGTCCTGGTGGCCTACTTCTCCGCCACCGGCGCCACCCGTCCCCTAGCGGAGTATGCAGCGGATACTCTGCATGCCGACCTGTTTGAAATCGTGCCGAAGGAGCCTTACACCCAGGCCGATCTAGCCTATTATACCGACTGCCGGGCCGACCGGGAGCAGAACGACCCCGCTGCCCGGCCCGCTATCGCCGATACCTGCAAGATAACAGATATGGCGGGCTATGATGTGGTGTTCCTGGGTTATCCCATCTGGCACGGTCAAGCCCCCAAAATCATCTATACCTTCCTGGAGAGCTATGACTTCACAGGGAAAACCATCGTGCCCTTCTGCACCTCCCATTCCAGCGGCATCGGCTCCAGCGATACCAATCTTCACGCCCTGGCCGCTGGTGCGAACTGGCTGTCCGGCAGACGCTTTGCCGCCGGAACCTCCAGGGACTCCATAGAGAAGTGGATCGACACTCTGGCACTGCCGAAACAGGAGGCGCGTACCATGAACCAAATCACCCTTTCCTTCAATGGGCACACTTACACCGCTGCCTTGGCGGACAATTCCTCAGCAGAGGCATTTGCCGAGCTGCTGAAAAGCGGGCCGCTGACTGTTTCCGCCCATGACTACGGGAATTTTGAAAAGGTGGGGGAACTGGGAGCGGAACTGCCCCGGAACGATGAACCAATCACCACCTCCGCTGGAGACATCATCCTCTATCAGGGGAATCAAATCACCGTCTACTACGCCCAAAACGCCTGGAACTTCACCCGCCTGGGACACATCAATGACCCCAGCGGCCTGCGGGAAGCGTTGGGCAGCGGAGATGTGGAAATCACCTTTCAACTTGCGGACAGCGGGACACCGGCTTGAACGACAGGAGCCCCCCGCTCCGCTTCCGTACCGCTGATTGAACCGTCCCTTGCAATCAGACAGTGTACAGCAACCCCGCACAGGCGGCGCCTCCGCCATGACTTTGAAGCACTATGCCAGCGGCAGTGAGACCTCTGTACAGGCAGCCGCCGCAGGGCGGGCTTACACCGCTTAAACAGCAAAAGCTGCAGGCTCAGCCGCACATCGTCAAGCTTGCGGCCAACTGCGGCGCAATGGATACGAGATTTTTTCGACCCGAGATCTGCACAAGCAGCTGCAAAAATACCGGACAGGAAAGCGGCATTTCCTGTCCGGTATTCTTTTAACCTTTCCACACACTGCGTGGCCTGCGGTGCAGGGCAGCTCCCGCGCAATATGCGCCGGTTGCTCAAAATCGATACGCCATAAACTGCTCCTTGGCATTTGTGTGGGGCGAATCGCTTATCTAGTCCATTAACTTAAAAAATCGCAAGCGATTTTTCAAGCGGGCGATGCCCGCTGTGCGGAAAGCGCACAGTGATTGACTATGAAATTCAAATCAAGGCCGCGGCCCGCGGCCTGTCACAGCGCACATGCGCTGTGACACTTGAAAAGTGAATTGATTACAGATGCAGTCTTCGAAGCAGCTCGTCTTTCAGCGCGGGGCCCTCAAATAAGATCAATATTGCCAGAAATATCACGCTGACAGCGGCACAGATCACCGCGGGATACACGGCCCGCAGTACGCCGCGCAGCAGCAGGACCAGCGGGATCAGCCCCAGCAGGATATTCAGCAGCAGATACAGCAGGTAGTCCGGAGAACGCAGGTGCAAAAGCCGGGCGATCACGGCCATGGCCAGCATCGTGCAGGTATATAGAATCGGCAGGGCATAATTCAGCGACCAGCCCCGCCACCCCATCCCACAGTCCCAGGCCAGTACAAGGATGGAGAGCACGCAGACCTGCCAGAATACCGCCTTCAGCGGCCTGCCCCGTTTTTTGACAGCGATCCCCACCGTGAGCCAGCCGCTGGCCAGGCCGGCGATCCCGGAGAGGGCCGCCACCCCGTGCCTTGGCAGGCAGAGAAGTACCGCGATACATACGACCACAGCGACCACCGTCCCCAGGGTAAGCAGGCGGAACAGCATCTGATGGGGCCCTCCGGCGAACGGGATATCCGGATATACGTCCCCGGTCCCATCCGTTTCGCCGGTCAATGGGCCTTGACAGAGGGGGCAGCAGAACGGCGACCCGATCACATGCACCCCGCATTTTTCACAATAGCGCACGCCGCCACCCCCTATTCCACATAAGGCAGATTCGCCGCGATCTCCACATCAATTCCCATCTGGACTAAGCTCCGGAAAAAAGCCCGCTCCACATCGTGGCTGCGAAACGGCCCGGCAAAGCTGATCACATAGCGGTTCTGGAAGGAGCAAACACTGGCCTGTATCTTATCAGGGGAGGTGAACGCGCCGAACAGATGGATGTACCGCTCTATCTCCGCCGGCATAGTGATTTTGCCCACATTGGAAAAAGAAGCGGTCGTCTGCCGGTCAGCCAGCTGGGCTGCCGTATGCAGAATCCGGTCCTTCAGCAGCAGCGGGACCAGCCGCAATGGAATATTGTGCTCCAAGAAGCACAGCGCATTGATCCGTTCGTGAAGCCGCTTTTCTGTCAGATTTTCGCGGAAGCACCGGTGGACATGAGCCGTGACAGCATCCAGGTCATCCGGCTGCCGGCTGAAATCATACCCGACATGGATGGTCGTGAAAAAATTGCGGGCAGATTCTGATGGAAAATAATTGCGCAGATTGACCGGCACCGTAATGACCACGGGCCGGGCATTGTCCCGCAGGCGCATCTGCGCGTGGATGGCGCGGATCAGCACAGCTGTCAATAATTCCGTCACCGTCGCGCCTCTGGCGCGGGAACAGTCCAGCAGCGCGTCCACCGGCATGTGCCCCTCCACAATGGACAGGCGGTGCTCCGGCAGCCGTTCGCCCCGCAGACGGTACGCACTTCTCCTTAGGACAGGCTTCGGCAGGGGCGGCTTCTCATAGTATTTTTGAAAGCTGTCGTCCCAGAGCTGGGAGTGGGACGCGGTATAGGCCAGCTTAGGCAATGGCTCGGAGAACTCCTCCGAGTGCTTTTCCAGCAAATAGCGGTAGACCAACGTGCACAAAAACTGCATCGCCCCGGTGCCGTCGGTCAGTACATGGTAAATTTCCAGGTTGATCCGCCTGCCGTAATAAAAAACGCGGAACAGCAAGCTTTTGCGGTTGGGGGAATAGAGGGCCAAGCAAGGCGGTGTGCTTTCCGGGCTGACCGTGGGGCGCAGGCTGCTGTCCTCCAGGTAATTCCAGAAAAGCCCCCGCTTCATCACCGAACAGTAAAATGGAAACTGCCGGACAGTTTCATCAAGGGCGGATTGCAAAATCTGCGGGTCCACCGGCTCCCGCAGTTCACAGAAAAAGCGAAATACCTTGGAATCCTTCGCACTGCTGTTGGATGGAAAAATCTTGGCCGCGTTATCCAGGCGGCTCCATCTGGGAAAACCTGTATATTTCATAAGCATTTAGTCTTCCAAAAAACGATTAATGATCTCGTAAGTCTGCCTCACCAGCTTGAAGCTGGCGGGCAGGGAAAAGTATCCATGCAGCGCGTCCGGCATCCGAAGGATCTCCACCCGGTTCCCCGCTGCCCTCAGTTTTTCGCCGTAGGCCTCCGCCTCATCCCGCAGGGGGCAGTATTCCGCTGTGATGATCAGTGTGTCAGGCTGGCGGGAGAAATCCTTGGCGATCAGCGGTGCGAAATATGGGTCCCCCAGATCCGCCTCTGAAGCGCGGTAAAGCTCCATATAATCCCGGATGCGTTTGGCAGTCAGCAGATATCCGCTTCCATTTTCCCGCACAGAGGGAAATGGAGAACTGTCCGAATAGTCGTTTCCCACAGCGGGATAGATCAATATCTGGCGGGTGGGAAGAAATTCGCCGCGGTCACGGGCCATTAGGGAGACGGCCGCCGCCAGATTGCCGCCGGCGCTGTCCCCGATCAGGACGATCTCCTCCGGCCTGGTGCCCAACAGACCATCCTGCAGAAAGATCTCCCGCGCCACTGCGTAACAGTCCTCCGGGGCCGCGGGAAAGGGATGCTCCGGCGCCAGCTGATAGTCCACCGAAATTACCATCCGGCCTGTCAACGCCGCCATGTCGGCACAGACGCCGTCATAGCTGTCAATATTCCCCGTTACCCAGCCGCCGCCATGAAAGAATAAAAGCACGAGGTGCCGTTTGTCTTCGGATGGTGTGAAGATACGAACAGGGACCTTGTGGTCCCCACACGGCACCTCGTGTTCCCAAATGCGGTATAAGTGTGGCTTTTTGATCCTCCACGAGGCAATTCTTTTCAGTTCTCGTTCCAAAGGATAGGTCTTTTTGACGTCGATCTCCGGATAAGACAGGGCGCTCAGCGCCGCCCGCATCGCCTTACTAATTGCCATAGCAACGATTGGTATCTGCGATTTTGGGGCGGTCATCCGGCCAGATACCCCGTCGGCTATTTCTTTTTTCTTCCATAAAGGCTCCTTTCCCAAGTGCGAAAACAGCAAAATTGTAATACGCGGTTTTCTATACTATATCACAAGATGGCCGAAAAAAGATATAGTAAAACAAAACTTTTATATATTTTGAGGCATATAAAGTACAATGTAAACCCCTTACAACCGCTGTTTGCCCTGCGATAATCGGTCCCAAGAGAAAATAATCCGTGCGGCCCAGATTTGCTGCAAAAGTATCCGGCCGGAAAGGAGCAGGAGAGGTGTATTATCCCAACTCCATAGTAAGCCTCCACAGGAAGATTCTGAAGGTCACTGAGCTGGAATATATCAGATCCATGATCTGCGGCACTCCTACGCTGTGGCCTCCATCCGCTCCGGGGACGATATCAAGACAGTACAGGAGAACCTCGGCCACGCCACAGCATCCTTCACGCTGGATATCTACGGCCATGTGACAAAGCAAATGAGACAGGCCAGCGCGGACCGCATGGAGGAATATATCAAAAGCGTTTCTGGCAAATAGACAGTGCCGCCTCTGTGCCCGAATCGGGCACAGAGGTGGCTTTCGTGTATCCCTCCGCGCGGCGGCGGTGGAAAAGCAGAGCCGGACAAATCGTCCGGCGCTCTTGTCAATATCGGTTATATATCTGTCCTCTGTTTCCGGCGTCAATGACGTATACGATCAGCTCTCCATTGTCCACCGTGTAGATAATGCGGTATTCGCCCACACGCAGGCGAAGCAGCCCCGCATGGCCTTTCAGCTGCTTGATATCCTCACCGTTCGGCAGCTGCTCAATGGCCGCGACAACCCGCCTTTTTTCATTCATGGGCAGTTTGTCAATAAACTTTTTTGCTTTCTTCTTAACGATGATCCGGTACATCAGTCAAGCCCCCACGCCTTTTTGCACTCTTCCAGAGAATAACTCTCATCCTTTTCCGGGTCAGGGTCATTTTCATAGTTTTCAATCATCCGCTCGCAAAAGGCGTTATCTGCCTCCTCATCGGCGGTGATGCCCTGCACATAGGCCAGCACATAGCCCATCTTGTATTCCGGCACATTATCCAGTAATTCAATGATTCTCTCGCGGTTGCTCATATAGTTTTCCTCCTGTTCACTGGCCCGCTGCGGGCCGCTGTGCGGCGTTGTCACGCTCCATGGCCTCCATAATCGCTCGGTTGATAAAGGCGTTTACGCTCTCTCCCTGGGCCGCTGCGTGGGTCTTTATAGTACCCTTCTGTCCTTTTGGCATGGTTACATTGATGCGGTCATAATTGGATTTTACGTATTTATTAACAGATGCCTGCTGTGCTTTTGAAACTGCCATAGTTTCCTCCACCTGGGGGAAGCTGTTTTTTGATGCTTCCTCTCTCATTGTACCCTAATTATAACGCAAAAGTCTATTGGTGTAAATATGTAATCTTCACAAATGTATTGGTGTAAATATGGTTATTTTATCAACAGACTATTGGTGTAAATAGTGATATATTATAATCACAGCAAGGGAACAGAGAGCTGCGACGGACGGGCCGGGGACGTTCCGGATATTCCCTCTACAATCTCTCTGATTCCAAACAAGGGCGGGCCTGCTTAGTGAAGGCCGGGGACGTTCCGGAGAGCACCAAACCAGCCGCCAGACGAAACAAGGAGGAAAACAGTATGAGTATCAACGAACTGGAAGCCAAGGCGCGGGAGCTGCGTCAGCTCCTGGCCCTCATCGACGAGGCCCAGGCAGAGGCTGACGCCTTGAAGGATGCCATCAAGGCCGCTATGGGGACCGTGAGGCCGTCCAGGCCGGGGAGTACCGTATCACCTGGAAGCCTGTTACCGCCTCTAGAATCGACACCACCGCCCTACGGAAGGCCTTGCCGGATGTGGCGGAGCGCTTCACCAAGGAAACCACCACCCGCCGTTTCTGCGTGGCGTGAGAAATTACCCTCTGGCGCGGCGGAGGCCCTGGCAAATCGGAAGGCGCCTTCCGATTTGGAAGTCAAGCGAGAGAGTACCGGCGCGGCGGCTTTGGACCCTCTGTGTCCGCTGCGGTCCTTGTATCCGAATCGGGCACCAGGACCGCGTTTGCTTTTCCTAGATAACCGTTGTCGGAAAACCCGACAACGGTTGAACACATCCCCCAAATCTGACAGCGCTGTCGTTTTTCCCTTCCCGGAAATCCGTAGGCGCTTGCGGATTTGACACTCCAAACCCCCTTCCGAATGCTGAAAAGGGAAAAAATAAGGGAAAATAATCCCAAAAACAGCAAGAAAAAACCTTGTAGGCATTGAAACTACAAGGTTTTCCTATGGAGCTGCTGGGCGGATTCGAACCGCCGACCTCATCCTTACCAACGCGGGTTTTGATTTTTTTGCAATAATTTCTGCTTGTTTACCGTTGTTTCCGCTCCGAAAGCTCTGCTTTTTAACACTTTCTAATAATGGTGGTTCCGTTGTTTCCGCACCTGTCTGTGGCCGATTATGTGGTCAAGAAAGCCGGCCCTTGCCTGCGGGATACACCCAACAAGTTGAGGAACGGCTTTCTGTGTTGTCTGCATATTGCTCTATTCTGATACACCTTATCAAAGAGAGAGCTGCTCAGCCTTGGCATCCACTATTTCGGCTCTTCTTGTCCGCCGCCCTCCAGCAGCCGCTTGACTTCCCGGTCAAAGTCGGAGGTAGTAGGGGAATCTCGATCATAGTCAATGCTGCACTCGGCGAAAGTGTCGGTGTTCTGCTGATGCGCCGCTCGCTGGCCCGAATGGAGTGCACTCGCTCCAACAATTCCCGGAAGTAGTCGGTACCAAAGACGGTCTTGCCCTGTTCCCGCCGTTCGTCATCCATGGCAAAGTCCTTAGTCATGTACTCTCTCAGTACACTGGTGGCCCAGATACGGAAGCGGGTGGCTCGGCGGAAGTTGAACCGGTAGCCCACCAAGATGATGGCATCAAGGTTATAGAACTGCGAATCGGTAGTCTGCGCTTTCCCTGCAATAGTGCCATAGGAAATGGTTGTTGCGATTTTTGCAACAACCACTTTTTCGCCCAGTTCACCTTCCAGGAAGATATTTTTCAGGCGTCAGCTGATGGCGTTTTTATCCACATTAAACAATTCCGCCATAAAAGACTTCCTCGTTGCCAAAGGGAAAAAACACCAAAGGGAATAGCATAACAATATTTAATAGTATTTCGATTCCTAATCCATTTGAACCTCTTGTCGAATTAAGAATCACAATATTTTGAGAATTGATTTTTCCCTCTTGGAGCAGTACTCATCGCCTTCGTCCTCCCATGGTCACTTACAAATTCTCTTTGTACCACTCAATAGCGGCCTTGATTCCGCGATCAAAACTCCAGTCCGGATCATAAACCCAGCAGTTCTTTCGCTTTGCTTATATCCGCATTTCTATGCTTAATATCACCGGCGCGATCCGGGCCAAAATTCGGCTCAACTTCCACTCCGAGGGCTTCTGTGAGTCCGTAGTAAATATCAAGCAGATACTCACGCCCACCGTATGCGATGTTAAAGGCTTCTCCTGCAGCTTCATGGCTTGCCAAGCACACTTTCAGGTTGGCTTCGATAACATTTTCAATGTAGGTAAAATCCCGACTCTGGCGTCCATCACCATTGATGGTAGGCACCTCACCATGGAGGAGTTGACGGATGAACTTCGGAATAACCGCAGCATATGCGCCGTTAGGGTCTTGACAACGTCCGAACACGTTAAAATACCGAAGGCCATAAGTATCTAACCCGTAGTGCCGAGTATACTGCTTGCCCTATTCTTCATCGCACATCTTGCACACGGCATAAGGTGGCAGGAGATTGCCTTCCCGTCCTTCTTTTTTCGGGAGGTTCGGCTCATCACCATAGACAGAGCTAGAACTGGCATACACAAATTTTTTCAAACCATTCTGACGCGCTGCTTCCATCATGTTCAAAGTCCCCATGATATTATTGGCGCAGTAGAGCAGCGACATCTCGATGCTCTGCGGAACAGAGCCCCAAGCAGCCTGATTAAGAACATAGTCAACCCCGTCACAGGCTTTCATGCATGTATCAAAGTCTTTGATGTCACCCTTGATGAACTCATAGTTTGGATTATCCATGAGCATATCTATATTTGTCTGCTTGCCTGTGGAGAGGTCATCCAGACAACGAACCTTATAGCCCATTTTCAGAATGGCTTCACAAAGATTCGATCCAATAAATCCTGCGCCGCCGGTAACCAGGAACAGGCTGTTCTCTGGGAAACTTACATTTTGATAGCCCATTTCTTTTCCTCCAATAGCTCTATGTGAAGAGGCAGGAAAGGCTCGCTCTCCGTCAATTGTTCTTAAAGCCTCCAAAACAGGAAGAATGTCTTACCGGCGGAAAATGATCTGGCAGCCCACCGAAATGATGGCGTCCGGCTTTTAAAACCGCAAATTGGTCGTTTGCGGTTTGCCCTCAATGGTGTCATGAAGAGTGGTTGTTGCAGATTTTGCAACAGCCGCTCTTTTATCCAACTCGCCTTCTCGGAAAATGTTTTTCAGATGCCGCCTGATGGTGGATTTGTCCACATTAAACAGTTCCGCCATGGCCTTTTGGGTAAGCCAAATAGTCTCGTCCTTGATGACGGCATTGACCGCCACATCCTTCTCGGCGGAGCGGCACATCAAAAGGCGGAAGCCATTGTCCATGAAGGCTTTCTCCCCCTTCGAAAGGAACAGCTTAACCATTAAACGCAAAATTTGTATACCACAAATCGGTGTGAAAAGGACGCGCTTTGTCCGTCCTCTCCCCGGCGTTCATCAATCAGCACAATATAGCAGATGTGCGAAAGCTGAAACTGACCAGTAAGCGAATGTTGGCAATAAAGTTCTTCCTTATAATTTATAAGGAAGAAGCGTACTACACTTTCTCAGAGAATGTATCCGGCTTTTTGGGGTCAAAAATTTCATTGCACGTTATCACCGTCACCAGATTATCCGACTCACTCAGATTGATGATGTTGTGCGTCCAGCCAGGTATCATGTGAATCGCTTCTATTTTGTCACCGCTGACTTCAAATTCCACTATCTCGCCAGTATTGATGTTGCGCTCCTGAACGAGCCCGTGACCGGCAACCACGATAATCAACTCCCACTTGGAGCTATGCCAGTGCTGCCCCTTCGTGACACCCGGCTTGCTGATATTAATTGCAACCTGACCACAGTCCTCAGTATGCACCAATTCGGTAAAGCTGCCGCGGGTGTCTACATTCATTTTCAAGGCGTACTTGAATTTTTCCTTTGGAAGATAGGTTAAGTAGAGTGAATACAGTTTTTTCGCAAAAGATTCATCTGGCATCTTCGGCATCATCAGCGTAGCCGGCTGCTGCTTAAATTCCTGCAGCAGGTCTACGATCTCGCCCAGTGTGACCTTGTGCGTGGCCGGAACGATGCAGTAGCAGCCATCCTCCTTCATGACCGGCGTGAGGCCGGCGTACTCACAACGCCGCTCTTTGCCCTCCAGCAGGTCAAACATCCCTTCCACCAGATCGTCAATATACAGCAGCTCCAACTCGTTAGAGCGGTCATCCACGGTAAAGGGTTCATCGTTCGCCACTGCCCAACAAAAGGTCGAAACAGCACTATTGTACTTTGGGCGGCTGTGGCCCATCAGATTCGGGAAACGGTACACCGCCACCTTTGCGCCTGTCTCTTCTGCATAGGAGAATACCAGCGCTTCCCCCGACTTTTTGCTCTTGCCATACTCATTGTCATATCTGCCGATACAGGTTGCCTGGATTGAAGAGCTCAGCATGACCGTTGCTTTATTGTTGTGTTTTTTTAACGCATCTAGCAACCGCGCTGTAAAACAGACGTTACTATTCAAGAAGGCTTTTGGATCTGTCGAACGATTCACACCTGCAAGGTTGAACACAAAATCAGCCTTCCGGCAATATTCATCCAGCTCATCCAAAGAGGAATCCACATCATATTCGTAAATATTGTCAACATGGATGCCCGGGCGGGTATGGTTCTTATGGTCCCTGATGTTTTTCAAATTGTTCACAAGTGCGGTACCTACCATGCCCTTGGAGCCGGTCACCAATATGTTCATCCATCCACTTCCTTTCAAGGCCCTATGGCCCTACTGATCCTTGCGCCAAACCATCTTGTTGACTATATTGACATAGCTTTGAATAATACGAACTACTTTCATACTGACACACTCATCCGTATAGTCTAAACAGGGGTGGCCCAACACACCGCTCCGCTTCATCCTGATTGCCATATCAGTCGCCTGCAGCAGTTCTTTTGTGGAAATGCCCGCCAGGATAAAGTCACCGGCTTCCATCGCTTCCGGGCGTTCGGTAGAAGTTCGGATGCAGACTGCCGCTATGGGATATCCGATAGAAAGATAAAAACTGCTTTCCTCCGGCAACGTACCCGAATCAGAGACGATTGCCAGTGCGTTCATTTGCAGGCAGTTGTAGTCATTGAATCCAAGCGGCTCATTGACGCGCACACGGGGATCGAGTTGGAAGCCCGATGCTTCGAGCTTTTTCCGTGAACGCGGATGGCAGGAGTACAAAACCGGCATGTCATACTTCCCAGCCAGTGCATTGATCGAGTTGAACAACGAGGTGAAATTCCTGTCAGTGTCGATGTTCTCCTCGCGGTGGGCGGAGAGAAGAATGTAGTGTTCCTTCTCCAAGCCAAGGCGCTCCAGCACATCGGACGCCTTGATTTTATCGAGATTGCCGCGCAGTACTTCCGCCATTGGGGAACCGGTCACATAGGTGCGCTCCTTGGGCATCCCCATCTCGTACAGATATTGGCGGGCACGCTCAGAGTACGGCAGGTTCACATCGGAGATCACATCGACAATGCGGCGGTTGGTCTCCTCCGGCAGGCACTCGTCCTTGCAGCGGTTCCCGGCCTCCATGTGGAAGATGGGAATATGCAGGCGCTTTGCAGAGATAGCAGATAGGCAGGAGTTTGTGTCACCCAACACCAGCAGGGCATCTGGCTTAATTTCCGCCATCAGCTCGTAGGAGCGGGCAATCACGTTGCCGCAGGTCTGGCCGAGGTTATCCCCAACGACGTTCAGATAGACGTCTGGCCCGCCCAGGTCAAAGTCCGCCCAGAATACAGCGTTCAGATTTTTGTCATAGTTCTGGCCAGTGTGTGCGACACAGCAGTCGAAGTATTCGCGGCAACGTTTGATCGTCGCCGCCAGCCGGATGATCTCCGGACGGGTGCCGACAATGATCAGAAGCTTGATTCCTCCATTTTCTTTCCAGCGGAAGTCATACATAGTCTTTTCCTCACTTCTTCTCTGACAATCGCTCCTGAATATATGTAAGGCTTGCAATCTTCGCCTTGGTTTCCTCCACAGATAAGAGGCGTGTGTTGTTGCTGTTGAATTCGGTCAACGTATTGCGCTGCGCATCGCCCTCGCTGAAATATTTGTCATAGTTCAGGCCACGCTTATCGCAGGGGACGCGGTAGTAACTGCCCAAATCAATGGCATGGGCGCATTCCTCATTGGTCAGCAGGGTTTCATACATCTTCTCGCCATGGCGGATGCCAATGGTGTTGATATTTGCTTTGTCCCCGCCAAAGAGCTCGCAGACGGCTTCCGCCAGAGTCTGAATGGTGCAGGCGGGAGCCTTTTGGACCAGAATGTCGCCGGGATCCCCATGCTCAAAGGCAAAGAGCACCAAATCCACTGCCTCCTCCAGACTCATGATGAACCGGGTCATCTTGCCATCCGTAATGGTGATTGGACTCCCGGAACGAATCTGGTCGATCCACAGGGGAATGACAGAGCCGCGAGAACACATAACATTGCCATAGCGGACACAGCAGATCTTCGTGGTCTTGGTGGTTCGGGACTTGGCCACAACGACCTTCTCCATCATGGCCTTCGATGTGCCCATAGCGTTGACCGGATAAGCGGCCTTGTCCGTAGACAGGCAGACGACAGACTTCACGCCTTCGTCGATAGCCGCTGTCAACACATTTTCCGTACCGAGCACATTGGTCTTGACCGCCTCGATGGGGAAGAACTCGCAGGACGGCACCTGCTTGAGGGCCGCAGCGTGGAATATGTAGTCCACGCCGTGCATGGCGTTTTTCACAGACTGCAAGTCGCGGACATCCCCGATATAAAAGCTGATTTTATCCGCTGCTTCTGGCATCCTAGACTGGAACTCGTGGCGCATGTCGTCCTGCTTTTTCTCATCACGAGAGAAGATGCGGATCTCGCCGATATCGGTGGAAAGGAAGCGGTTTAGGACGGCGGTGCCGAAGGAGCCGGTGCCGCCAGTGATGAGCAATGTTTTCCCTTCAAATGATCCTGTATCATGTTTGCTGGAAGACATATAGTACCTCCTATCTAAAAATCAGCCATCAAATCGTGATACTATTTTCGCTCCCTGCTGATCATACGCCTTAATAAACCAATAATGAGCCTTGGATCTAATCCGTTGATCATAAGGAAGTTGTTTGGCCTGATCTGTTTCATAATAAATCCAGTCACAACGTTTGTAAAGAATTGCGTAATAATCGATGCAGCAGAAGCACCATATATTCCGAATCGGGGTATGAGCAGCCAGTTAATGATGACATTAGCTATAGCTCCAGACATATTTATCTTCCATAAAACATTCTGCTTATTATTGGCCAAGATCCATACGTCCCTTATTGCCCCCATATAAGAAAAAGTAGTATACCATACTACAGCTTGAAGAGCCCCAATCGAGGCTTCGTAGGCAGGCCCATATAAAACAATAATAAAGGACCGGGCAAAAATCGTCATGATGATGCTTTGAGATAGTGATAAATAAATGATAATCGAATATAGAAGTGTAAGTCTGTATTCAAACGCCTTGGTATCCTCTTCATAAGCTTCCAATATTGAAGGGCGAAATGAATCAATTATTGCAGTAAAAATAAAACTCGTCAAGCCGGCACACGCCACAGCTGCTCCATAAAATCCAGTAGCTGTTTCGCCAAGCATAGATTTAATCATGATTTTATCTGTCTGAGCAAATATAGTAACCATCATACTTGATAAGATATAATGCTTACTTCGAGAAAATAGCTCTTTGCCCAATCCCAAGGAAAACTCCAGTTTTTGCCCTCCTAGTTTTCGATAGATAACGATTAAGCTTATTCCTATCAGGCAGTAATCAAATGCATTTGATATTGCAAACCAATATACACTTTTTTGTGTCACCAGTAAAAAAACCTTATATGCTGAAACGACTAAATAGGCGCATAGGGTAACAATAGAAGTGTATTTTGACAAATACTTAGCCTGAAACCAGTATTGTATCAACTCCAAAGCCTGAAAAATGAGCAGCAGACTATACAGAAAACAAACTATTATTGTGGAAAATTCATTCTGATTGGCAATATATGCAAAAGTCGTAATACCTGATATGCAAAAAACAGCTGAAATAAGGCTCAGCAGAATCGTAGTTCCTACTGTCTTCCCTTCCCGCTCCGGGTTATTTATGATATCTTGTACCAGAATATTATTGAACCCCAGGTTCATGATCGGTGCAACAAACGCCACCAAAGAGGAGGCATAGATGATTATCCCAAAATTTGATGGTCCTAAAAACCTTGCCGTCAGCATGTATATCGCCAATGCAAAAAAAGCTTGGGCGATCCGACATGCAATTATCCATGTCGCGTTTTTTGCAACCTTACCCATTTCATGCCACGTACTTTCATACATTAATCTTTGCAGGTGATGATCAATGAAGCCTCATGTCCGAGCTTCGTTTGATACTTTGGCAGAAGATTCTCTTGGTAACTCCACCCTTCATTGCATGGTGAGCTTGGAGCTATATGAACAATTCGCATCGTTGTCACCTTAACACATCTTCGTACAGTTCAACATATTCCTGAAACTTATCCTGCTGATCAAAGCGCCTTGCCCTTGCAAGACACGCCTCCCGCGAGAAGGGCTTGTCCGCGCAGACATACCGGACGGCCTTTTCCATGGCGTCCACATCATCGCATGGTACGACGATCCCGCAGGTTTCATCTATACATTCCGGGCTTCCACCCGTCTTAAAGGTTATAACCGATGTTCCGCAAGACAAAGCTTCTATATTAACCATTCCCAAAACTTCTTCCCTCGTGGGACTCACAAACACATCCGCTGCCGAATAGATCTCGGCTAATTCATGCTGATCTTGTGTTCTGTGAATAGAAATGATATGATTCGGAAGCTGCTTATCAATTACACTGTCTGTACCGACAAGTACGATCTGATATCTCTCATCCAATCGTTCCGCCAAATCAAGGAAAACATCAAGCCCTTTACGCTTGTCCCAGCCAAATGCGACGCCCAACAATATATACTTTTCTTCCAATCCATATCTCTGCCGGAACACGCTTTCTGTTGGAGTAAACACAGACAGGTCGATTCCGTTATTTATCGTGTATATAGGATAGTCCTTAAGGAATGATTGCCGCACCAGATCCGCTAACCAAATGGAAGGGGTGACGATCGTAAGGTCCAGTCCTTTTAACAACTCCTTCTTTTTACATAACAGTTTACTGCTGGAGTCAATAAACCAACTGAATTCACGAGGCCTGATACAGCCGGTACAATCGTTTAACCACCCCCTGCACTTGGGATCTGTAAAATAGCAGCAATGACCGGTAAAAGCCCAGCAATCGTGAAACGTCCAAATGATTTTTTTATGATTGGTTTTCAGATAGTCAAACAAAATGGACAAATTACAATTGTGCCCATGAATATTATGCAAATGAATAATATCAGCATCATATTTTTCCAGGATACCGACCAGCCTTTTCGTTGCCTTACTGGAATTGAAGCCGTAATTACCTCTGATCCTCGCTTCTATGGCTCCAAGCCTGACCTCACGATCGGTCATGTACTTGATCCCACACTGATATTGTGACGTACCTGAGGAATAGCATATATAATTTTCTATGTTGTGCTTGTTCAACCGCTCACTGATCGCAACGCAGATCTTTCCTGTGCTTCCTGTTCCGCATGTTGCATTAATCTGAATCACTTTCATATGGGATGCCCCTATTCCTGCCAAAATGGAATATATGGAAAGACTTGCAGTATATCTGCCGATGTATACATGCTTTTAATAAAGTTTGCCAGAAAAAACATGGTCATTACAACATATATAAGTCTTGCTGCATCCCAATGCCTCTTTGAGCTGCTATTTAATAATTTGGGAATAATCATCGGTATAAAAATCATATAATAATAATTCATGCGCATAGCTACTGTACTAAGTGGTACAAAAAACTGCAAGCATGTTGATAGCAGCAGTATGTTTCTTTGTCCAATGATCTCATCTGAGAGTGCTTTGTCAGAATCTGAAGTAACGAATATAGCTATAGCAGAAAAAGCAGCTAAAAGCAGGAGCATGCCGTAAGCCCCTGTCCTGGCCATCGTATATGTTTCATATCTTGTTCCGACGAGAAAACGCAGGAGCCAGTTGAATATTGGTTCATTAAATACATATACGACTATCATGAATGGCACAACAGCATATAGCCATTTTTTGGTTATTTTTGCTCTATAGACTGGATACAGCAAGAGCATGATGAACGCAGACTGATGAAACAATGTGGCTAATAACACAGACAGGATAAAGCCTGTTTTTTTTCTTTTTTTTGAAAACTGATAAGCAGGAACTGCAAAGGCCATAGCAAGTACTTGCCTAATTCCGGAGAAATAAAGCGAAAATGGCGCGACCGATAAAAACAGGACGATGGTAAGCGCTGACGCAGCGTTGTTCTTTTTATAAAGCCACCAAATAGGGAGAACCGATAAGACCGCTGTTGCCGCGATAAACCATTGGAAGTCATTCGAAACGACCTGTAGGACCTTTACAAATAGCCTAAACCCTATCTCGACATCATAATTCCTGTTCACATCAACAAGCTCTCGGAACGACATGTTTCCGTAGCTATTGAAATAGTACTTATAGTTTTTTAAGTCTACTCCGCAATCAATACTACGCAACGCAAGCAACAGAGTAAGTATAAAGAAAAAGAAAGAAAGGCCAAGTGCATTCGTCGTTTTTCTGTCGTCATTCATCTTTATGACAATACCATGATTTTGTTCAAGCCCGCACACCACAAGCGGCAATAGACATAAAATATAGTATGCAAGCATTGTCAGGTTCCCCCTATGGTACTAGATCAAACTCTTTTTACTGCTCTATAATACACTTTTCTGATCGCCGGTCTAATTTTCCCGTACAACAGACAGCTCTTAATGGCCAGGCAGTCACTGCGCGTCAGCAGATCTCTGCTTTTCCCTTCCTGAATACAATCTCGCACAACAGTTGGATTGTCGTATTTCGCATTATATATTGCATAGCTTTTAAGGAAGTTATACTCTTTAGACGCTGCTTCACCCAAGCTTTTGATCAGCATATTGCCAAGACTGATACTGTCCTTATGAAAGATATCTTTCCCGATAACTGTCAACTGCCCGTTATGGACTCTTCCGCAGACATGTACACCTGGTGTATGAACTAAACTGTACTTGTTTAAAAAGATACGGATCCACATCAAAAAATCTTGACAATATCGAAGGGACTCGTCAAACATCCCGCAATCATCAAATGCTGTTTTGGGTATCAATAACGCGCAGCCATTGTAGGAACCATCATCAATCACGTCTTTTAATGCAGCTTCCCACGGAATGATCTCTCCGATTTGATACGTCTGCCTCGCTGACCTCTTTACATTGAAGGAAATAAGATCCTTTGAGTCCTTATCGATTTGTTTTGATCCACAGACTGCGATCACATGCTTTTCCCCAATACTTTGTAAAGCATTGATCTGTGACTCTACCTTTTCTGGAAGGTATTTATCATCGTGCGATAGCCAGGAAAAGTATTCTCCCCGCATCGCTTTGATACCTACATTGAGCGCTGAGGATACTCCGCCATTGCTTTTTTTCACATACCTGATCTTATCGCCATAACTTCTGGCAATGGATTCCGTGGCACCATGATCTGTCGACCCGTCATTGACGACAATGACCTCAATATTCCTGTACGTCTGTGCAAGCGCGCTGTCAATGGCCTCTCTCATAAAGTTGCTTCCGTTATAAACAGGAATAATAATAGAGACTAATGGGGCATTACTTCCTGGCATCCTCATAGATCTCCTTCATTTTTGAAGTGATGATATCGATATGAAACTGTTTAGAAAGCGTTCTGTTTCTATTCCCCATATCCGCTCTGATTTTCTCGTTTTGCGCTAAAAACGCGATCCCCTCAGCAAATGCTGAAACATCGTTGTATTTGCTCACGATTCCATTTTCTCCATTATGAATGAATCCCCTTGTTCCTCTGTGATCTGAGATCAATAATGGCAGTCCCGCGGCCATACCTTCAATCGCCGCTATCCCCTGCCCTTCTCTTATTGACGGAAAAGCACAGATATCAGAAGCATGGTACAAGTCCGCAATATCGCTTCTATGGCCTAAAAGAATGACTTGATCTTGTAACCCTCTATTGTTGATTTCATTTTGTAAAAATGTTCTTTGCCTTCCCTCTCCCGCGATTAGGTACCGTACATTTTTATCATTTATGATTGACAAGGCTCTTATGACAACGATGTGATTCTTGTTGGCGTTTAATTCCCCTACAGAAGTAATAACGATTGCGTTTAGGGGAATTTTCAACGCGGCCCTTTTTTCTTCACGAGAAACGATAGGTTTTGAAAACTTATCTATATCAACGCCTACACCAGAAACATAATGAGTCTTTTTCGCATGTAAATGTCTTTTTGCTCTCTCGTAATCCTCCTGGTTAATTGTAATAAGATCGTCCGTGATCCATGAACACAGCCATTCTATAGGATAATACAACAGCCAATTCTTCAGCGGCGCGCCGGTGTAGAAGTGGAAGCCGTGGGCGGTGTAGAACACCTTCGTCCCGGCCCTCCGCAGCTTCCGGCAGGCCAGCCGTACCAGGGCCGAGGCATTGGGGGTGTGGGTATGTACAATATCATAGCGATTCTCGGAGAGCAGCTTTTTCAGCGCTCGGTAGGCTGCTAAATTATCCTTGCAGAACGGTGAGCGTGAAAACGGAATATGGTGCTGGGAACAGGCCAGGGAGACAATTTCCCCCGGCAGAGGCTTATCCAAATTACAGGCCAGCTCTACCGTGTGCCCCTCTCCCTGGAGCATTTTGATATGCTCCGGGAAAAAGCCCATCGTGCTGGACACTGTGGTCACATACAAGATATTCAGTCTGCTCATCTCCTCAAAGGCTATTTGTTCCTTTTGGTCGGGATACCAACAAAGAGTAAGCCGCTTGTGGCGTTCGGTCCAATCATTTAAAAATCTTTTTAGTCTATTCCGACATAAATATTGGTATAGTAGTCCCTGTCCTTATCGTATAATTGTTTTTTTAGTTGAAAACGCCCCGTATCCAGGACCAATTGGTGGCAAGTCGGATTGTGGTAAATCATGGTTGTCCCATGTGACGGAAGCTTTTTTATCACATTCTGAAAAACTTCCGGGCCAAATGGGTTAAAGAAATAAAATGTGTCATAGCTTTTATAGTCCTCAAACTCCCGCGCGTCGCCTATCCATACCGTCACATCATCCAGGCCCAGCCGATGCATATTCCGCACACAAATGTCCGCTGTTTTTCCTGTCCTCCGGTACAGCAGTTCCTTCGGCTTGCAGATCGCAACACTGTCATACATCGTCATATTATCGCAGGCATTATGCTCTATACCTGGGAAAGAATGGACCTTCACTTACGTTTCTTATTCCCATAAGCTCATCATACTTTTCTTGATTATATATCTTCTTTCCAATGAAGAACTGGTTTAGTTCTCCTTTAAAAAAACTCCTCTTAAACTGAAAGAGGCTATCTTCTTCTGAGCCAACGCCACCGCCGAGATACAGACTCTTGTAGCTATTTGCCGTTCCCCATAGTGCCACCGTATAAAGAAGAAGGTTGGTGGCGGCAAGGCTGCTATACTCTCTCATGCTTCCAGACAAGTGATAGTTCATCATCCCATTAGTGGCAAGTATAATAGAGGCGGCAATGACTATTCCATCTTTTACTGCGTAAAACACCTGCGCATTCTGCGGCAGATCATTCAAAACAGATGTATAAAACTCCGGCTCAAAATAGTAATAGTTCTCTGCGTCAACCTTTTCCATTGTGGAGTTATATATCTTTCGGAATGTCGCATAGATTTCCGGGTATCGTCCGTTGTAGATCTTCACGCCATCTTTAATTGCTTTGCGAATGTGTCTCCGATTGCTTCCTGTAAGGTTGCTCCAAATTGTTTCCTGCGATTCCAGATTCATATGTACAACCTTACCAAGCTGAATGATTTCATAGAAGCAGCTTGCTTTTTCATGGTTCTTCACCATCGGATGGAATCGCACAAACTCCGAGATGATACCGTTTCTTTCGCACCAGTCTTGGTAGGCGTCAAACAGTCCTTCCGTTTCTTCTCCCTCGATCAGCCATCCGCCGTAACCATAAGGTGTAGTGAAATCAAAGTACTTACCTTCTTCGAGTATCCCAGCAAAGCGGCGATCCTTTGCTACATCGCGTTTCATGACAACATTGATACCTCTGGTTTTCTCGCTCTCATATGAGAACAGAAGAGGATCGCCATCGCCATGAATCTGGAAAGCCTTAACGTAGCCATTAAGCCAGTAGGCATCATATTTTTTAAAGGAGCGGACGAGCGAATCCCACCGATCTCTCTGTTCAAAAGTCAAAACTTCAAGCATCGTTCATCCCTCCTTTTAAAAATTGCTCTATTGTATCTATCATTCGATACATATCCTCTTCCGTATATCGCTGATCACAAACGAGACTCAATTCGTTCTGATAAATGTTCAATTCTCTTTCACATAGCCTGTGATATGCGCTCACAGTCCAATGAACCGGACAGTAAATGTCATGCTGAGTCAGGTAACGCCGAAGTATGTCCCGTTTTCCATCTGGGACCAGGACAGGCACGAACATTGGGCAGTCGGAATCTTTCAATTCAGGGAAGATTATCATCTCGTGGAAAGCTTTTCGCAGTATTTCCGCATTCTCCCGTCTTCTGGCTTTTATCGTTTCAACATCCAACCTCTTCGCCAGCAAAACGTCTCGCTCTGCTGCCGGTGCTATACCGACCTTCTCCAAACAGTCTTCTGCCGTATCAAAAATCTTCAAATATCCCTTATCCGTTACCCTGCGCCCTTTGTTATCCATAAAACCATTTATGAAGCTGTTCTTTAGCTTCATGGCCTGTTCCCGCAGAAATGTATATCCAAGATCATCCGAATCTTCCATCGCCAGCCTATGCCCATCTTCCGCCCACGCATAGCCTCCGGTCCAGATGCCACACCATTTTCGAAGAGAACCAAAATAGTAATCAGCATCCATGTATGCAGATGAGAAGATTGAATGCGTTACGTCACGGATAATGACACCACTATAAGCAGGCAAGTCGAGAGAGGATGGGGTATATCCGAAGTAATCCATGAGGAATAGCACATCGCAATCCAACTTTATCTCTTGGATCAGTCCATTCTTCCAATAAACCGGATAAAAATGGACATCGATTTCTTCTTTTAAAAACGGTACAATCATACTGTCACAACACCATGACGGCATGGCAACAGTATGAACTTCCGTTTCATGTCTTATATCCTTAATAATTGCTTGTAATGCGCTTCTGCCTGAGAGAAACCATTGCGTGGTTTCCGGGAACAGCTTGCATCCCTGCTCGGCTGTTGGCACATTCCAAAACTCACTGCCAATTTCTCTTATCATTTTTGCCTCTTTGAGCGCTCACAATTATCAGCTTCACTTGACCGTCTCTCCCCCCATGAACTCGTCTTCTATTCCATAGTCCTCCGAGGAAATGCTTTCCCTTCTCAGCACCGTTTTAACTGTGGCAAAAAAGATGCTCATATCCGTCTTAAAGGTTATATGTTGCGTATACCATACATCCATCTTAAATTTTTCGTCCCAGGAAACTGCATTCCGCCCATGTACCTGTGCATACCCTGTCAGCCCTGGGAGTACATCGTGCCTGTGATGCTGTTCTTCGTTGTAGCGAGGCAGATACTTTACCAACAATGGACGCGGGCCAATTATGCTCATCTCTCCCACAAGGATATTGAACAGTTCCGGCAGTTCATCAAGGCTGGTTGAACGCAGACGTTTTCCGTATTCATTAAGCCTGACAGCATCCGGCAGCGAATCTCCATTCTCATCCTTTTCATTAGTCATTGTTCGAAATTTGATGAGCTTGAATATCTTCTCATCCTTTCCGGGCTTCTCCTGAATGAAGAACGGATTGCCCTTCATTTTAACCGCTCCAAGGATCGTGAGAACCAAGAGTAACGGAGAGAGAACAATGATAGGTCAACATTTATATCTCCCAAGTTATGTCTTGTCGCGATAGCATATTATCCATGACATACCACCGCCACAGACCATACAGATTTTCTTAACTGATCAATTTTCTAACCATAGATAAACGAAATCAACTCATCCTTTGTGTATTTATCAATTCCAAGGTGCTCCGCAGTCCTGCCCTCATTCAAGTCAGATCCGATCATAATTCGACCAAGTTTAATAATCGTGTCAATCACAGGAGTAGGAACACCTGCAATCTGGCCCAGCGCACTGATTGGTACAAGTGAAAACGGAATGTCCTCCATGATATAGCGGGTCCTGAGAGTTTTCTGAGCCAGCAGACCATCATAGGCATTGCAATTCTGAATCAACTCATAAAGTGTATTTTTGGATGTCCCGCAGGAATACATGTCGATGTACTCTTGTCTCAGTGTTCTCTGTTCAAATCCAAGAGCTGCAGCTACTGCAATTCTTTCCTTGTCCATCTGTTCAAGTACCTCGCAGATGGTCGGGGTAATCCCTTCCCTGTAGTATTCATAATCCTGGGAAGGAACTGCTTCAATACGTGCCACATTCAAAAGGGAGGGGGCACCATGCACCATAGCATTAATGTTGTCTATGCTGGTTTTGAGGACGCTATGAACCAATTTGAACACAGGCTCAGAAATTGTGAAGGCCTCTTTAAGCTTTCCATTATCTGCAGCGGGAATAGCCGCAATCTCCACTTCATTTTTCATCTGGGAAACATAAACATCGCCGTCTTTTTTCAACCGTGTTGCATAGGGTAACGTTGCGCCTGCACCAACTACTACATCCGCTGTGCAGCCCATATCCCTCATATATTTGCGGAAGGCTATTGCACCACAGGATGCCTCGGGAAGAAGCATGACATTCTGCCCATCTACAAGGTTTGGAATAATTAGCCTTGCAGTCATTTCATGCCATGTTGAAGGTAGAACAACGACTATGTTGTCTGCTCCATCCATAGCACATTTCATATCGGTAGTAGCAAATTCTAAATGTCCCTCACCCTTTATGTCATGATGGAGAACAATCGTGTTTGTTTTACTGATCTCATCAATTTTGCTTTGGGATTTTGAAAAAAGCCTAACCTTCTCACCCTGCATAGCAAGATGCCCAGCAAAGGTCTGACCACCATTCCCGCCGCCGATAATTGCCCATGTTCTGTTTGTCTTCAATAAAGCACCTTCTCAGTTAATTTTTACTGCTTGTGTTGAATACTTTCTTACTCTCTAATTGTTATTTTGAATACCCTTTAATGGAATCGATATCAATCACTGGTGCGATAAGAGAATTTCTGTTTTCATCAAATATCTTTAAGGTTGAATACACATAGTTTGTCTTTTCTTTCATCTCTTCATAGGATCTGAAAGCCATGTGAACCGCAATCAAAAGAACATCATTTAAGTTGTGTGCGTTAATGACGTCTCCTTCATGGTAATATTCCAGCACACTTACAACCTCGGGCATGCTTTTGATCTCATTCAGCCCTTCAATTTTGGAAATCTTTCCTTCCTTTGCATTACTGAGGAAATAAATAATGGAGGAACAACCATCAAATCTCGCGTCTATGGTTAATTCGGTGCCCGGGTCGATCATATGTCCTGTAATTGTCTGATTAAACATCATGTCCAGCGGATTCACTTTGTGGAAATACTCATCTACGAATGGCCAGGTTCCACCTAGACGCCCCTCCATTTCATAGAAGCTGATGTAATTCTCATTTACATAGCCCTGTAGGAAAATGATGCCGTCCTTATACTTTTCCCCTTCAAACATAGCCTTGACTTTTGGGTCTACAGTTTCTAAATATCTGTCAATGTTTTTCGAAGGAAGAAGCATGAGATTAGAGTTGTTGATTGCCTTACCTCTGTCTGATGTTGAATATCTATCAGCCATCGACATCAGCTGGGCTTTGCCATCAATGATTATGTAGTCCAGAATGAATTCCGTACCTTCCAAGAATTCCTCAACCGTAATCACTTTCCGTTTGGAGAATGAAAGTGCAAAATCCACTGCTCCTTTTAAGTCCTCAGCTTTGTAGCAGACGCTGGCACCACGGGCTCCGCTTGCATCACGCGGCTTAACGAAGACAGGATAACTAAGCTTTTTAGCACTGGATTCAATATTTTTCAAATCAATCTCATACGTTTTAGGAACTGGCACCCCGTATTTTTCACATGTTCTTTTGAAATATAATTTATCAGTAGATTGAAGGATCATGCCTTCAGTCGCGTAGTAGGGAATGCCGGTCCTATCAGAGAGTTCTCGGCACACTGGAAGCAGAAAATCGATATAGCCTGTGGCGATGCCGTCAATTTTCTTTTCTTTGCAAAGATCAACCAGCCAGTCTACATCTTTTGCATTGTGATAAATCGCTTCATCTGCTGCAGCCTTTGCTGGACTATTTTCTGCTTCTAAGTCGACAACAATTACATAGATGCCTAGTTTTTTTGCCCTGTCAACGACATATCTTGCTCTTGGGACACCACCCAGATATAAGAGCCTTTTTCCGGCTAATCCTTCAAACATACTCATTTCTCCTTTTTATTGGTGTTTAAAAAGAGTAATCAGCCAAGTTATTCTATACATATCCTCTTCTGTATATCTCTGATCACGAACAAGACTCAATTCTTTTTCACCAAGCTTGTGATATGTGCTCACAGGCCAGTGAATCGGACAGTATATGTCTCTTTAAATAGCACTTTATCTTTTGAAAATCTAACTGATGACGGGTACAATAACAAGGGAACCCCAGTCGTTCACACAATTCGGTGCACTTTTCGACAGGCGTTTCGCTGTATCCTGTAGTGATACCATCAACGCCAGCTTTATGGCATATATGTTCCAGTGCGTCAAGATCAGCCCAACTAATATCCCAGTATTCATCCGCGACCAATTTTGCAGGGCTGGCATCGGTATCGTAAAAATCCGATACTATCGTATACACACCTAATTCCTTCGCCCGTTTCACAAGCGTTACCAGATTAGGTCCGCTTGCAAGGATAAGCAGTTTTTTCCTTTGAGTACCTGCTTTTCCATATTAATAAAAATCCCTTCTTTGTCGCTCATCATACAAGTTTCCTGGCCTTTCTTCGCCTTGACCTATTCCCTCTTTTTTTAGGACCTTTCCTACTGTTTTGAAAAGGATGCGAACATCTAAGCTAAAAGAAAGGTTGTTAACATACTTGATATCATAGGCAAACCTCTCATTCCAGTTTAAATCATTTCTTCCATTGACCTGCGCCAATCCAGTCAGGCCTGGACGTACATCATGACGATGTCGTTCCTCTTCTGTATAATATGGTAAATAAGAAACAACCAATGGCCGCGGCCCTACGATGCTCATATCCCCCTTCAGGATATTAAAAGTTTCCGGCAGCTCGTCAAGTGATGTAGCCCTTAAAGCCCTGCCGAATTTTCCGAGTCGTACCTCATCGGGCAGAAAATCCCCGTTTTCATCCCTCTCGTCTGACATGGAGCGGAACTTGTACAAGGTGAAGATCTTCTCTTTCCCTGTTTTCGGATCAATCTTGCCCGGACGCGGCTGTTTGAACAAAACCGGCGAACCCAGCTTTATCCGCACTAGGACCGCTATAATAATGTAAAGCCATCCAAACACGACGATCGCCGTCAGAGAACAAATGATATCCAGCAGCCGTTTTATGTACCGTCCATAAAGCCCACTTCTTATTGATCCATGCCGGGATGTCACGGGCTTGTTCACCTGTGCCTGCTGCATCATTTTCCCCCAATCACGCAAAGCATCTCCTAATTACCTCTTGAGGTACCAAGTCCCCATAGGGGGCACACATATACGTCATTTCCCTTGACAAGTGCCTCGATGACTTCCTTTGGGAGAGTGATAAAGGCCTCCATCCTTATTCAAAGCAAGCTTTGATTACTTTTATAATGGCATCCTGCTGCTCCCCAGTCATCTTATTATCGCTGGGCAGGCATAGCCCCCTCGCGAAAATATCCGCACCGACATCCTCGACCCCGCCGGCAATATACGCGTTGGTTTTTGCTCTGCCGGAGTCGCTCCGAGTTATGAATGCGTCCATCCGGTAGATCGGCTGCAGATGCATCGGCTTCCAAATAGGTCTTCCCTCGGCGTTGATGCCGCTGAGCGCCTCTAATATCTCCGTGGGGCAGCTCTTTCCATGCTCCGGCTGATACCTTGCGGCGCTGTCATCCCGCACCTGCCTGCACATCGCGCCCTCGTCGATGATCATGGCGCTGAGCCAGTAGTTCGGCTCGCAGCCCTCAATAATCGGATTCATGGAAACCGGCAGATCCCGCAAGCCCGCCTGATATCGTTCATAGATCGATTTCTTCTGGGCAATATGCTCCTCCAAATGCGGAAATTGTCCGCGGATCACACCAGCGATGACATTGCTCATGCGGTAGTTATAGCCTACCTCCTCATGCTGGTACCAAGGAACGCTTTCGCGGGCCTGTGTGGACCATTTTCTCGCTTTGTCCGCCGCCTCCAAATCATTTGTCAGCAGACACCCTCCGGCGCTGCCTGTTATGATCTTATTCCCGTTATAGGAGATCGCCGCATAGTCGCCAAAGGAGCCGCACGGCCTGCCCTCCCATGCGGCGCCCAGTGCCTCCGCCGCATCCTCAATCAACAGCGCACCGTGCTTTTCGCAGATCTCCCTGATCCGGCGAATATCGCCGGAGAAGCCGTACAGCTCGGCGCAGACAACAAGCTTCACATCCGGGTAAACCGCAAAAGCCTTTTCCAGCGCCGCGGGGTCCATGTTCCAGGAATCGCGCTGGGTGTCAATGAACACCGGGATGCCGCCCTCGTACACGACGGGGTTTACCGTTGCGCCAAAGGTCATGTCCGAGCAAAACACCCGCCTGCCTTCCACCGCGCCATGTCCGACGGCCGGCCTGCCGTACAGCCTTTCGCCTGCAAGCTTCACGCAGAGATGCAGGGCGGCCGTACCGCAGGACAGCCCGACGGCATACTTCACGCCCGCTTTTTCCGCTGCGATGCGCTCCACCTCGTTGATGTTTGCCCCTACTGTGGACATCCAGTTGGTTTCATATGCTTCGGTTATGTATCTCAATTCATCGCCGTGCATGGTCGGGCTGGCCAGCCAGACTTTTGATTCGAACGGTTTCAGATCGTTCCTTTTGGTAAGCATATCCCTATTTTTCGGCCCTTGCCGCTGGCAGGGGTCGCTCTCCTTCCGCTCACGCTTTTTCCCGCGCAAGTATCGTGTCCCGGTTCACTTCCTCCGGATCCCGATAGGTGGGCACGGTAGCCTGGATGGCCTCGATCACTCTCTCATAGTGTCCCGCTTCGCCGCTGGACACACCCGAAACGGCACGGGCCAAAATTTCCAGCTTGGCGTCTACCTCCGCCCGGCTGTATCCCTTGTCCCGCTCAATGAAAACCAGCTTATTTTCGGTCCTCTCCAGACCCTCTGTCTGCACCAGCAGCTCTTCATAGAGCTTTTCTCCAGGACGCAGGCCGATTTCCACGATGTCCACATCCTCATACGGCCGCAGCCCGGAAAGCCGGATCATGTTCTCCGCCAGGTCCAGGATCCTCACCGGTTTTCCCATGTCCAGCACAAACAGTTCCCCGTTCTTTGCCATTGCCCCGGCCTCCATCACCAGTCCCACTGCCTCCGGGATGGTCATGAAGTATCGGATGGCTCGCTTGTCGGTGATGGTCACCGGCCCGCCCGCCGTGATCTGCTTCTTAAAAAGCGGAATGACCGAACCGTTGGACCCCAGCACGTTGCCGAACCGCACCGCGGCAAATGCCGTGGCGCTGTCCCTCCGGCACTGGACCACCATCTCACACAGCCGTTTGCTCGCCCCCATAATATTCGTGGGGTTGACCGCCTTGTCAGTGGAGATCAGCACAAACTTTTTCGTGCCGTACTTCTCCGCCAGATTTGCCACGTTATAAGTCCCGAACACGTTGTTTTTGATGGCCTCACAGCCGCTGTGCTCCATCAGCGGCACGTGCTTGTGCGCCGCCGCGTGAAACACGATGTCCGGCCTCACCTCAGCGAAGATCTCCTCCATCCGCTTCTCATCCCGCACAGAGGCGATCACCGTTTCCAGCGTCAAGTCTTTGCCATACTTGTGCGTCAGCTCCTGCTGGATGTCATAGGCGTTATTCTCATAGATATCCAGGATCACCAGCCGCCGGGGACTCAGCGCCGCGATCTGACGGCACAGCTCGCTGCCGATGGAGCCGCCACCTCCCGTCACCAGGACCGTCTTGTCCCGGTAATAGTCCTTGGCCTTGGTGGACGCAATACTCAGTTCGTCCCGGAACAGCAGATCGTTGATGCTGAATCTCCGCAGCTCCCGCTTGCCGTATCCCACATTCCGCTCTCCGGACTTGTCGCCCAGCGGGTAGTCAAACAGCATGACCTGGCACCCTGTCTGCCGGTACAAGTCGTATAGTCTGCTCTTCTCTTCCGGCGCGGCATCCGGCAGGGCGATCACCACTCCCTGCACCGGCATCGTCTTAATGATTTCCACGATCCGCTCATTCTCCGCATACACCGGGATTCCGTTGATGCTGCTGCCGATCTTGGCCGGATCCGTGTCGATGAAACAGTAGGGGTTGTGATGGGACCGGGGATTCCTCCGAAGCTCTCCCGCCAGCATCGCCCCGATATTGCCCGCGCCCACAATGGCGATATTCACCTGGTGCATATGCCCCGGCGTACCCTGCAGCAATTCCCGCATCGCCCTCAGATCGCTGGCCGTTCCAGCACGGGCATACAGGTACTGGTACACAAACCTGCTGGCCAAGGTACCCAGCATGACCAGCAGTACCGTGACCAGCGTATAGGCCGCTCCCAGGCTTACTGCCGGACTCACCCGTCCAATCAGGAAGAAAACGCACCCACTGGCCGCGTCCGCAGTCATCAGTTTCAGATATATGGATACATTCGCGTACCGCCACACGGTGGCGTACACTCTGAAGCACAGCCGCGCCGCCATTACGCAAAGGTACAGTACCAGGGCCTTCCCCAGCGTAAACCTGCCGTTCACTGACAGGGAGTTGATATCCAGCATTGTCAGGACACTCATCAGGAAGCATACCGTCAGAAAGATCGCCGTGTCGATCCCCATCAGCTCCAGCCGCCGTTTGGGCAGCAGGCTTCTGGTACTGCGCAGCGCCAGTTCTCGTTTTTTTCTCCTGAACACCTGAAAATCGGAACGCATGGTACTTAGTCCCACCTCTATCTTCATGGATGGTCCTGCATTTTTGTTAACACAGACCCATCCTGTCTGTACAAACGGTATGGGGTTTCTCAGAACAAGTCCCCACCCCGGAGAAAACCTTTGGTGGAATTCATCAGGCGGGGCAAACTCCCCTCCCGGCACGGCCACCACCAACGCCGCCGGGACTACAAATCCTTTTCCTTTTTCCAGTCATCAACTGTCAAGGTTCCTCCATCAGCTCATAAAATTCCTCGATCACCAAACGCTGCAGGGCCTCTTCATCGGGGTAGAATTCTATATACTTCTCCGTCTCCACCGCCTCGCCCTCCAGGACCGTATAGCTTTCCATATGATATTCCCGGAGGCTTTCCGCAAGCTCGGAGAGCTTCTGCGCGGTGCAGTCTGAGCCCATATGTTCGGCTAACTCCAGCAGGGAGGCTGAGATGAACCCATCGTCCTCTGCCGCCAGGGTGGACAGCTTCTCCTGCAATCCAGACAAATACTCCTTCTGACGTTCCATCCGCTCCAGGTTGGTGCCCTCGCCCACATCCATCCGGGCCCGCACATAGTTCAGCGCATGTTTGCCCAGCAGCGTCACGGTCTCTCCTTGGACAAGCGCCGGGTCTGCCGCGGAGAAGTCGTCCCGGATCTCCACCGTCACCCCGCCCGCCAAATCGTTGAGTACCATCAGTCCGTCCATAGTCAGCGTTACATAGTGGTCGATCTCCACCCCGTACATCAGCCCGGAGACCGCGTCCATCGCCGCCATGCCCGCGGTCCGGTCGTTCTGGGTATACGCCTGGGCATGGGCATAAGCCAAAGCCAGCTGCGCCGTATAGGTCCCGCTGGGCCTGCCGTACTGGTCAAAATCCTGTATCGCCGCCATGGTGTCACGGTTGATCTGGAATACTTGGTACGTCTCATTTGTCCGGTCGATTTTCAACAGCAGGAACAGGTCGGACTGGGCGTATGAGCCCGATACACCGATTTCCTCCTGCTCAGAACGGTCCAGCCCCAGCACCAGCACCGTCTCCACATCATCCCGGGGCGCATACCACGCTCCATTGTAAAAAAGCAGCGCCCCGTCATCCTCCAAGGTGTGGGATGGTGCATCGGTCTCTCCTGTTGGAAAGCTGCCCTCTTTCCAGAGAAAGAGCCCCAATGCTCCCACCAGGAAAAGGGCCAGCGCCGTCAAGAGGACCGCAGCCGTCCGAATCAACTTCCGGTCAACGCGGAATTTCATCTCAGCGTGCGGAACCAGCCTGTTTTTTAGCCTTGACCAGCGTCACCGCGCCGCACACCGTGGAAGCTGCGGCCGCCAGTGTCAGGGCCTCTATCCCGCCCAGTCCAGTCTCACCAGTCTGGGGAGCGGGAACGATTGACGAATCTGTGTCTGTTCCACCAACCTCTGTTGCGGGACGATCAGGTTCCATGGGGGACAGCTTATCCGCATACGCCACAGGCGCAGACAGCATCGTCACCATCATGGCGGCTACCGTAAACAGCAGGAACTTCTTCATCTTGGTTCATCCTTCCTTTTTCGAAATGATGGTTCATGGCGCGGCGCTTTCCGCCGTCCTTTTTGCCAGCACCAGATAGCGCTGGTCCCGGTCGCCCCTTAAGCAGGTGGACAGGATCAAAAGCTGATCCTCCGCCGTGACCTCTGCGTTCTCATCGATGTTGGCGTTGATGGACCGGACAGACAGTGCCTGCTCCAGAAACTTCTGAAATACCTCCGGGTCCGTAAAGTCGTTGTAGTACAGGATATGCCGCATATCGTGGGGCACCGCCGCGAACACCTCGTAATGCAGCTCCTGCTCCGGCAGATAAACCACAATATCCCGGTATGCCTCCAGCCCGCCCTGGCTGGAATAGGTCTCCTGAAGATTTCCAAACATGGCCCCGGAGCGCATATTATGGCCGTAGACCAACGTCACCGGGTCGGAAAAATCTTTTTTCGTGTAGGTCTCCTCTGTGAAGAGAGCCCCCTCCTGGCTGGACTTGCCCTCGCTGTTGTGATCCAGATAAAAGCTGTCGTCCCCCTCCCTCTGAAGGATGGGGTAGTTCACATCGGTGCCGGGGATGTACAGCCAAGCGTAGATATCCGGGTTCATGTCCCACAGCTCTTCAAAATCCACCGGGCTGACATAGGCCGGGGCGGCCTCCGCCGGGGCCTGGGCCTCCTCCTGGGGTTGGATGGTCTCCGCCCGCTCCTCGACAGCAGCCTGGACCCGGCTCTCCGCTATATGATGCGGGTTTATGCGCAAATAGGCGGCCGCCCCGAACAGGGTGCAGCCGATCACCAGCAGCAGTCCGCCGCAGATCAGTCCCCGACGCTTCATTTCCCGTTCTCCTCCCAGCCCGGCAGGAACCTCTTGACGTTTTCCTTCAAAATCTCACGTTCCTTCTGTCCCAGCACCGCCCAAGCCGCTTCCAGCCGGGGCGAGCGGTCGTCCATGTCGTGGCTGTCCGTACCCAACAGATGGATCCTCCCCTCCCGCAGCATTCGGATGGCTTTGCGTTTCGTCTGCCAGCGCAGGAAAAACGAAGCGTTGCACTGATTCAGCACCCCCCACTCCAGCAGGGCCTCCCAGGTTTCTGGCTGCAGCCAGTGCAGGTAGCGTTCAGTGTGGGCCAGCAGCACTCTCATCCCAGGCCGCAGCTGAAGATCAAAAATCTCCTGAAGCATCCGCCGGCTCCAGCGGCAGTAGGGCATTTCAAGCAAAAGCAACCCAGTGTCCTCAATTTGCAGGGCGTCCAGCCCCTTACATTGGCTGATCCCCTCAAAATAGCATACCTCGGCCCCCAGCTTCAGGGCGGGCAGACCGGGGTGCCAGACCTCTGCAAGTTTTTCCGCGGCGGCGGCCCGCCGGTCCAAAAACTCCTCCGGGCTGTTCTCATCCGCATAGAAGTGCGGCGTAGCGGCCGCGCAGTCCACGCCTTGGGCAGCCAGCGCCTCCAGCATGGCCAGACTCTCTTCTGCGCTCCGGCTCCCGTCGTCCATTTGGGGCAGCACATGGCAGTGGATATCCGTCATACAGCAGGCTCCGCTTTGTCCTTGCCTTCCTTCGCATAGGCATACTTACCTTTATAGTAACTCTTATACTTCGTGCCCTGTCTTTCCGAGTGGGTCATGACAAAGCCCAACACCTTGACGCCCACATTTTCCATCTCCCGCATGGCCTCTCCCACCGATGACCGGGTGGCGTAGCCCTGCCGCACCACCATGATCATTCCGTGGATCAGCCGGGAAGCAACCAGCGCATCCGATACCTCGTTCACCGGCGGCAGGTCCAGGATGATGAAGTCACAAGCCCCGGCAAGGTTCCTGAGCGTCGTCTTCATCCGCTCCGACCCAAGCAGCTCCGTTGGATTGGGCGGAATAGGGCCTGCGTTCATAATCCAAAGCCTCTCCTGGATGCCCGAGGGCTGAATGGTCTCCCCTTCTGTACACAGCCCCGCCAGCAGGCTGGACAGCCCCACGCGCCGCTCCAGCTTCAGCCAGCCGGAAATGGTGGGCAGGCGCATATCCGCCTCCACCACCAGCACCTTTTTCCCAGACTCCGCCAGCACATAACCCAGGTTCAGCGCCGTGGTGCTCTTACCCTCGCCGCTCATAGAACTGGTAACGCCTACCACCCGGCATGTCTCCCCACTGTGCAAAGAGGAGATGGGCAGAGCAAACAGCAGGTTGGTCCTCAGCAGGCGGTACGCCTCAGAAGCCGCGAAGTTCAGCCCCGCCCCAAAGGTCTTTTTTTCTTCGTCCGGGCGGAGCAACCGATCCTTTTTGCCTTTCTTAAACGTAATCATGTCTTCTTTTTCCTCTCCGCCGCCTTTGCGTAATATGAACCGTAGTCCTTTCCGACCTGGGTTGCCAGCACATCGGGGATGGCGGCCAGCACCGGCAGGTCATAAGATTGAAGCAGGTCATCCTCGCTCATGATCTGCTCGCCCAGCAAGTCCCGCATGATCACGATGCCGTAGCTAAACAGCAGCCCGATCAGGGCGCCTAATATCGTATATTTTTGCAGGCTGGGGCTGCACCGTTTTTCGGGCACCACCGCCAGATCCACTGTCCGCACCGAAGATCCATCCATGACCTGGGCAATTTTGTCCGGCAGCACCTTCACGATGGTGTTAGCGACACGCTCCGCCTCCTCCGGGTCTTTGCTGGTGACGGTGACCTCAAAGATCTCGGTGCCGTTCACTGACTTCGCCTCAATCATCTTCTCCAGTTCCTCGAAGGTGTAATCTACCTTTGCCTGCTTGATGACGTCGTTTAACGTCAGGCGGGTATTCAAAATGGCGATGTAGGTGTCCACCAGCGTCTGGGAAGCAGAGAGATCGGACAGGCTGATGGACGTATTGCCCACCGAGAAGGAGCTGTTGTTCACGTACAGCAAGGCGCTGGCCTGGTACTTGGCAGGTATCACCCAATAGGCCAGGGAAAACCCTATCCCTGCGCACAGGATCATTGCCAGCGAGATGGCTATTGCATGCCGCCACAGCGCCTTCATCAGCCGAAGCAAGTCGATTTCCAAGTATTCTTCGTTGTCCTGCTTTTTCATGTTCCGTACTCCTGCCACCATTTTTATCCACTTGGCCCAACCCGCAAACCGCCGCAATCGCGTCAGCCATCGTTGGCAGGACGCCGATGCCCATGCACATTGCAAGAAGGCTGGCCCATATTCGTCTTTCCATACATCTTTTTTTCTCGTTCACAAGCCCCATTCTGTTATGCTTCCGCATAACAGAACAAAAGGGGTCCCCTTTTGTGGCCTGGCTTCCCGACCGATTTTTGGATATTTTATCACAAAATATGTACTTTGTATAGGTCCTATTTGATGGGAAAAATGTTCCCAATCTAGGCACTATCCGCAGCGGTCACAATAAGCCATAAATTCGCGCTCCATGGTGGTTTTGTATCGCGGGCTGCCCCCTTTCAAAATCGAATACCCAATAACTCAGCCATTCTGCAATACTGGGGGATCAGCCTCTTTCAGCCATTGCTGCAAATTCCCCGAGGTCAAACAGATCACAGAATATGAATGACGCCATGGTTGCCTCTGCCTATGGGATACTCTCCATAAGCGAGGAGCGGTTTCGCCTTTGTGCCCTTACAATTTAGCTCTGATTTGCAACACCATAACAAAGAGAGAAACTCCCAAATCCAGCGTCCCTTATTTCGGCTCCCCTTGTCCGCCGCCCCCCAGCAGCCGCTTGACTTCCCGGTCAAAGTCGAATGGAATCGCACCAACATTTGAATACCAGCAAGAAAGCTTGCGCACTCGAACAGAGAATGATTTTGCATGAGAACACAGCCTCTTTCAAGCGTCTCGATTTTCCCCCAAAGATAAACGCCAAGGCGCAAGTGCGACACTTGACTTGCGCCCTGGCCTCATTATTTTCCACGATGATTCTTGGCCATCACCGCTCCGGAGCACATGATTTGGCACACCCCTGAGTGGAAACATTTTGAGCTGCTGAAATCAATAAAAGGTCTGTTCTCCAGCGCATCCGCCGCCTTTATTGTCATTCCCCAATTTCTGTCACCCTTGCACTGATCTGCTCAAAGGTTTTGACTGCAATATCAAACTCCTGCTTCTCATCGGTATAGAGGAGCGTGGTATGCAGGCTTTCATAGGTCAACCGAATCCCGGAATCAAGGTACTGCTACCACGATGCAAAGTCATATGCACCTGTCGGATCATATTCAGCGGAAATATTTCGCCGGCCAATGCAGAAGGACTCGGTATCCTCTGTCAGCCTCACCAGCCGTTTGAGTTTCTCCGTTTCAGAAAGGAATGTCTGAATCTCCGGCATCTGGTACAGGCGGGTTACATCGTAGATGTAGCGCACCTTGCGGCCCAGTGTGCTGCAAATGGCATGGTGCCGACGGACATGACGTTTTCGATTTTCTTGATGGCTTTGTCGCAGGCATTGTCTGATAGCTCCATCCCAAGAAAGGTAAGGTCAATGTCCTCAGAGAACCGGTCAATGGAGCCTGGGTAGCATTTGCTGAGAGAAGTGCCCCCTTGAACACGCACCGATCGGCATAAGGGCTGTCGGCCAGCGCCTTCAGCATCATGACGATATAATAGTCGCGCTCAACAGCGGACTCAGGAATATGCTTTTCGTTGGCAACAACGGTGATCAGCTCACGAAATTCTTCAGGATGAGTATGCAGCTTCATATTTACTTGACGATATGATCTACATTTTCCCTGTACCTTATTCACAAAAGTTATTTGGATACAGGTCCTCTTCAACTCCGGTATTTCTGCGCTGCTCCTCTGCATATTGACAACGGCGCAAAATTCCATTACTCTGAAATTGGGTCAAGGCCCAAATCTCGCAGCTTTCCGGTGAGGTTCACACCCATGTGTGACCTCAGACATTCATGGGCCTCGTAGGGCAACCATAACCACCCTGTACGAAGGAAACTTCCATGAAGGTCTACAGTTTTTGGCGCTGTGCCGGCAGCGCGGGTGTGCGCCTTTCCGTTGAGAGCGGAAAGGACACAAATGAACGACTATGTCGTGATCGAATACAACAGTGAGCAAGTATCGGTGCCAAAGGGGATCGCAGACTTCCTGGAACAGGATCGGATGCGGGAACAGGCGCAGAAAAGGCAGGACGCAAGGCATCTGAGTAAAAGTGAGTTTGAAACGGTGCTGTCCGGCTCGGACTGTGTCAGGCGTCCCGTGGAGGATGCCGTGCTCCGGGACCTCCGACTTGAAAATCTGCGGGGAGCCATTGAAAAACTGGATGCCAGGGATCAGAAGTTGATCTCGCTTCGATACAGCGGTGAGCTGACTATGGAGGAGATCGGTCAGGTCTACGACATTTCCAAAATGGCGGTATCAAAGCGGCTGAAAAAGCTTCACGAAAAGCTGGGGCGCTCTGTCTTTTGACAGGGCTCCCCAGCTTTTTATTTGAAGAATTTTTTTGTTTCTGGTTTACAAATGCGCTCTGAGTGTCCTTATAAGTGAGGGGATATTTTTGCTGTGCAAAAATACATGATGTGCCATTTCCTCGCCCCTTTCGGGGCAACCGGAAATGATGCACAAAACTTCATGCGCATTATTTTTCCCTTATTCGTGGTGCAGTGCAAACGCATGAAGTTTATATGACTGATGGGCCGCAGTCATAAATGCCCTATTTAAAATTACAAGGGAGCGTGCAAGCATGGATGAATTTGAAACGAGCAAGCGACGGCTGTTGGCTCTGCTGACCGCGAACATAGAACAGGAAACCATTGATTATGTCCATCAGGAGATGCGGCAGGCCGCGCCGGAGATCGTGCCAACAGCGAGTGAGCTTCGCGCATTTTTCCAGTCGCTGGATGGGCAGACTGAGCTGAGTGCATATCAACAGGTGCTCGCCATGGATAAACTGCTGGAGTATGCGGAGGTCAGCCTGCGGACGCTCTGCGATCTGATCCGCTACCAACAACTGAAACAGTTCGGTATCGTTCATTCAGTCGAAGAGTTTGCTGAGCTGTTCCATCCCGATGAACAGGAGGATCAAAAATGAAAAAGTCTGAGTACAACTCTTATGACAACCTGCCCCTGTTTCTCAATGCCGAGTTGGTGGCAAAAGTCCTGGGGGTATCGCCCAGCAGTGGCTATGAGCTGATGCATGAGCCAGGCTTTCCGGTTCTGAAAATCGGCAGAAGGATGGTTGTCCCCAAGGAGAAGTTCATCCAGTGGGTAGAGGAACACACGGCGAGAGGTGACAGAGCATGAGAAAACACCGTGTCCCTCTGGGATGGCCCCGGCGTGATCCTCGGCACCATCGGTTCGCTGTTCCCAATGAGGTGTGGAAGTACAAGCTCAAGCCCCTCGAGTTCGTGATCCTCTCCTACCTCTGCTACCGGCAGGCTCACGACAGAGGGGAAAAGAAACTCTGTGTGCAGGTGGTGGCGGATAGTCTCCGGCTGACCGCCACCACGGTGGAGAGGCACCTCGCCATGCTGGTAAGCAAGGTTCTCGTCACTGAGAACGGTGCTCTCACGCTCAAGTGTGAGGCCGGAAAGTTCTTCACACTCCCCAACGAGGTCTTCCTCCTGGCCCTGCCGCCCTCCGCCTTCCTGGTCTACGCCTACCTGCTCTACTGCGAGGACCGCCACACTCACCAGTGCCATCCCAGCTACCGCACCATCGCCGGAGCAACAGGCCTGTCGCTGAACACAGTGGTGAAGTCGGTGGGCATTCTTGCAGACAAAGGCCTCATCGCTGTGGAGCAAAGCTGCTGGTTCAACGAGGTGGGTCTGAAGCGGAACGGCAACAACGTCTATACCATCCTGCCGACCAGAGCGGCGGTGGAGGACTACCACCAGCGGCAGCTATGCCAACTGGAGTTGGATACGGAGCGCAGTCGCATCCGCAAGCGGCAAGCAAAACTCAACCGCCGACGCCCCGCAACGGCCCTGTGTGCCCCGGCTCCAGCCCAGGCAACATCTGACCCATCCCCAGTTACATAAACCGCTGTGCGCCCGCTATCGGCGGATTTACGAGGGGCTATCCGGGGCCACCGCCGGAGCCCAGCGAAGCGGGTCCGGTGGGGAGAGGAGGAACAGCGGAAGAAGTGAGTTTTCGCCCATTTGGGCGAAAACGAGGGATCTGGAGCTTGTGACGACGACAAGCAGGATAAAGGCAAGGAGTCAAATGTGACTCCTTTGCCAATCACAACTGCCCGCAGTGCGGGCAGTTGACGGGGATTTCCGTGATATCAAAGGTGACGTCTGTTTCAGCAACAAAAATGGCCTCTGGCGTCTATGCCCCTCAACTCCGCTGTTTCCAAGGGATTGAGCGGCGTCTGAGGCCCATATTTCAAGAATTTCGGAGGTATTATGAGCAAAGACACACGAGAGAGGCTGAGCCTGCGGGTCTCATCGGTAACCAGTTATCGACTGCATGCTGCATACAAGAGATCCGGCTGCCGCAGCATGAACGAACTGGCTGAGCAGGCAATCAATTTTTATCTGGACTATCTGGATACTGGCAGCGCCGGAGATTTTCTCCCCACGGCGCTGAAGTCCTACGTGGATGGTCGCTTGGGAAAGATGGAGGACCGATTGGCGGCGCTGTTTTTCAAGCAGGCGGTGGAGTTGGATATGCTCTCCGGCATTATTGCGGACAGTGTTCAGCTCAACGAAGATAATCTGCGCCGCCGGCGCGCGGAGAGCGTCAAAAATGTGAAGCGCACCAACGGGCGTATCTCGTTCGAGCAGCGAGTGCGGGAAAGCTGGGAGGACGGAGACCCGTGGCAAGACTGATTGTGAAGAGTCCCTACATCCAGGGCAAGGGTGCGGGAGGTTACCTGAAGTATATCGGTACCCGTGACGGTGTGGAGCTGCTGCCCTCCGGCTACATGGCGTACATGGCGGAGCGTCCCTGGTCCCACGGGTTGTTCGGTGACGAAGAAATCGTGGACATGAATGCCGCCATGGAGGAACTGAACAACTACCCCGGCAACATCTGGACGCACATCATCTCGCTCAAGCGGGAGGATGCGGAGCGGCTGGGATACGATCACGCTCTACAGTGGTGCAATCTCCTCCGCACCCACCGCAACGACATCGCCGCGGCGATGCATATCCCGCCCAAGGACTTCCGCTGGTACGCCGCCGTCCACAACGAGGGCGCGCACCCCCATGTCCACATGATGGCGTGGTCCATGAAACCAGGGCAGGCGTATCTCAATAAAGATGGCATCCGCAAGATCAAATCAGAGTTAACCAACGACATCTTCCACATGGAGATGCTCCACCTCTATGAACAAAAGTCGGTGTCTCAGGATGAACTGGTGCACCAGGCCCGCAAAACCATGCGGGAACTGACCAGACAGATGCAAAACAGCATCTGCGATCTCCCGGATGTCGAGCGACTCATGCAGGAGCTGGCGGCGCAACTGGAAACGGTCAAAGGGAAAAAGTCCTATGGCTACCTGCTAAAGTCTATCAAGAAAACCGTGGACGAGATCGTGGATCAGATGGAGCGGCTCCCGGTGGTCAATGACTGCTACGAAGCATGGTGGACGCTCCAGTGCCAGGTAGATGACTACTATGCAGAGCGAGAACGTCAGCGGCCGCCGCTGTCACAGCAGAAGGAATTCCGTCAGATCAAGAACGCGGTCATCCGAGAGGCAGAGCGCATCCGTCTAGGCGCGATTACCTTCGAGGACGGTAGTATTGCGACGGAAGATGAGCCGGAGCCCTCTGAGGGTATGTCTTATGACTTCTGGGCGCTGCGGGATGTCGTTCAGAATGATGATCTGCCCATGGCGGAGCGAGACGAGTCCGTGGCGCAGCTACAGCGTCTGGCGGAGGACGGTGACTCGCACGCGCAGTACCTCATGGGCAAGCTTTGGCGGGACGGTCCTCTGCTGATTCCAGATATCCAAAAGGCAAAGTACTGGTTCACACAAGCAGCAAACATAGGGCTGCCAGAGGCCCAATACGATTTGGGCAAACTGCTTCTCTCCAACGATCCAGAGGTCCGGGACCCAGACGAGGGTATCCGCTGGCTGAAGCAGGCCGCCCAGAGCGGCAACCAGTACGCCGCCTACCGGCTAGGGAAAATGTACCTCCAAGGAGGACAGGTCCCGAAGGATGTGCCCAGAGCGCTGGAGTACCTGACTGCCTCTGCCGAACAGAGAAACCAGTACGCCCAGTACATCCTGGGGAAGCTGTATCTTATGGGAAAGGATGTGAAACAGGACCGTGAACAGGCATACGGCTGGCTCTGTGAGGCGGCGGCACAGGGTAATGCGTACGCCCAATTCTTCCTGGAGAGGTTCGATGAGATCCGCAGGCCCAATGTTCTCCTGGCCGCCACAAAACTGCTCCATCACATGGGACAGATCTTTCGGGAGAACTCCGTACCGCCCGCCACTCCAGTGGGCTAGCGGATGGACCGCAAGCTGCGCAGAAGGATTCGGGAGAAGAAGATCGCCATGGGCCATAAGCCGGACGACCATGAGGAACCGGTGCAGAGCGGGCCAACGATGTCCATGTGACAAGCGTAAAATCTGCGTCGCTATACAAAGAAAGAAGCGTTTCCTGCTGTGACCGAAAAAGTTATCAGTTTGTACACCTTTGGCTTCCGTTTCTCTGGTATGTGTTGTGGCTGCCAAAACACGAAGGGAACTGATACGAATGAGGAAAACGTTGGAGGATATCTACTATGGCAACATCATCCCGTGCGATAGGCAGATAGCGCCTGGCTCAAATCTGGAGCGGGCTATGGATCAGGCGCAGAAGTGCGAGGAAAAACTGGTGAGCCAACTTGAAGGAACACAAGAATCCTTGCTGTTGAACCTGATAAATGCTCAAGACGATATCTACAGCACAATGGTGTTGGAAAATTTCATTCTGGGCCTTCGGCTGGGGATGCGGCTGGCCATGGAAGTTATGGACGAGGATGATGGGGATCTGACCGCGGTGAAAGATGGGAGGCAATGATTGTGGCAAAACGCAGGCCATCCGGCGATGGCATGGTGCGAAAGCGTGATGATGGCCGTTGGGAAGGTCGCATCGTGGTAGGTCACAAAGCTAACGGCGACTCTATCTTCCGCTACATCTACGCCGATACGCAAAAAGAGCTAACCGCCAGGCTGCGGCAAAACATCGAATTCTACCAAGGCGTAGACCTCACCGAACAAAGCAGAATAACACTCGCGGAGTGGCTGGATCAATGGCTGGAGCAGATGACCCCTGTCCTCCGCCCCTCCACCTTAGTCAGCTATCGCAGCGATATGGATCACCATGTCAAACCCTATCTTGGAGAAAAGCGAATCACCCAAGTAACTGCATCAGACCTCCGAAAGCTCTATGACACGCTGAAAAAGTCCGGCAAAGTGAAGCCACGCCCCGGTCAGAGCCGTGGCCTTTCAAGTACTACCGTTCATGGCATCCATACCACCCTCCACCATGCGCTAAAATCCGCCCAGGAGCAAGGCCTCCTCCCCGCCAACCCCGCCGATGAAGTGGAGCCACCCAAAATCGTCCGCAAGTCTATGGGCATCCTGAACGATGAACAGTTGGAGCGATTCAAAGAGGAAATCAAAAAAGATGATATATGGCACGACTTCTTCTACACAGAGCTGACCACGGGCCTGCGTCTGGGTGAGATCTGCGGCCTCATGTGGACCGACTTTGATGAGCGAAGCGGCACCCTCAAGGTCAGCCGTACCCTCCACAAAGAAAAGGGCGGCAGGCTGGTGGTCGGCGATACCAAAACCTATACCAGTACGAGGAAAATCGTCCTGCCCAATTCAACGGCACAACTTCTCCGGGAGAGAAAGAAGAAATCCTTCTCCCCCTGGATCTTTCATGACCCTCTTCGCCCGGAGGCCCCTGTGAATCCCAGCAGCGCCTATCGGCAGTTGAAGGCGATCCTGAAACAAGCGGATCTCCCCGACATTCGCTTCCATGACCTTCGTCACACCTTTGCAACCCACGCCTTGGCCAGCGGTGTGGATGCCAAAACCCTGGCGGGCATTCTGGGCCACACCAAGGCGTCCTTCACTCTGGACACCTACACCCACACCACCGGGGATATGCAGAAACGGGCTGCTGAGATCATAGGCGGATTTCTAACTGATTACCTTGGAGAGGAGATGGCCCCATGGCAAAACGCAGAAAACGCGGCGATGGCAGCATCCACCTGAGAAAAGACGGGCGGTGGGAAGGCCGGTATGTTGTGGGCTATAATGAAAAGGGTCTTCCTGTGACGAAAAATGTACTGGCAAAAACCAAGACGGAATGTACTGCAAAGCTGAAGCAGCTGCGAGATGGTATTCAAGCACCCGCGCCCGACCAGCCAAAGCCCAGCATCCTTTTGGGCGATTGGCTGGACCTCTGGTACCAGCGTCACAAGAAGCCCAATCTCCGCCCCAACACCCAGATGTCCTATGAGCAGCGCATCTATCAGCACATCATCCCAACTCTTGGAAGCACTCAGCTGAACAAGCTGACCACCGCGGACATCCAGAAATTCTACGCCGACCTCAAACAGGGCGGCAGGCTCCTTCGAGCAGAGCTCTACGGCGAGGGTCTGTCCGACCAGACCGTTCGGGGCATCCATACCACCCTCCACGCCGCTCTGGACAAAGCCGTGACTGAGAAACTGATCTTCCGCAACCCTGCCGACGGGTGCCGCCTTCCTTCCGCCAAGGCCAGGGAGATGCAAGTCCTGACCCCGGAGGAGATCCAGCGGTTGCTCATTCAAGCCAAAGAGGACGGCTGCTACGAATTGCTCCTGCTGGAACTCTCCACGGGCCTGCGCCGTGGAGAAATCTGTGCCCTCCAATGGGATGACCTCAATTTCAAGACAGGCGCCCTTCGTGTAGGGCGGCAGGTCCACCGGGTCAAAGGTGAACTGGTAATCTCTCAACCCAAAACCAAGAGCTCCATGCGGAGCGTTATCCTTCCTTCCCCTGTTCTGAATGTCCTCAAAGAATATAAGAAAACCGTTACCTCTCGTTGGATGTTCCCCTCCCCAGTCAGCGAGGACTCCCCCAGGGACCCCACCGCCGTTCGAAAACGGCTCCGCACCATCCTGGAGCGGGCCCAGTGCAAGCACGTCCGTTTCCACGACCTCAGACATACCTTTGCCACCGCCTCCCTGGAACACGGCATGGACATCAAGACCTTATCCACAATCATCGGCCATGTGTCCAGCAGCACAACGCTGAACATATACGCCCATGTCACCGACGAGATGCGTCGGACAGCGGCGGCGAAAATCGACCAGGGCATTGGCAAGGCCGAGCCCCAAGCCGAAATTGAAACCACACCTCGAAAACCCGCTCCCAGCGCCTTCCAGCCTCGCAAAGGCCAGCGGCGTAAATCGGGCACAGGCTGTATCTCCCAAATCAATGACCATCTATGGGAAGGCCGCTACTCCCCCATTTGGCCGGACGGGAAGAAACACCCACGCAACGTATACGCCAAGACTTACGAGGAATGCGAGGAAAAGTTGACCGAGCTGATCACGCAGATGAAAGCCGAAATCGCCACCGAAAAGGAGCGTCTGAAGAACGAAGGAAAAGCGAGCTGACGCAGAACAGCGGCCCACCGGGGAACAAATCTCCAGTGGGCCGTTTTTTTGCTGTCTGTGGCTTGTTATGTGGTCAGTACCAAATTTGCAAAATTGAAGTGGCTAAAAAAGTTCCAAAAAGTGAAGAAAAGTCAGCCTTTTCTGCGGAAAAGGCCGACTTTTGTGGAGCTGCTGGGCGGATTCGAACCGCCGACCTCATCCTTACCAAGGATGCGCTCTACCGACTGAGCTACAGCAGCATAAAATGGCGACCCGGAACGGGCTCGAACCGTCGACCTCTAGCGTGACAGGCTAGCGTTCTAACCAACTGAACTACCGGGCCATTTATGGCTCGTGACTGAGTTATTATATCACATACAACCAAGGTTGTAAAGACTTTTATGGCAGGGGCAGAAGGATTCGAACCCTCGGCACGCGGTTTTGGAGACCGCTGCTCTACCAGCTGAGCTATACCCCTATCTCGCTTGAGGAATTCCCCGTGGCGAACGACCATAATGGTGGGCCTTCGGGGACTCGAACCCGGGACCGGCCGGTTATGAGCCGGCTGCTCTAACCAACTGAGCTAAAGGCCCGTGTCGGCGTTGCTTTTAGAGAAGTATTGCCGCCACGCCGAGTGACGGCAATACCTTGGCTCCCCCAGTTGGACTCGAACCAACGACACCGCGGTTAACAGCCGCGTGCTCTACCGACTGAGCTATGGAGGAATATTTCAGGCCCCGGCTCTATTGAACCAAGACCTGTGTTGGCGTTACCTATCTTCCCGGGCCGTCGCCAGCCAAGTATTGTGGGCAGAAATGAGCTTAACTACCGTGTTCG
>NZ_CANRMB010000026.1 GCF_947631635.1 uncultured Dysosmobacter sp.
TCGCTCCAAACATCCAGGGATTGCTGTGCCATTTTCTCTCTTTGACTTCCTTTAACTGCGTGTTTGGACACTCCCAAACCGCAGGATCTACTTGACTCTTTCGAACAAGAATGGTAATGTTTATGTAAGGCAGTTGGTAGGACCAACATACCATATGACCGTCGGACGGTATGAACAGGAAGTGAGGAAACAGACAGAATATGGCTGCTGTCATAAATTATTTAGAAACCGGTTCACAGAACCCATTTTATAATCTGGCCTTTGAGGAGTATGTCCTGGCCAACCGCACGGAGGGCGACTACCTCCTGCTGTGGCAGAACGACAACACTATCGTCATCGGGCAGAACCAAAACGCGGAGGCGGAGATCAACCGGGCCTTCGTGGAGGAGCATCAGATCCGCGTGGTGCGGCGCATCACCGGCGGCGGCGCGGTGTACCATGATCTGGGCAATCTGAACTATTCCTTTATCACAGACGCCGGTGAGGCCGAGCGGCTGGCCATGGAGCGGTTCACCCGTCCCATCGTGGAGGTGCTGCGGGGCCTGGGACTTCAGGCGGAGGCCTCCGGCCGGAACGACATCCTGGTGGAGGGCCGCAAGGTCTCCGGCACGGCCCAGCGGCTTTTGAGAGGCCGAATCCTGCACCACGGCACCCTGCTGTTTGACGCCAATCCCGGCATGGTGGCCGGGGCGCTGAATGTGGACCCGGCCAAGTTCCAGTCCAAGAGCGCCAAGTCCGTGCGGAGCCGGATCGGCAATATCCGGGAATTCCTGCCCCGGGACATGGATCTGCCGGCCTTCTGGGAATACCTGAAAGCGGCGCTGGCCGGAAGCGGTTTGGTATCCGCCGCCTTGTCGGCGGAGGAGCTGGCCGCCGTGGAGGCGCTGAAAGCCTCCAAATATGACACTTGGGCGTGGAACTTTGGACGTTCCCCCAAGTATGACCTTGTGAATAAGCGCCGTTTCGACGGCGGCGGACTGGAAGTCCGGGCCGCTGTGGAAAAGGGCTGTATCACGGATATCGTGTTTTACGGTGATTTCCTCTCTGTCGCGCCGTTGGGAGAGCTGACCGAGGCGTTGAAGGGCTGCGCCTTCCGCAGGGAGGACGCGGCGGCGGTGTTGGACAGGTTCCCCCTGCGGGAGCTGTTCGGGACGATCACCCGGGACGAGGTCCTGGACACGATGTTCTATGTGGACTGATTTGGGAAGCAGTCCGCGTGACGCGCTGACAGAGTCAGGAGCGCTCTTGTGAAACGCTGAGATGCGGAGCGGTGCCGTACTTTTCGCGGCGCGGTGTTATACTTGTCCACATTACAGAAATGGTAACATGTTTCTGTGGAGCGGTTTGGCCGCTGGAAGCTCCATCAAAGGGCCGCGGATGAAAAGAGAGGGCCGTGCATGGAGCTGACGGACGGCGGGCCGCAGCATCATTAGGAAGGGATTGATTCAATGAAAGCCTACAAAACGATCATGAATGGCGTGGCTGAATTCGAGAAAATCGTTACAAGTCTTGTTTTGGTTTTCGTCACCGCGATCACCTTTGCCAACGTCGTGGTCCGCAAGCTGAGCGACAGCCAGTTTGCCTGGACTGAGGAGCTGGTCATCAACCTGTTCGTGCTGTTGATCATGATGGGCTGCGCGCTGAGCGCGCGGGAGGGAAGCCTCATCAGCCTGTCCCTGATTTTCGACCGCTTGAAGGTCGGCGGCAAGAAGATCTTTGTCGCCATCATCACCGTTGCAAACACCGCCTTTTGGCTGATCCTGCTGAAGACCGGCATCGACAAGGTGGCCTCCCAGATGGCCTCCGGCAAGCACACCTCCTCCCTGCAGTGGCCTGAGTGGGTGTTCACCATTTTCCTGCCCATCGGCGCTGTGTTCCTGGTCCTGCACACCATTGAGTTCTGTGTGGATGTGATGTCCAACAACGCGCCCGGCATCTCCGCGGAGGAAGGGGGAAATGACTGATGATTAACCTGATCCTGTTCGGCTCCTTCTTTGTGATGCTGTTCCTGAACATCCCCATCTGCGTCAGCCTGGGCATGTCCTCCATCTTTGCCATGCTCTTCTCCGGCGACAAGCTGTCCATCGTTCCCACCAACGTCTACAACGGCATGGCAAAGTTCTTGCTGCTGGCCATCCCCTTCTTCGTGCTGTCCGGCAACATCATGGCCAAGGCCGGTATCTCTACCCGTCTGGTCCAGTTCATTGACGACTGCATCGGCCACCGGCGGGGAGGCATCGCCATCGTGTGCGTGGTGGTGGCCTGCTTCTTCGGCGCCATCTCCGGTTCCGGTCCGGCCACCGTGGCGGCTCTGGGCATCATCCTGATCCCCGCTATGATCAATCGCGGCGGCTTCTCCGCACCTTTCTCCTCCGCCATGATGGCCACCGCATCCTCCATCGCCATCGTCATCCCGCCCTCCATCGCATTCGTGGTGTACGCCTCCATCACCGACGTCTCCGTGGGCGATATGTTCATGGGCGGCATCATTCCCGGCATTATGATGGGCGCCGCGCTGGTGGTCGTCATCATGATCGAGGTCCGCAGAAAGGGCCTGACCTCCTCCCGGGAGAAGGCCACCTGGGGCCAGCGCTGGAAGTCCTTCCGCACCGCGTTCTGGGGCTTCCTGATGCCCGTCATCATTCTGGGCGGCATCTACGGTGGCATCTTCACGCCCACCGAGGCCGCTGCTGTCTCCGTGGTGTACGGCCTGATCGTCGGTCTGTTCATCTATCGTGAGGTCAAGCTGCGGGACCTGTATGACCTGCTGGTCGATTCCACCAAGACCACTGGCGGCATTATGCTGATCATCGGCGCCGCCACACTGTTCTCCTACATCTGCACGGTCCACGGCATCTCCGGCGCGGCCCAGAAGCTGCTGCTGAACATCGCCGGCAACAAGTATATCTTCCTGCTGATCGTCAACGTGATCTTCCTGATCGCCGGCTGCTTCGTGGATGCCAACTCCGCCATGTACATCTTCATCCCCATCATGTATCCCGTGGCGACCCAGCTGGGCATCAACCCCATCCACTTCGGCGTGCTGTCCACCGTGAATCTGGCCATCGGTCAGGTGACGCCTCCTGTGGGCGTCAACCTGTTCGTCGCCATCGGTGTCAGCAGCAAGCTGCAGGATATCAGGGACAAGACCCGCGTTACCATCGAGACGATCTCCAAGGCCGTGTGGCCCATGATCATCGCCTGTGTCATCACCCTGATGATCGTCACCTATATCCCCATTTTCTCCACCATCTTCCTGAAGGGCTGATGGTCCTGAGGATCTGTCATCACGCAAGTGATATCAGATAAAACGCAACTCAAAAATTTAAGGAGGAAAAACAATGAAAAAGTTTCTTGCATTGATCCTCGCACTGGTCATGGGCCTGTCCCTGGTCGCCTGCGGCGGCGGTGACAAACCCGCTGATGACGCGGCCAACGAGCCCACCCAGACCGAAGGCGATGCCCCCAAGTTTGAGAAGCAGACCTGGAAGTTCACCTGCTCCGCTACCGAGAACACCTGCTGGGCCGACATGGGCCGCGACTTCGGCCAGATGGTCAGCGACGCCACCGGCGGCGCTGTCACCGTTGAGGTCTATGCCGCTGACCAGCTGACTGCCGGCAACCAGACCGAGGGCATCCAGGGCGTTATGGACGGCACCATCGAGCTGTCCGCCCACTCCAACATCATCTACTCCAACTTCGATTCCCGTCTGAACGTTGTCTCCCTGCCCTTCCTGTTTGACAACTTCGATGACGTCGATGCCAAGCTGGACGGCGACGCCGGTAAGGCTGTCGGCGAGGTCGTTGAGAGCATGGGCCTGCATCTGCTGGGCATCGCCGAGAACGGCTTCCGTCATCCCACCAACAGCGTCCGTCCCATCGAGTCCCTGGCCGATATGAAGGGCCTGAAGATCCGTGTCGCCGGTTCCGAGCTGCTGAACGCCGAGTATGACGCCTGGGGCGCCAACTGGACCAACGCCAACTGGTCCGAGGTCTACACCGGCCTGCAGACCGGTACTTACGACGGTCAGGAGAACCCCCTGCCCACCGCTGACGGCGCCTCCATCGCCGAGGTCCAGAAGTACGTCACCTATTGGACCGGCGTGTATGACTGCATCTTCTTCACCATGAACGGCGAGCTGTACGACTCCCTGGATCCCGAGCTGCAGAAGATCGTTGATGAGTGCGGCCTGAAGGCTGCCCAGAATCAGCGCAAGCTGGAGCGCGAGGGCGACCAGGAAGTTCTGGAAAAGTGGAAGGCGGCCGGTGTGACCGTTTCCGAGCTGTCTCCCGAGGCCGTTGAGGAGTTCAAGGCCGCTTCCGCCGGCCTCTATGAGGATCCCAAGTTCGTGGAGATGATGACTCCCGAGCTGATCGCTGCTTTCACCGAATAAGCGGCTCGTTAAAACATAACAGTTAGCCAAGAATTGTAAGTTGCGTTAACTGAAAAAACGTGGCAGCAGGGAACTGTCGCCACGTTTTTTCAGAACCCAACGAGTGAAATTTTTGACGAATCCAATAAAAAAGTGCAAAAAATGGTTGATTTTCAATAAATACCGACAAAAAAGCCGGTAGAAGGGAGTTTTTCCTATGGCAACAAAAACGGCAACATACACGAAAGAGCAGGCGGCACAGTTCTACGAGACCATGTGCACCATCCGCAAGTTTGAGGAGACCGTCAAGCATGATTTCCTGGCTGGCGAGATCCCCGGTTTCGTGCATCTGTACATCGGCGAGGAGGCCATCGCCACCGGTGTCTGCGCCGCTCTGCGGAAGGACGACATGATCGAATCCACCCACCGCGGCCACGGCCACTGCGTGGCAAAGGGCGCGGATGTGAAGCGGATGATGGCGGAGATCTACGGCAAGAAGGAGGGCCTCTGCCAGGGCCGCGGCGGCTCCATGCACATTGCGGACTTCTCCGTGGGTATGCTGGGCGCCAACGGCGTCGTGGGCGGCGGTTACAACCTGGCCACCGGCGCGGCTCTCGCCAACAAGATGATCCTGAAGAACGACAAGGTCTCCGTGGTGTTCTTCGGCGACGGCGCGTCCAACCGCGGCACCTTCCATGAGGCCATGAACGTCGCCTCCGCCTGGAAGCTGCCCGTCATCTTTGTCAATGAGATGAACTGCTGGGCCTCCACCACTCCCTACCGCACCACCTGCAATGTGGAGAACATCTCCGACCGTGCCGCCGGTTACCATGTGCCCGGCGTGATCGTGGACGGCCAGGACGTGTTCGCCGTGTATGAGGCTGCGAAGGAAGCCGTTGCCCGCGCCCGCGCCGGGGAGGGCCCCACCTTCATCGAGGCCAAGACCTACCGGATCGAGGGCCACTTTGTCGGCGACCCCGAGATGTATCGTGACCATGCCGAGACCCAGAAGATCTATCATGACACCGATCCTCTGAAGATGTTCCGCCAGAAGGCCGCCGAGCTGGAGCTGATGACTGCTGCTGAGTGCGACGAGCTGGACGCCAAATGCGAGCAGAAGATCAAGGCCGCCAAGGAGTTCGCTCTGGCTGGCGAATATCCCGATGCTTCTGAGTATCTGAAGTATGTCTATGTGGACTAAGGCGAAGGAGGAACAAAACGATGCGTAAGATCACATTTGCAGAGGCCACGCAGGAAGCGATGGCCGAGACCATGGCAAAGGACGATACCATTTTCGCCATGGGTGAGGACCTGGCCCGTCAGGGCGGCATTTTCGGCCAGTTCAAGGGCCTGCCCCAGGCGTTCCCCGGCCGGATCATCGATACGCCTATTTCTGAGACCTTTATCATCGGCGGCGGCGTCGGCGCGGCGCTGGCCGGTGCCCGTCCCGTGGTGGATATGCACTTTGCGGACTTCATCGGCGTGCCCATGGACGAGGTGTTCAACCAGATGGCCAAGGCCCGCTACATGTTCGGCGGCCAGGCCAAGGTGCCCCTGGTCCTGCGCGCTCCCGACGGTATGACCATCCAGGGCGCCGCCCAGCACTCCCAGTGCGTGGAGGCCTGGTTCACCCACATCCCCGGCGTCAAGGTCGTGGCCCCCTCCAACCCCTACGACGCGAAAATGGTCCTGAAGGCCGCCATCGAGTGCGACGATCCAGTCATCTACTTCGAGAACAAGATCCTCTATAAGGAAAAAGGCGAGCTCCCCGAGAAGGGGGAGGAAGTGCCCTATACCATCGGCAAGGCCCGCGTGGAGCGTGAGGGCACGGATGTCACCATCGTCTCCTACTCCATCGGCATGAAGAACGCCCGGGGCGCGGCTGACCTGCTGGCCAAGGACGGCATCAAGGCCGAGGTCATCGACCTGATCACCCTGTCCCCCTGGGATAAAGAGACCGTGCTGAACTCCGTGAAGAAGACCCACCGCCTGTGCATCGTCCACGAGGCTGTGAAGCAGGGCGGCTTCGGCGCTGAGATCTCCGCCACCGTGGCTGAGCAGGCCATGGAGTATCTGGACGCCCCCATCCTGCGCTACGGCGCGCCCTTCTGCCCCATCCCCTTTGCTCCCACCCTGGAGAAGATGGTGCGCGTGTTCCCGGAGGACCTGGTCAAGGGCATCAAGGGCATGTTTTAATGCCTGTTGAAAAGGAGATTTTCAAATATGGCAACTGAAGTATTGATGCCCAAGCTCGGCCTGACCATGACCGAGGGCACCATTGAAGAATGGAAGTTCAAAGAGGGCGACGCCGTCAAGGCCGGCGACGTGCTGTTCTCTGTGGCCACGGATAAGCTGACCAACGACGTGGAGTGCGACACTGACGGCACTCTGCTGAAGATCCTGCTGCCCGAGGGCGAGACCGCTGCGTGCAAGAGCGTCATCGCCTATATCGGCCAGCCCGGCGAGGCGGTCCCCGGCGCTTCCGCGGCTCCCGCCGCGGCCCCTGCCGCTGAAACGGCCGCCGCCGCTCCCGTTGTGGCTGCTGCGGCTCCTGCCGCCCCTGTGGCCCGCGCCGCCGGCGAATATGTGCTGGCGACCCCCTATGCCAAGAAGCTGGCCAGGGAGAAGGGCTATGACCTGGCTGTGATCCCCGGCACCGGTCCCAATGGCACCATTGTTGCCAAGGACGTGGAGAGCTTCGTGGCCGGGGCCAAGACCAGCCCCATGGCCGCCAAGCTGGCCGCCGAGCTGGGCGTGGATGTCAGCAAGCTGGACGTTCAGGGCCGCGTGATGAAGGCCGATGTTCTGGCCGCCGCCGGCGTGGGCGCTGCCGCTCCCGCTGAGGCTGCCGCGGCTCCCGCCGTTCCCGCGCAGGGCAGCAACGACCTGCCTCCCGTGAAGGTGAACCCGCTGCGCCGCAGCATCGCCGCCAACATGTCCGCCTCCTGGACCACCTCTCCCAGAGTCACGTATACCCATCCCGTGGATGTCACGGCGATGAAGGAGCTGCGTGCCAAGCTGAAGGACGGCCTGAAGGAGCAGGGGATCAAGTTGACCTACAACCACATTCTGATGAAGGTGGTCGCCAAGGCCCTGACCGAATTCCCCGACATCAACGCCAGTTTCTCCAACAACATGCTGACCCGTCACATCCATGTGAACATGGGGCTGGCTGTTGCCAAGGGCGACGGCCTGATCGTCCCCAATGTGAAGAACTGCGAGGAGAAGTCCCTGGCCCAGATTGCCAAGGAGACCGAGGCGCTGATCGAGGCCACCCGCTCCGGCAAGATCGCCATGGAGGATATGGCCGGCGGCACCTTCACCATCTCCAGCCTGGGCCCCTACGGCATCACCAATTTCTCCCCCATCATCAACCAGCCTGAGCTGGCGATCCTGGGCGTGTGCGACATGGTGGATACCCCCGTGGTGCGTGACGGTCAGATCGTGATCCGTCCCATGATGAACCTGTGCCTGACCGCTGACCACCGCGTCATCGACGGCGTGATGGCCTCCAAGTTCCTCAAGCGTATCTGCGAGCTGCTGGAGAACCCCTATCTGATGCTGGTATAATGACCGCAGGGGGGAGCCAAGCTCCTCTCCGGGACATTTCTGCTGCGGTCCACGGCGTGCCGGGCAGAGTGATTTCCAAAGTTATTTGTTCAAACGGAAAGAAGGACGATTCCTATGGCTACTGAAGTTTTGATGCCGAAGCTGGGTCTGACCATGACCGAAGGCACCATTGAAGAGTGGAAGATCAAAGAGGGCCAGCCCGTCAAAAAGGGCGACGTGCTGTTCTCTGTGGCCACCGATAAGCTGACCAACGATGTGGAAGCCGATGCGGACGGCATCCTGTTGAAAATCCTGCTGCCCGAAGGGGAGACCGCCGCGTGCAAGAGCGTCATCGCCTATATCGGCGCCGAGGGTGAGGCCGTTCCCGGCGCTGCACCCGCTGCCGCTCCCGCGGCTGAGACTGCTTCCGCCGCACCTGCCGCCCCCGCTGCTGCCCCTGCCGCGGCTCCCGCTGCCGGTCCCAAGAGCGTGATCGTAGTCGGCGGCGGCCCCGGCGGCTATGTGGCCGCCATCCGTGCGGCCCAGCTGGGCGCCAAGGTCACGGTGATCGAGAAGGAGCACCTGGGCGGCACCTGTCTGAACGTGGGCTGCATCCCCACCAAGTGCCTGCTGCACAGCGCCGAGCTGGTCTCCCAGATCAAGGAGCAGGGCGCTGATATCGGCGTGAAGGTCACTGGCGTGGAAGTGGACTTCCCCCAGGTCATCGCCCACAAGAACGCCGTCAGCAAGAAGCTGACCAGCGGCATTGCGGGCCTGTTCAAGCTGAACAAGGTCGCCAAGATCGACGGCGAGGCCTCCTTCGCGGCGCCGGGCAGGCTGTCTGTCAAGAAGGCCGACGGCACCACCGAGGAGATGACCGCCGACGCCATCATCCTGGCAACCGGCTCCGTCAACTCCGTGCCGCCCATTCCCGGCATCAAGGAGAACCCCAACTGCATCGACTCCACCGGCGCCCTGAGCCTGGAGGCCCTGCCCAAGACCATGGTGGTCATCGGCGGCGGCGTCATCGGCCTGGAGCTGGCCTGCGCCTATGCGGCCTTCGGCACCAAGATCACGGTCGTTGAAGCCATGGACCACATGCTGCCCATGCTGGACGGCGATCTGACCAAGATCGGTGTGGCCCATATGAAGAAGATGGGCATGGAGTTCCACCTGGAGTGCCCTGTGCAGGCTGTGGAGGCATCTCCCGTGGGCACCAAGGTGGTCTGCAAGAATAAGGCCGGCGAGGCCGTCAGCTTTGAGGCGGAGAAGGTCCTGGTGGCCATCGGCCGCAAGGCAAACACCGCTTCCCTGAACCTGGAAGCCGGCGGCCTGAACAACGACCGGGGCCGGATCATCGTCAATGACAGGATGGAGACCAATGTCCCCGGCGTGTATGCCATCGGCGACTGCGTGTTCGGCAGGGCACAGCTGGCCCACACCGCCTCCGCCATGGGCGAGGTGGCCGCGGAGAACATCTGCGGAATTCCCGCCGTGTACGACGAAAAGACCAATCCCACCTGCGTCTACATGGAGCCGGAGGCGGCTTCCGTGGGCCTGACAGAGGAGCAGTGCAAGGCCCAGGGCCTGAACTACAAGGTGGGCAAGTTCCCCATGAGCGCCAACGGCAAGGCGCTGATCCTGAACGGCGGCGAGGGCCTGGTGAAGATCATCGCCGACGCCAAGTACGGCGAGGTGCTGGGGATGCACATCATCGGACCCCGTGCCACGGACCTGATCGCCGAGGGCGCCCTGGCCATCCGCCTGGAAGCCACCATCGATGAGCTGATCTCCACCATCCACAGCCATCCTACGGTCACCGAGACCATGCGGGAAGCTGCCCTGAATGTGGAGAAGCGTGCTATCCATACCAAGAACTAAAGCCTTTTAGACAGCACAAAAGAGGCCGCTGCTCACGCAGCGGCCTCTTTTTGTAAATCGAGGGCATGTTGTCTGTGGTCAACGGCGTCCCAGCTCTTTTTGGACAGCTTTGGTGAGCAGTGCCTGTCCCTCCGGAGAGCGCAGAACATCCAGCACCGTGGCCCGCAGCAGGTCCTGAAAGGACTTGCTCTTCATAAAAGCACGGAACATGGAGCTGTCACTCTGTCCGGCGGAAGAGGACTGGGCGACGACCTTGACTGGGCGGGGAACAGGCTTGGGTGCGGGAGCGTCCTCCACATAGCCGGTATTCAGCCAATTTTCCATCCGGGTGGGATCATCGCTCTCACCGCGCAGATAAAACAGGGAGACGCCAAAATAGGAAGCCAGCTTTTCCTGCTGGTCCTGGGTGGGTGTCTGGCGGCCTGTCTCAAATTTCTCCACAGCCGTTCTGGGAAGCCCCAGGGCGGTGGACAATGCGGGACGGCTGATGCCCCGCTCCGTCCGCAGCGCTTCAATACGCTGTGCCATTGTGATCATAAAAAGACCTCCTTTGCGAAATCACAGATCAACGCTATTATAGCGCAAGCTGGCTGGAAACGAAAGCCTTTTTTAGGGCGTGAGGCCTGCTGGAAAAAGACTTGCAATTTGCGTGCATTTTTGCTTTGATAGAGGAGAATACAGCCGATATGGAGAACCAATATGTATTGGAATGATTTAAATAATAACCTAAAAGCGCAATATAATAGCAAAGTATACAAGCTGGCGCTGTCATCCGGCTGTACCTGTCCCAACCGGGATGGGACGTTGGGGGACCGCGGCTGCATATTCTGCGATGGAGCGGGAGCCTTTGCGGAGCAGGGAGACATCCCGGCGCAGCTGGAGGCTGCCAGGGACCGGGTGGCGGCGAAGGCAGGAAAGAATGCAAAATATATCGCCTATTTTCAATCCTTCACCAATACCTATGGACCAGTGGAGCGGCTGCGGAAATTGTACACCCAAGCCATGGAGCCGGAGGACGTGGTGATCCTGTCCGTCGCTACACGGCCGGACTGCCTTCCAGAGGAGACCCTGGACCTGCTGGCGGAACTGAACCGGACCAAACCCGTCTGGGTGGAGCTGGGGCTTCAGACGATCCACCCAGCCTCCGCACGCTATATCCGGCGGGGGTATGACCTGCCGGTCTATGAGGACGCGGTGCGGCGGCTGAAGGCGGCAGGCATCACGGTCGTGACCCATCAGATCCTGGGCCTGCCTGGAGAAACACAGCATATGATGGCACAAACTGCACAATATATTGGACAAAGCGGCGCGGATGGTATCAAATTTCACCTGCTGCATGTTCTGCGGGGAACAGATTTGGCAGAGGCGTGGCGGGCGGGAAAAATGCAGACCATGGAGTTGGACGCATACATCGCCGCACTGGAGACGTGTGTGCGGCACCTTCCCCGGGAAATCGTCATCCACCGCCTGACAGGGGACGGCGCCAAACGGGACCTGCTGGCGCCGCTGTGGAGCGGCGATAAAAAGCGCGTGCTGAATGCCATTCACAGCGCCTTCCGCCGGGATGATGTGGTGCAGGGCAGCGCTCTTATGTAAAAACGGCCACCGCGGAACTTCCGCGGTGGCTGCTGTTTATTCAAGCGGCTGAAAAGCTTCGCCGGTCAGCAGGTCGTGCCAGACAAAGACGCCGTTTTCCAGGGTCATATAGCTGTGGGGGGTATCGGACTTGGGAAGAGCGAGGGAGCCGGGATTTAAATAGGTAAACTTCCCGCAGTCACGGCACACCGGCAGGTGGGTGTGCCCGCAGAGAAGAATATCCCCCTCTGTCAGAGGCGGCGGGTCGTCCGGTCCATGGAGGTGGCCGTGAGTGGCATAGATGGTCAGGCCGTCCACCGACAAAAAGGCGTAATCAGCCAGCACCGGAAAATGGAGGACCATCTGGTCCACCTCGGAATCGCAGTTGCCCCGGACGCACAGCAGCTTGTCCGCTACGCCGTTCAGCAGGGCGGTGACAGCTTTGGTATCGTATTCCTCAGGCAGGTCGTTCCGGGGGCCGTGGTACAGCAAGTCTCCCAGCAGCACCATCCTGCCGGCCCGCTCCCGCTGAAAAGCCGCCAGCAGAGCCCGGGCATAATAGGCGGAGCCGTGGAGATCGGATGCGATCAACAGTTTCATGGAAACGTCTCCTTTGATGAGATGCACTTATTTTACCGTTTTTTTGCCGCAAAAGCAACTGCAGATGCACAGTTTGCCATGGCGGAAGGGCAGGCGCCAAAGCAGTTTTGACAGGAAATGCCTCTTGACATATACCCATAGGGGGTATATAATGCGGCACAGAAAGGTGGGAGATCCAGATGGAAGAATGCAGCTGCCACAAGACGAAAGAGCGCACGGAAGAGGAGTACAGGCATCTGATCCACCGGCTGAACCGCATTGAGGGACAGATCCGGGGCATCCGGGGCATGGTGGAAAAAAGCGCTTACTGCACCGATATCCTGGCGCAGGTGGCCGCGGCCAACGCGGCGCTGAACGCGTTCAGCAAGGAACTGCTTGCCCAGCACATCAAGACCTGTGTGGCCCGGGATATCCGGGCGGGCAAGGATGAGACCATTGATGAGCTGGTCTCCACCCTGCAAAAATTGATGAAATAAACACGCAGAGGAAGCACTTAGAACCTGTATGCACAAGCGGGGAATGCCGGATGGACGCGGGATTTCCCCGGCAGACAAGGCGCTTTGACGCAGAAATACTTTGTGTATTTTAAGAAAAAGCAACGCAGTATGGCGGGAAAAGACCCGCCCAGACGGTGTTAAACGCTTGTGCATACAGGTTCTTACCCTGCGGAATGCTGGAACAGCGGACACAAGGAGGTATCCATGGAACAATATACTGTGACGGGCATGAGCTGCGCGGCCTGCAGCGCCCGGGTGGAAAAGGCCGTCTCAAAGGTGCCGGGCGTCACGTCCTGCTCCGTCAGCCTGCTGACCAACTCCATGGGCGTGGAGGGCACCGCCTCCGCCCAGGCGGTCATCTCGGCGGTGGAGGAGGCGGGATACGGCGCGGCGCTGAAGGGTGCGGCGGCGGAAAAGACCGCCGGCTCGGCACCGGATCTGGAGGACGCATTGAAGGACCGGGAGACACCGGTGCTGAAACGGCGGCTGATCGCCTCCCTGGGCTTTTTGATCGTTTTGATGTACCTCTCCATGGGGCATATGATGTGGGGCTGGCCGGTCCCGGCCTTTTTAGAGGGAAACCATGTGGCCATGGGCCTGATCCAGCTGCTGCTGTCGGTTATCATCATGGTCATCAACCAAAAATTCTTCATCAGCGGCTTTAAGAGCCTGTGGCACCGGGCACCGAATATGGACACCCTGGTTGCCTTGGGTTCCGGCGCGTCCTTTGTATACAGCACCTACGCCCTATTTGCCATGACCGACGCCCAGATGAAGGGCGACATGGCGGGAGTCATGGCCTATATGCACGAGTTCTATTTTGAGTCCGCGGCCATGATCCTGACCCTGATCACCGTGGGCAAGATGCTGGAGGCCCGCTCCAAGGGCAGGACGACGGACGCCTTGAAGAGTCTCATGAAGCTGGCGCCCAAGACGGCCACCATCCTGCGGGACGGCGCGGAGGCGGAGGTCTCCATCGACCAGGTGCGCAAGGGCGATGTGTTTGTGGTCCGGCCCGGCGAGAACATCCCCGTGGACGGCGTGGTGCTGGAGGGCACCAGCGCGGTGAACGAATCCGCCCTGACCGGCGAGAGCATTCCGGTGGACAAGGCGGCGGGAGACCATGTGTCGGCGGCCACGCTGAACCAGTCCGGCTTTATCAAGTGCGAAGCCACCCGGGTGGGGGAGGACACCACTCTGTCCCAGATCATCCAGATGGTCAGTGACGCGGCGGCCACCAAGGCGCCCATCGCCAAGGTGGCGGACAAGGTGTCCGGCATCTTCGTCCCGGCGGTGATCTCCATCGCGGCGGTCACGCTGATCGTCTGGCTGCTGGCGGGGGAGAGCATCGGCTTTGCCCTGGCCCGGGGCATCTCCGTGCTGGTCATCAGCTGCCCCTGCGCCCTGGGGCTGGCGACCCCCGTGGCCATCATGGTGGGCAACGGCATGGGCGCCAAGAACGGCATTCTGTTCAAGACCGCCGTCTCTTTGGAGGAGGCCGGCAAGGTGGAGGTGGTGGCGCTGGACAAGACCGGCACCATCACCAGCGGCGAGCCAAAGGTGACGGATGTCCTGCCCGCGGCGGGCCTGACGGAGACGGAGCTGCTCCAGCTGGCCTGCGCGCTGGAGAAGAAGAGCGAGCACCCCCTGGCCCGGGCGGTCTTACAGAGGGCGGAGGAGCTTGGGCTGGATGCTGCGGAGGTCACGGACTTCCGGGCCCTCCCCGGCAACGGCCTGTCCGCAATTCGGGACGGCGCGGTGCTGACCGGCGGCAATCTGAAGTTCATCAGCCAAACGGCGGAGGTGCCCGCAGAGCTGCGGACAGCCGCCGACCGTCTGGCGGAGGAGGGCAAGACGCCGCTCTTCTTTGCGCAGGAGGGAAAATTGGCAGGCATCATCGCCGTGGCGGACGTCATCAAGGAGGACAGTCCCCAGGCGGTAAAGGAATTGCAGAACATGGGCATCCACGTGGTCATGCTCACCGGCGACAATGAGCGGACCGCCAGGGCCATCGGCAAACAGGCGGGCGTGGACGAGGTCATTGCCGGGGTCCTGCCGGACGGCAAGGAGAGCGTTATCCGCGCCCTGAAGAAAAAGGGCCGGGTGGCCATGGTGGGCGACGGCATCAACGACGCGCCGGCCCTGACCCGGGCGGATATCGGTATCGCCATCGGCGCGGGCACGGACATCGCCATCGACGCGGCGGATGTGGTGCTGATGAAGAGCCGGCTCAGCGATGTGCCGGCGGCGGTCCGGCTCAGCCGCGCCACCCTGCGGAACATCCATGAGAACCTGTTCTGGGCGTTTTTCTACAATGTCATCGGGATCCCCCTGGCGGCGGGCATCTGGATCCCCATCTTCGGCTGGAAGCTGAACCCCATGTTCGGCGCCGCGGCCATGAGTCTCAGCAGTTTTTGTGTGGTTTCCAACGCGCTGCGGCTGAATCTGTTCAAGCTCCGCGACGCGAGTAGGGATAAAAAAATCAAATCCAAAACGAAAAAGGAGAATGCTGCTATGGAAAAGACCATGAAGATCGAGGGCATGATGTGCGGACACTGCGAGGCCCGCGTAAAGAAGTGCCTGGAGGCCGTCCCCGGCGTGACCGGAGCGGATGTCAGCCATGAGAAGGGCACCGCCGTCGTGACGCTGGGCGAGGCAGTGGCCGACGAGACCCTGAAGGCCGCTGTGGAGGCCCAGGACTACAAGGTGCTGTCCATCCAGTGATGAAAAAGGCTGCCGCGGCACAGGAGGCCGCGGCAGCCTTTTTTATGGGATCGAAAAAATGTGTGCTCCAGGCAGGTCCCGGCATCATTTGGGGATTGTCTGCAAGACAGATGCTGTGATATACTTCCACTGTAAGAGGATGAGCACACCGCGCCGGATACCGGAGCGGCGGGAAAATTTGATGAGAGAGGATTTGCCTTCATGATGAATGAACAATGGATCCAGACTTTCCGCAGGGAGATCGGCGAATTTGCGGAAAAGATCGACTCCTTTGCCCAGGGCGGGATCGACAAGAACCGCTACAAGGGGATCTCCGGCGGAATGGGCTCCTATGCCCAGCGGGACCCTTCCAAGCACATGCTGCGCCTCCGCCTACCGGGAGGGCGGCTGACCGTGGACCGGCTGAAATTCCTGGCGGAGACGGTGGAGAAATACCAGGTGGGCCTGATGAAGCTGACCACCTGTGAGACCATCCAGCTCCATGACCTGACCGCGGGACAGGTGCCCCCCATCATGGAGGCGGCGATCGGATGCGGGATCATCAGCCGGGGCGGCGGCGGAGACAATCCCCGCAACGTGATCTGCAGCCCCCTGTCCGGTGTGCAGCCCGGCGAGGCCTTCGACGTGATGCCCTATGCGGAGGCGGCGACGGAGTACCTGCTGTCCATCTGCCGGGACATCCACATGCCCCGCAAGCTGAAGATCGCCTTCTGCAACGGCGTTGACGACTCCGTACACAGCGCCTTCCGGGATATGGGCTTCCGGGCCCGGCCGGACGGAACCTTTGCCCTGTATATCGCAGGCGGCCTGGGCAACAACCACCGCATGGGCGTTCTGGTGGACGAGGCGGTCCAGCCCCGGGAGATCCTGTACTATATCAAGGCGATGATCGACACCTTCTGCGCCCACGGCAACTATGAGAACCGCGCCAAGGCCCGCACCCGCTACATGCAGGAGACCCTGGGAGCCGACGGCTTGAAGGAGGCCTATCTGTCCAACGTGGCCGCCGTCAAGGCCGCCGGAGGACTGGACCTCTCAGGTCTGGAAGCGCCTGCCGGCCTGGACAGGGGGGCGGGAGAGACGATCTCCGACCCCAGGGCCATCCCCCAGAAGCAGCCCGGCCTGTATGCGGTGCAGTATCATCCCATCGGCGGCAGCCTGCCGGTGAACAAGCCCGCGGAGCTGTATGCCCTTTTGAAGGACATCCCCGGCGCAGAGTGCCGCGTCGCCCCCCATGAGACGCTGTATATCATCAACCTGACCGCAGGGGAGGCCCGCAGAGTGCTGGCGGCTACCGCCGACGGCGCAAAGACCACCTTTGAACACAGTGTGGCCTGTATTGGAGCCTCCATCTGCCAGCAGGGCGTGCGGGACAGCCAGAGCCTGCTCCAGGCCGCTGTGGCGGCGGTGCGGGAGGCCGATTTGCCTGACGGCGCGCTGCCGAAGGTCTGCATCTCCGGCTGCCCCTCCAGCTGCGCCGCCCACCAGGCCGGTGCCATCGGCTTCCAGGGCTGTGTGCGCCCGGTGGATGGCAAGCCCATGCCGGCTTTCAAACTGTTTCTGGGCGGCAGCGACGCACTGGGAGAGGCCCGGTTCGGCGAGCCGGCGGCGGTCATCCTGGAGAAGGACGTCCCCGCCCTGCTGGTGGAGCTGGGACAGGCTGTCACGGCTGCTGGCACGACATGGGAACCCTGGGCAAGGGACCACGGCGGAGAACTGAAGGCCATCATTTCCAAATATGCATAAAATCATATAAAACATTGATTGGGAGCATCTGTTAAGAAAAGTAGGCAATAAAGATCATCGTTTCAGAAAGCCCAGTTCAGTCTTGTGCTGAACTGGGCTTTTTTATAATTTAAGCTGCCAGCAAGTGAATATAGGTGAGACTTCGTGACGTTCGCAGCAGATGCAGAACTGAAGTCAAAGATATTGTTTTTATCCGGCCATTTAACACGATCGTTATTGGAAAGCTGTTGAGGCTTTTTCTCGCAACATTGCTCAGAGCTTTTTCAGCAGTTTTATCATTGATGTGGAAGATGACAGTCCGGCGGCTGGCGTTGTGCTAGAAGCGGTTATCTGTTAGAAAGATGGCTTCCTTTATCGGATAGGAAGGGACTCATCAGTGGAAAGCGCAAGGGGGCGCACCAATGCGGGATCAGGATTATGAAATTTTGTGAAAAAAGCGGGAAAATAGTGGAAATGATCAAAGATACGAAAACGATTATAAGCGATTTTTTCCGGACGATAACAGTTGATTTTCAGATGGAAACAAAAAAATTGAAATGTTTGAACCGTAAAATAACTTGGAAAGCGAAAAAAATTTCGCTTTTTCGAAATGTTTTTCGCTGAAAAAGCCTTGCTGAAAGCAGGAAAGGCTCCTATCATGAATTGTGAAAAACAACTGATTTTTTTGAGGGAAAGAGGCGAAAATTAGGATGTCTGACAGTATTTTGCGATTCGAGAATATTTCCAAGACATTTCCGGGCGTAAAGGCACTGAAGAATATGTCCTTTGAGATCCGCCGTGGGGACGTACACGTTCTGCTCGGAGAGAACGGCGCGGGAAAATCGACGCTGATCAAGATCCTGACAGGCGTTTATCAGGCCGACGAGGGCGGGACGATCTATCTGAATGAAAAGCCCGTTCAGATCCATGACATTCTGCAGTCCAGAAAGCTGGGCATTGGAACGGTGTTTCAGGAGAACAGCCTGATCCCGCATTTGAATGTGGCGGAGAACGTGTTTTTGACCCGGGAGATCCGGACCGCTTCGGGGACCATTGACTGGAAGCGCACCTATGAGGAATGCGAGCGCTGGATCCGCGAGCTGGGAGTGGATCATATCAATCCCCGCACCCAGGTGCGGCGGCTCTCCGTGGCGGACCAGCAGATCGTGGAGATCGTCAAGGTATTCTCCCAGAATCCCTCCATTATCATTCTGGACGAGCCCACGTCCTCCCTGTCGGAGCATGAGATCAAGAACCTGTTCCGCATCATCGAGACCTTGAAAAAGAAGGGCGTGACGTTCATCTATGTGTCCCACCGCATGGAGGAGATCCGCCAGATCGGCGACCGGGCTACGATCTTCCGGGACGGTGAGCTGACCGGCGAGATCGAAAACTGCAAGACGGCGGATATGGATGAGATCATCAATATGATTGTTGGCCGGACGCTGGAGGAAAAATTCCCGGCGAGAGAGAGCTGCATCGGAGAGGTGCTGTTTGAGGTCCGGGATATCCAGGTCCCCAATACGATCTATGATATCTCCTTCCGGCTCCATAGGGGCGAGGTCCTGGGCTTTTCCGGCCTGGTGGGCTCCGGCCGCACCTCCACGGCAAAGGCGATCATCGGAGCGATTCCCCGGACCTCCGGTGAGATCTACATCAACGGCAGGCAGGTGAGAGTCACCAATCCTGCGGAGGCCATCGCCAACGGCATCGGCTATCTGCCGGAGGACCGGAAGGTGGAGGGTCTGATCCTCTCCAAGTCCGTGAAGGAGAACATCACCCTGCCGTCTTTAAAGCGGAAATTCAGCAAAGGCGTCATTCTGGACGCAAAAAAGGAGCGGAAAACAGCGGAGGAATACCGGGAAAAGCTGCGCATCAAGACGCCCGGCATCAACCGGCTGAGCAAATTCCTCAGCGGCGGCAACCAGCAGAAGGTCGTGTTTGCCAAGTGGCTCTGCTCCGAGGCGAACATCTATATCTTTGATGAGCCGACGCGGGGCATCGACGTGGGTGCAAAGAGCGAGATCTACCAGATCATCAACGACCTGGTGGGAAAGGGCGCGGCGGTCATTGTGATCTCCTCGGAGCTTCCGGAGATCCTGGGGATCTGCGACCGGGTCCTCGTCATGCGGGACGGCCGCATCACGGCGGATATCGACCGCAGGGACGCCACCCAGGAACGCATCATGAGCTATTCTATTTAAAACAGGAGGGAACGACAGCATGAAACAGACGAAAGAAGCCGCTCCGGCAGCTCCCAAGAAGAAGCACCGGCACAGTTTTAATTATCCCTGGATGTCCGCGGCGGTGCCGCTGGTGGTGCTGCTGGTGGCGCTGCCCATTGCAAATTCCCGCTTCCTGACGGTCAGCAACCTGACCAGCATTCTGCTGCAGGCGGCGGTGTATGTCATCATGGCGCTGGGCATGTCCTTTGTGCTGATGACCGGCGGCATCGACCTGAGCCAGGGCTCGCTGCTGGCGCTGGTGGGCGTTGTGGCGGCCTATATCGTGGAGCACCAGGGATCGATTTTCCTGGCTGTAGTGGCCAGTATCCTGGTGGGCGCCCTGGTGGGGCTTGCCAACGGAACGGTTATCTCCTGCCTGAAGATCCCGCCCTTTATCATGACGCTCAGCACCATGTACCTCTGCCGCGGCCTGACCCTGGTCATCACCCAGGCAAGCCCCATTTCCATCACCAATGCCTCCTTCCGCTGGATCGGCAGCGGAAGAGTGCTGGGCATTCCGGTGCCGGTCATCATTTTCGTCGTGGCCGCCGCTGTGGGACAGTTTATCCTCTCCTATACAGCCACCGGCCGCTATATCCTGGCGGTGGGCTCCAACCGGGAGGCGGCCCGGCTCTCCGGCATCAAGACCCGCTGGAACGAGTGCAAGGTGTACATCATCTCCGGCGTGATGGTCGCCATCGCGGGCATTGTATATGTGACCCGTTTGGGCGCGGCCCAGGCCAACGCCGGACAGTCCTATGAGATGGAGGCCGTGGCGGCCTCCGTGCTGGGCGGCACCTCCGTCCTGGGCGGCGAGGGCGGCATCATCGGCACGGTGCTGGGTGCCATCGTGGTGGCCATCATCCGCAACGCCATCGTGCTGTTGGAGGTCTCCACATACTATCAGCAGATGATCACCGGTGCGGTCATTCTGCTGGCGGTCATTGTGGACGTCCAGCGAAAGGCCCGTGCCGCCAAGCGTGTGGACTGAACCCAACCGGACTCGCACACAGAACCTGTGTTGAGAGATAAACAAATCTGAGGAGGAAAAGAACATGAAAAGAGCACTTGCACTGATGCTGACCCTGGCGCTTTGCCTCTCCCTGGCCGCCTGCGGCGGTAAGGAAGCGGAAAAGGCCCCCGAGGACAACGCACCCGCCCAGTCCGAGACCGCAGAGAAGAAAACCCTGACCATCGCGCTGCTGCCCAAAACGCTTTCCAACCCCTACTTTGTGGCCATGCAGGACTTTGCCCAGGCGGCTGCCGCCGAGCTGTCCAACGACGAGTACACAGTGGAGATCGTCTGCTCCGCCCCTCCCTCTGAGGACGGCGTCAACGAGCAGATCACCATGTTTGAGTCCTATCTGGAAAAGGGCGTGGACGGCGTGCTGATCGTGCCCTGCGGCACCGCCGAGGTGGTGGACACCATCAAGAAGGCCAATTCCAAGAACGTCCCGGTCATCTGCCTGGACACCAACGCTGACGAGGGCGCCGATGTGGCCGCGTTTATCGGCACCAACAACTATGACGGCGGCTTCCTGGCCGGCCAGTGGACCGTGGAGAACATCGAGGGCCAGGTGGCCATGATCACCGGCACCCTGGGCAACCAGTGCCACACCGACCGCACCAACGGCTATCTGGACGGCATCGGCGACGCTTCCACCGTCGAGCTGGTGGGCGACGTGCAGCCCTGCAACGGCGACCAGGGCACGGCCATGGGCATCGCGGAGAACCTGCTGACAGCCTATCCCGACCTGAAGTGCATCTATGTCACCAGTGACACCGGCGCCATGGGCGCGGCCACCGCTGTGCAGGCCTCCGGCCGTGACGTGAAGGTCATCGGCTTCGACGGCTCTCCCAACGGCGCCCAGTCCATCCTGGACGGCGGCATGACCTCCACCGTGGCCCAGACCCCCGGCGTGATGGCGCAGGAGGGCGTGAAGGCCCTGTATGAGCTGATCGTGAACGGCACGGCTCCCGAGGATATGTATACGCCCTGCTCCATGGTCACCATCGACAACGCGGAGGAGTATCTGAACTGGCACTAAGCGCCGACGCACAGCGCGGCCAGACCGCGGCTGGCATATGAGAAACGCGGGGAGGGCCTGCGGCGCGGGTCCTCCCCCGCTTCCTGAAAATGGCCGGCCGTCGGCCGAAGGGCGCCTTGCTACAACAGCCCCTTTTGTCTATACTGAGTGATACATCACACCAGCGCGGCGCGGGAGACCGCTGCCGCCGGACAGACTTTGGAGGCATGTATGGCAAAACGAATCACATTGAAAGAGATTGCGGAAATGACTGGGACCTCCGTTTCCACGGTTTCCAAGGCGTTGAATCAGAGTCCTGAGATCTCTGAGAGCACACGCCGCCGGATCATCGAGGTGGCGCGGGCCAGCCAATACCGCTCCAATCTGCTGGAGAGCTCCCTGAAGAAGGAACGGCAGATCATCGGCTTTTTGGTGCCCGACGTCTCCAATCCCTATTTTGCCCGCCTGTGGCGGGGCGTGGAGGACATCGCCCGGACGCATGACTACTCCGTGGTGGCCTGCCATACCGGAGAGAACCCGGACCTGGAGGTGGAGCAGCTGGGCCGAATCCAGCGGCTGGACGTGGCCGGACTGCTGGCGGTCCCCGTGCGGGAAAAGAACTACCAGAACATCAGCGTGCCGTTTTTGTTCCTCTCCCGGTGCAGCTCGGCCTTTGATTCCGTCAGCTATGTGATCAACAATGATTTCAGAGGCGCGTACCTGGCGGCGAAGTACTTGCTGGAACAGGGAAAGCGAAACATCTTCTTTCTGAGCGGACCGGAGAATATCTCCGTGGCCGCCACCCGCACCCAGGGGCTGCAGACGGCCTTTCGGGAAAAGGACATGCCCTTTTTGAAAACCCATATTCTGTACGACAACCTGACCTTTAAGGACGGGAGCCGTGCGCTGGAACGAATTTTGAAAACATGCAGACCGCCCATCGGCGTGTTCTGTTCATCTGATATTGTGGCCATCGGCGCGCTGAGCGCGGCCCGGGCGGCCGGGTATAAGATCCCGGACGAGATCAGTATCGTGGGCTACGACGACATCGCCAATGACCAGTATTTGGACTATCCGCTGACGACCATCGCGCAGGCCGACTACCAGATCGGCTCCCACGGCATGAAAATGCTGGTGGAGATGATCGCGTCGAAGGAGCCGTACCGGCAGATCAACCAAATCATGTTTGAACCGGAGATCATTATCCGCAAAACATAACAGCGGACGGTATGCCTGGGTGATGGGCGCCGCCGCAAGCAAGGGAGGATTTCACATGGAGAAGAAACTGAAGGCAGCTGTGACGGTTGGGTCTGGAAAGATCGAGATCCAGGAGTTCAACATGCCTGCGCTGGGCAAGGGTGCGGCGATCTGCAAGGTGCTGATGGCCGGCGTCTGCGGCACGGACAAGCACACGTACAGCGGCGAGACCGTGCAGTACAAGGGAACGCCGGATGAGTTTTCTATCCCGTTCCCCATCATCCAGGGCCATGAGCTGGCCATGGAGATCGTGGCCATTGACGAGGAGGGCGCCCGGAACCTCTCCTATGACGGCGACTATCTGAAGGTGGGGGACCGGGTCACCATCTGCCCGGACGTGGTCTGCGGCAAGTGCTGGTACTGCAAGAACATGCCCAGCTATCCCTGGTGCGAAAAGGCGCAGTTCCACTATGGGCACAACCGCTCCTGCAACACCGGCAACCAGCTTTACGGCGGCTTCTCCCAGTATATGTATATCGAGCCGGGCGCCCGGCTGTACAAGATCCCCGACGGCCTGCCCGACGACCTGGCCTGCTTCACGGAGGTCATGTGCGTGACCTATACCCTGGAGAAGGCCCGGGAGTTCAGCGGCTTCTCCCTGGAGGGCTTCAACTTCGGCGACACCGTGGTCCTGCAGGGCACCGGCCCCCTGGGCATCGCACACATCGCCATGGCCCGCATGATGGGCGCGGGCAAGATCATCTGCACGGACATCTCCGATTACAAGCTGGACATTGCCAAGGCCTTCGGCGCCGATGTGGTGATGAATGTGGAAAAGACCACGCCGGAGGAGCGCATCGCCCGCATCAAGGCGGAGACCAGCGGCCGGGGTGCGGACGTCGTGGTGGAGTGCGTGGGCCGTCCCGAGGTGTTCCCCGAGGGCTTGAAGTACCTGCGCAAGGCCGGTATGTACATCGAACCGGGCAACTTCGTGGACTGCGGCAGCGCCAGTGTGAACGTCCATGAGATCTGCGCCAACAACCTGCGGATCATCGGCATGAACAACCACACCCACACCAAGTATAAGACCGTTATGGAGATGATGCTGCGGACCAAGGACCAGTTCCCCTGGGAGCGGCTGTTCAGTCACCGGTTCCCCCTGGCGGAGACGGAAAAGGCGATCCAGACCAGCATGACCAAGGAGAGCATGAAGGTTTTGATCGACCCCTGGATGGCGTAAAGGGAGGCGGTCATGATGATGGATACCAAGGTCCAGGCCGCCGTGCTGGTAAAGCCCGGCCACATGGAGCTTCGCACCTTCGACATGCCTGCGCTGGGCAGGGGCGCGGCGATCTGCAGGGTGCTGATGACCGGTGTCTGCGGCACGGATAAGCACAGCTACCGGGGCGAGACGGTCCAGTACAAGGGAACGGAGAATGAGATCGACCTGCCGTTCCCCATCATCCAGGGCCATGAGATCGTCATGGAGATCGCGGCCATCGACGAGGAGGGCGCCCGGAACCTCTCCTATGACGGCGACTATCTGAAGGTGGGGGACCGGGTCACCATCTGCCCGGACGTGACCTGCGGCAAGTGCTGGTACTGCAAGAATATCCCCAGCTATCCCTGGTGTGAGCACCTGGAGTTCAGCTATGGAAATATGCGCTCCTGCGACGACGGCAACCACCTGTACGGCGGCTTTGCCCAGTACCTGTACATCGAGCCCGGCACCCGGGTATACAAGGTCCCTGACGGCCTGCCCAATGATATGGCCTGCTTCACGGAGGTCATGTGCGTGGCCTATACCCTGGAGAAGGCGCGGGAATTCAGCGGTTTCTCCCTGGAGGGCTTCAACTTCGGCGACACGGTGGCCGTTCAGGGCTGCGGCCCGCTGGGCATCGCCCATATCGCCATGGCCCGTATGCTGGGCGCGGGCAAGATCATCGCCACGGACATCTCCGATTACAAGCTGGACATCGCCAAGGCCTTCGGCGCCGATGTGGTGATCAATGTGGAGCGGACCACGCCGGAGGAGCGCATTGCCCGCGTCAAGGCGGAGACCAACGGCCGGGGTGCGGAGATCGTGGTGGAGTGCGTGGGCCGGCCCGAGGTGTTCCCCGAGGGCTTGAAATACCTGCGCAAGGCCGGCATGTATCTGGAGCCGGGCAACTTTGTGGACTGCGGCGGCGTGGACGTGAATGTTCACGAGGTCTGCGCCAACAACCTGCGGATCATCGGCATGACGAACCACACGCATAACTGCTATAAGACCGTCATGGAGATGATGCTGCGGACCAAGGACCGCTTCCCCTGGGAACGGCTGTTCAGTCACCGGTTCCCCCTGGCGGAGACGGAGAAGGGCATCCAGACCAGCATGACCAAGGAGAGCATGAAGGTTTTGATCGACCCATGGTATGAATAAAGTATCCAGATATACTTTTTCATTCTTCTTTTAACCTGGAACAGCACCGCCGTTTGAATGCCGGCGGTGCTGTTCCGCAGTGATACGTGACCGATGATCAAGCGAAAGGAGCGCTTTATGAGACTTGCGATCAAGACCTGCACGTTGGACATGCCCTATGCGGATATGCTGGATTTTTGTGTGGAACAGGGCGTGGGCGCCGTGGAGATCGGCACCGGGAACTGGTCCGGGGCACCCCATATCGACCTGGAGGAGATGGTCTCCTCCGAGACTGCCCGGCAGCGGTGGTATGACGCGATGCGGCGCAGAGATATCGAACTGTGTGCCCTGAATTGCTCCGGCAACCCTCTGGCCTATGAGAAGGACTGGGATGTGACGGAAAAGACCTTCCGCCTGGCGGGACTGCTGGGCGTGAAGAAGATCGTCATGATGAGCGGCCTGCCGGCGGGCTGCCCCGGCGACCGGACCCCCGTGTGGATCACGACCTCCTGGCCGCCGGAGACCCAGGACATCCTGGACTACCAGTGGAACGAGGTGGCCATCCCCGCATGGAAGAAGCTGACAGCGATGGCGGCGGACTGCGGGATCGAGCGCATCGCGCTGGAGAACCACGGGATGCAGCTGGTGTACAATCCGGAGACGCTGCTGCGGCTGCGGGCGGCGGTGGGGCCCATGGTGGGCATGAACCTGGACCCCTCCCATCTATTCTGGATGGGCGGCGACCCCATCGAGGCCGCCCGGGTGCTGGGCGAGGCAGGGGCCATTTACCACATCCATGGCAAGGATTCCCGGCCGGAGCGCCGGATGTCCGGCCCAAACGGGATGCTGGACACGAAGCCCATCGATGCGTTCCGCAATCGGGCGTGGAACTATGTGGCGGTGGGCGCCGGACACGGCGTGCAGTGGTGGCAGGAGTTTTTCTCCGTGGCGCGGATGGGCGGCTATGACGGGGACGTGTCCCTGGAGATGGAGGACCTGACACTGCCTATGCTGGAGGGCCATCTGGCCTCTCTGCGGACGCTGCGGGAAGCGCTGGTGCTGTTGTAATGTAACAGCGCGGGAGCGCACGGACAGCACGGGAGTTTAAGGACCTTGCTGTATATGTATATAAAAAGACCTCCGGCTTAGCCGGAGGTCTTTTTTACAGGGAAGGGGTTATTTCCGGTCCTCCCGGATGAGCCGCCGCAGGGCCTCGATGGCGACCTGGATGGGCTTTTGGATGGTGTTGGTGGGATAGACATCCGCACTGTTGCGCTTGGAGACGGAGCCGTCAAAATTGGTGGCAGAGACCATGACGGTACCGGTGCGGACCCCCAGGCTGGCGCCGGTGAGGAAGAGGGTGGCCTCCTCCATGGAGGTGCACACGGCGCCGCCCCGCACGTAGCTGTTCCAGCGGTGGATCAGCTCGTCCGATATGGGCTTGGTCTCCGGCTCGGTCTGGGTGTAGAAGGAGTCCTTGGTGATGCTCACGCCCACGGCGGTGTGGAAGCCCAGGGCAACGGAGCTCTCCTCCAGGCACTTGAGGATCTGATAGTTGGGGACGGCAGGGAACTCCATGGGCAGGTAGTGGCGGCCGGTCCCTTCCATACGGACCGTGCCGCAGGGAACTACGATATCTCCGCACTGCACATCCTGGCAGGTGGAGGCGCAGGTGCCGACCCGGATAAAGGTATCCACGCCGCACTTGTGGAGTTCCTCAATGCAGATGGCGGCGGAGGGACCGCCAATGCCGGTGGAGGTCACGGTGATGCGCTCGCCGTCCAGGGTGCCCTCCCAGGTGGTGAACTCCCGCTTCCGGGTCACCAGATGGGGATTTTCCAGGTGTGCCGCGATCAGCTCGCACCGGTCCGGGTCTCCGGGGATGATGGCGTAGCGGCCAACCTCGCCCTTACACAGATTCACATGCAGCATTCTGATATTCTCTGACATGATACATTCTTCCTTTCTTTTGTGTTTCCTGTGACAACACTATATTACTCCGGAGGACAGGGCCCTGTCAATCCCGGCTGAATCAGGTCCTTGTTTTGGACGATTCCGTATGGTATCCTGGACTCAATCAGAATTTGCGGGAGTAATGACATGAAACAAATATACGTACATGACCTGGGACAGACCCCGGACAGTTGGGGAAGAACAGTTGCACAGTTAGCGGCAGCAGAGAACAGTGTGTGCCCTGATCTATCGGAAATGGTTCGCGGGAATGAAGCTTCTTACAAAAACCTTTATGCCGCCTTTTCAGATGTTTGCAGCAAGGGTGAGGAGCCTATTGATTTATGCGGTTTGTCACTCGGCGGTGTGCTGGCTTTGAATTATGCCATGGATCATCCCGAAAAAGTAAATTCTCTGGTGCTGATTGCCGCGCAATACAAGATGCCTAAAAAATTGCTGCAGTTCCAGAATATGATCTTTCGCGTTATGCCAAAGTTCATGTTCCAGAAAGTGGGATTCACAAAGACTGCGTTTCTCCATCTGTGTAAAACAATGATGGAGTTGGATTTCAGCAAGTCGCTGGAAAAGGTCGTTTGCCCCACCCTGATCATTTGCGGTGAAAAGGATTCTGCAAATAGAGATGCATCTGTAGAAATGGCTCACATTTTAGGAAATGCGGAGCTTCAAATCATAAGTGGGGCAGGGCATGAGGTCAATCTTGAAGCACCAGAAAAACTGGCAGAAGTACTTCAGCGCTTTTACTCCAGGATCGGATAACCTCCCATCTATCAGGCAGCCTTATTTTGATACTGTCTGATTTATTTTGGAAAAATCTCTGTTTCTTTGCTCAAGAACTTCTTAAGTCGTCCAAAGTCAACTGGTATTTTGCGCAGGGACCGTATAGGGCCTGCCGTATGTTCCCACCGGCTTGCATAGATCGATCAGAGGATATCGGGCAAAACGGCAAGAATTTCAGGGAAAATTCTATATTGGAGCAAAAAGTCATCCCGCAAATGCTTGCGCTCCAATTTTTGAGACTTTTTGATTTCAAACAGTTTCCACTTGGTTAATCGATTTCGGAGACGATTTCCTTTTCAATCCGGATCATCTTGACAGAAAAAGACGGAGGCTGTATATTCAATTCAACTGGTTTCCATGCGTGGAGCGAACCTGCTGCCACAGGCCGTTTCCAATGATCCGTATGGTGGCCGCCGCATTTATAGAACAGCATGGAGGAGTCATATGGAGAAACAGGTAAAGCGTATCGGCGTTTTGACCAGCGGCGGAGACGCGCCGGGCATGAACGCGGCGGTCCGCGCGGTGGTGCGGACCGCTGTGGGCAGCGGTGTGGACTGCATCGGCATCCGAAGAGGCTGGAATGGACTGATCAACAGCGATTTTGTCCACATGGATGCGTCCAGCGTCAGCCATATTATCGACAAGGGCGGCACGATGCTTTACACCGCCCGCAGTGAGGAGTTTCGGGAGGAGAGCGGCCGGGCCAAGGCGCTGGCCACCTGCAGGCTCCTGGGTCTGGACGGCATCGTTGCCATCGGCGGCGACGGTACCTTCCGGGGGGCTCTGGCCCTGTCCAGACAGGCAGCTGCGGCGGGCCACCGCCTGCAGGTGGTCGGCATCCCCGCCACCATCGACAATGACATCGGATGCTCCCACTATACCATCGGCTTCGACACCGCCTGCAATACGGCCATCGCGTGTATCGATAAGCTGCGGGACACCATGCAGTCCCATGAGCGCTGCTCTGTGGTGGAGGTCATGGGGCGGCACGCCGGATATCTGGCGCTGTATGTGGGCATCGCCGTGGGCGCCACGGCGGTCCTGATCCCCGAGCATGAGATCGACTTTGACCGGGACATCGTGGAGAAGATCCGCCGGGCCCGTCTCACCGGTACGACCCACTATATGATCGTAGTGGCCGAAGGCGCCGGCAGCGCGTTGGAGATCAGCAGGCGTATCCATGAGGAGACCGGCATCGATCCCCGTGTCACCGTGCTGGGTCATATCCAGCGGGGCGGCACGCCTTCTGCACGGGACCGGGAGACGGCCAGCCGCATGGGCCATGAGGCCGTTATATCGCTGATGGAAAACCGGGGCAACCGCGTCATCGCCACCCGGGACGGACGCATCGTCGATTTGGACATGGAACAGGCGCTGGGTACGACGAAAACCTTTGAGATGGACCGCTATCAGATTCTGGAGGCCCTTTCCACCAGCAGGAGCGGAGTCCTTTGAATACCGCGTGAAAGGGCAGCGGCGGACGGCGGGAACAGCCGGCATAGAGAAAAGGGGACCGCATCTCCCGAAGTGGAGATGTGGTCCCCTTTTATGGAGAGATAGAAGGGAGATGGGCCGGGGTGAGCGTTTTACGAAGGAGCTTGCGGTCCTGGAGACAGCGTGCATTGCGATCATAAGCGACATTCCTCCGGAGGTGGATACCCGGTGTTTCCCATGGACAGCCCGGGACTCCTGCCGGACAGGGGGTTCTGCAATATGAATCCGCCGGAGGTACTCCGGCGGATGGCAGAGGAACCTTGAGGCGGTTGGAGGAGAAGACCGGTACCCAGTCATGAAGAAGTTTACCTTGCAATCCACAAATTTTCAAAAGGAGGAAGCGCCTTATAGGCGGTTCCTGGATTTATTGCATATAAAACTGGTCCCCACTGGCTTCGTGCCAGTGGGGACCAGTCGGCTTTCTTTACGGAAGAACGCGGACGCAGCGATCGATCAGGGTCATATGGACCTGGTCGCCCTCGGCGAAGCGCTCTGTCAGCTGGGGGTTGTAGACCTCCACAATGATGGGCTGGTCGCCCAGGATGACCTCGTATTCCACCTTGGCGCCATAGTAGGTGGCGCGGCTGACCGTGCCGGGCAGGGGGCCCTCCTCCTTGGAGAGCAGAATGGATTCCGGACGGACCGCCAGACAGCAGGCACCGCCCTCCGTGACGCCCGCCATTTTGCCGGGGGCGGGGATCGAGAAGGTGTGTCTGCCCACGTCCACCAGCGCGGCCTCGCCGTCCCGGCCCTTGAAGGTGCCGTCGATGAAGTTGGCCTTGCCGATGAAGTTGGCCACGAAGCGGCTGGTGGGCTGCTCGTAGATCTCCATGGGAGAGCCCTGCTGCATGATGTTGCCGTCCTTCATGATGACGACCCGGTCCGAGATCGCCATGGCCTCGGACTGGTCATGGGTGACGTACAGGGAGGTGATGCCCAGACGCTTCTGCAGGGCGCGCAGCTCGTCCCGCATGCTTTCCCGCAGCTTGGCGTCCAGGTTGGACAGAGGCTCGTCAAACAGCAGGACGCTGGGCTCGATGACCACGGCGCGGGCCAAGGCCACACGCTGCTGCTGGCCGCCGGAGAGCTGGTTGGGGAAGCGCTTTTCCATGCCCTTGAGCTGCATCAGCTCCACCACGTCGTTGGTGCGGCGGATGATCTCGTCCTGGGGCAGCTTTTCCACCCGCAGGCCGTAGGCGATGTTCTCCCAGATGTTCATGTGGGGGAACAGGGCGTAGCTCTGGAACACCATGGAGATGCCCCGCTTGTTGGGGGGGATCTTCGCCACATCCCGCTCGCCGATGAAGATATTTCCGCTGGTGGGATACTCAAAACCGGAGATCATGCGGAGGGTGGTGGTCTTGCCGCAGCCGGAGGGACCCAGCAGCGTCACCATCTCGCCGTCCTGGATCTCCAGGTCGATGTGGTTCACCGCCACGAAGTCCTTGCCGGTATCGGGCTGCTGGAAGATCTTAGTAACATCCTTTAAGATCACGCCGGAACTCTTCTTGCTGAAAGCCGGCTTTTCGTGTTGATTGCTCATTTCGTTCCCTCCGTTTTCTCAAGTCTGGCCGCATTTTTGGCCTGGGGCACCTTGGAGCGAGGCGCCAGCAACAAATTGATCAGGGTATTGAAGATGCCGATGAACACCAGCAGGATGACCACCAGCATGGTGACGAAAGCGGCCGCCTGGCTGTACTTCGCCTGGTCGAACAGGGTGTAGATCTTGCTGGTGACCAGATTCCATCTGGGAGAGACCAGGAAGATGACCGCGCTGACGGCGGTGATGGCCTTTACAAAGGAGTACACGATGCCGGAGAAGAAGGCGTTGCGCAGCATGGGCAGCGTGATGCGGCGGAAAGAGTAGCCGCTGTCGGCGCCCAGAATGGTGGAAGCCTCTTCGATGGAGTTGTCGATCTGCAGCAGCGTGGTGGTGCCGGACTCGATGGCCACGGGCATATTCCGGAAGGTAAAGACGATGATCAGGATCAGGGCCGTGCCGGTGAGGGAGAACTTATGTCCGAACACGTCGATGGAGTTGAAGCCCAGCACATAGCTGATGCCCAGCACCGTGCCGGGGACCGCGAACATCAGCACGGAGGAGACCTCGATGAACCGCTTGCCGAAATAGTTCCGCTTGGCGGTGATGTAGGCAATAATCATACCCAGCAGGCCGCCGATCAGCGCGGAGGCCAGACCCAGGACCATGGAGTTTTTCAGGCTGTCCCAGCCATAGGCCAGAGCCCGCTGATATTGCGCCAGGGTGAAGGTGTAATCCCGGCCCCAGGTGGTGACGAAGGAACCGAATACCACGGTGCCGTAGAACAGAATGATGACCGCGGCCACCACCATGCAGAAGGCGAAAAGAGGCCACTTGATATGAGGTTCGTTCATCAGCTTCCGGGCCTGGGTGGGCTTGCCGGTGACCGTGACGAAGCTCTTTTTGTTGACCCAGTACTTGTTCAGCAGGAAGGCGACCATGGCCGGGAGCAGCAGCAGGATCGCCAGAACGGAGCCCTTGCGCATGTCATAGCTGCCGGTGATGATCTGATAGACCTCCACGGACAAGGTGGTAAAGTCGCCGCCGATGGTGGCGGGATTGGAGAAGTCCTCCAGGGACTGGATGAACACCAGCAGGCAGCCGGAGATGATGCCCGGCAGGGACAGGGGGAACGTGACGGTCCAGAAGGTTTTCCAGCGGCCGGCGCCCATATTGCAGGCCGCGTCCTCCACGGAGGCGTCGATGGATTCCAGGATACCCGAAAGGGTCATATAGGCGATGGGAAAGAAGCTCATCACCTGTACTACGATCAGGCTGCCCATACCATACACATCGTTGTCCTTGATGCCCAGCAGCGTATTGGTGATCAGGCCCTGCTTGCCGAACAGGAAGATGATGGACAGCGAAAGGATGAAGGGCGGGGACAGAATGGGCAGCGTGGCGATTGTTTTCAAAAATCCTTTGCAGGGGACATTGGTGCGGGTGATGGTAAAAGCAAAGACATAGCCGATAAAGGTGGCGATCACAGCGACGATCAGGCCCAGCAGCATGGTGCGGCCAAACGTCTTGATGTAGCGCGTGCTGGAAAAGATGGATTGCAGCGTGGCTAGCGAGAAGCCACCCTCTTCCCCCGTCAGGCCAAAGATCAGGACCTTTGCCAACGGATAGATCACAAACAAAAGCAGAAGAACGATGGTGAGCAGCACCGCCAGCAGCATGACCGGCTGACGCATGATCATCCGCGTCTCATTCCACTTTTTCTCGCGGGCGATCTTTTTCCCGCTGTTTTCAGAAGATTTTGCCATTTGGTTTCCTCCTGTGTTTCGTTGGGGCCGGCCTGTGGAACAGGTCTTGAAAATCCTCCGGCCTTCCCCCTCTGGCGGGAGGAAGGCCGGGGAAATGGTCCTGGAGATTACTCGGTGGGAGCGGTGGCGATGGCAGCCTCGAACTTCTCGGTGTACTCACTCTTCACGCTGGCGGCCCAGACGGCGTCATAATCGATGACGGAGACGGAGTCCAGCGTCACCAGACCGTCGGCCACGGGAGCCTTGGTGTTGGTGGGAACACGGAAGGAGTTGTTCTCAGCGTACAGGCCCTGGCCGGCCTCGGAGCACATCCAGTCGATGAACTTCTTGGCATTCTCCTGCTCGTCGGCGGGGCCGCCCTTGATCAGCGCGGTGGCGCCGATCTCATAGCCGGTGCCGTCAGAGGGGAAGGACAGCTCGATGGGATAGCCCTCGGCGGTGGGCTGCAGGCCGTCGTGAGAGAAGGTCAGAGCAATGGCAGACTCGCCCAGGGCCACGGAGTTGGGAGCGGCAGCGCCGGACTTGGTGTACTGGGACATGTTCACGTTCAGCTTGGTCAGGTAATCCCAGACCGCGTCGTCCCCCTTCAGCTGGACCAGCGTGGCCAGAACGGTGTAGGCGGTGCCGGAGGTGGCGGGGTGCGCCATGATGATCTCACCCTGATACTTGGGGTCCAGCAGGTCATCCCAGCTGGTGGGATAGTCATAGCCCTTCTCCTCGAACCAGTCCTTGTTGCAGGCAAAGGCGATGGCGCCCACGTAGATGGGGTTCCAGGTGCCGGTGGGATCGATATAGGTGTCGGGGGTGCTGCTCAGCTCGGGGGACTGATAGGGCTCCAGCAGGCCCTGCTCCTCGGCGGCGATGTAGTTATCGGTGGAGCCGCCGAACATCAGCGCGGCCTGGGGATTGTCCTTCTCGGCGGCCACACGGGTCAGCATCTCACCGGCGGACAGGCGGATGTAGTTGATTTTGATGCCGGTCTCTTTCTCAAAGGCGTTGAAATAATAGATGACCTCGGCCTCGGGGAATGCGGTGTAGACAGTCAGTTCGTTGCTGGAGGGAGCCTCCGCAGATGTGTCGCCGCCGGTGGAGGGGTCCTCAGTCTTCTTGTCGCCGCCGCAGGCGGTCAGGGCCAGCAGCATCACAGCGGTCAGAAGCAGTGCGAATATGCGTTTGGTGGATTTCTTCATAGCTTGATTCTCCTTTTCATCCGTTTGGTTTTGGGACTATTTTTGATTCCATGACCTCATGGAAAGGGGAACGGTATCAGGCGTCCAGACGGCAGAGCGCCCAGATGGCATTGTGGTCGGACAGCTCCGCGCCGGTAAACGCCTCCAGCGCGGAACCGGGCTTTGCGTAGGTCAGGTCCTCCCTGGCGGTGGAGACCATATGGCTCTCCGTGGCCGCAGCGCCCTTCAGCAGGATCCAGTCCAGCCGCAGCGGCAGAAAATCGCCGCCCGGCAGGGGCTTGCGGCGGGTCAGCTTCGGCTCCTCCGGGACGATCTGATACCCGTCCGCCGCGGACATGGGCAGCAGTTCCTCAAAGGAGAAAACATCCTCCAGACAGCGGCGGCGCATCTCCGGGTCGGTGGCGATGTCTCCAATGTCCTCCTTGTCCCGGCCATCGAAGGTGTTGGTGTTCAGGTCGCCGCCCAGGATCACCGGCATATCCGGCAGCTCCCGGCGGACCGCTTCCAAAATCGTCTCCATCTGGACCCGGCGGCCCTCGCCATGGGTGCGGTTCTCCAGGTGGATGGACACCACGCCCAGGGGCCTGCCGCCGACATCCAGCTGGGCGTATACCGCCAGCCGTCCGCCGATGCGCTTCTGGCGGTCAAAATACCAGTTATATTGCTCCGGCAGGCGGATGACGCCCGCCCGCGTGATGGGCCAGCGGGAGAATACCGCGTTGCCGTGGAAGCCTTTTTCGTTCTCATCGTTTACCAGCTCGATGAATTCCAGACCCCAGGCGTAGTTCAATCCAAAGGCCTCCGCCAGTTCCCGGGCGGTGTTCCTGTTGCCGGACCGGGCGCAGCCGTCGTCCAGCTCATTTGCCAAAATCACATCAAAGGGCTGAATATCCGGACAGTCCCGCAGGAACTCCTGGATCTCCGCCAGATGGACGCCCCGCTCCATATTGAACATCAGAACGCCCAGCTGTTCCGGCACGACAGCCGGCGGCGCCACGAAATTATCTGTTTCCGCCTCCGAGAACTGCGGGATGCGGGCCATCACATCGTTTTGACTGTGGGTGTCCAACAGGGCCCCCAGGTTTTTTCGCTCAGAAAGAGGAATACCTCTCATACTTATGACCTCTCCTTATCTTCCATTCTGCGGCAGGTGTCCCGGATCATCAGCTCCGGCGGGAGGGTGTCCGCCGTCTGGCCGCTGCGGCCGTCGATCTGTGCCAAAAGCCGCTCCACAGCCAGCTGTCCGGTGCGGGTGTGGCTCTGTGAGACAGAGGTCAGCCGCACATGGCGGAGCCTGCCGAAAGCGATATCGTCGAAACCGATCAGGGAAAAATCCTCAGGGACCCGCAGACCGCCCGTTTCAGCAGCGTTGAGGATGTTCAAAGCGATGATGTCCGTGTAAGCGATCACCGCGTCAAAGGCGCGTCCGTTTTGCGCCCCACCCGCCGGCTGCCGGCGGAACCACTGCCATAGACCGGCCATCTGCTCCGTGCCGACGATTTCCCGGGGAATCAGGCCGTGGCTCAGCAGGGAGCGGCGGTAGCCGTTCAGCCGGAGCTCCAGCGTCCGGGAACCCACCCGGCCGCCTGCAAAAACGATCCGGCGGTGGCCCAGATGGTACAGGTATTGAGCCGCCTCATAGGCGCCGCGGTCATTGTCTACCTCCACATAGCTGCAATCGGGGGTGTGGTTATTTCCCAGATAGACGCAGGGCAGACTGCCGATCAGGGCCTTATGCCGCGCCTGGGACTGGGGAGAATGGGCGGAGATCAGCAGGCCGTCCACCTGCTGGGAGAGCATCCGCCCCACCGCTTCCAACTCATATTGCGGATCGTGGAGGGTGTTTCCCAACAGCACGCGGTAGCCATGCGCGGAACAGTACTGCTCGATCACAGCGCACAGGGCTGATAAATAGGGGTCGGAGATATCCGTGACGATCACGCCGATGGTGTGCGTTTTCTGTCCGGACAGCCCCCGTGCGACGATGTCCGGCACATATGCCAGCTGCTCACAGGCTGCGCGCACACGCTGCTTGGTCTTTTTGCTGATGGCCGGATGGTCGTGCAGTGCCCGTGATACCGTTGTCGGACTGACCTTTGCAAGCTTTGCGACGTCGTAAATCGTAACTCGTTCCATAGACAGAGTCCTCACCCGTACGGCATGTCAAACCGGGACAAGAGTGCTGCGCCTCCGCAGGTTATGCAACCGTGTTCTTTTTAAAGGATAGCATGATTCGGAAAATGTGTCAACAAATGAGAACATTTTCTACAAGTTACCCAATAAGTATGGGACTGTTTTTGTGCAAATTTTGGACACGGCTTTGCGTTGTGTTTTTTGACGCTTTCCTTTATAATAGCAATATAGCGTAAAAAATTTTGAATTTTTTCAAACTTTTGTTCAAAATGCGCAAATCTTTTTGCAGATGCAAAGAAATGCGCGATGTGTGGATCCTTTTCGGTTGCACAAATTATGCAATCGTGTTCATACACGGATGGGAGACTAACTATTAAAAGTCAAGTCTAAATTTTGGAGGGATGCCATGAACAAGACGGCTGCAAAAGGGCATAACAAGGCAGACGTCCTTTGGGGACGCCACGGAGTTAGAAGGTCAAGTTAAGCTGCGGGCCGGTATGCCTGCCCAGACTTCTCCATTGCGTAGATCAGCCGCACCAATTTCTTTGCCGCATGAGAGAGCGCCACATTGTAGTGCTTACCTTCTGCACGCTTCTTGGCGAGGTAGGCCGCAAAGGTAGGGTCCCAGTGGCAGACATACTTGGTGGCATTGTAGAGGGCAAAGCGGGAGAAATCCCCCACCTCGGCCAAGATCATGGCTCCCATGCGGAAACCCATGCCAGGAATGGTGGTAATGGGAGAGTTTATCTGTTCCATGATTGCCTGAATGGAAACCTCCACCTCGTCAATTTCCGTATCCAGTTCCTGAATGAGATGGATGGTGTGCCGGAGCTCCAAAGATTTGGCTGGCATAACCGATCCAACAGAAGTCCTGGCGGCATCCCGGATAGCAAGGGCCATATCTCGCCCGTAACGGCCCTTGGAGGCGTCACCCAGGAGATACTTCAACCTGGTCAGATTAGCCTCTGCAATCTGCCTGGCACCGGAAAACTCATCCAAAAGGGCATAGACTGAAGCCATATGCAGTGTTGGAACCAACTTCTCCAACTCCGGGAACAGGATACAAACCAACCGGGCAATGGACTGCTTCAGTTTAGCCCGTTCTCTGACCTTGTCAAAACGGTATCTTGTGAGTGACTTCAGTTCCTCGTTGTGGTATACTGTGTCCGTGTAGGGCTTGAGGCCCACATCGGACATGAGCATAGCCGCAATGGTGCGTGCGTCAACTTTATCGGTCTTAGTCTTCCGCAAGGATAGGCTTTTTCGGTAGAGATTGGTGTGCAGGGGATTCAAAACATAGGTTGCCAGACCGTTGTTGAGAAGGAATCCCAAGAGGTTATAGCTGTAATGCCCGGTTGCCTCAAGACCTACTTTTATTTTGTCCTCTGGGGTGGTGACTGAGCGCAGCCGATCCAGCAGGCAGCGAAATCCGTCCATAGAGTTGGGGATGGTGAACACTTCTGCCAGAACCTCCCCCTCTGAACTGAGAATGAAACAGTTGTGCTTGTCCTTTGCTACATCAATTCCAACATAGATCATACGCAAAACCTCCGCCTTTAAATTGTTGGATGCTGAATCCACAGAGCCTTTGCCTTGTAACCTCGTTCCACATCAATCGTCTGACGGTATCTAACTGATTAACAAAACTGCAAAGGGCTGTGGTTGGAGCCTCCCATGAACCGTCTGTGCGGTAGGTATGCAGCACCAATCCACAGCATCCCCTACAGTGTAGCATACCCCTGGAGAGGGGGCTATAAATACTACTCTTTAATAATACGAGGTATGCATGAGTACTGTCACGATCAAGGACATTGCCAGACTGGCCGGGGTCTCCCACTCCACCGTGTCGCGGACGCTGAACGGCTCGCCCAATGTCAGCGAGGAGACCCGCAGAAAGATCCTGGCACTCTGCCATCAGTATGGCTACCAGGTCAACCAGCTGGCCAGAAGCCTCAGCGCGGGCCGCTCCGACATTATCAGCTGCATCCTGCCCGGTCTGGACAACCCCCTCTTTGCGGAGATGGTGCTGAAGCTGGAGCAGTATGCGCGCCAACGCGGCTATCACATCATGGTCTGCCATGGGCGTGTGGAGGACCCCGATATCAGCCAGCTGTTTGACTTCCTGATCGGCCACCGTGTGGCAGGCATCATCCTGTTCAGCTCATCGCGGCAGGCACCGGAGTTGATCCAGCGGTATATGAACCGGGTACCCATCGTGCTTCAGGGGATCTATGATGTGGCCGCCGCGCCTGCGGCGGTGCCGGCGGTCACCACAGACAATCTTGTGGGAGGCCGGATAGCCGCGGAATACCTGTATGGCCTGGGGCACCGCCGGGTCGTCTATTTGGGCATGCGGCAGAGCAGCGTTTCCCATTCCCTTCGGTGCGAGAGCTTTACGGATACCGCCCGGCAGCTGGGGATGGCAGTGCGGCTCATGCCCAACGAGACCCTCTCTTCCACCATTGATGTGGGATATCATCTGGCGAAGCAGATTTTTCTGGATGGCCTCCAGGAGACGGCGATCTTTGCATCCTGTGACAGTATCGCATTGGGCGTCATGGCCGCCGCCAAGGAGTTCCATATCTCCATTCCCCGGGATGTCTCCCTCATGGGATTTGACAATATCAGCTATGCAGCCTATCCCCAGATCCGCCTGACCACCCTGGACCCCTGTAAAAAAGAGCTGATGGAGGGGACGGTGGAGTATCTGCTGGAGCGCCTGGACGCCCCGGAGCGTTTCGGGCCGGGGATCCGTTTGATTCGCCCGGTGCTGCTGGAGCGCAGCACCTGCGGCCGGGTCTGAAATGAGGCGCCTGAAAAGGGCGGAGGATGCTTCGCGGCATCATCCGCCCTTTTGCGCTTCCCTGCATTCCCGGAGAGGAACGCCTTCACTGGATGCCATTTTGGGGAGCGCCCTGTGCAGCGCGGCGGCGGACCGGCGTTCTGCAAAAGCTCCCCCGCGCAGAGCCGGATGTTCTGCGCGGGGGAGTTGTATTTCTTATAAATAACTTGAAAAGTGGCAAATCCACTTTTCAAGTATCACAGCGCATGTGCGATGTGACAGGCCACGGACCGCGGCCTTGATTTGCATTTCACAGACAATCCCTGTGCGCTTTACGCACAGCGGGCATCGCCCGCTTGAAAAATCCCGTGCGTTTTTTCGAGTTAATGGACTATATGGGGGCACTCTGCAAAGAGAGGCGGCCTTAATAGAATGCCTGGATATAGTCCAGAACATCCTGGCGGGTACTCTGGAAGGGGCCGGGGGTCTCCATTTTCAGGGACACCAGGGCCGTGCAGTATTGCAGCGCCTCAGCGATGTCCGCCCGCTGACGCTCGGTGATGTAGCCGGCAAACGTGGTGTCGCCGCGGCCGGTGCGCCCGGAGAGGTTTCGGGCCTTGATGGGGCAGGTGTAGATGTTCTTGCCGTCATAGGCCAGGACCTCGGTGTTGTGGGTGATGAGGACCTCCCTGGCGCCCCAGCTGTACAGCAGCTTGGCGGCCTCCGCCCGGTCGGTGAGGCCGGTGAGGATCTCCGCCTCGGCGGCGTCGGTCTTGAGATAGTCGATGCAGGGCAGGTACTTCTTTTTCTCCGCCCAGTCGTGGAAGGCCATGGTCCTGTCGGCCTCCACATGCCGCAGCAGACACTGGACGTCCACCGCCACCTTGCCGTGCCTGGCTGCCTCGGCAAACAGCGCGCCGTCAAAGTCGCCATAGACCAGACCTGCGAAGTGATAGATCTTCGTTTGGATATCCGGCAGTTCGTCGAACCGGAACGGGTCGCAGACACCCATGGAGGTGCAGGACCGCTTTTCCTTGTCGGCGGTGAAATACTGATTGCGGATGGAACAAGTTTCCTTGGAGGGCTTCCAATATACGTCGGCGCCGGAGTTGAAGAAGCGCGCCTCCACATCGGCATCGGCGGGGTTCAGCTTGGTGAACAGCGCGGTGCGGTTGCCGCTTTTGGCGGCGGCAAAGCTGGAAGCCACGACTGCGCCGCCGACTTCCCTGCGCTCGTTGCCCTGGTAATCGATGTTGTGGTCCAGAGACACCGGCCCAATGACCAGCACATCATATTGTTTCCCCATAGTTTCCTCCTTGTCGTAAATTGTAAAAATAAGTTTATCATAAACTGTTCACCGGAGCAACGAAAAATTCCCGGTCCCAAAAGAGATAGAATATATGGATTCAAATATGAAACAATAAAATTTCATTCCAAATTTGTTGCTTTATTGCGGGGGGTCTGATATAATTCCAAAATAAACCAAAGGGTAAAAAACATGAGGATGGAATTGAATTTGAAGAGTAAAAAGCAGTTGACAGACGACGCATCTGAACAAATTATACAATTGATTCTCGACAATAATATGCAGCCGGGAGAACGATTGCCAAATGAGGCCAATTTAGCTAAAATGTTAGGGATTGGGCGAAGTACGCTCAGAGAAGCTGTGAGAAGTCTGGAATCCAGAAATATACTCAATGTACGCCAGGGTTCTGGTACGTATGTCTCGGACAAAAGGGGAATCCCGGAAGATCCGCTGGGACTGGTATTCATGTACGGAAAGGACGGAGGGGTTGAACTAGCGCTGGAGTTGATGGAGGTCCGCCTTCTTCTGGAGCCGGAGATTGCATCTATGGCCGCAGCGCGGATCACTCCGGAACAGGAGAAAAAATTGCTCCGTTTGCATGAAATGGTACTGGCAAAGACATACAGCAAGGATGATTATACGGACCATCTGAAAGCTGAGACCGCCTACCATGGCTATATTGCGGAATGCAGTGGAAATGGTGTGGTAAAAAACCTGATCCCTATTATCAACTCTTCCATCAGTTTAGCTATCACTACTTGGGATGCGGAGCTTCGGGAGGCAGTGACGAAGGAACATACTGTTTTAACAAGGGCAATATGCCGGCATGATGCGTTGGGAGCAAAATTTGCGATGATCGCGCATTTGACCAGAAGCCGGGAGTTCTATATTGCTGCAAAAGCTGAGAAAGAGCGGGCGCAGGAAATCAAATATTTAAAAAAGAATTGCAATTAGATACAAAAGCCATTGTTAAAATGACTGGCCAGTAAATAAAATGGGTCATGGTCTTGACCTGATTTCAAATACGCTGATTTGTGTAAAAGGGCTCCCTTCTCTGATTTTTGTTGAATCGGGGAAGGGAGCCTTTTGGCGGATATCAGAAGCTCCGGCGATGGGACTCCGCAGGGCTTAACCGAAAGATACGAATGGAACAGGCGGCCATGCTATTTGCGGCTGGCTATACAGCGGACTGCCGTTTTAGACGGGAGCATTGTTTTCTGTCATATGAGACCGGGAAATAAGATCCGTCCGGCGTTCCGCGCGTTTAACACCGTCATCAAGAGATGTACCGGAGCCCGGACGGTTGTTCCGCAGTGATTGCGGGCCGCAATATACCGGCAGGCGGTATCGAATGAAATCGGAAAGGCGGAGTATGAAACAATTACAGCGGTTCGGAAAACACGGCAGGACAGCAGCTTTTGCGATTGCTGAAGATGTTAAAGCGGATCGGTAGTCTTACGCCAATGGAATATTGCCACTGCAGGTGAAAGACAAATTGCCGCCTGTAAGCCTTGTTTTAAAAGGATTCATGATACGCCGGATGGGAGCGTCTGGTACTGTTGAAGCAGGAGAGAATGTCAAGAGACATCCTCTCCTGCTTTATTTTGGGATAGAGATATTCTTTTATGAAGAGATCCTGATTGGAAAACTGGCCGGGGGATGATGAATGAAGATGAAAGAACACTTTGATTCAAATGGGTGCGAAGGACTCCAGGCTTTTAGGACAACAGGTTGGCGGACGTTTTTTCTTTTACAGCAAAATAAAAGTCGGATGAATTTTTAGAAGATATACAAAAAAATATGTAAAAAAATATTAAATACGACAAATATTGCAGGAGATAAAAGAAATAAATTGACAAATAAGAGAGAAAAAGATATGATGTATCCGAAAATAGATATGATGAATTTTGGGGAATCCATATCTATTCTATGTCAGAGGCAGACATCTCATTTATGGGCAGCGGAGGCTAAAAATTATGGTGATCCGCGATGATGATGGATGCTTTGAAAGGAGGAGCGAAGGAGACACAGCAGTTCACGAAGCAGAGAGAACGTAAATGATGAGCAGATGAAAAGAAAGGTGGAAAAAAGATGAAGAAAAGATTGTTTGCATTGGCTATGGCTCTGATGGTTCTTGTTAGCATGACGGCGTGCGGGGGTGGAGACAAAGAATCCACTGAACCCGGCGCGGAGCCGGCGGCGGACGATGGTACCGTATATACCCTTTCCTGGGCGCATTCCTCTTCAACCAATGACCGCCTTGCGCTGGCAACTGAAAAGATGGCGGCAGAACTGGAAGAAGCGTCTAATGGCAGACTGAAGATCGAACATTATCCCGCTTCCCAGCTGGGCGCCGAGCGCGAGATCCTGGAGGGCATCACCCTTGGAACAATTGACTGCGCCGTGATTTCCTCTGCCGTTGTGGCGAACTTCGCCCCCTGCGTCAGCGTCGCATCCATGCCCTATCTGATTGACGAGCGCGAGGTGGGCTGGGCTGTCTATGACGGCGAGTTCGGCCAGATGCTGGGCGCAAAGACTGAGGAAGAGGCCAACTGGAAGTTCCTGGGCTGGGCCGAGAACAGCCTGCGTATGTTCTCCAACGCCAAGAAGGAGATCCATACCCCCGCCGACATGGTCGGTCTGAAGATCCGCACCCAGGAGAATGATATCCACATGAAGATCGTCAACGACCTGGGCGCTTCCGCGACTCCCGTTTCCGCCGCGGAGCTGTACACGGCGCTGCAACAGGGTACCGTGGACGGCCAGGAGAACGGCGTTGCTCTGACTTACGCCCTGGGCCTTTCCGAGGTCGTCAACTATATGACCTATCTCCCCCATATCTATGATCCCTATCTGGTCTGCATGAGCAAGGCCGCCTGGGACAAGCTGCCCGCTGACCTGCAGGAGCTGATGGCGGAGTACGGCGCCAAGTACTGCCAGTATGAGCGCGAGTTCAACCAGCAGAACGACGAGGAATATCTGAAGGTCATGGAGGATGCCGGTCTCCAGGTCTACTATCCCACTGAGGAAGAGAAGCAGCAGTTCGTTGCGGCTACCGCCGACGTGGAAAACCTTGTCCGTGAGAAGGTCGGCGACGAGCTGGTGGAGGCGTACAAGGAAGCTGTAGCGGCGGCGAAGTCCTGATAGCCGAGAGAGATAAAAGCATATGAAGAAACTTTTAGATTTTATTGATAAAACACCCATCACAAAGTTTTTGGCGAGCATTTTGATCATGGCCATGGCGGTTATCATGTGCATGAACGTGATTTTGCGGTACATCTTCGGCTTTTCCTTCAACTGGGGCGATGAGATCCTGCGGTATATGAGCATTTACTGCTCTTTCCTGGGAATTGCTGCCGCGTTTCGCTATGGTTCCCATATCGGAATCACCGTTTTCGTGGAGAAGCTTTTCCCGGAGCGCACCCGCAAGTTTTTCAGACTGCTCTCCGATATTGTCACGATCCTTTTCATGGTAGTGCTTACCTGGTTCGGCTTTGTGCTGACCCGCCAGATCATTGCCAGTGGACAGGCGTCCGCTGCAATGCATCTCCCCATGTATCTGATTTATGGCATCGTGCCTGTCAGCAGTATCCTCTCTATCGTTCAGATGCTGCTCCAGATCTTTCGCCACAAGTCCTATCTCTATCCCCGTGAGTGATGGCGGCGTGGGATGCTATACGTAGAGAATAAATCGGTTGTGATGAGGTGCAAGATATGATTGCTACATTATTCGTTGTTCTGGCGATTTTGATCGTGGTGGGGGCGCCGATTGCAGTATGCATCGGCGCAGCCCCCATGATGTCCATGGTCGTGGGCGGACAGGCGGAGCAGCTTTTCCTTGCGGCACAGCGCATGGTGACCGCTTTGGACTCAACTGTTTTGATCGCGATCCCCATGTTTGTACTGGCCGGCGTCATTATGGGCAAGGGCGGCATTTCCCAGCAGATCGTCAACGTCTGCTATGAGCTGCTGGGATGGATGCCTGGTTCCCTGGGCGTCGTCACAGTTGTGGCCTGTATGTTCTTCGCCGCTATTTCCGGTTCGGCGCCCGCTACTGTGGCGGCTATCGGCGGCATTTTGATCCCGCAGATGATCGACGATGGGTATCCCGCCGGCTTTGCGGCCGCGCTGGCGGCCTCGGGCGGCATCATCGGATGTATCATTCCGCCCAGTATACCATTTGTCAACTATGCGCTGATCACCGGCTGCTCTGTCAGCGAACTGTTTGCCGCCGGCGTATTGCCGGGCGTCCTGATGGGCGTGGCGCTGATTATTATTGATGTTTACTGCGCCGCCAAGTATGGCTGGGGCAGCCGCAACAAGGGAATCAATCTGGGCAGGCTTTGGCGTGCGTTCCGCAGCGCCATCTGGGCCCTTCTGATGCCCGTCATCATCCTTGGCGGCATCTATTCCGGCCTGTTCACTCCCACCGAGGCCGCTGCTGTCGCGGCGATGTACGGATTCCTGGCCTCTGTCTTTATTTATAAGGGCGTCAAGATGTCCGAAATGATGGACCTTGCCTTTGAGGCCGTCAAGACCACGGCTTCCATCATGTTCATTGTTGCGACAGCCAATATTTTCGCCTATGTTGTCACGAGACAGCAGGTCCCTGCGAAACTCTCCAACATGGTGCTGAGTGTCACGGATAACCTCTTTATCATCCTCTTGGTCATCAATATCATTCTGCTGATCAACGGCTGCTTTATGGAGACGACCGCTTCCACCTATATTTATACCCCGATCTTCTACCCACTGGTCGCCGCGCTTGGATATGACGCGATCCAGTTCGGCGTGGTCATGGTGATGAATCTTACCATGGGCCTGATCACTCCGCCGCTGGGCATCAATCTGTTTGTGGCTACCGGTGTTGACAAGCGCGTGGTATTCGCGGAGCAGGTAAAACGGGTAATCCCAATGTTTATAGCCTTGGTCGTTGTTTTGATGCTGGTCACCTATATTCCCGACATCTCCCTGCTCTTGGTAAGAATGATGCGAGCCTGATGGAGAGAGTATTTGGCTGATATAGAAATCTTACAGATATTCGGAAATTCTAAAAGGAGTGGTTAAGCAATGAAAATCTGCGTCTTGGGCGCCGGCGGCATGGGCTCCCTGTATGGAGGAAAGCTCTCCGCAGTCCCCACCAATGAGGTTTGGCTGGTGGATGTGTACAAGGATCATGTGAAGAAGATCAACGAGGATGGCCTGTGCATCCAGTGCGATGGCAAGGATACATACTACAAAAACGCAAAGGCCGTTGAGGATTCTTCCGTGATCGGTCCCTGCGATCTGGTCATCATCTTCGTCAAGGGAACCGCTACCCGTGCCGCTATCGAGGCCAACAAGGGTCTGTTCGGACCTGATACCATGGCACTGACGGTGCAGAACGGCCTGGGCAATGCCGAGGTGATCGGCGAGATCATCGGCTATGACAATGTGGCCTGCGGAACGACGGAACAGGGCGCCCGCATGCTGGCTCCCGGCAAGATTCTGGACATGAACAAGGGAGTTGGCAAGACGGTAATCGGTGATATCCACGGACAGGTCACCCCGCGTATTGAGGCTGTGGGCGCAGTTTTGCGTGAGGCCGGGTTTGAGACGCATGTCTCTGAAAGCGTGAACGGCCTTATCTGGGACAAGCTGATCGTGAATGTGGGAATCAATGGCTGCGCCGCTGCTATGAACTTGACCAACGATGAGCTCTGGTCTATCCCGGAGGCGAATGTGATCCATGTAGCGGCAGTCAAGGAGGCTATCGCGGTTGCCCGTGCTCTGGGTGTCAAGCTGAGCTATGAGGATCCTTTGGCTCACGTGAAGGAAGTTTGCGGCTTTACGGTTGGCAACCAGTGCTCCATGCTGCTGGATGTGCTGAATGAGCGCCCCACTGAGATCGACCTGATCAACGGTGCTGTGGTTCGAGAGGGTAAAAAGCTGGGCGTGCCCACACCGGTGAATGAGATCATTGTGGATCTGGTGAAGGTAAAGCAGCGCAAATACGGCAAGCGGTAAAGCATATGAGCGTCCGAAATGATAAGCGGATCGTAGTTTTCATTGGGCATTTCGGCAGTGGAAAAACAGAATGCTCTGTTAACTATGCACTGCGTGTCCGCCAGGAGACTGGCGCTAAGACCGCTATCGCAGATCTGGATATTGCCAATCCATTTTTCCGCAGTCGTGAAAAAAAGGAAATGATGGAGAAACTCGGCGTTGAGAATCTTAGCAACCTGTATGGAAAAATGATTACAGATGAGGTCCCCGCACTGGATCCGGCTATCCGCCGCCCGTTGGAGAACAAGGAATATCGGGCGGTCGTGGATGCAGGCGGCGATCCTTCCGGTGCAAAACTGTTGATGCAGTTCCAGGACCTTCTCCGCGTAGACGACTGCGATGTTTTCGCGGTGGTGAATGCGAATCGGCCTATCACCGCTACCGCAGAAAAGGCAATTCCGCTGCTGAAGCAGATGGAAGCGACCAGCGGCCTGCGGATCACCGGGATTTTTAATAATACACACATGATTCGACAGACAACCATTGACGATATTTTAAAAGGGTATCGGTTGGCAAAGCAAATCGGCGATCAGTTGGGCGTACCGGTCAAATACAGCAGCTGCGAGGAACATCTTCTGGATGCCCTGAAGGAGCGAATTGCCAGAGAGCCTATTGAAGGGGAGATTTTCCCCCTTCATCTGGAGATGCGCGATAGCTGGCTGGATCAACAAGTTTAAGGACGATGGCGCGAGTCATGTCTTGGTGCGAAGCACCAAATTACTACCTGGGTTGAAAGGAGAAAAAATAAAATGGCAAAAGGCATTCTAAAGTTTAATTCGGACAAATGCAAAGGATGTGGACTGTGCGTGAAATTCTGCCCCAAGCATATTCTTGGGCTCGACACGGAAGAGGTCAATGCACTCGGCTACCATCCTGTGGGTCTGCTGGAGCCTGACAGTTGTGTCGGCTGCGCTACCTGTGCGATCATGTGCCCGGATGGCGTTATCAGTGTCTATACTGAATAAAGGGAGGATTTTGCGAAATGGCTGAAAAAATTTTGATGAAGGGTAACGAGGCGTTCTGCGAAGCGGCAATGCGCGGCGGTGCAAGATTCTACTTTGGTTACCCGATTACTCCGCAGAGTGAGATTCCTGAGTACATGGCGGCACATATGGACGAGATCGGCGGCTGCTTTGTACAGGCTGAGAGTGAGCTGGGCGCTGTGAATATGGGAATCGGCGCAGCGGCCGCCGGCGGCAACGTGATGCTCTCCTCCTCTTCTCCCGGCATTGCCCTGATGCAGGAGGGAATGAGCGGACTTTGTGTTTGCCATTTGCCTATCCTGCTGGTCAGCGTTTCCCGTGGCGGCCCCGGCATCGGCGACATCCGTCCTTCTCAGGCCGACTACCGTCAGGCTACCCGGGGCGGCGGCAATGGCGACTATCACCTGATTACGTTTGCTCCCACCACGATGCAGGAAGCTGTTGACCTGATTTATGAGGGCGTTGCATTGGCGGACGAATACAGAAATCCTGTCTGCATCTTGTGTGACGCAATGATGGGCCAGATGATGGAGGCTGTTGAGCTGCCGGAGCACAAGGAGCCCGTTATGGGCGACGCGGCAATTCGCGCTTATAAGCCGTGGGCGCTGACTGGCCAGGGTGACCGTGCGGAAAAGAACCGTATCCACGCAATGCCCTGGTCTCCTGAGGAGCTGCAGGAGAGCAACCTGGAGCAGAAGGTCTACTATGATAAGGCGGAGAAGAACTTGGTCCGCTATGAGACCCGTGATCTGGAAGATGCTGAGGTCGTTTTTGTGTCCTATGGTACGCCTGCCCGTATCACTACGGAAGCCATGGAGATGCTGAAGGCCGAGGGAATCAATACTGGCATGATCCGTCCCATCAGCGTGTGGCCGTATCCCTACGCCGCATTTGACGAGATTGGCCCCAAGACAAAGGTCATCATCTCTGTTGAGCTGAGCCTTGGCCAGATGATGGAAGATGTTAAGCTGGGCGCCAATGGCCGCTGGCCCGTGAAGCTGATCTCCAGAACGGGCGGCGTGTTGTTCTCTTCCCAGGACATCGTGGATGAGACGAAGGAAATTCTGAAAGGAGTGAAGTGAGGTATGAAGACCGTTTTTGAATACACAAAGGGAATGGAAGAGTCTGTCAGCACCTCCTATTGCCCGGGCTGCACGCATGGTATCGCCCATCGCTTGATCATGGAAGTTCTGGAAGAAAAGGGAGTCTTGAAGGATACCATTGGCATCGCTCCCGTGGGGTGCTCCATTGCGGCTCCCAGATTCATGAAGGTGGATATGATCGAGGCGTTCCATGGCCGCGCTCCCGCGGTGGCTTCCGGTGTGCGCAGAGTCCATCCGGATAAGTACATTTTCACCTATCAGGGAGATGGCGACCTGACCTCCATTGGCGGCAACGAGATCCTGCACGCTGCCGAGCGCGGTGAAAAGTTCAGCACGTTCTTCATCAACAATGCCATTTACGGAATGACCGGCGGACAGATGGCGCCTACCACGCTGATCGGCCAGAAGGCCACCACCGCTCCTATGGGCCGCTATGTGGAAAAGCACGGCATGCCCCTGAAAATGAGCGAAATTATCGCGCAGTGCGAGTGCGCGGTCTTTGTTGAGCGCGTTGCTTTGGATACTCCCGCACATGTTCGGCAGGCGAAGAAGGCTGTGCAGAAGGCTTTTGAAGTGCAGGAGAAGAGACTCGGCTTTGCTTTCGTGGAGTTCCTGTCCACCTGCCCGTCCAACTGGGGCGTGCCGCCTGCTAAGGCCCCCGATTGGCTGGCTGAGAATATGATTCCCTATTATCCACTTGGCAACTTCCGTTGCCCCGAGGAGGTAAAATAAATGGCTACTACAAAATTACTGATTGCGGGTTCCGGCGGCCAGGGCGTTATGGTCATGGGGCAGATGATTGCAAAGGCCGCGATTTTGGAAGGGAAAAAGGTTACATACCTGCCGTCCTACGGCCCGGAGATGCGCGGCGGCACTGCGAACTGCAGCGTCATTGTGTCTGATAATGAGATCAGCTGCCCGGTTATCAACGCACCCACGGATATCGTTGTTATGAACCTGGCGTCTATGCGGAAATTTGAGGGTAAGCTGAGCGCCGGCGGCAGAATGTTCGTCAACCAGTCTTTGATTACGCAGGATTCTTCCAGAGATGACATCGAGGTCCACAAGGTGGATGCGGTTGAGATCGCAAAGAAGCAGCTTGGGAATGAAAAAACCTCCAACATGGTTATGCTGGGCGCCATCGTCAGAATGACCAAGGTTGTGAAGATGGAGAGCATCCAGAAGGTTGTGGAAAAGACGTTCGCCGGGAAGAAGGCGGCTATGATCCCGCTGAACCTGGAGGCTCTGGAAGCCTGGCAGGCAGACTAAGACTAACACAATGACAGGGCCTACGCGGCGATCCGCTGCGGAATTGCCGCGTAGGCCCTGCGTTTAAACCACGTTTGGAGGAAACAAAAATGCCACTGATGACAGGCGATCAATATGTGGAGAGCATCCGCAAAATGAATTGGAACATCTACATGGCGGGAAAGAAAGTTGAAAACCATGTAGACAACCCTGTTTTACGGCCTTCACTGAACTGCTTACGGCTAAGCTACGATATGGCACTGATGCCGGAGTATGAGGATCTGTTAACAACTACGTCGAATCTGACTGGCCACAAGATCAATCGCTTCAGCACGATCCATCAGAGCGTTGATGACCTGATCAAGAAGAATCAGATGCAGCGCCTGATGGGACAGATGACCGGCTCCTGTTTCCAGCGTTGCGTTATCTGTGATGGCTCCAATGCCCTGTATGCGACCACTTATGAAGTGGATCAAAAATACGGAACGAGCTATTTTGAAAATTTCAAAAAGTTTATGATTCACGTGCAGGACGAGGATCTGATCGTGGGCGGCGCTTTGACGGATCCCAAGGGCGACCGGACGATTCCGCCCAGACAGCAGGAAGACCCCGATATGTATCTGCATGTGGTCGAACGCAGACCGGATGGTGTAGTTGTTCGCGGAGCAAAAGCGCATCTGACGGGAATTACAAATGCGCATGAAGTCTTTGTCATGCCGACCATGGCGCTCAAACCCGGCGATGAGGATTATGCGATCGCATTTGCTGTGCCTTGTGACACGCCGGGCATAACCATGATCGTAGGCCGTCAGAGCTGCGACACCAGAAAGCTTGAAGGCTGTCCGATCGATTGTGGAAACGTAAATTATGGCGGAGTAGAGGCACTTACAATTTTTGACAATGTATTTGTGCCCAATGAGCGCATCTTCCTGAACGGGGAGACGGAATTTGCCGGAGTCGTGGTGGAACGCTTTGCAGGGTACCACCGCAACAGCTATGGCGGCTGTAAGTCCGGCGTGGGAGACTGCGTTATTGGCGCAGCGGCCCTTGTAGCAGAGTATAACGGCGTGTCGAAGGTGTCCCATATCAATGACAAGCTTATTGAGATGATCCATTTGAATGAGACGCTGTATAGCTGCGGTATCGCAAGCGCCACGCTGGGAACCAAAACCGCCGCGGGAAATTATTATATCGATAACCTGCTTGCCAATGTCTGCAAGCAAAATGTTACGCGCTTCCCCTATGAGATCTGCCGGCTCGCTGAGGATATTGCTGGCGGTATCATGGTCACCGCACCTTCCGAAAAAGATCTGCGCAACGAGGTGACCGGCCCCTATATTGAGAAATATCTGAAGGGCGCCAACGGGGTCGATGCAGAAACGCGCCTGCGTGCATTGCGCCTTGTTGAGAATCTGACGCTGGGAACCGCCGCCGTGGGATTCCGGACAGAGTCCATGCATGGCGCGGGCTCTCCCCAGGCACAGCGCATTATGATCCGGAGGCAGGCCGACTTGGAGGGCAAGAAAGCTTTCGCAAGGCATTTGGCGGGAATCAAAGAGTTCTAATAGCATAAGAAGAGTGCTGCTGGGATGGGATGCTGGCGGCTCGATATGACCGCCGGTATCCTGCCCCATATTGGCAGGGCGATTTGTACAGATTTCGTAGAACTAAACTGCAGGAATTGAATGTATGAACTGTTGCGTTTTACAGGGTAGTCCGAGGAAAGATGGAAATACAGAACAGCTGCTGAACTCCTTTTTGGCAGAGTGGATAGTTTGCGGTAATACTTATAAAAAAATATGGCTATATGAAAAACAGATTTTGCCCTGCATAGCATGTCGAAAATGTCAGCAAGATTGGTCGGTTTTTGGATGTCAGCAACGGGACGATATGCAATATATCTTCGATACGATATTAGCTTGTGACCTGATCTTGTTGGCTACCCCGATTTATTCTTGGTATTGTACACCGCCCATGAAGGCAATGCTGGACAGGCTGGTGTATGGAATGAATAAATACTATGGAGAGAGAAAAGGTCCAGCGCTATGGGAAGGCAAGTATTTGGCACTGTTAACCACCTGTGGCTATCCACCAGGGAAGGGAGCGGACCTGTGGACCCAGGGAATGCAGCGATATTGCAAGCATTCCAAGCTGGTTTTTCAGGGAATTTTGGCAGAGCATGATCATGGCTACCAGTCAACCTTTATGACAGAAGAAAAAGCACTGCATGCGAGGCAATTCGCACGTTTCCTAAGCGGGAAAGCTGAACGATCAAAATAGACGAATCTATTGTGAGTTATGAAGCGCTGACCATGATCGTGAATGTTCTTTTAAATAATCAAAATTCAAGAGGGAGTATAGGATTATGACGTTTGAGTTTACTAAAGAACAAGAAATGCTGCTGAAAATGCTAAAAGAATTTTCAGCAAATGAGGTGGCACCCCTTGCGGATGAACTCGATAAGACCGGACGCTTCCCCCAGGAGACCGTTGAAAAGATGGCGAAACTGGGACTGATGGGACTCAATGTTCCAAAGGAATACGGCGGCGCAGGTCTATCCGATGTTTGTAAGGTAATGGCGATTTCTGAGATCGCCAAGGCGTGCGCCAGCACGGCTGAAATGTTCGCAGTGCATCTCTTGGTGAACTACATTATCACCAAGTTCGGCAATGAGGAACAGAAAAAGAAATATCTGGGCATGGCATGCTCCGGCTATGTGGGGGCGTTTGCATTGACCGAGCCCAATGCCGGTTCTGACGCCGGGTCTCTTCAGACCACAGCTGTGGCAGACGGAGACTATTATGTGCTGAACGGCTCCAAGTGCTTTATCAGCAATCTCGGCAAAGAAGAGGGCGCCTATGCCGTAGTGATTGCCCTGACAGATCGTGTGAAAAAGAATCACGGTGGTATGACGGCTTTCCTGGTTGACAGAAATACTCCGGGCTTTGTAGTCGGTAAGCTGGAGGAGAAGATGGGAATCCATGGAGCGTCTGTCTCCGAGTTGATCTTGCAGGATTGCCGGGTCCATAAGAGCACGATCCTGGGTAAGGTCGGCGACGGTTTCAAGGTTGCCATGGGCGGCTTGGACAGCGGCCGCATTGGTATTGCCGCGCAGGCCTGTGGTGAGGCAGAAGCCGCTTTGAATGCTGCTGTTGAGTATGCGAAACAGAGAGTTCAGTTCGGCAAGCCTATTGCTGACAAGCAGGGATTGCAGTTTTATCTGGCGGATATGGCTACTCGTGTTGAGGCGGCCTATTTGCTGACTTACAAGGCGGCAGAATTGCTGGACAACAAAAAGTACGCAGGAAAGAATGCCTCTATGGCAAAATACTATGCTTCTGAAACCGCGAACTGGGTTGCCGCAAAGGCATTGCAGATCCATGGCGGCTATGGCTATATGAAAGATTATGCTATTGAGAGAATCTACCGTGATGCCCGCATTTTGACCATTTATGAGGGCACTTCTGAAGTTCAGAAGACCGTTATTTCCCGTGCATTGCTCAAGTGAGATAGGAGGTAAAGGTAAAAATGAAGATCATTGTTAGTATTAAGCAGGTTCCCGATACCTCCGGCAAGGTGGCAGT
>NZ_CANRMB010000027.1 GCF_947631635.1 uncultured Dysosmobacter sp.
TTTGGTTCGGAATAGTGTAGTGCTGGCGGTCTATCTCTTGTTTTCGGTTGCTTGCTTCCTTACCGTACATGAGCATTCTTTCCGGAAGTTCAAGTGGTCCCAGAGGGTGATTTCCTCTGTTATCGCTGTCCGATATTGGACGCCGAAGCAGATGTCTCCATATTCTCTCAGTTGTTGGCGGACTGCAGGCAGCAGAACCGGCTGGTTTTGGCCAATGAGTGGGAGCAAAATCTGGATGACTCGGTCGGCGCCTTTGAGCGGTCTTTTTTTGAAATTCAAATCTCCCTTTAAAACCGGGACCCGTTTAACGGGTCCCGATTTTATCCTCAAAGCAGCAGGCGTCACTGTAGCGGTAGATGGCGACCCGGCGGGGCTTCGGTCCCAGCTTCTCCATGATCCCGCTCCACTGTCTGGCGAAAATATTACCGTCCTCGTTTAGGTGGTAAGAGGAGCTGGTGCCAAAGTCCGGATACTGTGTGAACACGAAAAAGCGGTTGACATTGGAGGGGATCCGCCATTGTTTGCGGTACATGCAGCCGCCAATGCCGGAGTCTCCCCATTTGCCCCAGACATAGTGGCACGCGCAGCCCTGCGGGGAGTGATAGGAGAGGCAGATATCCCCACCGGGGCGGATGGTCTCCAAAATGCCCATCTGCACAATGGCCACATTGGGTTCTGTGGGCTTGAAATAGTTATTGGCGATCACAAAGTCCACATCCGGAATGTGCCGGGTGGCAAAAAACTGCTGGATTTCATCATAGTGATCCTGTAAGTTGCGCTCGCAGTCGCCCGCATAAAGCCGGGCGATCTCGCCCTTGCCGTTCATCAAAACGTCGATCTTCATATTCAGTCCCAGCATCCGGGCCGCCTCGGTGACCGTGTTGCGGGCGTTGCTGTCCGTGAGCCACATGCCGGAGTCGGTCAAATGCCAGCGCCGAATCGTCTCCAGGGAGGCGATTCCGGGCAGAATAATTTTTCCTCCGCCGCCGGCGCCTGTGGATGAATGGGGGAAGATCGCGCCGATCGCAACCTTAAAGTCCGCATAAACACATTCGGCGTTTAACTCAATGGGGATCTGCTGGCTGGTCTTTCCCAAATAGACGCAGTTGAAGAAGGGATTGTGGGACCAGACACGGAATTCATTGACGATATCTTCGCCCAGCTTCCGCACAAAATCCTCCCGGAACATGGCGCGATGTCCGCCGACTGCGGCCATGAACTCAATTTTGTCCCGAGGGACGCCGGCCTCTTCCAGCTCCGCAATGACCGCCTTGGCAATCGGCTCAATTGGGGTCGCGCGTGTAATATCATCGAAAATAATGACGGCGTTTTTGCAGCCCCGGGCCGCTTTGTGGATTGGCTCCGTGTGCGTCGGATGGCGGATCGCATCCGCGATCTGCTCCTGAGAGAGCGCGGGTTCCTTTTCTCCCTGGAAACTGGACACCTGCACATCCCAGTCATCCGGAAACTCCACAGTGACAGGTGTATTGCCATATAAGCTATGTGCTGGTAAATCAATTCGCATAAAATACTCCTTTTCGCAAAATCATTTTGCGTCTTATTTCTTACATTTTCGGACTATATCATTCGAGCCAAATCAAAGATCAACCCCTATAGAGCAAAAAAGCACTGCCAAAAACGGCAGTGCTTTTTTGTATATTTTATCGTATAAAAACAAGCAGTCCCACTTGGTGGGGCCGCTTGTAAGGGTATGTAGCCGGCAGATCATTCCGCCGCGCCTTAAAGATCGGGCCCTTATGGGTCAGTGCCGGCCGCCCGTTATATGGGGTATATGGGCGGTCCCGGGTAAATAAGCAATGATGCAGGCATATTTGAATGCAAAATGCGTTACAAAACAGAATACAAGAGATCGCATTGCAGCCTTTGCCCTACATCCAACCTTTGCTTTTAACACGTCTCTCCAGAATACAGCTGGGTCCTTTGGATATACGCGCGGACAGAGGGCGGCAGTTCCTCCACTTCCGAAGCGGGGACCGATCGCAGCATGCGGCGGATGCCTGTGGAGGAAACAGGCATCCGCTCACAGTCCAGCCAGAAAACCCTGCACCCCGCTTCCAAAAGCCGCTGCTCCGCCAATTGTGTGATGGCAGGTAAGCAGCCCGGCCGGTGGACCGCCAGAACATTTGACATCGGTGCAAACTCCTGCCAGCGAGACCAGTACGGAAGACTGCATATCTGATCTTCACCCAGCAGCAGCCAGAAGTCGCATACCTGATATTGTTCTGACAATATGCGCAGCGTGTCCGCTGTATAGCAGAGCTTGCGCCGTATTTCCAGGTCGGATACGTTCAGCCACGGATATGGCTCCGCCGCCAAACGGCACATTTGAAGCCGGTCCTCCGCCGAAGCCCGCATGTGCTTATGGCCGGAATCCATTGAGGGCATCAGGATGACCTGTTCCGGCCGCACCGTTTCATATGCCGCGCGGCAAAGCTGTAAATGGCCGGTATGGATGGGGTCAAAAGCCCCGCCGAAAAAAACGATCGTGTTCATCCTTTTCCCCCACCTCTCATTTTGTTTCGCCCTTTAGAAGTATGATAAAGCACCGGATTCGCCGCAGCGTCTCCCCCTGGAAGCCGGATCCCATATCCTGCGCTCAGAGGCTTTCCAGCTGTCGAATCAATCCCGGCAGACTCATCCCGCGGTCCTTCGCGATCTTCGCAAGGTCGTCGTACTCATATTTGGAGCGTGTCACACCGTAGCCTGTGGAATCTTTACGGCGGACAGTTCCGTATGGCGTATCCATGGCTGTGATTTTCCGGTCAAGCACATACCGCTGCGTTTGGCTTTCCCGCACGCCGATCGTCGTTGTGTGCTTGAAGATCAGCGCAATGATTTTTTCTTTATCCTGTTCCCGGCACATCACGCGGATCAGCGTGCCGGGACGAGATTTTTTCATGCCGATGGGGATGGTATAAACCTCAAGGGCGCCGCCCGCGAAGAGCTGTTCCATGGCAAAGCCGATCTCCTCCGCCGTCATGTCATCCACATTACAGGAGAGCTCTGACACCACATCGGCCTTGTCCGCTGTTTCGCCCAATATGGCGCGGACACAGTTGGCGGCCTCAAAGTCCTTTTTCCCCATGCCATAGCCGATCGCCCGCGCCTTCATCACCGGCATGTCACCGAAGCGGGTTGCGAAATGTTTGAGCAGGGCGGCCCCCGTGGGGGTGCAGAGTTCCCCTTTGACGGCACCGCCATAAATCGGCATATCCTTTAGAATATAAGCAGTCGCGGGAGCCGGCACCGGCAAAACGCCGTGGGCGCACCGGACCTGGCCGCTGCCGACGTGAATGGGGGATACGACGACTTCATCCGGAGAGAGCCGGTCCATGAACAGACAGACCGCTGTGATATCGGCAATGGCGTCCATGGTGCCGACCTCGTGAAAATGGATGTCTGTCACCGGAACGCCATGGGCATGGCTCTCCGCCTCCGCGATCAGTCCATAGACCGCCATCACATCCTTTTTGACCCTCTCCGGGAGCAAAAGGTGTCCACACACGATATGCTCGATATCATGCAGGCTGCTGTGGTGGTGATGGTGATGTCCATCGTGATGGCTGTCATGGTGATGGTCTTCATGGTGATGGTCATGGCCGTGTGTGTGGTGGTCCAGGCTCTCCTCCTCTTCCCCATGGACTGTGACGGAGATATGAGTCCCCGTGATGCCGCACTTCACAGAGGGTTCCTTCGTAAAGCGGACCCCGGGGATGCCAAGCGAATTCAGCTCCTGGATAAATGCGTCAGGGTCCGGCAGAAGTTCCACCAGCGCCGCAGTGAGCATATCCCCGGCAGCCCCCATGCCGCAATCCAAATACAGTGTTTTCATCGTTTACAGTTTCTCCTTTGCCGCCATATGGTTGATCATGCTGGCCAGATATCCCGCGCCAAAGCCGTTGTCAATATTCACGACGGATATTCCGCTGGCGCAGGAATTGAGCATGGACAGCAATGCGGACAGTCCGTGGAGGGAAGCGCCGTATCCGACGCTGGTAGGGACCGCGATCACCGGGCAGTCCGCCAAGCCGCCGATCACACTGGCAAGCGCCCCTTCCATCCCGGCAATGGCGATGATAACACTGGCCCCCATGATGTCGTCAAGATGGGCCAGTGTTCTGTGCAGGCCCGCGACGCCTACATCGTAGAGCCGCACGACTTCATTCCCCAGGATCTTCGCGGTCAGTGCCGCTTCCTCCGCCACGGGAATATCACTTGTCCCCCCGGTGGCGACAACGATCTTTCCAAGTCCGTCCGGCTCCGGCGGCGTTCCGACGATCCCAACTCCTGCGTCCCTGTGGTAATCCATCGGGTGAACATGGCCCACAGCGGCGGCGGACTCCTCCGACAGCCGGGTGATCAGGATGGTATCCTGTCCGCTTTTTTTCATCACATCGAGGATCCCGATGATCTGCTCCGGTGTCTTTCCGGCGCCATAGATGACCTCCGCCGCGCCCTGTCTCATCTTTCGGTGCAGATCCACCTTGGCATAGCCGATGTCCTCAAAGGGTTCCACCTTGATTTTCAGCAAAGCATCCTCTACCGACATGTCACCAGCCCGCACCGCTTCCAAAACTCGTTTGATCTCACTGTTCACCGCGCGCCTCCAAATCCAGCAATACTGCCCTGTAGTGTTTTTTGAATGTCTCTAAAATCTCGCTGCGTCTGCTGAGAAGCAGCGGCATGGATTGTTCCGGAACCTGTATCCTCGCGCAGCCGTCCAGCAGCCTTACCCGAAAGTCCGTAAAGCCAAGAGAAAACAGATACTTCTCCGCCGCCTCCGTTTTCTGAAGTTTTTCCGCCGTAATCGTCTCGCCGGCAGGAATTCGGGTGGCAAGACATGCGTAGGCGGGCTTATCCCACGTAAATAAAGCGGCCTCTTTTGACAATTGCCGAATAGCGTCCTTTGTCAATCCACACTCCCGAAGCGGAGACCGGACCGAAAGTTCTTTCAGCGCCCGCATCCCGGGACGGTCATCGACATCATCCGAGGCGTTTGTGCCGTCCATGAGCACCGGAAAGCCGTCCGCCTGCGCTGCCCGCACGATGGCGGAAAAGATCCGTTTTTTGCAGTAATAGCAGCGGTCCGGCGGATTGCCGGCAACCTCTTTTTCCGATAATACATCCAACTGAATGATCCGCATATCGGCCTTTAGCTCCCCTGCGATGCGTCTGGCATCCTCTAGTTCAAATTGGGGCTGAAACGGGGATTTCACATAGTAGGCGCAGACTTCCACTCCATTTTGGATCGCCGCATAAAGCAGGTAGGCGGAGTCCACGCCACCGGAAAATGCCAGGGCCACCTTTGGATGCTCTTTAAAAAATGTGTTCAGTGTCATAAAAACCCCCTGTTTTTAAAATATCCAAACAGTCACAAATTGCTTTGCCTGCAGTTTGTCTGCTTGCGAAGCCAATTTCCAATATTGGTAACACACAGCAGAGTCACCACAAGGAACAGTCCCGGAATGAGGATCATCCACCAGGAACCGGAGAGCAGCGCTTTTTCAGACAGCGACAGCATGCTGCCCCACGAGATAACCTCCCACGGCAGTCCAATCCCCATAAAGCTCAGGGTCGATTCCGCTGCAATCGCATTCCGGACGTTCATAACAACCATAAACATAATGGAGGAGATAAAGTTGGGCATCAAATGTCTCCATAGAATATGGAAAAAACCACCGCCCATGCAGCGTGCGGCCAGAACGTACTCGCTGGATCGCATCTGCCGGACCTCTGTCCGCACGATCTTGGCAATGCCGGTCCAGCTCGTAATGCCGATCGCAAAAGAAATGCTGAGCACATTTGGCTTGCCAAGAATCGCCTGTATCAAAATAATGATCAGCAGGTTCGGAACACTCAGCAAAATCTCCGTGAGACGCATCAGCACTGCATCCAGCCACCGGGGCGCAAGACCGCTGACAGCTCCAAAAACGACAGCAATGGCAGTGGAGATGGCGGTCGCGGAAAATCCGATCAAGAGAGACAGCCTGCCGCCGTACCAAACGATGGAGAAGATGTCCCGCCCCATTGCATCCGTACCGAACAGGAACTCCCTGCCCGGAGCTTCGTCATAGTGAAACAGGTCCATATATGTGGGGTCCTTTGGGATAAACGCGTTACAGAACAGGCACCCCAGAATGATGCCGGCCAGGAGCAGAATGGATACGATCGGTTTTCCCCGATACCACCGCTGCTTTTGGGGGGCAGGCCCATGGGAAAGCGGCCGGATGCCTGCGCAGGCAAAACCCTGGTCATCCAATCTGCTTCACCTCCAACATCTCCGCCGCCTCATTGGCCCGGATTCTCGGATCGATGCGCTCGTTGATAACTTGTGCAAGAAGGTTGCACAGGATGACGACCGCGCCTGTCAGGATGCACAGGAGCATCAAAAGATGATAGTCCTGATACCGTGCGCTCTCATAGGACAGCGCTCCGATCCCAGGATAGGAAAATACCGTTTCAACAATATAGGTGCCCCCCAAAATATGCGGCACAGATATCGCCATGATGCTCAAATAGGACGGCATGACATTGCGCAGGCAGTGACGGAACATGATTTTGCGCCTGCTCATGCCCTTTGATTTTGCAAGCAGCACATAGTCCGCCCGCACTTCCTCCAAAATTTTGTTGCGGATCATATAGGCATAGTACCACAGGTGCTCGACCACCACGATGCTCATGGGAAGGATCAGATGGATGATCCGGTCTGCGATGTCATGGGACTTTCCCGCGGAATACGCGCCGCTGCTGGGCAGCACGCGCAGCCAAACGGCAAATATCAAAATGGCCACCAGCGAGAGCCAAAATTCGGGGATACAGCTGATGATCGTTCCCGCCTTGCAGATAATTCTGTCAAGCCACCGGTCCTCAAACCAGGCGCAGAGGATCCCCAGCAGCAGCGCAAGCCCAAAAATCAGGATAACTCCTGTGCCGCCGAGAAGCAGCGTGTTGACCAGCCTGCCGCGGATCACCTCCAGCACATCCGCTTTGTACTTAAAAGAAATGCCGAAATCGCCATGCAGGGCCCCTGACAGCCAGCGCACATACTGCACATGAATGGGATCGCTGAGTCCCAGCTTTTCCTCTGCCCAAGCCCGCTCTTCCGGGCTCATTTTCTCCACCCTGTCGCTGTAATAGGATACCAGAGGGTCTCCGGGCGCAAGGCGGGCAACATAGAAGACGACGATGGACAAAACCAGAATGCTGGCCGCAAATACAAGCAGTTTTTTCCCATAATATAAAAATTCACGGCGTATCATCAATGCGGCACTCCTTCCACCGGCATCCGCGCAAAATGATCCCGACATATTTCCCGCATCTCTCCGGTATCCTGTAAATCCGAGGGGTCAAAGGTTTGCAGAACGCGCGCCCGTTCCAGCCGGGGATCCGGGATCGGGACCGCGGAGAGGAGCAGTTTTGTATAGGGGTGCGCGGGATGCGCAAACAGCTCCGCAGCCGGTGCGATCTCCACCAGTTTTCCATGGCACATCACGCCAACGCGGTCGCACAGATACTTGACAACGGCCAGATCGTGGGCAATGAACAGAAAGGTAAAGCCGTGCTCCGCCTGTAAATGCTTGAAGAGATTGATGATCTGCGCCTGAATGGACACATCCAGCGAGGCAATCGGTTCGTCAGCCACTATAAAATCCGGTTCCATAGACAGCGCCCGGGCAATGGCCACCCGCTGGCGCATCCCGCCGGAGAGTTCCGGCGGGTATTTGTTCAGATAGGAGGCATCCATCCCCACATCATGGAGCTGACGCTCCGCCTCTGCGCGGAGGGACCCGCCCGGCGGGGCGATATGGTTGATCGCCATCGGTTCCATAATGATATCCGCCACCGTCATGCGCTGGTTGAGGCTTGATGTGGAATCTTGAAAAATCATCTGCCGTGTTGTTTGCAGCATGTTTTTGTGCATCCGGTATTGCTTGGGATCACAGACATTGACCCCCCTGTAAAAAATCCTTCCGCCGGCAGGCCGGTAAAGGTTCATGATGCAGCGGGCAACTGTGGATTTACCGGATCCCGACTCTCCCACAAGGCCAAATATCTCGCCTCGCTGGAGCTGGAAGGATACATCATCTACGGCACGGATGGTCGTATGTTTCGTTAACCGAAATTGATGCGTCAAGTGCTGTACATCCAGAATGGTTTCAGACATTGCGGCCACCTCTCAACGGGGGTGTGACTTTGGGCGCTCTTTCATCAAGAAGCCACGTTGCCGCATAATGGGTATCTGAAACTTTGAACATCGGCGGCATCTCCTCATAATCAATTGCAAGCGCATATGCATTGCGGCAGGCAAACGCGTCTCCCTTTGGCGGATCAAGGAGGTTCGGCGGCATGCCAGGGATGGTGTACAGCGGCTCCCCCGCCTTCGCGTAAGCGGGCAATGCCATCATCAATCCCCAGGTATAGGGATGCCGGGGATCATAATAAATTTCCTCCGCTGTACCGATCTCCACAATCTTTCCGGCATACATGACCGCGATCCTGTCAGCGATACGGGCCACAACGCCAAGATCGTGGGAGACCAGGATGGTCGCTGTGCCAAGCTTCCGCTGGATATCACGGAGCAGGTCCAAAATCTGCGCCTGGATCGTCACATCCAGCGAGGTGGTGGGTTCGTCGGCAAACAGGATCTTAGGAGCAGACGCCAAGGCAATCGCCATCACGCTTCTCTGGCGCATGCCGCCGGAAAAATGATACGGATAGAGTCCATAGCGCTCATCCGGCCGCTCGATCCCCACCAACTCCATAAGCGCAATCACGCGCTGATAAACCGCATCCCTGGACATTCCGGGGTGATGGACCCGTACAGCCTCTGCGATCTGGCTCCCAACCGTCATGGTGGGGTTGAGTGCGGTCATCGGGTCTTGAAACACCATGGAGAACAGTCGTCCCCGCAGCTTCTGCATATCACGCTCTCGATACCTGGTAATATCCACACCATCGACGGTGATACTGCCGCTTTTTATGCGCGCCTTATTGCACAGCAGTTTCATAATGCTTTTGCACAGCACGCTTTTCCCACACCCGGATTCGCCTATGATCGCCAGCACTTCGCCGCTCTTTAGCGAAAAAGATACATCCCGCACCGCCTGAATCTCGCCTTGGGCGGTCTCGAAGCTGACGGAGAGATTCTTTACTTCTAACAGTTCTGCCATGGTCAAATCACCTGATGGGATAACTCAGAAGGGATATACAGCCCTTTCGTCATCGCCTTGCCTCATCTTTCCATTTATCTCTGAAGCGTCCACTCCGTCACATTCCAGAAGATCCCCACGCCATGGTGCCCCATGACCGTGCTTTCACAGATCCCCTCCAAGGCGGATACGGCCACATAGTCTGCATCTACATAGCAAATAAACGCATACGCGGGATCTTTTGCCAATTCCTCCTGGAATTTTCCGTAAGCCTCTTTCCGAACGGCGGGATCATTGGACTGGCGCGCTTCCACCAGATACCGGTCCACCTTCTCGTTGGAGTAGCCGCTGTAATTGGCGCCCTTATCGGTGCCGAACACCTTGTATGTATGATCGTCCGCATCAAAGGGGCTGCCCCAACCGATCAGATAGGCCATCTGTCCGCCCCAGTCCACCTTGGTGGGAACCTCCACGGTAACGTCGATGCCGATCTCCCTGAGCTGCTGTGCCGCAGCCTGGGCAATATCCAGTCGCACCTGGTCGCCGGCCCCCACGCTGATCACAAAGCCGACTTTTTCCCCATTGCGATAGTAGAACCCGTCATCCCCCAGGGTACATCCGGCGGACTCCAGGAGCTCTTTGGCCCTGGCAGGAGAATAATCATAGTGTTCCACATGTTCGTTGTTGTAAATATTTCTCTGCAGCGGGCCATAGGCCACGGCGCCGCTGCCCAGGATCACAGCGTCCACAATCGCCTGACGGTCGATCCCGCAGCAGATCGCGGGGATAAGGTCCCTATTCGCCTGCCAATATTCATTCCAGAAGTTGAAGAGGATGCCCCGATAATCGGAGGTCTCCATCTCATAGACCTGGTAGCCATCCTTCCCCGCAAAGTTCTTTGCGTCTTTGGGCGTCAGCAGAGCCAGGTCCAACTCGCCGGACTGCATCTGCATCGCCTTGGCAGTATCATCCGGCACGATTTTAAAGACGATCCTGTCAATGTTTGCGGGGGCTTTGAAATAGTCCTCGTTCTTGATCAGGGTGATGCTCTGTCCCTCATCCCAGCTCTCCAGTTGATAGGGACCCGTGCCGATCGGATGGCGGAAAAACGAAGAAGTCTGCATGTCTTCCCCCTCCAGCAGGTGCTTGGGGAGGACCGCCATGGTCATATAGTCCAGGAAAGCCACATTGGGCGCTGCCAATTGAAAGGCGATGGTATGCTCGTCAATAATATGGATCTCCTCTATGTCCTCATAGTTCGGCGCATTTTCGGAGCCATTCTCCGGGTCCATGATAGCCTCTATGGTGAACTTCACGTCTTCCGCGGTGAAGGGCTGGCCGTCATGCCATTTCACGCCCTCTTCCAGGTGAAATGTGTAGGTACAAGCTGATTCATCAAATTCCCAGCTCTTTGCCAAGCCGGGGACCACCTGATTTTCGCCGTCATGAGCGGTCAGGCCGTTGAAAATCAGGATATTGATCTCGCCATGCTCGTCCATGGCGGGATTGATCCGCGTATAGTCTCCGCTGGCATAGACCAATGTCACAGGGGTTTCGGAAGGGCCGTCCTCTTCATCTTCCTGCCCGCCGCAGGCCGCAAGGCAGAAGCTCACCGCCAATACCAGCAGGATGGCAAAAAACCTTTTCATCATGTTGAAGATCCTTTCATGATACGCATTCAAGCCCCCGCCGGTCGATACACAGCAAAAAAGGCATACGACTTTCCTTCGGAAAAGTCGTATGCCTTCATAACATACATTTCAGCGGGGATCATCTGTTCTGATAGTGCCAAGTACCTGAAAGGCTTCTGCCATTCCTGTCTGCTTCATGCAGACGCTATGTATAAAATATATGAGATCCCTCTTTTTGTCAAGAGTTTTTACCCGTCAAATCCTTGATCCGCTCCACTGCCTCCCGGATCAGCCCGCGGATATTCAGGTCCGCAACTCCCACAATAATATTGCTGCAGTGGTTGATGGGGATCAAAAGCTTTTTCGCATCGCTCTGCCCAACAGCAAGCGCCATCGCAGGCGTTACCTCCCCCAGCATCGCGTCAGCGATCACAATGCCGACCGGTCCCACAATAATATCCGCGTTCCGGCACCCCACGATCACGGCGTTCTCACCTGTGGCCCCGCAATCTGCCCCGGCCTTCAGCATGGCAGATGTGGCCAGGCTGTTCGTGCCCACCGCTGTGACCGGCAAATCAGGCACAGCCTTTTTTATGGCGGAGACGAGCTGACTGCCAATGCCTCCACCCTGTGCATCTATGACGAGGATATCCATAAAACCACCATCTTACTGATTATTTTTGCTCTATTATAGCATATATCAGGGAACTTTCAAGTAAATAGCCAGGCCGGTCTGCCGAAACGCCTTTCCAATGCAGCAGCCGAAATAATTCCGGCTCCGTTTCGCTGTCATTGGGTCAGCCGCGCTTTCTGTTCACCACGCAGCGCAGAGTCGCAAATTCCACATGGGATTCCGCGGCCTTTCGGGCCACCTCCGGCACGCCGCTTTCAACTCCGTTGCAGATGATGTGATGCTGGGCGGCCAGGATCAACATATTGGATCGGTCTTTTTCGTTATCCCAAAATTCCAAGGCCCGGATCAGCGCGTGTGTGGCCATCTTTTCCAGGCTGGAATAGTAGTCGATGAGGTAATGGTTTTCTGTGGATCTGATCAGCAGATTGTGGAACGCGCGGTCGATGTCAATCCGCCGCCGGCGATTGAGAAGCGAGTAGTCCCCATCGGCAAACTCCTGCCAAAGAGTGCGGTAAATGTCCGCAAGGTGGCGCAGCTCTCTCATATCGATCAGCGCGATGCGCTGGGCGCAGATGTAGGAGGCGCTTCCCTCCAGCATCCGGCGGGCGTCAAATACTTCCGTCAGCATCTTTTCGCTAATATTGAATGCATAGTAGTTTTTGCCGTTCTCGTTTTCGGAGAGCAGTCCTACCGCGGCCAGCTGCCTGATGGCGTTTCGCACAGGTGTGACGCTGACGTTCAAGGCCTCAGCGATATTGGCGGCGTTGATCTTGCTGCCGGGGCTGATCTTGGAGGAGAGAATGGCGGACTCCAAATAGTTATAAACGATATCCGTCACTTTGGCGGTGGGATTCTCCTCCTGGTATTTTGCGATGATTTTGGGATCAAAGAGCATCTCATAATTGTCAACCATTGTCTTCACCTCGTTCAAAATTGGATTCTTTGGCAGGAACAGGCAGCCACAAAATTTCCTGGCGCCCGCAGGAATGGGTACACATGCAGCCAGTCGATCCGCCGCTGCCGTCGCTCACAAAAAGAAATTGGCCCGAAAAAGCTTCGCTCTCCTCCAAGAAAGCGCAGATATCCCTGTGCGTCAGAGGAAGATGGGACAGCATCTGCACAGCGCTTCCGTACAGCCGCCGGCTCTCCGCTTCCAGGCCGGTCATCAGCATGGCGCAGGCCCCAGGCAAGGCAAAGCCAAACACACCTTCGGCCAGCGCGGAAAACATGCCGTCTGCGGAGGTCTCCCTGCAGAGGATATCTCCCGCCACACCGCCGCACAGCTGGGATGCGCATGGCACGAATACGCTGGCAGCCAGAAAGCGGACGCCCGGTGGAGCGGCCTGCTGCAGCAGCTGCCCCAATCGCACGTCGATGACCACACAGTCCCGGGAGGGTCCCAGAGAAAGGTGATTCAACCGCGCCAAATGGCGAAGGCAGGCCTCCTGCTGACGCATGGGACAAAGGCCTCCCGCCAGCAGAGAATAGCCGTCGGCCGTTTCAAAGCAGGCGGCAAAAGGCGCCAATACAGACATGAACTCCGCCCTCCCATCGGATGCTTATCCTAGTATATCATAGATTTCAAAAAAGCGCCAGAAAATGCGCGATGGCCACTGCCCAAATACGGACAGTGGCACGCTCACTGGAAAAGGGGGCCATTTACTTTTCCAGTGTCACAGCGCACATGCGCTGTGACAGGCCGCGGTCCGCGGCCTTGATTGGGATTTCGTGGTCCATCACCGTGCGCTTGACGCACAGTGGTGGACCATATCAAAGCATTTGGGGAAACGGCGGCTGTGCTGTAAGTGCGGAAGGCCTCAGCCGTTCTCTGCCATATTCTTGTACTTGGCGTATCGCTCGGCGCAGTGCTCCTCGGCTTCGGCGAACAGCTTCTCGGCAATCTCGGGGAAGGTGCGGGTCAAGGCAGAGAAGCGGACCTCGCCCATCATGAATTCACGCAATTTGCCGTTGGGCTCTTTGCTGTCCAGCTGGAAGGGATTCTTGCCCTCCGCAGCCAGCTCGGGGCTGTAGCGGAACAGGGGCCAGTAGCCGCAGTCCACAGCCTTCTTCTGTTCGGCTTGGGTCATGCTCATGCTGGCCACGATGCCGTGGTTGATGCAGGGGGCGTAGGCGATGATCAGCGAGGGGCCCTTGTGGGCTTCGGCCTCCTTCAGCGCCTTGACCACCTGGTTCGGGTTGGAACCCATAGCCACCTGGGCCACGTACACATGGCCGTAATTCATGGCGATCATGGCAAGATCCTTCTTGGGGGTATTCTTGCCGCTGGCGGCAAACTGCACCACAGCGCCCAGAGGGGTGGCCTTGGAGGCCTGCCCGCCGGTATTGGCGTACAACTCGTTGTCCACCACCAGGATATTCACGTCAAGGTTGGAGGCCAGAACATGGTCCAGACCGCCGAAGCCGATGTCGTAGGCCCAGCCGTCGCCGCCATACATCCACATGGTCTTCTTGACCAGCTGATCGGCGTTGTTCTTCAGGAAGGCGATATCCGCACTGGTGTCTGCGGTGGCGTCCAGCGCGGCCATCACGTTGTCGGACAGCTTGCGGGTCATGTCGCCGTCGTCGCCGTCCTGCAGCCAGGCTGCCACGGCGGATCTCAGCGCCTCGTCGGCAGTGGACGCAACGACAGCTTGTGCGTGGGCCTTCATCTGTCTGCGCTGCTGCTCCACGGACAAACACATGCCCAAGGAGTACTCGGCGTTGTTCTCAAACAGGGAGTTGGCTAGAGCAGGGCCATGGCCGGCGGAGTCGCGGACCAGGGGGATCGCGGGGACAGACAGGAACATGGCCTGGGCGCATCCGGTGGCGTTGGCAATATACATGCGGTCGCCGAACAGCTGCGTCATCAGCTTCATGTAGGGAGTCTCGCCGCATCCCGCGCAGGCGCCCGAGAACTCCATCAGCGGGCGCTGGAACTGGCTGCCGCGGACGGTAAACTTGTCCATGGGATTTTCTTTCTCGGACAGGGTCAGGCAGCAATCCCAATTGGCCTGCTCGTGCATCTGGGTCTCCAGAGGCTTCATGACCAGCGCGGCGCTCTTGGCAGGGCAGACATTGGCGCAGCTGCCGCAGCCCTGGCAGTCCAACGGATCCACCTGGATACGGAAGGTGTAGTTTTCAAAGCCGCGGCCGTTGACCTTTTTGGTGACCATGCCGCTCTTCTCGGCCTCGTCCGCAGTGAACAGGAAGGGACGGATAGCCGCATGCGGGCATACCAGAGAGCACTGGTTGCAGCCGATACAGTTGTCCGGCAGCCACTCCGGCACGCTGACGGCAATGCCGCGTCTTTCGTACTTGGAGGTCTCCACATCCGTGACGCCGTCGGCAAAATCCAAGAATTTGCTGACGGGGATCTTGTCGCCAGCCTGGGCATTGACGGGTACCAGGATGTCACGGACGTACTTGGGCGCGGAGGCATCCGGTTGGGCGACGATCTCCGCATCGGGCAGGTCGGCCCACGCAGCGGGCACATCCACCTTCACCAGGGACTCCAGGCCGCGGTCCACGGCGGCATAGTTCATGTTCAGGACCTTGTCGCCCTTCTTGAAGTAGCTGTGGGTGATGGCGTCTTTCATGTACTTGACAGCATCATCCACGGGCAGCACATTGGAGAGCTTGAAGAATGCGGCTTGCAGCACCGTGTTGGTGCGGTTGCCCAGTCCCAGCTCCTGGGCGATGGAGATGGCGTCGATGGTGTAGAAGTTGATGCCGTTTTGAGCGATGGTGCGCTTGACGCGGTTGGGCAGGTTGCGCTCCAGTTCCTCACCGGTCCAGCTGGTGTTCAGCAGGAACGTGCCGCCCTTCTTCAGCTCATGAACGATGTCATAGGTGTAGATGTAGCTCTGCTTGTGACAGGCGATGAAGTCGGCCAGGGTGACATAGTAGGCGGAGTGGATGGGGTTTTTGCCAAAGCGCAGATGGCTCTTGGTGACGCCGCCGGACTTTTTGGAGTCGTACTCGAAATAGGCCTGCACGTATTGGTCCGTGTTGTCGCCGATGATCTTGATGGAGTTCTTGTTGGCGCCCACCGTGCCGTCGGAGCCAAGTCCCCAGAACTTGCACTCGATGGTGGCCTTGTCGGCGGTGCTGATAGCGCCGCCCGCAGGCAGGGACAGGTGGGTCACATCGTCCAAAATGCCCACGGTGAAGTGATTTTTCTTCTCGCCGGCCATGTTGTCATAAACGGCCTTCATCTGGGCGGGGGTGGTGTCCTTGGAGGACAGGCCGTAACGGCCGGCCAGCACCTGGATACCGGCGGTACCGCTGTCGATCAGGGCGGCGCAGACGTCCTCGTACAGCGGCTCGCCAATGGCGCCTGGCTCCTTGGTGCGGTCCAGGACGGTGATGGTCTTCACGCTCTTGGGCATGACGGCCAGCAGATGCTTTACAGAGAACGGACGGTACAGGTGGACCTGGATCATGCCCACCTTCTCACCCTGGGCGGTCAGGTAGTCGATCACTTCCTTCAAGGTGCCGCACACGCTGCCCATGGCGATGATGATGCGCTCAGCGTCGGCGGCGCCGTAGTAGTTAAAGAGTTTGTAATCCCGGCCGGTCAGGGCGCTGATCGCCTTCATGGTCTCCTCTACGATACCGGGAACGGCGTCATAGACAGAGTTGCAGGCCTCGCGGTGCTGGAAGAACGTGTCGGGGTTTTGAACCGTGTTGCGGACAGTGGGATGCTCGCTGTTTAAAGCGCGGTTCTTGAAGCGCTTCACAGCATCCCAGTCCACCAGCTTGCTCATATCGTCGTAATCCAGGAGCTCAATCTTCTGAATCTCGTGAGAGGTGCGGAAGCCTTCAAAGAAGTGCTGGAAGGGGATGCTGCTGCGGATGGCGGACAAATGGGCTACGGCGCCCAGATCCATACACTCCTGTACGCTGGAGGAGGCGAGCTGGGCGAAGCCGGTCTGCCGGCAGGCCATGACGTCGGAGTGATCGCCGAAGATGGACAGGCCGTGGGTGGCCACCGTTCTGGCGGAGACATGCATGACGCCGGGCAGCATGGAGCCTGCAATGCGGTACATGGGGGGGATCATCAGCATCAGCCCCTGGGAGGCGGTATATGTAGTGGCCAGAGAGCCGGTCTCCAGGGCTCCGTGCATGGCGCCGCAGGCGCCGGATTCCGCCTGCAATTCCATGAGGCGCACAGGCTGGCCGAAGATATTCTTCTTTCCGTTGGCAGCCCACTCGTCCACATGGTCGGCCATGGGGGAGGAGGGGGTGATGGGATAGATGGTGGCCACCTCCGTGAACGCGTAAGAGATATATGCTGCGGCCTCGTTGCCGTCCATGGTTTTGAATTTCTTTGTTTTCATCGTATTCTCCTTTCTCTGATCGCATTTATCCGTGCAATGATCCTTTGGAACAACATCTTCATGCGGCTTACTGCCGAAAATTATAGGAGGCTGGTTTCCATGTTGTCAAAACACGAACATTTTCGCAAATTCCCGGCAGAATGATTCCGGGAAAAATAACTTTTTCCGGAAAATTTGCGCCGCGGCGAAGCAAAGAAAGCAGCGTGCGCCGGCCTGTTCTTTGAAAGCACAAAAAGCGAAGGATTGCCCAAAAGCACTTGCTGGAAAATAGTCCCATTTACACAGATATATCCATCAATATCCGGCAAAAATAGTCGCTTTGCACAAAGAAAGTGGGGGTATGCTGTTTTCCGCAGGTAATTTTTCCTGCTGATTTCGCCAAATGGTTTTTTGTCTGAATCATTTTCTCAACAAGAAAAAGAGAATTTGCTTCTAATTAGACACCTTATGTTTCCATAGATTAAAATACGATTAACGACCCTGCCAATGCCAGGCGCAACACGGAAGGCCCCGGCGGCAGGAGGGCTTTTGGCAAAAGGTCTTAACCCGCGAAAAAACAGAGGAAAGGAATGCGCAAATCATGTGGATGATGCACACTACACTCCCGGAATTCTTCAGAAAAATGAAAACTGCGGCAGCTACCCAGGGCAAAACGCCCAAAGAATGTGAAGTCCTGGGGCTGGAGCATCTGAAAAGTGCAAAAATGCAGTCCCTTCGCACCGGCCGCATTGAACAGTCCGTTGCCAAGCTGGCAAAGATGGACAACGTGGCCCGCCTGGAGGTCGTGATCATGGACCGCGTGCCCGAGACCATGCACCAGGCCGTGATCCGCGCCTATGACAAGGACGATAAGCCTGTCGAGGCCATTTTGGAGACCATCAATATCCTGCATGAGACTTCGGATGTTCTGATCCACGATTTCCCCGTGGTTGTGGACAACCGGTCTCCCATCGGCAAGCACTAAGGGGGGAATCAATATGAGTCAGCTGAAATACCGCTTTATTCCGGAAGGCAAGTTCCACAACATCGTGGTCCCGGTGTCCATCGCCCTGATCGACTATGAGGATGTTCTGGCCTGCGGCATCACCTGCCGCGAGGCCTGCGAGCGTGTTGCCGCCCAGCATGAGGGGCCTGTGGCCATCAACATTTGGGATCTGAAAACCGCAGTCACCACCACCAGCGACGGCATCATGATCGACGGTTCCATCGTTGCTATGGCCTCCAGCGACTACGGCAAGATCAACAACGAATTTGGCTATGCCGATATGCTGGAGATCCCCTGGGGCTCCGATGAGGCCAAAAAGCTCATCTCCGAAGAGCCCCATCTCAGACAGTGGGTCGAAAATTATCCCGGCCGCCGTCTGCTGATGCATCCCAAGAAGCTGAACCTGCCTGTGCATCAGGCGACCATCACCGGCCGCGCCGGCAACAACAATTCCGCCACTGAAATCATGCACTATATCACCATGCTGGAACTGCTGATGCCTCTGGTGGGCCAGCTGGAAATGATGCGTGACGGCACGGTTGCTCTGGGCAAGACCGGCGGCATCATCTCCGTTGGCATCGGTATGGTGGTGGCCGAGGAATATGGCCGCATCGTTCCCCACCGGCAGTTCCCCACCGGCGACACCGCCCATGGCTCCGGCCAGTATGCCCAGACCCTGAAGGCACATATTCCCATCATCGCTGCCGACAAGTGTGTTTTGGCCAAGTACATCATCCGCGCTCTGGAGATCGGGATGGTCCCCGGCCGCGACATCGGTTCCTCCCCCGCCGTGGTCTCCGTGGCCCGTCACCTGGGCGCCCCTGTGGCCGGCGACCGCATTACCGACCGTGCGTATGACGAGCTGGAATCCGTCGGCTTCACCCGCGACTGGGTCAACGGCAGCGCCGAGAAGATGACCGCCGAGGAGATCATCGCCAATGCCCGGGACATCATCCCCGGCATCGACGGACCTGAGTATCATCACGCGGCCGACATTCTGGCAGTCAAATACGCATAAAGCCGCCTGCGGTTTTCGGACATATACACACTGCCGGCAAGTCGGGGACGCGGATCCCGACGTTCTTTGAAACACCGGCCTTTTTCTCCCGGAGCCGCACTCCTGCGGAAGCAGGAGAGGCCGTGAACCATCGGCTTGCGCCGTGTGTATATCAAGATACAGGACCATCAATGATACCGAATATGGAGAATCAATTGTGAGTCAGGATACCAATATCTTTGTTCAGGTAGACAAAACGGTTGTGAAGATCACCGGCCTTTCCGTAAAGGGCTTGAATATCCAGCAGCTGGAGGACCTTTTACAGAAAAAGCTGAAAACCATGACCCGCATCATCGGTGTCACCGGAACCTCTCTGGAAATGGATGTCTATGGGGTGGAAGAAGCTGAGATCTTGTGGGACGCGGACGGGCTGATCCGCACCGTGGCACTGGCGGAGGGAATCCGGGTCTCAGATGTGACGCAGCTCAGTCAGGTAGAAAAGATCTGCAGCGTGGATTATGACCATATTCCACCTTATAATCCCAACCATTGTCAGGGAGAGAGGTGGCTGATGCATGATTAACTCTGTGGAGATCCTTCCCACCGGCGATGAACTGTGCAGCGGTGTTGTGCTGGATACGGACAGCCCCATGCTGATGCAGCAATTGCTGAAGCTAAACAACAATTGCACGATCCGCCGCAGCGCGGTCACGCAGGATACGCAGGAGGCCATCACACAGCGGATCCGCCAGTGTCTGCTTCAGGAACCCGACCTCATCATTCTGATCGGAGGTTCCGGCAGCGGCCATTTACACAGCGAGGTCCTGGGCAAGGACTATACCCACGCCGGTATGGAATCCCTGATGGATGAATGTAAGGCCACTTCTCTTTACGGAAAAAACGGTCACATGTGGAGCCGTCTGGTGTGCGGCTATATTGGGAAAACCCTGGTGATGAATGTACCGGGCCCCTATGTGGAAGCGCAGGCGGCAATTGAGGCCTTTTGTGAAGTGTGGGAAACAGAGCCAGGGTTGAATGCCCTGAACAGCGCCATGGCAGCGGCCGTGGCAAAGTGCTACGAGCGGTATGACTGTTCGTCAGCGGAGCCGGTGTAATACGAAGCCACATGAAAAAGTGGTGCGAATCGTGTTAAACTGTTATGAGATGCTGCATCGTGCCCTCAGCGCCATGCGAGCGTGCGAAGCACGTGGGACTCTCCATAAAAGGATTTAATCGTGAAGCGTATAAGACCGGCAGAACAACTTTGTGACTAACACGCGTCTGTGTTAGCTAATAAAAAGAAAGAGGGACGAAAAGATGAGTAAAAAGATGACTGGATTGTTGCTTGCTATCGTAATGTGCGTTTCTTTGCTGACCGGCTGCGGCGGCGGCAAGGAAGACACCCCCCCTGCCTCCGGCGACGATTCCCCGGCCCCCGCTGAGAGTGTTACCCTGAAGCTGACCCACTGCCAGCCGGAAGGCAGCCCTGTCGATCTGGCTACCGAAGAGTTCGCAAGACTGGTTGAGGAGCGCACCGAGGGCCGCGTGAAGATTCAGCTCTTCCCCGCCAACATGCTGGGCGCCGAATCTGTCACCCGCGACATGGTCAAGGAAGGCGGCTGCGATATCGTCTGCCTGGGTTCTGCAGCAAACAACTACAATAATGCCATGAACCTGGTCACCGCCTGCTACCTGTTCCAGAACATCGAAGAGGCTGACTACATGCTGTTTGACAGTGAATTCGCTCAGAAGTACATGCATGAGGACTATCTGGCCAACGACAATGTGGTCTATCTGACCAGCTGGGTCCAGTCTCCCCGTCAGACCATGGCTACTAAGGCCTTCACCACTCCCGCTGAGCTGAAGGGCATCAAGCTGCGTGTTCCCGCCGGTATTCCCGTTTGGGAGGCCGCTTGGAACGCCATGGGTGCTCTGACTGTCTCCATGGGTCTGGACGACGCTTTCTCCGCCCTGCAGCAGGGCGCCTGCGACGGCGTTGAGGGCCCCATCGACCAGCTGTACTTCAACTCCTTCCAGGAAGTTGCCAAGGAAATGATCATGACCCAGCACAACTACTATTCTTATCAGATGCTGATGAACAACGACTCCTTCTCCGCCCTGTCTGAGGGTGACCAGCAGATCATCCGGGACACCGCTCTGGAGCTGGATGCCTACCACGATCAGCTGCGTGACGAGAACGTGGACAAGCTGCTGGAAGACCTGAAGAGCCAGGGCGTCCATGTCACCGAGCTGTCCGACGAGCAGCTGGCTGCTTTTGCAGAGCTTTGCGCGCCCGCGATCGATGCCAACATGGATTCCTGGGGCCAGGAGTGCTATGACGAGTTCATGACTGAGCTGGAGGCGTTCCGTGCCAGCCACTGATGTAATGGCTGATCTCTAAAACGAAGATCCTGTGTTTGTCATTCGCGGTTCCGCCCCCACCTCGCGTGGGGGCGGAGCGTGACTTCCAAGGAGGAACTATGCTGAATATTCTGAAAAAAATCGATAAGGCCATCGTAAAGCTGTGTGACATATTCTTGGTTCTTTCCATCATCGCCATGGTCGGCTTTGCGTTTTGGCAAGTCATTGGCCGTTTCCTGCTAAAGCTGTCCACTCCCTATGCCGAGGAATTTGCAAGACTTGCCATCGTTTGGTGCATCATGATCGGCGGCGCTTTGGCTGTCCGCAAAAACGAGCACATCCGTGTGGACTCTCTTACCCGCATTCTGCCAAAAACCGTTCAATTCATTTTGGAATTGTTCTCCTATGTGCTGGTTCTCATCTTCACGGTTTACATCACCAGGTACAGCTACGCCTATGTTCTGGCCACTGCCGAGGACTTTACTACATCCCTGGGATATTGCCGCAACATTTTCTTTGTTCCTGGTATTGTTTTCGGTGTCATCACCATCCTGTATACCATTGTGAACATCATTCTGCTGCTTTATAACAAGATCAACCATACTTCTGTGACCATTGACGGCACCGAGCGTATGAACACGGACGTCGCATAAGGAGGTAACAAATGGTTATTATAATTATGTTTGTGCTGGTGGCACTGGGTGTCCCTGTTACCTTTTCCCTGGGCATTGCGTCTCTGGTGTTCTTCCTTCAAAACAGCGTGCCCATGATAACCTTCGCTCAGAAATTCCTGGTAGCGGCGGACTCCTTCTCCCTGCTGTGCCTGCCCTTCTTCATTTTGGCCGGCAACCTGATGAATACCGGCGGCGTCACCAAGCGCCTGTTCAATTTCTGCGACGCCCTGATGGGCCACATCCGCGGCGGTTTGTCCTATGTTACGGTTGTGTCCTCCGCTATCTTCTCCGCTATTTCCGGTTCCGCTCTGGCAAATGCCGCCGGTCTTGGCTCCATGCAGATCAAGGCCATGACGGAACGCGGTTATCCCAAGAACTTCAGCACCAGCGTGGTGACCACCGCTTCCGTCATGGGACCCATCATCCCTCCCAGCATTCTGATGGTTCTATACGGCATTACCGCCGGTGTTTCCATCCAAAAGCAGTTCATTGGCGGTATCATTCCCGGAATCCTTTATGCCGTCTGCTGCTGCGCAATGTGCTTCTATTACAGCAAAAAGTACAACTTCCCCAAGGGCGATAAATTCAGGATCAAACGTGTTTGGGAGGAACTTAAGTCCTCTATCTGGGCTCTGCTGGCTCCCGTCATCATTCTGGGCGGCATTTTGAGCGGCGTGTTCACCGCTACCGAGTCCGGCGCCGTGGCCTGCGTGTATGTTATCTTGGTTGGCATGTTTGTTTATAAGGAGCTGACCCTGAAGCAGGTTCTGGAGTGCTTCCTGGAGTCTGCCAAGACCACCGGTTCTATCCTGCTGATCGCTGCCACCGCCGCCGTTCTGGGCTTCTGCATGACCTATGATATGATCCCCCAGAAGGTGGCCTCCGCGCTGACCTCCTCTATCAGCACTCCCGTGGTTATGATGCTGATCTTCACCCTGATCTACCTGTTCCTGGGCTGCATCATGGAGGGCTCCGCCATCATCCTGACTACCGTACCCATTTTCGTCGGCATTTGCCAGACCATGAACATCGACCTGGTGTATTTCGGCGTGTTCGTGTCGGTCCTGCTGTCTGTCGCCACCGTCACCCCGCCTGTGGGTACCGTCATGTTTGTTATCTGCAAGAAAAACGATTTGACAATTGGTCAGTATTTCAAAAATATGCTGCCCTGGTTCGGCATGATCATTTTTGTCTGCCTGCTGATTGCCTGCTTCCCCATCATCACCACCTTCCTGCCCACCCTGTTGTACGGTTGATTCGGGAAATTTAGCCAAAAGGAAAAAGAACCGAAGAGCGGTTCTACTGCAACCAGTAGAACCGCTCTTCGGGCATAATTAAATGTAGTAGATATATTTTGCGACTTGGGCACTTTACTTGCGGTTTTGTTTCTTGATCAGGCAGGCAATTGATAAGGTAGGTGAATTCTATTGTCTGAACAGAGCAAACGGTTGGAGCAGATATTTCATCCTGACCGTATCAAAAATGCGCAAAAGGTGAATCCCTTTGCAAAGATCTCAGATATTGTATATGATGTTTTGGCTGAGGCCATTTTATCTGCCACCATATCTCCGGGCAGCAGGTTGAATATTGCCAGCATCGCGGAGATGATGCAGATCAGCCGCACACCGGTCTTTGCTGCTGTTTTGCGTTTAAAGGACAATGGTCTGGTGATCGAATCCTGCGAAACGGAAAAGTACCACAGATATTTTGTGTTGGACATCAGCAACGAGTCGTTGTCAGATTTGTTTATCGCGCGAAAAGCCATTGAGGCCACAGCTGCCGCTATCTGCGCCAACAATGTGGCGCTGCTGAACATCGAGAAGTTGAAAAAACTGGCTCGGGAGTTTCAGACCGTTTGGAGCGCTTACGCCAACGACGATAAGTCTGCGCCCTCTTTTTCCGAGCGGGAAAGTGTGGATAAAGAGTTTCATGAATATCTGGTCATTTCCACGAAAAATAAATACCTGATCGACATGTACCAGTCTCTTCACGAATCTCTAAGTTATCTGTCTGTCCGGACCTGTGAATTCGTAGCGGCGAAAAACGAACGGGAAAACCTGCTGATCCTCAGTTCCCAGCACATGTCTATCTGCCGTGCCATTGAATCCGGATTTCCGGAGGTGGCCCGTCAGGCTATGGAGAAACACATTGATTTTTGTCATCGCCGCTGCTTGATGAATCGCTGATTGCAATCCAATTCCTATGAAGTTGAACGCCCCCGTTTTTCGAACATTGAAAAACGGGGGCGTTACATCTGAAATTTCCTGCAATTACAATAAAAAGCACGCCAGGCTGGTGTGCTTTACCCGGCGGCTGTACGCTTGAAAGGCACCTCTGCGCCTCCTGCCGGTGGACGAAGTGAAAACAGGAGACGGTCTGGAACAATTCCAGACCGTCTCCTGTTTTTAACCTCAAAGTTGGCCGCACGCCGAGAGGCAGCGGTCTCCGGCGAAGAATGCCTCAGAGAATTCTTGTTCCGTTTTCGATATAATAGCGCGGAAGCCGCACGCCCTGCCGGCAGATGAATTCTGTGTCAGAGGTGTTGGCAAAGGCCCCCACCTCGTCCAGCGTAATGGTCTCTCCGCCCTGCGAACCCAGCAAAACGACTTCATCCCCCACTTGCGGGGCCGTGACATTGGTGATGTCGATCATCAGCTGGTCCATGCAGATGTTTCCAATGATCGGGCAGCGGACGCCATGCAGCAGGACGGCGCCGTGATTGGAGGCGATCCTGGAAATGCCGTCTACATAGCCGCAGGGAACAACGCCCACCGTGCTGGGTTTTTGCGCAGCCCATGTGCAGTTGTACCCCACAAACTCGCCCCGGTCAATCTCCCGGACGCAGGCCAGCCTGGAATGTACGGACATTGCCGGATACGCTTCAATATCCGGAAAGGTCACATCGCCGCAATAAGAGCCATACAGCGCACTGCCCGGGCGGACCATTTCCAGATGCATTTCCGGAAAGAGCAGGGTCGCGCCGCTGTCGCAGATATGGCGGTACGGGATATGAATGCCGGCCGCCGACAGCTCCCCGCACAGGTCCATGAAGCGATGAAACTGCATCCAGCAATATGCGGTATCCGGATACTGATCCCCTGTGGAAAACATGGAAAAGATGCCCTCGACATAGAGGTTCGGCATGGCCGCGATCTCCGCGATGCAGGCCGCTGTCCTATCGTTCAGGTCAAGCCCCAGGCGGTGCAGTCCCGTGTCCACACTGACATGGATCGTCAGGCGTTTCTTTCGGCGCGCCGCCATATCGTTCAGCGCCTTGGCCTGCTGTATGGTGAAAACATTTGGGATCAGGTCATAATCAAACAGCAGGTCATAGGAATCATCAAAGGTATATCCAAAAATCAGGATCGGCTGCTTGAAGCCGGCTTCCCGCAGCTCCACGCCCTCCTCCGGAATGGCAACGCCAAAATAGCTGGCGCCCATTTCGGCAAAGACCCTGGCGCACTGGACCGCGCCATGCCCGTATGCGTTCCCCTTCAGAGGCGCCAAAAGTTTCGCGCCCGGCGCCATTCTTTTCATAATGAATGCTGTGTTCTTACGCAGGGCATCCAAATCGATCTCAATCCAAGATGATCTCACTTCTTACCGCTCCTTTCCCGGCTCATTGAACACCCAGATAGCGGAGAACCGCGCGGGACTGCAGCTCCACTGCAATATCCAGTACATCTTCATCCACCCGGAAGTTTTTGTTGTGGTGGGCGGCGACAGAGCCTTTCGCGGGATTGCCCATACCGATCAGATAATAGCACCCAGGGATCCCGGTCCGGAAGAACTCGGCAAGATCATCTCCGCCCATTTCCCGGACGCCTGCCGTTACAACGCTGTCCCCTCCCAGAACCTCGCGGGACACCCCGCAGACAATGTTGTGAAGCGCCTCGTCGTTTGAAAGCAGATTGTTGCCGCAGGTGATCTCCACGCTGCATGTGCAGCGGTAGGCTTTGCACACATCCTCAACGATCTCACGGAACCGGGCATGTACCGCCTTTTCCCTGTTGTGCAGGCAGCGGATCGATCCCTGCATCTCCAGGTCCGCTGGAATATTGATCATATAATTGCCGCCATGGATCATTCCCACGGTGATGAGCGTCGGCTCATCCAGCGTGTTGTATTCCAGCGTCTGCATCGTATCGATGGCGTCCATCACATGGCGGGCGCAATCGATCGGGCTGACCCCCTGCCACGGGGCATACCCGGCGGTATCCTGCCCGTGTATCGTCACTTTGAAATAGTAGCTGGAGGCACACTGGGGGCCTGGGACCACCCCGATCTTCCCCGTGGGAATGGGTGACCACACATGGGAACTGAAAATCGCGTCAGGACGCGGATCAAGCAGTGCGCCGTCCTCGATCATCTGCGGCGCGCCGCAGTCCTCCTCATTAGGCTGGAACAAAAACACCACAGTGCCCGGCAGCTCCCCCCGGTGCGCCGCCAAAATCTTTGCAACGCCGAGCTGGATTGCCGTGTTGCAGTCGTGTCCGCAGGCGTGCATCACGCCGGGATTCTGCGAGCAAAACGGCAGATCGTTTTCCTCTGTGATCGGCAGCGCATCCAGTTCCGCGCGCAGCATAACGGTTTTTCCGGTTTTTGCGCCCTCCAGCACCCCGATCACGCCAGTGCCTGCACAGCGCCGGACCCGGAGCCCCAGCCCATTCAGCTGGTCCTCCACAAGCTGCGCGGTGCGGAATTCCTGGAATCCCAGCTCCGGGTGCGCATGGATATCCCGCCGAATCGCCAGTATTTCTTCAGATATTGCCGCAATCTCGTCCTTCACGTTTATCTTCATGTGTAAAGTCCTCTTTCTTTTTGCCAGACCGTATCATTTTTTCGCCGCAAAGTTTTCAAAATAGTCCTTGGTCGTAGCGCGCAGGGACCCAGCCATCAGCACCAGTCCGGTTATATTGATGAAAATGTTCAGAGCAGTGGACATATCGGTAAACGGCACCACGGCGCCAAAGCCGACCCAGCCTCCGGCGACCATCAGGCCAAGATATACGATCACAAGGACCTTTGCCGCTGTCTTTCCAAAAACGCCACTCACATGGCGCTCCATGAAAATGCCCATGCCAATGGCGGAGGTAATTGCAAAGAGGAACAGGCTCAAGGACAGCACCACGGTGCCGACCACACCAAAGGTCTCCGAGTAGGCCATCAGTGCCAGGGAGCTTCCATCCACGCCGGACTCCCAGACGCCGGTGGAAAGGATGACCAAAGCCGTGAAGGAGCACACCACAATCGTATCCACAAAAACCTCGAACACGCCCCACATTCCCTGCTGCACAGGATGCTCCACGTCGGCCTGCCCGTGCATGATGGACTGGATGCCGGTACCGGCGTCACTGGAATACATGCCGCGGGCGGTGCCCCAGCGGATGGCCTGCGCGATACCGGCGCCGGCAAATCCGCCGACAGCGGCAGTCCCCGTGAAGGCATTTTTAAAAATGCTGACGACTGCGCCCGGAAGATTCCCAATATTGAGAACCACGATCAGCAGGCCAAAGACAATGTAAATAATGGTCATTACGGGGACGATCGCCTCAGAAACCTTGACAAACCGCTTCATCCCGCCGAACATCACAATGCCGACGATCAAAACACAGACAACGATTACAAGGACCTTATTCAGTCCAAACGCTGCGGTCATCACGTCTGTGATGGCAGATGTGTGCTCCGGGCCGGAGAGCAGCAGGCCCCATGTAACCGTGAACGCATAAACCGTGGCCAAAACCTTCCCCAGTGTCTTGAAGGGGACGCCCTTCTTCAGGTACATGGACGGTCCGGCATTCCAAAGGTAGCCTCCGGTATTCGCGGCGGGTTCGCGGTATTTGACCGACGCCAGGGCCTCGCAGTATTTGATACCCATTGCCACGATGCCTACCACCCACATCCAAAACACAGCGCCGGGGCCGCCCATGGCGATTGCTGTGCCGACACCGACAATATTTCCGGTGCCAATTGTGCCCGAAAGGGCCGAGAGCACCGCCTGCAGGCCGGTGATGTTCTCACTGTCCTTTTTGTTGCGCAGGCTGTCGACGATCGTGTGTTTCAGGCAATAGCCGATCCTGCGGATTTGAATGAAGCCGGTGGCGATGGAAAGAACGATACCGCCGCCGACCAGCCAGACCAGCATTGGAACCCCCCACGCCCAGTCGGCAAACGCGCTGATTGCATTGTAAATCACCATAATTCTTTCTCCTTTCTCCCATATGATTTTTTCACCGTTTACAGGCCAATTTCAGGAGGCGCTCGTCAGGGCGTTTCCAATAATTCCCACCATTTGCAAGGCTGGCTGAAACAAAAACTGACCTACTACGGTGATTTTATCATTCCGTTTTCGTGTCAATCAACCTACAAAGCGTAAGTAATTCAACGATAGATAACTATACAGGTTGTACAAATAGGCATTTCAAAATGGGAGATAACCGAGGTGATCCACCATGCCGCAAACATGGTTCCATCTTTCTTCCGCCTGCGAAATACACCGGGCAGGAACAGGGCCGTATCCGCACCTTGCGGCAGGCGTTCTCCGGCGGCTCCCAGTCAATAATTGGAGAAAATGCGGGAGTAGATCTCCAGCAGGAACAGATCCCGATGCTGTGCAAGGTCCATGCCTGTCAGCAGCTGGATCTTCTCCAGACGGTAAAGCAGGGACTGGCGGTGAAGATGGAGTTTGCGGGCAGTGAGGCTGGTGTTGTAATTGTTTGCGATATACTCTGTCAGCGTGTGCATCAGTTCTTTGCCGGAGCTGCTTTTCATCAGGGGGGCCATGATCTCCTCCGCCGCTTCCCTGATCTCAGGATGGTTGGACAATGCGGAGATGACCTGGGCCTCTTTGGTGTCCTGATACGTGAAGCGGTATTGCCGCCCATTCGCGTTGAGGCAATATTGCAGGGCAAGCGAGGCGTTGATATAGAGGCGGTTGAAATCAGAGCGGCTTTCCCGGTTTGTTCCCACCTCGCTGATCCCCCAGAAAAAGTGATAGATCGGGAACCGCTCCGTCAGACGATGATCGATCCTGCCCACGAACTGGTCCAGCAGGTCCGCCGGCCTGTCCCCCAGGTTTTCCACATAGACGGTGAACTGCAGGCTGCGGTCGGCAAACATGACCTCCAGATGCAGTTCTCTGCCGGTCTCGATCAGGAGCGCCTCAATCTCGGCCGCGTCCTCGGCCGCCTTGCCGGAATACTCCACACCGGCGGCATCATCCTCAGCAGGCACCACCTTTAGAATGACACAGGTATAATCCTTATCCAAATTGAAATGCAGGCGCATCCCCTGCAGGGCAAACTCATCAAAGGAATCGTAGTTCTTGTTTGCCAAGTTCCAAACAAAGTCGTTTTTCAGCCGGACTGTGACCATGTCTTCAATATTCTTTCGGTTGAACCACAGTGAGAGGGGGAAGCAGATGTATTTTTCCAGCACTCCCTGCCCCATGTCCTCCGGCAACATGCGGCCCGAACCGCAGGAAGCGGCGCAGGTGCGGATATATCCGGCCGGAATCTGCCCCACCAGGATCTCCGCATCGTGAAATGGCTCCAGCCCCTCCGGGGGCTCCGCGGCCAGCAGCTCCCGCATATTCCGGCTTGCTCCCTGTATCTGGTGGTTTCGGTCCTCAATCGCAATTGGGACGGAAAACAATTCGGCAATGAGTTCCGCGGCGCTGTCCAATGACTTGGATTCAAAATAAAGATTAAACAGCGCAGTTTGAATGTCTCTGTAGATCTTGAGCTTTTCATTTTGAATATTGCGGATCGTTTCAGATTGGATCTCCGAAAAACGGTATTTCCATGGGATGACAAATACCGGCAGAGAGAGGGAATCCGCATAGCGGATCAGCTCCTCTGAAACCTGATACGTCTCATCGCTGAAGGCCAGAAGCATTGCCGCCGCCTTAGCCCGGCTGACCTCGAAGATCAGCTGGCGGAAACGGTCCGGCTCTTCCAGACAGCCCAGAGCCGTAGTGAGCACCAGTTCATTCTTCTGAATAAAATTATCCACTGGTAATTCCTGCACAGAAACCGACTCAATTGGGATCTCATAAAAATTTTTCTCCTGGGTGAGCAGGTGAAATTCAGGCACAATAGAGCTTTTCATAAAGTCAGCCAATGTATACATGGTGCGCGTTCCCCCTTAACCGTCAAATGAATTACAAATCCGACTGGTTCCATCATACGAGAGTTCGTATGATAAATCAACTCGTTTTTGCGACAAAGTGTCCGTCTCCTTCCGACCGCCTTGATACAAGCTGTATGGATAAGTGCCGTGTATTTTCAGATAATCTGTAAGTTGAAGCCCAAGATTTCCCTGTGCTATCATAAAGGCACAACAGAAAGTCCCGCTGCCGTCTTTTCCAGCCGGTTGGATCCGCAGGCGGTTTTCTGTACGCAAATGCTTGAAGAAATGGAAGTGAATATTGTGAAATTCAATACAGATATTTTACACGCTGAGCAGCTGCACGCAAAACTGACTGGAAGCTATCAGCCCACCGCAATGGCCCATGTCAGCCCGATTTATCAGACCAGCACCTATGTTTTGGAGGACTTCGACACGGCTGTCTATTTAAATCAGCATGTGGATGAGGGGTTTGTCTACACACGGTTTGGCAGTCCGAATTGTGACGAACTGGAGAAAAAGATCGCCCATTTGGAGCATGCCGAAGCGGCGTTGGCGCTGGCCAGCGGCCTGGGTGCCATTTCCACTGCGGTGATGAGTATTGTGAAGGCCGGCGACCATGTGGTATTCGGGGATGTCATCTATGGCTGCACCTTTGCCCTGTTCACCAAGGTCCTGGCCAAGCTGGGCATTACCTACACCCGGGTGGATACCACGAATGTTGAAAATGTGGAGAAGGCTATCCAGCCCAACACCTCGCTTGTTTATGTGGAGACTCCCGCCAATCCGACGCTGAAAATCAGCGATATCGCTGCTATCGCAGACTGCGTCCACGCCCATTCCGGCATCACCATGATCGTAGACAGCACCTTTGCCTCGCCCTATCTGCAAAATCCCCTGGATCTGGGGGCCGACCTGGTGGTGCACAGCGCGACCAAGTATCTCAGCGGCCACGGCACTGTCACAGCGGGCGTCATTGCCGGCAGCAAGGCGCGCATCGATGCCTGCCGGATGCCCTATCTCCAGTGCTTCGGCGCGGTGCTCGATCCGTTTGCGGCCTGGCAGCTGATGCAGGGAATGAAAACCCTGGGAATCCGCATGGAGCGCCATTGTTCAAACGCCATGACCATAGCCCGCTATCTGGAGACCCATCCGAAAGTGGACCGCGTGTATTATCCCGGCCTGGAGAGCCACCCCACCCACGAAATCGCCAAAAAGCAGATGCATGGCGGCTATGGCGGCATGATGAGTGTGGATATCAAGGGCGGGATGGACGCTGTGCGCACGGTAATGAATCATATGAAGGTGTTCAGTCTTGCCACCAGCCTGGGCAATGTGGATTCTCTGATCCAGCACTCTCCCTCCATGAGCCATTTCGATATGACGCCGGAGGAGCGCTACGCTTCGGAGATCTTCGATGGACAGGTCCGCCTGTCCATCGGTATCGAAGATGTGGGAGACCTGATCGCGGATCTGGATCAGGCGCTGGCTCTGATTTGATCCATGTTTCCGGCAGCCGCTTTCCTGCGGACACATGTGAAAGCGCCTCCAACTGGTGGGGCGCGTATAAAAGATGAAGCTCCGGGCATAAACGCCCGGAGCTTTTTATATCTGCATGCGCTTGTTTTCCTCCCGCTTCGCGGAGGTGTAAGATAAAGGTGGTCACATGGAAACCCGCCATGTTGTCTATCTTTATCTTACATCTTCACACATGACGGCGGCTTTGACATCCATATAAGAACTATGGGCGAATTAGAACAACAGCAACATCATTGACATTGGTGCCGGTGGGGCCGGTGACGATCAGTCCATCGGCTTTCGCCAGCGCAGGGTACGAGTCGTTGCTCTCCAGGACCTGGTGGATATGCACCCCCTGTCTGGAGAGCTTTTCCGCAGTGTCCCCATCCACAATGCCGCCGGCCGCGTCAGTGGGCCCATCGGTCCCATCCGAGCCCACTGAAAAAATCACCACATTGTCCAGTCCGCTGATCCCGGAAGCAGCGGCAAGCGCCAGCTCCTGATTGCGGCCGCCCTTTCCCTTCCCGTGCAGGTGGACCACAGTCTCCCCTCCGGCGAGAAATGCTGTCTGCCTCCCATCCATTGCATGGCTCCGTGCAATGGACGCCAGAAAGCTCCCCGCTTCTCTGGCCTCGCAGCAAAGCCGGTCTGTCAGAACAAATGATTTATAACCCAGCTGTTCACAAGCGCTCGCTGCTGCTGCACATAATTCCCGGACGCTTCCGGTAATTTGCGTCTCCACATTGTTCAGCGTCTTCGGGGTCTCGTGGCGAAGCAGTTCCAGTGCGCGGTCCGTCAGCCGGAGGCGGTATTTTTCCACAACCCCCAAGGCCTGTTGGCAGGTGGAGCTGTCCGGACAGGCGGGCCCGGAGGCAATCATATCCAATGGATCGCCAAGGATATCACTCAGCACCACGGAAAAGACATGCGCCGGTGCGCACAGCTGCGCAAAGCGGCCGCCCTTCACTGCGGAAAGCCGCTTGCGGATCGTGTTCATCTCCACGATATCCGCGCCGCTGGCCAACAGCTGTTCCGTTATATTTTGCAGTTCAGCCCCAGGGATAAGCGGTTTTTCAAAAAGCGCGCTGCCTCCGCCGGACAGCAGGAACAGCACGGTATCCTTCTCTGTGCATGTCCGAACCAGCTCCAGGGCTGCGCCGGTCCCTTGAAAAGAGTTTTCATCCGGGACCGGGTGTCCGCCCTCATAGCAGGAAATGCCGGGAATCGGTCCCTTGACATGGCCGTATTTCGTGATGACCACGCCGGTTTTGACCTGGTTTCCCAGACAGGAGACAGCGGCGCGGGCCATTTGCCACGCGGCCTTTCCCGCTGCCACCAGCACGACCTGCCCGGAAAGGCCATACCCCTCCAGCGCCCGTTGGACCGCCGCATCCGGCTGGACCGCCCGGATCGCCTGATCGATGATCTTCCGCGCATCCTCCCGCAATAGCTGATTCATGGAATCGCCGCCTTTCGTCTTTTCTGTCAAAAATACGGATGGACTGCCCTGTTACGGATTGACCACATTTTGCGGGGTCCCAGCAAGGAAAGCGCTGACATTGGCCACAGTGCAGTCCATGATGCGCTGGCGGCTCTCCTTTGCCCCCCAGGACATATGCGGCGTAATGATACAATTTTTGGCGGTCAGAAGCGGGTTGTCTCCCCGAATGGGTTCCGTCGATACCACGTCCAGGCCGGCAGCCGCCACTTTGCCGGAATTCAACGCATCCGCCAGGTCCTGCTCCACCACCATCTGCCCGCGGCTGTTATTGATGATGATAACGCCATCCTTCATTTTAGCGATATTCTCTTTGTTGATGATGCCGGTGTTGAAGGGAAAAAGCGGCATCTGAAGTCCCAAAATGTCGGATTCCGCAAAGAGCGTATCCAGATCCACATACTCCGCGACCTTTCGGCCAGCCTCCGTGGGGCGGGCGTCATAGGTGATGACCCGCATTCCCAATGCGTGGGCGATCTCGGCAGTGTGGATGCCAATATTGCCGCAGCCCAGGAGTCCATAGGTTTTTCCGGCCAGTTCCATCTGGGGATAGTCCCAATAACACCAATCCGCGCAGTTCTCCCATTTCCCCGCATGAACCGTTTGGTCATGATGGCCGATGCGGTGGCAAACTTCCAGCAGCAGCGCAATGGCGAATTGACTCACCGAGCGGGTGCCGTACACAGGGACATTCGACACGGGGATATGCTTCTCCTTGGCATAGGCCACATCCACCACATTGTACCCGGTGGCCAGCACCGCAATGTATTTGATGCTGGGGCAGGAATCCATCATATGCCGGGTGATCGGCGTTTTGTTTGTGAGGATGATCTCGGCGCTGCCAATGCGGTCGATGATTTCCGCTTCATCCGTCAGACTGGTGCGGTCATAGACCGTCAGGTCTCCCAGCCGATGCAAAGCGTCCCAACTGAGATCGCCGGGATTTTCCGTATAGCCATCCAAAATTACCATCTTCATCGTTGCGGCCTCCTTGTGGTCCCAAAATTTTGTTTTGCCAATATAAATTGTAATGGCCCGGTTATTGTAATATTTTAAAAAATATTCTATAATTATTGTAAAAATCACAAGGTTGGTGAGGGCTATATACATCAGCAGACAACATGCGCAGAGTATCGTCAATGAGATGAAGGCAGCGATTCACCGGGATATCAATATCATGGACGGAGACGGTGTCATCCTCGCCAGCACCAATCCTGCCCGCCAGGGGCAGCTCCACCAGGGGGCGCTGCGGATCATCCGGGAGGGGCTTCCCTCCCTGGTCATCAGGCACGATATCCCGGAGCAGGGCGTTCAGCAGGGCATCAACCTGCCCATCACGATCAACGGCAGGCTGGAGGGCGTGATCGGCATCACGGGAGACCCGGAGGAGGTCTCTGCTTTTGGCGATATCATCAAGCGGATGACGGAAATCATGCTGGAAAGCATTCAGCGGCAGGAACAGCAGGAGCTGTTGGAAAAGGCCAAGAGCCTCTTTGTGGAAAACTGGTTGTTTTCTGATGCCCCTGACTGGGGGGAGTTGGAGACCCGCGGCCGCCTGCTGGGTCTGGACATCAATGCGCCTTATGCGGTAGCACTTCTGGGGCTGGAGGAGGCTGATACTGGAAAAAAGTCCCGGACAGAGGAGCTGAGTGAGATGCGCAGCGGGCTGATCCTGGGAATGATCCGAAGCCGCATGCAGGGACAGCCGGCCAATTTCTGCGCGGTGATCCGCAGCAAGATCATTGTGCTTCTGTGCGGCGCCAGCCGGAATGAAGCCTTTATGACGGTCAGGGATATCTGTCAAAATATCGAAAGCTACCATGGGCTTCGGACAAACGCCGGCATCAGCGACAGCTCCATGGCTCCGGTGGACATCCGGCGCTGCTACCTGGAGGCAAAGACCGCCCAGGCGGTGGCGGCCCAATCCTCTGACAGGCGGGTGGTATTTTATGACCAGGTATCCCTGGAATTTATCGTTCAGAGCATACCGCCCTCCATCCGGCAGGACTTAAACAAATTGATTTTTTCCGCCTGTACGCCGCAGGAACAGAGGGAATTCACCCAGACGATATGGACGTATTTTGAGTGGGACGGCGACATTCAAAAATGTGCCGGGCACCTGTTTATTCACCGCAACACCTTTCAGTATCGAATGGACCGCATCAAAAGAAAGACTGGTTATGATCTGAAAGTCCCCAAGGATGCGCTGCTGCTCTATCTAACGCTGAACAACTGAACAGCCTTTCCGGAAATCCCCTTCCATGCCGCCGCTTCTTTGTGCAGATCCGCTGCGGGTTTGCGGACGCCGCCTGCGCAAAAGCATTTCGGAACCAGCCTTCCAAAATGCTTTTCACGGTCGTCATGATGATATGATTTGCGGCAATTCCCATCCGGATTGTTCGCCTATATTCAGGAAACAGCGCAGATAAGACGTTCTCTGTCTCTCCAACGCAAAACGGGGTCCGCCCTGATGGGTGCGAATCTCGCCTTTCGTCTATGCGGCGCAGTGCCTACTCTTCCGCGGCAGCGCCAATATGCATCCCCATGTAATGAAAACCGCTTTCCGTCACGAAGATGATATGATATACTGCAGCTACTCAAGCGGCCGCTCCCCGCGGCTCTGAACATCTGGAGAAAATCGCCTTGCGGATGATCTCCCTGCCTTGGCGGTGGATTCCGCCGATTTTCCAAAAGGATGCAGGTCCCAGCAGCGGCGGGCCGTCTGTCCCTCTGTTCACGCGGACCTCCATCTTTGTGCGTTAAAAGCAAACAGGGACAACGCGGAGTCCCTGAATTTCCATAACCCCATGACAATGGCAAGCCTTGTCTCTTTAAGCGCGCTCCTTGCGGAGTAACATCGCAATATCACGCGGGACCATAGGAGCGCAAACAGAAATAGGAGGTATTCGGAATGGGACAGGTCACATTCATTCTGAATGGCAGGGAGACCACGGCCGTTTATGCGGACCGGCAAACCTTATTGAAGTATCTGCGCAATGTGGAGTGCCTGAAGGGCAGCAAGGAGGCCTGCGGTACCGGGCACTGCGGCGCGTGCAGTGTGATCATCGACGGAAAACTGGCGCGTTCCTGCGTCACGATGATGAAAACGCTTGCGGGCAAACAGGTGGAGACCATTGAACATGCAGCCCAGGACGGCGAACTGTCTGTGATCCAACGGTCCTTTCTGGATGCCGGCGCGGTCCAATGCGGGTTTTGCACGCCGGGTATGGTCATGGCCGCGAAGGTCCTGCTGTCCAAAACCCTGGAGCCAACCGAAGACGAGATCTATGAGGGGCTGAAGCACAATTACTGCCGCTGCACCGGCTATGTCAAGATCATAGAGGCGGTGAAGCTGGCCGCGGCCCGCCTACGGGGAGAGGCGGCCGGGATCGACGATTTTCGCAGTCATGAAAAGACCTCTATCGTGATCGGAAAGGACCAGGTCGTTCCCCCTATCAAGGGTACGGCTGTTGGAAAACCGGCTTGGGATGTGGATGGCTTTGAAAAGGTCACCGGCGCTTTAAAATTCTGCGACGATTACGATGCCTCCGAATTCGGAGAGGACGAGATGCTCCACGGCGCTTTTGTCTGGGCGCCGGTGCCCCATGCCAGGATCAGCCGGGTGGATTACAGTGACGCGGAAAAAGCCGCGGGCGTCGTTCGCGTCATCACTTATCAAGACGTGCCGGGGCTGAACAAGATCGGCACATGGACGCCGGAGCAGCCGGTCTTCTGCGCGGATGAGGTGCGCTTTCTCGGAGATTACATCGCTTTGGTAGTGGCTGACACGGAGGCCCACGCCCGGGCGGCGGCCAAATTGGCAAAGATCCACTATGAGGTGCTGCCGGGACTTTATTCCATGGCGGAAGGCGTAAAAGCGGGAAGCTATATCGTGCAGACCCGCCGCGAGAGCGGGGATGTGGATGCGGCGAAACAGAATCCCGATCTGGTGAGGGTCCGTGTTTCCAAAGAGATCCAGCCCCAGGAGCACGCCTGCATGGAGCCTGTCTCCGCCATCGGGTATGGCCACGGGGGACGGGTGACTGTATATTCCTGCACGCAGGCCCCCTTTGAGGTCCGGGCCATGCTGGCGAAAAATCTGGACATGCCGGAGGAGCGGATCCGCGTGGTCGCCACGCCGCTGGGCGGCGGATTCGGAAAGAAGTGCGACTCCTTTCTGGAAGCGCCGGCCGCCGTGGCTGGATACGTCTGCCAGAAACCCGTGAAGGTCACCCTGACGCGGCAGGAGGACCTCATCGTGACGACCAAGCGCCACGGGTATCACACGGATTATGAGATCGGCTTTACAAAGGACGGCAAGTTCCAGTACCTGGACAGCCATATGTTCTCCGACGGAGGCCCGTATCAATGCGAGAGCTACGGCACATTGATGACCGGGTGCCTGATGTCCGGCGGTCCCTATATCATAGAAAACGTCCGGGTGGACGCCCGCTGCATCCGGAACAACAGCCTGCAGGGCGGCGCGTTCCGCGGCTACGGCATCAATCAGGCGGCCATCTCCATTGAGACCGCCATGGATATGATGGCGGAGAAGCTGCACATCGACCCCTTTGAGCTGCGGCGGTGGAACGCTGTATATCCCGGCTCTTACTCCGTCGGCGGCGAGCTGCTGGAGAGCAGCATGGGGATGCATGATACCATCGACCAGTGCGAAAAGCGGCTGAAGGAGGCCCTGCGGGAATACGAGGGGCTGTATCCCAACGGCACCAAGGTCCTGGGCTGGGGCATGGCCTCCGGCTTTAAAAACTCCGGCGTCGGCAAGGGGATCTTCATCGACGACGGTGCCTGTAAGCTGACCATGATGGAAGATGGCCGGCTGCAAATGATCGTCTCCGGCACTGATATGGGGCAGGGGTTCCGCACCGCTATGGTCCAGATCGCGGCGGAGACATTGGATATGGACATGAAGGATATCGACATCATCGTCGGCGACACGGATATCACGATCCCCACCGGCGAATCCGTATCCGAGCGCCAGACGCTGTGCGATGGCCGGGCGGTCTATGAGGCCTGCGTGAAGCTGCGGGAGGAACTGGCGGCAGACCCCTGGAAGCCAGGCGAAACCCGGCGCGCCGAGTATTATTTCCAGGCCCCGGAGTGCTTTGCGGTGGGCGATTTTGAAGGGGCTGAAGCCAAGGGCCTGCGCTATCGAAATTTCCCGGCCTACGCATATGCCACCCAAGCCGCTATCGTGGAGGTGGATAAGGCCACCGGCAAGGTCCGGGTGCTGAAGATCATTGCCGCCCACGATGTGGGCAGGGCCATCAACCCCCGCATCATAGAGGGGCAGATGGAGGGCTCCTGTTCCATGGGCCAGGGCTATGCGCTGACGGAGGGGTATCCCGCCAAAGACGGCTATCCTGTTAAGCGATTCTACAAGGATCTGGGCCTCCCCAAAGCGGAGGATACCCCCGACTACGAATTGATCCTCATCGAGGACCCGGAGCCCATCGGGCCCTATGGGGCGAAGGGCATCTCCGAAGTCGCCACTGTGCCGGTCACCCCGGCCATTCTGAACGCCATCTACAACGCCATCGGTGTGCGGATCGACCGGGTCCCAGCATCTCCCGAGGTGATTTTGGAGGCCATTCGGACCGGCAGGTGTGATGTTCCCACCATGGCGGAGATGGTGGAGCGCTTGAACGGGTAAGAAATGGGCGGCGTCACCCCCTCCTTCGGCAGCAGGGGGCGGAGGCGGGCACAATAAAAAACGGGTCAGGCTCTGACTGGGCCTGACCCCGTTTCTTTTATTGCGGATATTGGTGTCCATAGGGTGTGTTAGCGGATAGCCCGCTTGACGGATGTTGAATAAAGCTTTGTGTCACTGCCACCGTCTTTGGCGGCATAGCAATAAACGTCGGCATAATAGTAGTAGCCAACTTCGCCCGAATGTACCACCGGACTATCATAATATGTGGTTGTTTTCGATTTCAGCATCTCGGGGTAATCATCACTCTTGTATGTTGCAACTCGTGTAAAATTCTTGCCATCCGTAGATTCATAGATATAAATCTTGCTGGCCCCAATCTCATCCATAGAACCAACACCAGCGACATCAACTGTAACAGCTATCTCTCCACCTCTTAAAGGTGTTATAGTCGCACTGTATCCGTCAAGATAAGCACTAGACCGGGCTAAAGCAAATGTGCATAAAAAACTTGACAGTATGCAAACTGCAATGATCCCATAGGAAAAAATTCTTTTGAAGTGTTTCAATTTTTGTCATTCTCCTTCATAAATAGAGTTAATAATCATTTTTATCTCCTTTTCAGAAACCATTCCAGATATGCGACATTCTAATTCACCATTTTTCCAGAACGCCTTTTGGCGTCCCAAGTCAGATAGTAAATAGTGCTTTATTCCACCTTCAAAATATGTCTTTACATCAGGATCATCTATTTCGAGGCTGCTAAAATCCTCGTTCCCTACTTCTTTATATCTAATCTGCAATACTTCATCATTACTTACATAGTCTGCTCGAATCAAAATTTTCCCATACTCATTAGCAGCCACTACTTCTGTAAGCTCAAACTGTTCTGGTATCTCATGCGGAACAATAGGCGCATCAATCCCAAAAGCATCCACAGCCTCCTGCAAAGTATCATAAGATGCCTGTTCCCCCTCTTCCAGGGGATTCGTACGGATTATGGCATAGTCCGCGGAACTTCCGCCGATTTGGAATATTTCAGAGGTAATACGAACAACAATATTCCAGATACCCCAGTCTGCATGAGCTGTCACAGCGCCAAAAAGCACGACCACCACTGCGGCAATGGGCAAAAACTTGAGAAATTTCCGTTTGGAACGTTTCTTTTCAGGAGATGAAACAGGTGTCCCGGCAGATTCGGCCTCCATGGCCGCAAACAGGTCCGCGTGCCTCCGATGGAACTGCTCCAGACTCTCCTGCGGATCAGGGGGCTCGGGCAGAGGGTCCGCTTCATCCAGCTTCTCCAGCAGGGCGTCCAGCTGGTCTGTATCCACGTCTCCATCCGGGTCCTGGAACAGAAGGTCTGCCAGCTCGTCCAGCAGCTGCTCCCGGGTATCGTTCAGATGACTTTGAATTTGCGTAGAATCGTCGCCGGCTCTGCCGAGCACCGGGTCCATTCCGGCATCAGGCATCTCTTGCACCTCCTAACCTTTCTATTTGTCGAGACCCGTCGAAAGTAACGGATCATCCGGAAGAATTTTCTATCAATTCTTGATAGTGGACCTTGGCCCGGTGGAGCCGCATCTTGCTGGCACTTGCGGTACAGCCCAGTTCTTTGGCGATCTCCGTATGCTTAAAGCCCACTGCATAGTGCAGATACAGCATCCGCTTCTCTTCTTCGCTCAGCTCCCGCGGCAGCGCCTCAAGGAAATTGTCATGCTCGTATGGATCATCGGCGGCCAGCTTATACATCGTTTCAATGCTGACCTCCCGTCTGTTGCAGGCCCTGTTGATCTCGTTCTTCGACTTGTTGGTCACCGTCTTGAGCAGCCATCCCCATATATTCTCGTAGTTCCGGACCTTATCATAGTTCAGCAAAAGTGTCTCGAACGTACTCTGTACGATATCCTCCGCAAGCTGGCGGTCCCACACGATACGCATGGCGGCATTGAACATTTTGGGGTAATATTTCAAATAGATCTTGTCAAACCAATCCTGCCCAGAGTCCATACAGCATCCTCCTTTCCTTGCGTTCTCCCTTAACAGGGGCAGAGGCCGGATCACGCCAGGGTTGGCATGGCTTATTTGCTGGGATAGTCCGCACAGGCCCGGAGGATCTCCTCCACCCATGCCAGGTAATCTTTGGAGCGGCCTTCCAGCATCACCTGGATATTATGGATGCCGGCGTTGTGCTCCGGCCCCCGGAGCAGCGCGTCATAGCTCACGTGAAAGGTCTCCGCCAGCGCCTGCAAAACTTTGATGCTCACGAATTTTTCACCGCGCTCCACCCGGGAGATAAAGGTCGTTCCAACGTTGATCCTCTCCGCCAGCTGGGCTTGCGTCAGGTGGGCGGCCTTCCGAAAATGCAGGATGTTCTGTCCCATCAAAACCGCCAGTGGATCTCTTTCCATAGTCTTATCCCTCACTAGTCCTGATAGTAAAATTATATTTCCCTCAAGTAAAAATGGGAATATCCTGACAGCACGAAAAAAATTTATTCCAGGTCATTTTTTTGTAAAATATCGCCAAAAATAATGTAAAGATTTGGGCGTTTGGGAAAATTTGGCAGACCACGTTACCTTTTCCCTTTTTCTAAAAATCATGTATTAGGGGAAGTTTTTCTATGTGGGTTTTCTGCCAACTTGGACGCCCAAAGCGAAAAGCATCCGCCAAGCCACTGGGGCGCCAAGTGATCCTTGCTGCCCCGGTGATTTTTCAGAAAGGAGGTTTGATTCGCGGCTGGCCCGCGGATATCTTTGACTGCGCCAGGAGGTACGCCTCGTGGTGCAGACCGGCAGCGCTCATTAAAATTTCCCCGTAAATTGTCGAAAAAAGGGGAAATTTTTCAATGAACGAACTGCGTGAACTCTACAGGGAAGCCTCGAAAAACTTTATGGCCGATAGGATCAAGCAATTCCGCAGGAGCAAAGACCTGTCCCAGGAGGCCATGGCCGAACAGCTCCGGATCGATCCCCGCTCCTATTCCGATCTGGAACGCAAGGTTTACAGCTGTTCTCTGCTGACGTTTTTCTTTTTCACAAGGCAGCTGTCGGACGAAGCCATTCTCCAGCTTCTGAAAGCGATCGGCGCTGCGCTGGAAAGGATCGACGGCCATGATGTTGCTTGAAAACGAGAACCTGACGGTGGAGATTTACAGCCTTTTGTACCAGCTGGGCGCATCGGCCACCTCCACCAGCTTTTTTCAGACTGCCTACGCGGTGCGCCTTGCCGTGGAACAGCCTCAGGCCCTGCTGATGGTGACCAAATGGCTGTATCCCGAGGTGGCCCGGCAGTACCGCACCAACTGGAAAGCTGTGGAGCGCAACATCCGGCGGCTGGTAGCGGCCGTGTGGGACAAGCATCCGGACCTGCTCTGTGAGATCGCCCGGAGGCGGCTTCTCCATGCGCCAACCGTGACGCAATTCCTCTCCATTCTCGCCGCGCATATCGCCCCGACCTCCGCCGCCTGACCCGGCCGCCCAGTTACATCCGGTTTAAAAGTCCCCCGCAGAGCCTTCATGGCCTGCGGGGGACTTATGTATACGGTCTTTCCAGCCACGGGACTCCTCCAGAAACACACGGAGTCGGAGATACCGGCAGAGCGGAGGTATGAAACGCTCAGAGCCAGGGGTGCTGGTAGGGTCCGGGTTCCTCGCCGCAATAGAGGCCGTAGGCGTCGCAGATCCAGTAGCTGCCGCCGATATTCACCCGGCACCACTGGTGGCCCCACTGGTTCTCATTCACATGTTCGTACGGGATGCCCAAAATGTTCAGGCACAGGCCCGTCGCCCAGGTGCAGCCTGCGCAGGAAGCGGTCTTCAGCACAAAATAGCCATAGGGGTCATTGTAATGGGGCGTGTCGGTGGAATAGGACATGCCGCTGTCAAACAGCCTGCGGAGCTCCCGGGCGATTCCATACAGCTGCTCTTCCGTGGACTTTTTCGTCAGCGGCGTGACGATCTCCAGCGCAGCGTCATAAGCGGCTTGCAGCTCGGCGTCCGTACATTTCTTTTGGATGCTTTTCAGATTTGCCAGTTCCTTCATGGGCACCGGCTCAAACGGGGCCTTTTCCAGTGTGATGGCCTTTCTGAGAAATCGTTTGATCTTGCGGACCTCGATCTTCGGAAAATGAGGACACTCAGTCCACAAAAATTGGCTTTGAAATGGACACCATATTCCGGTCGTAGAAAATACTCTTTCCTGAGACCGACAGAGGAATACCATAGGCCAGTGTGATCTTCCGCTGGAAGAAGTTTCCCCGGATGGCTGCCTTACCGACGCTGAACATAATCCGATTATCCACCCGGCAACCTGCAGCGATGCTCACTGCAGATCCCAGAGCGATACCGAGGTTGACCCCGGAAAAGGCGCAGGTCACGCCGTTTGCTCTGGCTTCGCCGCAGTTTTTCATACCACAATAGCTGCAGTGAGGTGTTGCCATATAGGATGCAATGGCGCCGGCCAGTACCACACACTGGGCTTTGCGTACATTCTCCGCGTCCCGACTATAAAAATCCATGCCGGTTTCCTTGGCCAGGACGCACATGATTTCAGCAAGCCTCTCCTTGTCCTCACCATCTACGACGACGGTTTCTAAGGTGTCCGCTCCACAGGATTTCGGAGCGGTCCGGATGGCCGCCGCCATCATGGCGGCAGTCTGGTCAATGGCCTTCTCATCCAATTGTGTTCCGTAATATTTCATAAATATTTCCTTTCTAATTAAACGCAGTTTACAGCGCTTCGTCATCCAGGATCGCGCCCATATTGGCAGAGGTGACCATAGCGCGGTAGCGCTTGAGGTAGCCGGAGACCTGCTTGGGGGGCTGGGGAACGGTCTTGGCCTTGCGGGCCTCGATCTCCTCGTCGGAGACCAGCAGCTGGATGGAGTGGTTGGGAATGTCGATGGCGATCTGGTCGCCGTCCTGGATGTACGCCATCAAGCCGCCCGCCGCCGCCTCGGGAGAGACGTGGCCGATGGACGCGCCCCGGCTCACGCCGGAGAACCGGCCGTCCGTCACCAGTGCGCAGGTGGAGTCCAGGCCCATGCCTGCCAGCGCTGCAGTGGGAGACAGCATCTCCCGCATGCCGGGGCCGCCCTTGGGACCCTCATAGCGGACCACCACCACATCTCCGGAAACTACCTTGCCCGCATACAGGCCCTCACAGCAGGCCTCCTCGCTGTCAAAACACTTGGCAGGGCCGGTGTGGACCATCATCTCCGGCAGCACCGCGCCCTTCTTCACCACAGCGCCGTCGGGCGCCAGGTTGCCGTACAGCACCGCCAGGCCGCCGGTCTGGGAGTAGGCGTGCTCCCGGTCGCGGATCACGTCCTCGTCCATGATCTCCGCCCTGGCGATACGGTCCGCCCAGGTGCCGTCCACGGTCCTGGCAGTGGGGTCGATGAGGCCCATATCGTGCAGGCGTTTCATCACGGCGCTCAGGCCGCCGGCGCTGTTCAGATCAACCAGGCAGTGCACTCCGGCGGGATTCAGCTTTACCAGATGGGGAACATTGTCACTGACATCGTTGACGCCGTTCAGATCGAAGGCCACACCGGCCTCATGAGCGATGGCGGGCAGGTGCAGCATGGTGTTGGTGGAGCAGCCCAGGGCCATATCGGCGGCCAGACCGTTCTTGATGGCCTTCTCCGTCACGATATCCCGGGGGCAGATGTTGTCCCGGACCAGATCCAGGATCTTCATGCCCGCGTGCTTGGCCAGCAAAATGCGCTGACTTTCCACGGCGGGAATGGTGCCGTTGCCGGGTAGGCCCAGGCCCAGGATCTCCGTCATGCAGTTCATGGAGTTGGCGGTGAACATGCCCGCGCAGGAGCCGCAGCCGGGGCAGGAGTGCTCGACCAGCTCCTGTGCCTCGCGCCCCGTCATCTTGCCGGTGCGCACGGCGCCGGGAGCCTCAAAGGCATCCGTCAGCGCCACCTTTTTGCCGTTGGCCCTGCCGGGCATCATGGGGCCGCCGGAGCAGAAGATGGCAGGCACATTCACCCGTAGGGCGGCCATGATCATGCCGGGCACGATCTTGTCGCAGTTGGGGATGAACACCAGACCGTCAAAGGGGTGGGCGTTGGCCATGATCTCTACAGAGTCCGCGATGTGCTCCCGGCTGGGCAGGGAGAAGAACATGCCCTCGTGGTTCATGGCGATGCCGTCGCACACGCCGATGGCGGGGAACTCGATGGGGGTGCCGCCGGCCATGCGGATGCCGGCCTTCACCGCCTCGGCGATCTTGTCCAGATGCATATGGCCGGGGATGATCTCATTCTTGGCGCTGACCACGCCGATGATGGGGCGGGACAGCTCCTCGTCCGTCAGACCCAGGGCACGAAATAATGCCCGATGGGGAATGCGGTCCACACCGCTCTTCATCAAATCACTACGCATGCTTCTCCTCCTTACTTCTTCTTGTTGAAATACAGGACCTTGGCCAGCTCGATGTACATGCGGTCCCGCTCCCGGATGGCCTCGTCGGCCTTATCGCCGGAGTAGTCGTAGAAGCCCTTTCCGCTCTTCACACCCAGCTTGCCTTCCTCCACCATCTTCTTCAGAACAGGGCTCTCCACCTTGTCGTCGGCCAGATCCGCGTTCAGATAGCTGGAGATATGGTCAAAGGTATGGATGCCGCCGTGGTCCGCCACGCCGAAGGGGCCCAGAACCGCGTAACGCAGGCCCATGCCCGCCTTCAGAACGGTGTCCACGTCCTCATAGGTGGCGGCGCCGATCTCCACGATGTGGAGGGCCTCCCGCAGGACGGCGAACTGGATGCGGTTGATGATGAAGCCGTTGATGTCGCCGACGACGACAGGCTGCTTGCCCAGGCCCTCCACCAGCTTGCGCATCTTCTGGACGTTCTCGGGACTGGTCTTCTCTCCGGCGATGATCTCGCACAGGGGCAGCAGGTGAGGCGGATTGAGCCAGTGCTGGCCCATGAACCGCTCAGGGTATTTGCAGGCCTCGGCGATCTCGGTGATGTGCAGGCCGGAGGTATTGGTGGCCAGCAGGGCCTCCTTGGGGGTGATCTCGGAGATCTCCCGGAAGAAGCCTTGCTTGATGTCCATGCGTTCCACCGTGCTCTCCACCACCAGGCAGCAGTCCCGGAACACCTCTTTGTCCTGGGTGAAGTGGATGCGGGCAACAGCCGCCTCGGACTCTTCCTTGGTGATGAGTCCCTCCTTGACCATGGTCTCCTGGTTCAGCGCGATGAGGTGCTTGCCATTTTCGATACCGGCCTCAAACGCGTCATAGCCCCAGGTCTCGTATCCGGCCAGGGCGTACACCTGGCAGAGAGACGCGCCCATGATGCCCGTCCCCGCCATCACCACTTTGTTTGTGTTCATTGCATATATCCTCCCAATATGAAGATTGGGCTGTATCGACCAAACGCCAAATCGATACAGCCCATCATTGATTAGCTGCGCTTTTCTTTTTAATCGATCAGCGAAGGCAGCCAGGTCGTCATAAACGGCGCATATGTGACCAGAAGCAGAACCACAACGCCAATTGCGATCAGCGGCAGGGCCGACTTCAGGGTCTTGATGAAATTTGCGCCCGCAGTCTGGTTGGTCATCAGCAGGCACATGCCGACAGGAGGCGTTACCAAGCCGATGCAGAGGTTGAAGCTCATCATGATGCCAAAGGTCAGCGGGTCGATCCCATAGGCTGTCAGCAGCGGGAGCAGCAGCGGCGTCATCATGACAATGGCCGCATTGGCTTCCATCAGCATGCCGATCACCAGGAACAGGACATTCAGCAGCAGAAGGATGACGATCTTACTGTCTGTAATACTGCGGAACAGCGTGAGGATCTGCTGCGGCAGCCCAGAGGTCGTTACCACATAGCTTGTCACTTTGGAAAGCCCCATCAGCATCAGGATCGTCGTAGAACCCAGGGCGCTGTCCACCAGGACTTCATAAAACTCTTTTAGGGACATATCCCTGTAGATGAAGAAACTGACGATCAGCGCATAGGCCACTGCCACCGCAGCGGATTCGGATGCCGTAAAAATGCCGCCGAAAATGCCGCCCAGAATGATCACAGGCATCAACAGTGCCCAGATACTCGCTTTGAATGTTTTCAGCACTTCCTTGCCGCCCATCCGTTTGTGAGACGGCAATTTGTGGCGCTTGCCATAGATCATGCAGTATATGATCAGAGACGCGGCCAGCACAATCCCGGGAAGCGCGGAACCAATAAACAGTTTGGAAACAGAGAGGTTTGTCACACAGTTTGCATATACGATCAGGGTGATAGACGGCGGAATGATCGGTCCTAAGCAGGCCGCCATACCGGAAACCGCAGCCGCGAAGTGGTCAGGATAGTCGTCTCCCTTCATTGCGGGGATCATCATGCCGCCAATTGCTGAAGCCGTGGCAACTCCGGAACCTGAAATCGCGCCAAACAGAGCGGACGCCGCAACTGTAACAACAGCCAAACTCCCTCGTACCTGTCCAAATACCGCATTTGCCACATCCACCAATTTCTTTGTGATCGTTCGGGACATGATGTTTCCCGCCAAAATGAACAGAGGGATCGCCAGCAGAGATGCCGAGTTCATCCCGCCAAACAGCTTTTGCGGCAACACGATCAGCGGCATGTCCGCAATATTTAGAGAGATCAGCGCGCCAATGCCTAACGCCAGATAGATCGGCAGTCCCAGAAACGAAAGCACCAGCAGGCAGATGATCACAATCAAGCCTGGATTCATTCGCGCGTCCCCCCCTCCGCCTTCAGTTTTTTGAGTTGGTCAATATTCTTCAGCACCACCTCAATGGACGCCAGCAGCATCAAAATGGACCCGATGGGAATGCATGTATACGGGACCATCATGGACACGCCCAGGCCCGCGGACATATTCGCGGAGGATGCCGTGCACAGCGTCAGCGAGTAGGAAAACAGGAACACCAAAAATACCATGCCGATCAGCGTCGATATGATGTTGGAGATGCAGCGCGCCTTGGGCTTCAGAGTATTGATCAGGAAATCCACCTGCAAATGTGTATTCTTTTGAATCGCCAGTGCGGATGCGATCAATGCGTCATAGATAAAAATGTACCGTGCAAGTTCCTCAGACCAAGCATTTGCCGCAGTAAAGCAATACCGCAGGATCACCTGGTACAAAACCACCGCGACTAACAGAACGCCTGTGACCGCAAGGAACACTTTTTCGATTTTCGCAATGACATCCATAAACTTGCTGTATATCTGCAATATCATGTTGTCACCTCAACTCATGTGAACCAGGTTTCCCCGTTTCAGGAAGCGTATTTTTTATGCATTGGGGTCCAGGGCTTTGATCTGGTTGGCCCAATCCACCAGGTCGGGGAAATTCGCCTCAGCAAATCCGTCAAAATATTCGATAAAGGCCGGGGTATCGATCTCAATGACCGTGCATCCCTCTTCAACAAGAGCCTTTTCCGTCTCAGACGCGAGATCCAGCGCGGCATTTGTAACAACCTCACTGGCATAATCCGCAGCTTCCACACAGGCATCCTGAATGTCTGCAGGCAGTGAGTTGAAATAGTCCTGAGACATAATCACCACGTTCGTACCATACGCATGATTCGTCTTGATCCAATATTTGCAGACCTCGTCGAACGCATAGTTTTTAGAGTCCTGAATGGGATTTTCCTGGCCGTCAACGGTTTTCTGCTGCAAAGCGGTATACACTTCGTTCATTGCCATGGGGGTAGGAGCCGCCTTCAGCCATTCCCAGGTCTTGATATAAGCGGGCTGGTTGGGGACACGGATTTTAAAGCCCGCAAAGTCTTTGATATCCTTCATTTCATAGGTTGCACAGACGATACGGGGGTTCCGGTATGTAGCTCCCAGCAGCTTGAACCCAGACTCCTCGCCGACGGCATCCTTGATCTCCTGCCCTAAATCGCCGCTCCAGACGGCTTTCCAGTGGTCAAATCCAGAGTAAATGAAGGGGAACACGTCAATATTGGCCTTTGGGCTGAAGGACGCCATGATAGAAACTGACTCCACCATGCAGTCCGCCACGCCATAGCTCATCCCCTCCAGGACTTCGGAAGTAGATCCCAATGCCGCGCCGCCGTACAGTTCAACTTTTACTTTGCCGCCTGTCAGCTCTGTGATCTTTTCCGCAAACGCGGCACCCATATCATAGGCATTGTCGCCTTCTGAAGAGTTCAGCGCCATCTTCCAGACATATTCAGCTTCTCCAGCAGTCGGTTGAGGATCAGAGGGATTCGGAGTATCAGCAGAGGTCTTTCCGCCGCAGCCGGCCAGGATGGTCATCAGCATCAACGTGGATAGGATCAGCGAAAACATCTTTTTCATAATTCTACCTTCCTTTTCTATTTATCCTCAATGTATGTCCTCAAATCTCAGCAGCTATGGATGTTTATTTCACCAGTTCAGCCATTTCCCGCCTGAGCTGCATGGTCAAGCAGTTCTGATCATATTCAACATCGTTATACGTAAGGAATTCACCGGCCTTGATATCCCGCAGCACACGTTTATTCGCACTGAAATTCAAAGGCAGCAGGGCATTCTGGACAGAGGTTTTTGCAGGAACCGCCTCGCCATATACATAATAGCCGCCCTCTCCATCCAAAATCGTACCTGCCGGGATGTCAAACTTTGCAACAGCGACCACATCTGCGTTAAAGGCCCTGGGGCAGCCGGTAGGCTCGCGCCGCGTGCCGATAGATGCAACAGAAATATTCAGTTCGAGACCGATCATATGGTTTGGCCGGTAAAGGCTGGTGTACTCGCCCGTCTCATCGGTGACCATGCCGTATTCCCGATAGCAGTCCTGCATGTATTCAGAGTCGCCCTTTAAGGTCACATAGATTCCGAAACGTAAATCACGGAAAACCGGACGGCCATCACGCTCCTCGCTGGCAACGACTTCAACCATACCGCTGTGGTCCAAAATACCGCCATCAGCTTTTGGCTTAAGCAGGCGCGGCAGATGGTCTGCACCGCAAGCAGGGAATTTCAAACCATCCACAGGTGGAAGCAGGCCAGTGCAGTTCGATACACACGCCATTTCGATAGCGGACTTCGTGCCATCCAGGAAAGAGTTAAACAGTTTTGGATTCATGCCGCTTTTCTCGGCGTGTTCGGCCGGAATCCCATAGTAACCCCAGATCGTTTCCGGTGTGGACTGATGGTACTGCGGCTGGAAACGCGTGCCCTTTCCTGCACAAACAACCTCAAATCCCGCAGTCCTAGCCCAGTCGACCATTTCGCAGATCTCGGCGGGCTGATCACCATATGCCAGTGAATAGACAACTCCAGCCTCTTTTGCGCGCTTCGCCAAAATGGGACCAGCCAGAATATCTGCCTCCACATTCACATTTACGATATGCTTTCCGTATTTGAAGCAGTTTAAGGAGGTCTGCACGCCCAGTTCTGCAATGCCCGTGCAGTCGATGATCACCTCTGTGAACGGCGATGCGATCAATTCGTCGGCACTGTTGATCACACAGGTTTTTCCTGTCTTGTACGCCTCCTCCAGTGACTTTGCATTGACTTGACTATCCGGCCATTTCGTCCGCTTCAGGCTGGCAAATGCACGGGGGATATTCAGCTCCGCAATGCCTACCAGGTGGATGCCCGGTACTTTTCGGACCTGGGAGAGGTACATTGTTCCAAACTTGCCTGCGCCGATCAGGCCTACCCGAACAGGTGCCCCCACTTCTTGCTTCTTCTGCAGCATAGTGTAAAAATTCATAGCATCCTCCTTATTGATACTGGGTATCAGTAAACTCCAAGGGCATATACGGAGCTTCTCTGTGCAACATGTCCAATATTGTCGGGTATTTTACAGGTTCTATTGTCGTATCCGCCCTTTCTGTTTTTAGCTTAGCAAAGCTGGCGGCCTGTCCGCAATGTTCCAGCCAACCAGCATTTCAGGCAGAACCCTGTATATTCTGCACACCATCTCCCCTTTGCCCCATGTTTGCAAAATGCTGTTAGCGCCGGGCGAAAATCGCCATTCCGGGCCGGGCGAAAATCGCCAATTTTGGCCGGATGAAAATCGCCAAT
>NZ_CANRMB010000028.1 GCF_947631635.1 uncultured Dysosmobacter sp.
TTTCTTCCATGCCTCTTTTGTCTGTTTCCTCATATCCCTTATTATATCATCAAATCTTTATTTTGGACACTCCCGCAGAAATAATCAAGAATCATTGGGCACTCCGCGGCAAATGCGCCGGAAACGCTCCCATTCGGTACAGTTTCTATATTTCTTCGAAAAAGCGGGTTGCAAAACCGGCCTCAAGGCGCTATAATAATTTTATTCATTTTCCTTGACTTGGGGCAGGCTGCCCTGCTGAAAAGTGGATAGGAATCCAGGTGTGTTCCCTCTGTGGAACGCTTAAAAAGGAAGCCGGGTGAAAATCCCGCGCGGAGCCGCCGCTGTAAGTGCGGAGCAACTGCGATCATGTCACTGGCGTAAGCTGGGAAGGCGGCAGGAGCGATGACGCACGAGCCAGAAGACTTGCCTGGTGGATGACCGGTCCTCCACGCGCATTTGGAGGGGCTGGTATTTTGTGTTGGCAAAAACGGGCCATTACCGCATTTTTTGTGGTAATGGCTCGTTTTATCTTGTCTTGTAAAAGGAAGTGATCTGTTGCCGGTCCAGCACACCGCCGCGGGCGACCGCTGGCGAAAAAAACTGCTCCGCCCCGACGGCACCCTGTCTCCCCGTATCGCCGACTTAGCGCTGGAACAGCAGTTCTGGCGGGCGCGGATCCAGAATACGGGCCTTATCCCGCCGGACGCCTACTCCGGCACGGTGTATCAAGCTGTGAAACGTCTGTCCCGGAGCCACGGCGTCTCCTCCGTGCTGGAGATCGGCCCCGGCTGGGGAAATTACACGTTTCGCCTGGTCCGGGATTTTCCCCAAGTGACCTGCGTGGACCTTTCGCCGGACAATCTGGCCTATCTGGAACGGCACGCGGCGGAGCAGGGCGCCGCGCTTGAGACCATCTGCGCCCCCTGGGAGACGGCGGAGGTCCCCCGCCGGGACATGGCGTTTGCCTATAACTGTTTCTACCGGGTCCAGGAGCCCGAACTGTTTTTAAACAAGCTCCACCGGACGGCCCGGCGTCTGTGCGTGGCGGGGATGAACGCACCGCCGGAGCTGCCGTGGCTTCCGGCACTGGAGAAGGCCGGTCTCTCCGTCCACTATACCCGGCAGGGATGCCGGGAGCTGGGAGAGATCCTGACCTCCATGGGGATCTCCCACCAACTTCTGGACCTCCCCAACCGGCGGGAATACCGCTATCCCCACCAGGCGGCCCTGCTGGACCGGGTCCGGGGCTTTCTCACGGAGCCTGTTCCGGACCAGCGGCTTCTCTCCCTCGTCATGCCGTATCACCAGGCGCTTCCCGATGGGAGCCTGCTCTGCCGGTATCCATTCACCTCCCAGCTTCTGGTCTGGGAGCCCGCCCTTTCCGACAAATCTCCCCCTGTGACTGACACGGAGGATTTGGATCATATTTTAAAGGAGATATAAAACATGGAAAGCAAAAAGAAGTTCTGTAAGCTCTTGTCGCTTCTGCTGGCCCTGACCCTTGTGTGGAGCCTGACCGGCTGCGGCGGCAGCCCCGCCGCAGAGGAGCCGGTGCCCGACGCCGCCCCCGCTGCGGAGTCCACCGTTGATCCCGACGCCGAGATCGTTCTGGCCGGCTACCGCAATCTGGCTCCCGGCGAGAAGGACGGCTACTATTGCAGCAAGATCCTCTATGTCTGGGAGCCGCTGGTGACCCAGGATGACAACGCCGCCCCCGTCCCCTGTCTGGCGGAGGACTGGGAGATGAGTGAGGACGGCACCCAGTGGACCTTCTTCCTGCGCCAGGGTGTGAAGTTCCACGACGGCACCGACTTCAACGCCGACGCGGTCATCGCCAACTTTGACCGCATGGGCATCGAGGTGAAAAGCTCCTCCTTCTACCCCCTGGACATCAACTCCCACTACCCCAATCTGGAAAAATACGAGAAGGTGGACGACTACACCGTCCGCCTGACCTTCTCCCAGCCCGCCCCCACTCAGCTGTACAACATGGTGAATTTCGGCAGCGCCATGTACAGCCCCGGCTGCTTTGACGAAAACGGCGACTTCAACGGCATCTGTGTGGGCACCGGTCCCTTCAAGATCACGGAAAACAAGCTGGACGAATATGTGCTTCTGGAGCGCTTTGACGGCTATTGGGGCGAGACCGCCAAGGCCAAGACCATCCGTGTGAAGGTCATCCCCGACGCCGATACCCGCTTCTCCGCCCTGAAGAGCGGCGAGATCCTGGGCGTCATCGATCTGAACGCCATCCCCACCTCCCTGGCCGTACAGCTGGAGGGCAACAGCGATTTCGCCCTGACCACCACCAAGTCCACCATGATCCGCTTCCTGACCCTCAACGGCACCGAGTTCCCCTTCAACGATGTGCGGATGCGGCAGGCCGTCAGCATGGCGCTTCAGCGCTCCGTCATCACCGAGAGCGTCTATGACGGCTTCGGCACCCCCACCACCAACATTTTGAACTACTCCACCCCCTTCTACAAGGAATTCCCCGTGGAAGAGGACCTGGAAAAGGCCAAGGAGCTGGCCAACGAGGTGCTGGGCGGCCAGCGCGTCACCGTCACCTATCTCTATAACGGCAACGAGGCCGCCCAGAAGGGGGAAGCCGAGCTGATCTCCTCCTGGCTCAGCGAGATCGGCATCGACTGCGAGCTGCAGCCCATGGAGATGACCAACATGAAAGAGCAGATGAAAACCGGCGACTACGGCATCGCCCGGATGCAGCAGGGCCTTTCCAACTCCGAGCCCGCTACCATTTTCCGCCGCTTCATGCTCACCAGCGGCGACCACAACCAGAATTACAGCCTGGGCTACCAGAGCGACGAGGTGGACGCCCTGATGGACGAGGCCTCCGCCGCCCTGGACATGGACGTGCGCACCGCCTGCTATGACCGCATCCAGGAGATCTCCACCCAGGAATTCCCCGTGGTGCCCCTGTTCAACGACATGACCCTGATGGCCTACAGCACCAAGCTCACCGGCTATGATGCCAAGCTTTACGGCATCGAACTGCCCCTGGTGGCCTGGAAGCAGTGATCCGACGCGATGGGCCGTTATCTGATCCATAAGCTGGCCTCTTTGGTCCCGGTCCTGCTGGGCATTTCCCTGGCCGCCTTTGTCCTGGGCGTCCTCTCCCTCGGAGATCCCGCGGAGCTGGCGCTGTCCCAGGGCGGCTACGAGCCCACCCAGGAGCAGATCCAGGCGATGGCGCATCAAATGGGTCTGGACGCCCCCTATCCTGTGCAGTATCTGCGCTGGGTGGGGCGCGCCCTTACCGGGGACCTGGGGGACTCCTATTCCAGCCGGATGCCGGTGGCCCAGGAGCTGGGGCGGCGCCTGCCGGTCACGCTGAAGCTGGCGGTCTGCGCCATGGCGCTGGCCTGCGCCGGCGGTCTGCTGCTGGGCTGCACCGCAGCCGCCTTTCGTGGGCGCTGGCCGGACCGGCTCATCCAAGCCGTCCTCAATTTGCAGCTGTCCATCCCCGCCTTTTGGCTGGCGCTGCTGCTGATCCTGCTCTTCGCTGAAACGCTGGGCTGGCTGCCCACCAGCGGAAACGGCGGACTGCGCTATATGATCCTGCCCGCCTCCGTCCTCTCCTCCGCCACCATGGCCACTGCGGCCCGCCTGACCCGCTCCTCCCTGCTGGCGGAGCTGGGCAGGCAGTACTGCACCGCCGCCAGCGCCCGGGGGATCGGGCGCTGGCGGCTGGTCCTGCGCAACGCCCTGCCCAATGCCATCGTCCCGGTGGTCGCCCTGCTGGGCAACTCCCTGGGCGGGATGCTGGGCGGCTCGGTCATCGTGGAATCCATCTTTGCACTGCCCGGCATCGGCAGCTATGCGCTGGAGGCCATCAATAACCGGGATTATCCGGCCCTCCAGGGCTATGTGCTGCTCACCGGCGCGGTGTATGTGGCCATCACGCTCCTGGTGGACATCCTCAGTATGCTGCTGGACCCCAAGGTGCGGTTAGGAGGGCGGAAGATATGAGAAAGCGGCGATCCTCTTTTCAGCTGGCATTTGCCGTCACACTGCTGGCGGTCATCCTCCTCTCCAGCCTGCTGGCCCCCTGGCTGGCCCCCTACGACCCCACGGCCATCGACACCACCGTCAAGCTCCAGGGTCCCTCCGCCGCCCACTGGCTGGGGGTGGACGCCCTGGGCCGGGACATGCTCAGCCGGGTGCTGTACGGCGGGCGGGGCTCCATTCTGGTGGCGCTTGCCGCCACGGTGCTGTCCATGTTCTTCGGCATGGTCATCGGCGTTCTGGGCGGGTATTTCGGCGGATGGCTGGACTGGGTGCTGACGGTGTTCTCCAACATCTTTCAGGGGCTCCCCGGCACCTGCCTGATGATCGCCATCGCCGGTATCCTGGGGCCGGGCGTTCCCAACCTGATCTTGGCCCTGGTCCTCACCTCCTGGGCGGGCTTCTCCCGCATCGTCCGCACGGAGACCATGCGGCTCAGGGAGGAGGCGTATGTGGAGGGCCTGCGGAGCTTGGGCGCCGGCCCGCTGCGGATCCTGACACGGCATGTCGTCCCCAATCTGCTGCCCAACATCGTGGTGCTCTTCACCACCCGGGTGGGCCGGTGCGTGCTGTCCATCGCCTCTTTGAGCTATCTGGGCCTTGGGCTGCGGCCTCCCATGCCGGATTGGAGCGTCATGATCAGCGACGCCCGCCTGCACTACCGCAGCGCCCCCCACCTCATCATCGTGCCGGGCATGTGCATCGTGCTTCTGCTGCTGGGCATCAATCTGCTGGGCGACGCCCTGCGGGACCGCCTGGACGTGCGGAATGAGGAGGTGCGGGAGCTATGACGGACGGACTGCGCATCAAAGACCTCTCCGTGACCTTTCAGCTGCGGGACCGGGACGTCCGGGCGGTGGACGGCGTGTCCGTCCATTTCCCCGCCGGGCAGATCACCGGCATCATCGGCGAGAGCGGCTGCGGCAAATCCGTGCTGGGCATGGCGGTCCTGGGCCTGCTGCCCCCCTACGCCAAGGCGGCGGGCAGCATCACCTTGGATGGAAGCCCTCTCCTGGGGACACGCCGCGCGCTCGGCGTCAAGCTCGGCCTGATCCCCCAAAATCCCGCCGAATCCCTGAATCCGGCCCGCACCGTGCAGGCCCACCTGTCGGAGGCCCTGCGCCCGCTGTCCCTAAGCCGCCGGGAGGCGAAGGCGTGGAGCGCCCAACTGCTGCGGGACTTCGGTTTTCCGGACCCCGCCCGCGTGCTGAAGGCCTATCCCCACGAGTTGAGCGGCGGGATGCAGCAGCGGGTCCTCTGCGCCGTCGGCTCCGCCTGCACACCCGCCTGGCTGCTGGCGGACGAACCCACCAAGGGCCTGGACAGCGCCCTGCGGGACCAGGTGCTGGACACTCTAGGCTCCATGCGGGGCCGCGGTGTTGCCAGTATGCTGGTCATCACCCACGACCTGACCCTCGCCCGGAGCCTCTGCCAGTCCCTGGCCGTCATGTACGCCGGGCAGGTCCTGGAAATGGGGCAGGGCGTATTGGAGCACCCCCTTCACCCCTATACGGCGGCCTTCCTCAACGCCCTGCCGGAGCACGGCTTCCAGCCCATCCAGGGCATTGCCCCACGGGCGGGCCAGCGGCTGCCCGGCTGTCCCTTTGCCCCCCGGTGCCCCCACTGCCGGGAGCGGTGCACCCGGGAGCGCCCCGGCGCCTGTCAGCCGGAGTCCCAGCATATGGTGAGGTGTTTTCTGTATGAGTGATATCCTGGAATGCCGCCAAATCGTAAAAACCTTTCGCCCCTGCCTCCGCCGCGCGCCTATCCAGGTGCTGGACCATGTGGACCTCCGCCTCTGCCAGGGGGAGACGCTGGGGCTGATGGGCCCCTCGGGATGCGGAAAAAGCACCCTGGCCCGCATCCTCCTGCGGCTGATCCCCTGCGACGGTGGGACGGTCCTCTTTCAGGGGCGGGACATCACCCATCTCAGCGGTCAGGCGCTTCTGCCCTTCCGCCGCCAGACACAGCTGATCTCCCAGCGGCCGGAGACCTTCTTCGACCCCCGCTGGACCTTCCAGCAGAGTCTGACAGAGCCGATGGACATCTTTCATATCCAGGGCGGCCGCAGGGCCATGGTGGCGGAGCTTCTGGACCAGGTCAAGCTGACGGACGAGCTGCTGACCCGCCGCCCCCACCAGGTGAGCGGCGGCGAGATCCAGCGTCTGGCCCTGGTGCGGGCGCTGCTGCTCCAGCCCAGGGTCCTGGTGCTGGACGAGGCGACCTCCATGCTGGACATCTCCGTCCAGGCGCAGATCCTGCAAATTATAAAAGAGGTCCGCCGACGCTACCATCTCTCCTGCCTGCTGATCACCCACGACCGGGAGGTGGCGGAATACATGTGCGACCGCATCCAGACGCTTCCCGCGGAGCCGCGGGGCGGTCCGGTATAGTCAATTATATGAAAAATCGCATAGGATTTTTCAAGCGGGCGATGCCCGCTGTGCGGAAAGCGCACAGCGATTGACTATGAAATGCAAATCAAGGCCGCGGTCCGCGGCCTGTCACAGCGCACATGCGCTGTGACACTGGAAAAGTGAATGTATCACTTTTCAAGTGATTTGATGATAAACCGCTGACTCCCGTCCGGCGCGGGCCGCCGCACCCTCTCCTTTCTTCGCAAAAGGGGCTGTTTCCCAAAGGAAACAGCCCCTTTTCTCTGCTCACCCTCTTTTCCAGCGGCGGCGTTTTCTTCTCCGGCGGATCAGCGTCACGGTCAGGACCACCAGTGCCGCCAGCGCCAGCAGGACTCCCAGCACGGCCAGCGTGGGCGCGCCCGGATGGGCCAGCAGCGCCAGCGGGCTCCAGCTGGCCGCTTCGGTCTTGCGGCTCTCCGGCGCGCGGACCGTCCCCTGCTCCTCCAGATAGGCGGCCAGGGCATACCATGCCTTCAGCTCCGTGCCGTCGGCCGCTTTGACGATGCGGCTCTCCAGGTCTGTGACGATCTCTCCGTTTTCATCCCTGGGTGTGACGGTGAGCAGGCCCATGCTCTGGGCCTCCACGGCCCCCAGCATCTGGCCGCTGTACAGATCCGCCGCCACCCGGTAGAGCCGGTCGTCCTGAATGGGCGCCGTGCCGCCCTCCGGCAGGATCTGTTCCGACGCGGTCACTCTATCCAAAATCATCCGGTGGGGATTCCAGGTCCAGCGCATCCCCGCGCCGTAAAGCTCCGCCGCGGGCATCAGCGCCGAGATGGAGGCGTCCACCTCAAAGGCATTTTTCAGGTCCTTCCCCGTCAGATACACCGACACCAGCGGATAGGCCGGGGTGCCGTCGGCGCCGGAGCCCAGGGAGAGGATATCAAACGCCTGGGCTGTGGTCACCGGCCCCGCCCGCAGGAAGTCCCGGATCACGCCGGATGGCGCCACCGCGAAATCCACCGGCACATAGTCCGCGCCCTCCAGCCGCTGGATCGCCCGGATATAGGCGTCTCCGATCAGGTTCCCGGTCTCCTCAATGGAAAATGTGCTCCCCTCCACAGAGGCCAGCACCTGGTCATACCCCAGTCCATAACCGGCCAGATAGGTCTCATTTACCCGGTGTTGAAAACCCTCGGCCAGCGCCGCCATTTCCGGGTCCTCCCGGACCGTGTCATCCACCGGGATCAGTTGATAGTCCTCCAGCTTCACGCCGCTGTCATCCCGGCTGACCGTCAGAACACCCAGGTTTTGGGTGTATTCTCCGCAGGAGACGATGAGGGTGTCATTCACCTGAACAGGCTCCGGCAGGGTGCTGTGGGTGTGGCCGGAGATGATGACATCAATGCCGTCCACGGCCTTCGCCAGCTCATAGTCCTCCCCCCGCCCCTCCTCGGTGCCGCTGTGGGACAGGCAGATGATATAGTCCGCCCGCTCCTTCTCCCGGATCTCCGCCACCACCCGTCTGGCGGCCTCCTCAATGGGCTGGTACTCCATACCGGACATGGGCGCGCACTCGTGGGAATCCAATCCCATGACACCGAACACCGCAACCCGGAGGGTGTCATCCCCCACCTCCCGCTCCAGCACCACGTAGTCCATCACGGGATAGTCCTCCATGGCCTGAACCAGCTCCCGGCCCGCTTCGGGGGCCACGGGGGTAGTGTAGTTGGCCTGGACAATGGCGGGCAGCGGGTCCCCGCTGTCCATCGCCGCCCGGAGCATCTCCGCCAGTCCCTGCTGCCGGTAGTCGAACTCATGGTTGCCGAAGGTGGTCACGTCGCAGCCCATGGCCCCCAGGGCCCGCAGTTCCGGCGCATCCGCCGCGTAAATGGTCTGGAACAAGGAACCCATGGAGAAGTCTCCGGCGTCCAGGGTGACCACGGCCCTGCCGTTTTCCCCATACCGGGTATCTGCGGCGGCCTCAGCCCGCTGTTCCTCCAACAGCGTGGCAAGGCGGGTATAGCCGCCCCGTCCATCGCCGTCAGGGTAAAAGTGGTCATGGGTATCATGGGTAAATAAAATCGTCAGCGGCGCGGAGCTTGGCAACGGCTCCGCTGCCACGGCCGGACTCCCGGTCTGTGTCAGCAGAACGAACGCGCACAGCAGTCCGGCCCAAATACGTCGAATACCCCTCATGGTCTTTTTCCTCCTCTGGTCATTCCGCATATCCGTATAGGAGCATTATACCAAACTTTTCCCATTTTACAAAGGGCCGCGGAAAAGCCCCATTTTGAAGGACCGTTGATGCCCGCCTCCGGCAATTTTACTGATCGTGCGTTGACCGGCTATGATAAACGCAGCGCAATAAGTCGGAATTTGGGGAGGCACAATTATGGACTATAAAGCATACGATAAAGCGCTTAATGCTTCAATCTTTATATTGTTTCCTGCAAAGGACATTATGATGATTAATAGAAAATCGGGGGAAAAAATAGTGACGGAAGCTAATGGATGAATAAAAGAATATAAGCCGGCCTATTAAGGCCGGCTTATATAGAAGGCTTCTCACATTTCATGCAAAGTAAGATTGCATCCGCAAGATGGACAATAGTCTTGATCTCGGAGAGGAACTCTATAATCAAGATGGCATTTACATTCTGGACAACGATATAATTTCCACATCAGCACCAAACCAATAACAAGCAAGATAGCTGCTACTATGTTATAATCAAGCGCAAACATAATGATGACTACTCCCAGAAAAAGGAAAAAGCATGTCTTAATCAAGAATAAGTAAGTAATAGCATTCATCATAGTTCCTCTATGGCTTCCCATTTCGGCCACGTAAATTCTGTGACCGCTTTCTCTCACTTTTTATCCTTTTTCTTTAGAATCATGATAAGCGCTAAAATGCAACAGAGACATGAGATTGCAAATAGATATGACACTTTCTTGTCGTGGAATCCAACAAAATACCCTATTCCCGCTGCACAAACTATAATGATATTAGCAAAAATTAATAATATTTTTGCAGGCATCACGTGATACTCCAGTCGTAGATTTCAAAAATCACATAGTTAAACAACAAAGGATAGATATAATTTGCGAAGGATTCGTTTCTCCCTGTAAATGCCGTTTTCTCCCAAAAGTCGCCATCATAGTATGTTTCTCCAACCCGTCCTTGTTCTGTAATAACATACTTGACTCCTTCAATCACGTCATAGTTGCTGCTTGAAGATGTATCAGTTACCTTCCAGTTATTGGTCGTTGTTTTTGCGCTAATATAATAAGGTTCTTTGATTGAATACACATACCCTGTAAGTGTAGCCACACCCGTTATAATCGCTGCTGCGACAGGATATGCAAACCCAAGCGGAATACCAATAAACCCGACGATTGCATAAGCGAGAGCAACTTCGTCATCATATTGTCCAGCCAAATCATATTGTCCAGAATTAGATACTGTAGATGCCAATGCTACATTTGCTCCGCACAAGCTATATTGGGAACCATTTGCGTATCTATATCTTACTCTCCCCAGAGATTCATAATCTCTGATCCCTCTGGTCATTCTTTCATTTTGGTCTACGCTCTCTCTAATCTCTTGAGTATTTACCTGTACACTTCCACCAATATAATCTGTACGAGTCAGTATCCGATTTTCAAGGTCTGCATACACATAAGTAGCAACAGTTCCATCCTTAATAAGAAATAATTCTGATTTCTTATCTACATAATCTCGAGTAATTACGATGTCCCCACTAATCGAATGGCTCGTTTCCTTTTTATACTCCGCTTCACTCAGCAAGAAAAAACCTTCTTTTTCAAGAATATTTTCAGCTTCTTGAATCGCTTGATCCTCAACCATCTCTACAGCATATGAAGGGATGCAAAGCAGAGATATACACATTACTATGGACATCGCTAAACTGATTATTCTCTTTTTCATTTTCTTTCTCCCTTCCTCAATATTTTACAAATCCAGACACCTTCACAGTTTGCCCTGAGTTATTTTTGATGCCCAGTCTGTAATTCCCACTCTCCGGAACTTCAAATGTCTCATCAAAACTTCCGTTTTCCGCGCTGACATAGTGGAACACGCCATCCGGATCTACCAGGCCAAAGTCCATGCTTGCGCTATCTGGAGAATAGGTCGCATAGATTCTTACCGTCTCCCCTGCTTCCAGGGGGAAGTCGGTATCTCCTTTTGCCCTGGCGTATGGGTTCACACTCACATTAAAAGAACCTGACGCCCGCAAAATGGCAGCCGTATCCACCTTGGAGCCATCATAGGGGACAATGATCGATTCAGGTCCTGTTGCACCAGCGTTCAAACAGAGACAGCATACCACAGCAACCGCAGCCAGAACCTTACGAAAAGCCTTATACATATTTTCACCCCCTTTCGCTGGCTTTTACCATTCTATTGGAATGTCATCTGTGTCTGCATCATTCCAGTCTTCACGCTCTACTTCATTAAAATCCACTTTCTCTGGTCCTCTGCGAGCAACAATTACTCCGATTATCACCGCTGCAACAACCACTATAAGTATGCAGCACAGCCATGCCGCCCAGTTTTTATTCTTTCTGTTTTCTCCGTTTGCTGCTTCAACCTGAATGGGCCGCTCAAACTCCTCATTTATCAAGTAATCAATAGGGACACTATATAGTTCACCGAGAAACCGCAGATTTTCTGTAGATGGAACTGCCACACCGGATTCCCACCGAGAAATTGCTTGCCGGGACACATTAAGTTCCTCGGCAACTTTTATCTGCGTTAGCCCTTTTTCTTTCCGCAAAGAAACAAGTTTTTCATCTAACTTCATCTTTTCTGCTCCAATTCTATTCCAAAAGTCCTTATAATGTAAACCACATGCGGTTTACATTAAGGCAATTGTAGATTGCTTTTCCAGTTTTTTCTTGTTTTTCAGTCTATCCGGCAATCTCCAGGGCCTCTCCCTGTCCGATAAGGCGCACCTCTCCCAGCAGCTCCAGGCAAATGGCGTGGAAGGTCCCAATGTGCATCCGGCTCACTGCCCGCCGTCCGCCCAGCCGCGCCTCCAGCCGCTGGCGCATCTCCAGGGCGGCCTGGTTGGTGAAGGTCACGGCGGTGATCTCGTCGGGCCTGACGCCCTGTTCCTCCACCAGCCACGCAATGCGGGCCACCAAAGTCTTGGTCTTTCCCGTTCCGGGACCGGCCACCACCGCCGTCACCGGCCCCTCCGCCGTGACGGCGACCTTCTGCTCCGGATTCAGCTGTTCCGCAGGCTTGTCCGGCGCTGCTTCCAGCGGTTTGGATGCCTGCTTCTTCAGCGCCCGCCTGCTCCCGTTCCTTTTCACCAGGGCCTCCCCGCTGAACAGGGAGAACTGTCCGCTGAACTGCTGGATCTCCCCCGGGGTCAGCAGGGAGATGGCACCGTATTCTCCGTCAAAGCCGGCCCGCCGCCTGTTCGATCTCCGGAATGGGCGCCTCCCGCAGGATATAAAACTCCGGCCCCAAGTACCGGAGCATCCGCTCGTACAGCTCTCCGGCCTTTTTTCCCGCGGCGGAGCCGCCGGTGGAAGCGGCGATCACCTCCGGCAGGGGTGCCAGACTCTCAAAGGGCTTTGCGCCAGCGGGGCGAAAGCCCTCCGGGCGGTCGGCCAGCGCCTCCACCCGGTGCTCCACGCCGATGGTCAGCTTTTTGCCGCACACCGGGCACAGCCCGCCCCGCTCCTCCGTCTCCGCGGGCGTCAGGCAGACGCCGCAGTTCCGGTGGCCGTCCAAATGGTATTTCCCCTCCTCCGGGAAAAACTCGATAGTCCCCCGAAAGCCCTCCCCCGTCCGGATGGCCCGGACCAGCTCCGGATAGGTGCGTCCCGTGTCCAAAAGGTTGGCCTCCCGTCCCAGCTTGGCGGGTGAGTGGGCGTCCGAGTTGGACACCAGCGTCAAAGGGTCCAGCGCGGAGACCCGCCAGTTCATAGGCGGATCTGAGGAAAGCCCCGTCTCCACGGCGTGGATGCAGGGTGTCAGATCGTCAAAGCAGTCCTCCATGGTGTCAAAGCCGGAAAAGGCGCCGAACATGGCAAAGTGCGGCGTCCAGATATGGGCGGGGATGAACTCCGCGTCCGGGCAAGCCTCCAGGGTCAGTTCCAGCAGGTCCCGGCTGTCCAGCCCCAGGATGGGCCGCCCGTCGGAGTGGATGTTGCCGATGGCCTCCAGCCGGGCGGAGAGCTCGTCCGCCGCCTCCAGGGAGGGCAGCAGGATCAGGTTGTGGACCTTCCGGGTCTTTCCGCCCCGCTTGTAGATGGAGCTGATCTCCCCGGTGATGACGAGCCTGGGCGGCTCGCCGCCCAGGCCGTGGGGCAGGCGCAGGTCCTCCCGCAGGGTATATACGCCCTCTCCGGCGGGGACCAGCTGTTCCCGCAGCTCCGCCCGCCAGGCGGGGTGGGTGAAGTCCCCCGTGCCCAGCAGGCCGATGCCCTTCCGCGCCGCCCACCAGTCCAGATGGGGCAGGTCGCAGTCCCTGCTGGTGGCCCGGGAGAACCGGGAGTGGATATGGAGGTCCGCAATATACATTCTGGCACCTTCTGTCATAAAATATGTTCTATACCGGTTCCGACGCGTCTGTGGGAAGGCCCGCCGCAATGCACCGCGGCGGGCCTATCCATAGACATTCAGGTCGTCTCCTGGGGTTCTTGTGTCTCCTGGGGTTTTCCGGTGATTTCCGTCTCCTCCGGTTTGTCGTCCGTCATGCGGGACGCCGTCTCTCCGCTCTCCTGCTCCGGATGCAGCTCGTGCTCCGAGTGGTGCGTGCTCTGACTGCGGCTGGTGCGCCAGAAGGAGGTGTCGATGGGTCCGCTCTCCTCAAAGAGGTCGTAGTAGTTCTCATCCCGCAGCGTGGGCCGGCGGTGCTTCCAGATGGCGGTGATGGTGGGATAGAGCACGATGGCGATCAGGCCGCCGGAAAATCCGTTGTTATAGAGGTTCAGACCGGCCACCGGGCCGCCTGTCTGCAAAACCAGCGCCGAGTGGATAAATCCGGCCAGGATCCCGAAGGGCCATCCAAAATGCCCTGCAATGGGCGCCAGCGTGGTGCCGAACAGCCCCGCCAGCTGGAGGGAGGGGTAATCCGGGGTATAGTGCATGCCATAGGCGCCCAGCGCCACGCCGACCATCACCGGCACGATGTTGAACATGTGCTTGCCAAAGGCGGAAAAGCCCATAATGGTAAAGATGCCGCCCAGCGTGGGGCCGTTCAGGTCTCCGCCCACAAGCAGAACATAGGCGATCCCCAGGAGCCCATTGACGCCGACGTTCACCAGCACCGGCCCCGGGCCGAACATACGCAGGTAGTCGCTGGGGGCACGGCCCGTGGTGGAGAGCAGGCGGCGGTATCCCGCCCAGACTGCCCAGGGCGGCGTTCCTGTCACGAAAAAGCCCGCCGCGATCATGATGAGGCAGGTAATCCCGATGGCGATGATGAACCGTTGGTTATATCCCTCCGCCCAGTAGAGCACGGAATCCGGCTTGTCGCCAAAAGCCGTCAGGACCGGCACGATCATCATGGCGAACAGGCCGCAGGCAAATCCCATGTTGTAGAGGTTCATGCCATTTTGGATCTTATAGGTATACGCGGACAAGGACGGCAGGATGAACCCGATCAGGATCCCCGTGACCAGTCCCAGCGGCAGGCTCGCGTGGATGCTGCCCAGGACCATATAGCTGACAAGGGGCGCCAGAGATGTGGCCAGCAGCGCCACAGAGGCATATTTGGAAAAGGGTTCCCGCTGATACCGGGCATACAGCCAGGTGCCCAGGATGATGGGCCAGATATTGATGAAATTTTTCCCAAACAGGGAGAAGCCTGCCATCAGTCCCATTTCCACGATGGTAAAGCCATTAAAGGGGTCTCCGGAGAGTTTGATGATGCAGATGGAGATGATGGTCACGATCCCCGCGTTGATCAGCGCCGCGCCCGGTCCCGCTATGTAGACATAGTCGGTGATCAGCAAGTCCTGCATCGTAATGATCCGATACAGCCCGGGGAGGATATCGGCCGGTTCATCCATCAAAATACCCACGATCATAAGTCCTACCGAAAAAATGATCGTGGCCGAAAAAATCTTTTGATACCGCTTCTGCACGCGCATCCCTCCCCCTCTGATAGCTTTATTATACAGAGGGAATGTGGAATGAGCAATAGTGAATTGCATCCACCTCTACACCATTCTTCCCGGAATGCCGAAAGCGCCCGCCTTGCGGGCTTCATTCGAAAGGAAGTACAACCACTTGGCGCGAAGCGCGAAGGCGTCCCGCCGCAGATTTGCCTTTTCATGGTCAGTAATCCTTGGCACATATTTGATTTTTCTGAGTTTATATATATAATAAAGCTAATGATTCTCACATTTTTATAAATTTCAAATCTGCCTTATCCGCTTCAAAAGTCGTAAATACGCAATCTATTGACACCCGTTTGTTGATTTTTGACCGCTTCTATTTCATCAAAGGCGAGAAACAATCGTCAAAGAGGTTTCTCCCGCTCTGCACGATGTTTTGATCGATCTTCTCATCGTTTCAAAAGAGCGCACATCGCGCCATTTGATCATTTATACTAATTCCAAATAAAATGATTTGATCATTTTATTTGGGCTGCCTTCGGCGGCCCGGCGGCGAAGCCGCCAGGAATGTCGTCAATACTTTTCTTGGAAGCGCCGCGATAAAAAACTTTTTTAAAGTTTTTTATCGAGAAACAGTATTACTTAAAATCGTATGGGTTGTCACGGCTTCTGCCTGCCGCGGCATGGCATCCTGCGCGGAAAACGTAAACCTGCGCCCTGTTCCGCAAGCCGCAAGAGCCGCCTTTGCCCATTAAAAATATTTTTAGGAGGTTTGCATATGAGAGACTTCAGCCAATTCTTTCTCATGACCCCTGACGACGTCAGGCGTTATGCGGTGGAAGTGCTTCACAAATTTGATTCAAATGAGGAGACAGACTGTGTAGAAATCGGTGACGGCAATATCAACTATGTGTTCAGAGTCCGGTCTAAGCGGGACGGGCACTCCATCATTGTCAAACAGGCTGACAAGCTCCTGCGTTCCTCCGGCCGGCCTCTGGATATCTGCCGGAACAAAATCGAGGCCGCGGTCCTCCAGCTGGAGGGCAAGCTGGCCCCGGGGTATGTGCCCGCAGTCTACTACTACGACGAGACCATGGCCGCCACCACAATGGAAGACGTCTCCGCCTTCAAAAACCTCCGGAAGGAGCTGGCGGCCAACCGTGTATATCCCCATCTGGCAGAAAATATCTCTGCCTTTATGGCGGACACGCTTCTTCCCACCACCGATCTGGTCCTGGACCGGGCGGAAAAAAAGAAGCGGGTAAAGTTTTTCACAAACCCGGAGCTCTGTGAGATCACGGAGGATCTGGTCTTGACCGAGCCCTATGACGACTTCAAAAAGCGCAATGTCCTGACGCCTGGGAACGAAGCTTTTGTCCGTGAATTTCTCTATAACGACCAGCAGCTTCACGCGGAGGTAGGCAAGCTCCGGAATAACTTCATGAATAACGCCCAGGCGCTTCTGCACGGCGACCTGCACTCCGGTTCCATTTTCGCCAACAAGGACGGCATCCGGGTCTTGGACCCCGAGTTTGCTTTCTACGGGCCAATGGGATACGATATCGGCAACGTGATTGGAAACCTGTTCTTCGCCTGGGCCAGCAAGGTCTATGCCACGCCGGAGGAGACGGAGGCAGCCGCCGCCCTGGAGCAGACGATCTCTGCGGTTTGTGATCTCACAATGTCCAAGCTGGCAGCCAAGTATGACGAGATGGTCACCTTTTCCCTATACCGGACCAGTGCGTTCCGGCAGGCATATCTGGACGGTGTTCTGGCAGATTCCCTCGGATATGCCGGCACGGAGATCATCCGCCGTGTAGTAGGCGATTCCAAGGTCGCGGAGCTCACCTCTGTCAGCGAGCTATCCCAGCGCATTCTCATGGATCGCGCTCTCATCAAATTGGGCATCACCCTAATCAAGCACCGGGAGCATTTGCGGAACGGAAGCAGTGTTGTACATGCATTCCGGATGATCTTGGCCTGATGCCGGTAAGGAGACAGCTATGGTAAGAATGGACAACGATATGCCCTTCCTGCTGCAATACGAAAATGTGGCATGGTACAGCAAGGGCAAGGTCCGCATTTTGGACCGCCGCGTCTATCCCACGGAGGTCCGTTTTGTGGAGTGCACGGATTATCACGAGGTGGCGCAAGCCATCACGGATATGGTGACGCAGAGCGCCGGCCCCTACACCGCCGTGGGCATGGGGATGGCGCTGGCCGCCTGGCAAGCGCGGCATATGGGCATGGCCGCGCAGCTTGCATTTTTAAAGCAGGCGTCTTATGACCTGTCCCACGCCCGTCCCACCACCGCCAACCGCTATGGCCAGATCACCGGCCGCTGCGTGGATGTGGCGGCTCAAGCCCTGGAGCAGGACAAGGATCCCATCCAGGCCATTGTGGAGAACACCATAGAATCCCTGAACCGGCGGTACAGCACCATGCAGATCGTTGGAGACCAATTGGCATCCTTGATCCCAAATGGCGGTACGATCCTGACCCAGTGCTTCGGCGAAACAATCATCGGCACAGTCATGCGGGCCGTGCGAAAGTACGGCAAGGATTTCAAGGTATTCTGCGCCGAGACCCGTCCCTATCTGCAAGGCGCCCGGCTGACCTCCAGCTGCTTCGCACAGATGGGCTTCGATACCACAGTCATCACTGACAACATGGTGGCCTATGCCATGGAGCGGGAGCATATCGACGTATTCACCTCCGCGGCGGACTCCATCGCCCAGGACGGCTACATCGCCAACAAGATCGGCACCTTCCAAATCGCTATTCTGGCCAAGTATTTCGGTATTCCCTACTATGTCACCGGAATTCCCGACCGGGATAAGCGGAGCAAAAACGATATTGTCATTGAGATGCGGGACCCCCAGCAGGTCCTCTGCTATCGGGATATTCCCAACACCGTACCGAAGGTCAACGGCATCTATCCCTCCTTCGACGTGGTGCCGCCCCATCTTATCTCCGGTGTCGTGACAGACAAGGGCGTATATGTCCCCTATTTGTTGAACCAATACTTCGCCACCGATGTAAAAAGCTTTTACTGATCCGCAATCGATTTCACTTTTCAAAATATACGTGAGGAGGAATATACCCATGCTGATGAAAGAAGAACGAGAGCTCATTGTGGAATACGGCAAAAAGATGAGCGCCGCCCGTCTGAGCACCGGCACCAGCGGCAATATCAGTATCTATGATCCCGAAAAGGGCCTTATGGCTATCAGCCCCTCCGGCATTGACTATTTTTCCACCGCTCCCGAGGATGTGGTCATCATGACTCTTGACGCCGGCATCGTGGACGGCAGCAAAAAGCCCTCCAGCGAATGGGGTCTGCACGCGGCGTTTTATAAGCACAAACCTCACGCACGGGCAGTCGTCCATACCCATTCCATGTACTGCACGACCTTTGCCGTGTTGGGGCAGCCCCTCCGCGCTGTCCATTACGTGATCGCTGATACCGGGGCCGCCACAGTTCCCTGCGCGCCCTATCGCACCTTCGGCACTCCGGAACTTGCGGAGGCCGCCATAGAGGCCTGTGGTCCAGGCGACGCGGTGCTTTTGGGCAATCACGGTCTGGTCGTCTGCGGCAGAGATATCAGGAGTGCGTACAGTCTGGCCTGCAACATGGAATATCTTGCAGAATTGCAGTATCGAGCCATGTGCATCGGCCAGCCGAATGTGCTCAATGACCAGCAGATGGCGCAGGCCATGGAGCGCTTTAAAACTTACGGCCAGTCCGGCAGCAAAAAAGCCGGCTATTGAGGTGTACTATGGATTCATTTGACTTTTACAGCCCCACGTATTTCGTGTTTGGCCGCGGCAGAGAAAACGAAGCAGGTGCATATGTCAAAAAATTCGGCGGCTCAAGGGTTCTTGTGGTTTACGGCGGACAGTCAGCCAAAAAATCCGGACTTTTGGACCGTATTCAAGCCTCCCTCTCCACCGCCGGGCTCTACACAGCCGAACTGGGCGGCGTGAGGCCAAACCCCCGCAGCGGAATCGTATATGAAGGTATTTCGCTATGCCGCAGGGAGCGGATCGACTTTCTCTTAGCCGTCGGCGGCGGAAGCGTTATCGACACAGCCAAGGCCATCGCCATGGGCGCTGTTTACGACGGCGATTTCTGGGACTTTTTCTCCGGAAAGGTCCCGGAAGCCGCATTGCCGGTAGGCACCGTACTCACCATTGCCGCCTCCGGCAGTGAGGGGTCTCCCGACTCCATCATCACCCATGAGCAAACGCTTGAAAAGACTGCGGCAGAGGCGGATTGTCTGCGGCCCAAGTTCTCCATACTGGATCCCGCTCTCACGGAGAGCCTCTCCCCCTTCCAGACCGCCTGCGGCATTACGGATATCATGTCCCACGCTTTTGAACGCTATTTTACCAACACGCCTCACGTGGAAACCACCGACCGCATGCTGGAGGGAGTCCTTCTTGCCATGCTACACGAGGGACGCCGCGTGTTGGAGGACCCCCATGATTATGACGCCCGTGCCAACATCATGCGGGCAGGCATGGTCTGCCACAATGACATCATGGGCGTAGGACGCAGGCAGGATTGGAACAGCCACCACCTTGAGCATGTGCTCTCCGCCGTTTATGACTGTGCCCACGGTGCGGGGCTGGCCGTGATCATGCCCGCCTGGATGCGCTATTGTGTGGAACATCACGACGGCATGCGCTTTGCTCAAATGGCCTCCCGTGTATTCGGCTGCGAGATGGATTTTTCCGACCCCAAGCGTACCGCAAGAGCCGGTGTCGAGGCCTTCCGAGCCTTTCTGCGCACAATAGGCATGCCTCTCAGCTTCGAGGAGATCGGTGCCGACGCAAAGGATATTCCGAAGCTTGTGGAAATGAATCACATTGGCGGTGGTGTTACCGGCGGCTATGTAGGGCTTGACCGGCAGGCCCATTTTGAAATCTATGAAATCGCGGCAGGCATGCGCTGAAGCGGCCGTCTTTGTGGGCCTTAGCGGATGCAGCATCGGCCAAAGATGCGGGAGGCCTGATGATCGGATCTGAGCAGGCGTCCGGTTCTTTGCCCCGGCAAATAGCTTATCCGTCTAGTCAGAACCACCAGCCTGACCCCCTGATGCGGAAATGCAGGGCCGCCGTATCAAGGGGTAAAGCCCCCCAGAAAAGGAAATCTCCTCCCAAATGAAGGCATACGGGAAAAGCGTGTCCGCCAGTCCTCTATTCACGGTCCCGCAAGGACCCGGTTCCAACAAGGCTATAGTCAATTAACTTGAAAAATCGCATGGGATTTTTTAAGCTGGCAATGCCTGCTGTGCGTAAAACGCACAGTGATTGACTATGAAATGCAAATCAAGGCCGCGGTCCGCGGCCTGCCACAGCGCACATGCGCTGTGACACTTGAAAAGTGAATTTATCACTTTTCAAGTTATTTGATTATAAAACTGTTTTTAGATATAGAGCATCGGACAGCAGAGGCCGTTAACTTCATTTTGCCCGGCAAAAAATATGAGGGACGCAAGGCAAATTGCCTTGCGTCCCCCCTTGTTTTTACTTATTTACAGATCGTTTCACGCCGCTTTCCATTTTATTTGAAAACGCGATCCCCACAGCGTATGGTCCCAGCCCCGTTTCCCAAAAAACTAGAGCAATGGGAAATCCCGGGTGGGTGTGTTATCTGCGGACCCATTTACCGAACAGGGTTTTCTTAAACCGAAGCAGAGCCTCCTGGGCAGGCGCGTAGTTTTTTGCTTTCTGGAGGTACTCCACGCCCTTTTTGATATCTTCCGGGACGCCCAGGCCTTCCGTGTAGATGGTGCCCAGGCCATAGTTGAGCAGGTCACTGGTGTAGTCCGCCTCCCGGAACAGCTGAAGGGCACGGGCGGGGTCCTTCTGACAGCCATAGCCGAACAGGTAGCAGCTGCCCAGCATGTCATTGGCCCAGGTGTTCTTGCCGTTGGTATGGGCCCGCTCAAAGAGCTGGACCGCCCGGGCGTAGTCCTGGGGAATACCATCCTTGCCCAGGAACAGCAGCCGGCCCGCCCGGTTGGCGCAGCCGATCTGATCCGGGTCCTGGAGACCCATCTCATAGCACTTCATGGCCCGGACGCAGTCCTTCTCCACCGCCTTGCCCAGCTCAAAGGCGACGCCCACATAGTACCAGCTGGACAGCTGCCCCTTCTGCGCGGCGGAAAAATACAGGTTTACCACCTCTTGGCTCCAATCGTTTTTCTCCTTGAGGATACCAGCGTAACGCTCCTGCCAGTCGGGATAGCCCTTCTCCGCGCCCAACCGGGCCACGGCGTCCGCCTTCTCCGGCTGGGGCTCGATCCCAAAGTCCTTGTCGCCGTCCCTGCAGATGTTATAGAGATTGCGGCCGGCGAAACCCATGCCGCCTTGGAAGGCTCGCTCAAACCAGGGGATGCATTTCAACTCCGTGTCATGCAGGTACTGGGCAAACCCGTCTCGGGTGGAAAAATCATGGGGACCCTTACCCTCAATGCGGGGAACATCCAGCCAGAAATAGGTGTTGCCGATCATGTTCTGGCAGAAGGGACTTCCCGCCTCGGCTTTCTCATAGACCGCGTTCCAAACATCCTGAAGCGAGGCGAAATGCCGGTGCATCTCCTCCTCCATCTCCGGGGTGAGCATCCCACAGCGCATGGCGCCCAGCACACCGATGGCACTGCCCTGGCGGATGCTTCGCTGGATCAGCCGCTCCACGCCCTCGTCATCCTCCGGGAAGGGGTGATAGGCCCAGCTGTACTGGGGGCCGGACAGACAGCGGGAGAGAACATAAGCCGCGTCTCCGTCGCCTGCGTTGGACACCTCGGCCAGAGGTTCGATAGCTGCCGCAGCCCGCTGGGAGTCGTAGCAGTAATAGATGTCTTCAATCGCCTTTTCCACCACATCGCTGAAATATTTTCCCATGATCCACACTCCTTAACCGGCAATCGCCGTATTTTTTATGTTCTGTCCGCCTGCTTTTGAAGGCGCTTGGTGATGTCTTTCCATTGGGAGAAGTCGGGAGCAAAGGTCCCGTCGTTCATGTCCAGCAGCCAAGTCATGGCCTGGCGGCTCGTACACTTTATCTCAAATACCTGCAGCTCGTCCGGGCCGGGACAGCCGGCGTTGACGGTGATCCGGCCATCCATCCGGTCCCCGGCCTGCAGGTACAGATACCGGGCCCCGGCGTACAGGGCGGCAGCCGTGTATCGCCCGCTGGCAAGCCCTTCCCCGACCAGCTCCACATCCCGCTGTGAGAAACTGGTAAATTCCCGGGTGGCCCCCAGGCTGTCCGCGTAGACCAGCTTCTTTTGCTGTGACTGCCGGGCCTGATCCGCCGCCTGAAGCGGCTTCCACAGGGACAGGTCCGAGAAGTCGGGGGGCTGCCGTCTCTCCAGCAGACCGGCAAGGGCCTCTTGGATCTCCTGCGTGTCCGCCGCCTTGGCAAAGAACCGGTATCCGCCGCCCGCCATCTGCATTTTCGCGGTCAGAAGCAGGCCCCCATGGACCGCACCGGCATACAAGCAGATGAGGCGCGCTCCATGCAGCTCCGGCACGGGAATGGGTTCCAGGATCTCCAGGCTGATCGGCTGTCCGCCCTCTTGCAGCTCGGAGAGCTGCTCCTCCACAGTCCTCCGGTCAAAGCGGGAGGTGCGCTGGCCATGTGAATCGGTGAACGCGAAGGCGGGATTGCCCTGAGCCGCGGTGTGCTCCTGCCTCTCCGTCTCCATCCGCCGCTGGGACAGGCGGCGCTGGTACGCCCGTTCCAGCTCCTCCCACTCCTCTTCCGACTTGCCGGAGTAATCAGAAAACTCCTGATACGGCCGAAACAGGGCCGCCGGAGCCCGGAGTCTCAGGCAGGTCAGCAGAGCCTCCAACTCTCCGGGGTTCCGCAGACTCGTAATCTGGACCTGCCGGCGGTCGTCCAAAATGTGCAGTTCGATGATCCGGGTGGTCTGCCGGCGGTTCTTGGAAATACGGGTCTTGATCTCATCCCGTCCAAAGACCACGCGAATACGGGAGAGGGCGGAGACGTCGTCTCCCAGCACCCACTCCTTGCCCACGGCCACCCGGTCAAACCACTGGCCGTTCTCGCGGATATCCCGGTCCACCATGGCAAACAGTTCCTTGACGTCAGGCGCCTCATCCGGATAGGGCAGCTGGGAGCGGATGGACTTGGCCAGGCGGCTTTTCTCGGGAAAAAAGGCGTCCCGCAGATCGGTGCAGGTCTCATACACGCCCAGCAGCAGCGCGCCCAAAGCCACCACGCCGGACACGGCCAGCACGACCCAGTCCTTGAGCTCCCAGGCGGAACGATCCGCCTGGAGCTGCATGAAAAATACCACGCCGCAGCAAACAGCAATCAACAGGTACAGCAGTGCCCAGCCCAGCCGCGCCAGTTGGCGGCGGGTGCGCTGGAGGCAATAGCCCTCCTCAGGACCATCGGGCTGCTGCTTTTTGTTCCAGGCCATCAGCAGCAAAATAACAGGAATCGAGAATATGCGCAGCAGCAGGGCCAGCGCCACATACACAACTACATTCCAGGGCCATTTTAAGTAAAACTTTCCGGTCTGTTGTTGGGGCAAGTTCATTCTATCCACTCCTTTTCAGCATCGCAAATGACGATTCACTCTTATATGACCGAATCTCATTGGTGCAAAAAAATTCGGGAAAACATCTGGTTATCTATTTGTGAAATGGTGAAAATTTGGACAAATACAAAGAGATGGCAGAATGGAAGGACACGAGGAGAGCGGAGATGCTCGAAAAGCAGAAAACTCCCTCATTTCTGCCGCTTCAGAAGGGAACCGGATCTCTGCCATCTTCACAGCTGCTGTGGAGGGAACGTCCCTTTCCCACCGGTTTCTTTTCATGTTATGTAGTCCATCATGTATTCCACACGCCGCATTATAATCCTTCTGCTCAAAGAAAGCAAGGATTGCGGAGTTCGCTTTAGAAGGTTACAACGCCCCATTTTAATCTGCAAAAACGTGAGAATCACTTTTATAATTCTCACGTTAAATCTCCCTTGCCAAGCAACCTATCATTCTTTTGTGCCCTTGTCAGGGCTATGCGCACACGATCCGGTTCATATGTACTCCGGCAATTTCTTTTGTCCTAACAGTTTTCGAAACAGCATTCAGAATCATCTTGCCTTCTGATGTTATGGAAAAGCCTATTGATAAGGGCCGCAGCAGAACTGCCAATCATGCATGTATATTGTATTTTATGAGCGCTATCAGGATCCTCAATCGTCCGCTTCATACTGTCCTTCCTGCCTGTTGATCTCTGATACCGTTGGGTGCTTTATTTAAAAATATCCACATCCTATCTCCCAATAATTTTATGGTCTTTGCAAGCACGCTGCAATACAAGTGAAAAATTCGCCTGCAAATGGAAACGTCAAAGGAAAACCGCCCCTTCAAAGGCATCAGGGAAACCCTGTAGACATTGCAGCTACAGGGTTTCCTATGAAGGCGGCACCCGGGTAAAACCGGGCTGGAAATTACCTTTCGTTCTCCGTGGAGGCGGCGAATGCTCCGCCGGCAAGGGCGGCTTTTATCGTGACGGGCGCATTCTTCGGCACATGCGGACTATAAGCTTGCGCGCCGTCATCAAAACAACTTTCCCGCTTACCAGTGGCTGTCTGATCGTTCGGCCGGGGCGGTTGGACACGAAAATGGGCGCAATATATCGCAAACGCCTTCCGCAGTCGTTTTCTTTCCGAAAGCTGGAGGCCGTTCTGAATCTATCCTTTGGCTGCAAGGAAGCAGCAAAGCGAACAGCGAGGTCAGGATCCCTCTTTCGGGGGCCTGGCCTCGCTGTTTTTACTTCCTATTTTGCAACGGGCTTCTTTTCATCCCGGCCGTATCACAGCCCGCTTTGCAGACCATCATCCAGCCAGGCGTCCGTGGGCTTCAGCTTGACGGTAAAGGCTCTGGCGCTGTCCGCCGGGTCCTTGCTCTGGTGGAATTTGAACAGGGTCTCCCCGCCGGCGCCCTGGCACACGATCTCGATCTTCCCCCGGGGGTGGCTCATGGCATAGCGCACCGCCTTGCCAAAGCCATTCTGCCGGGACTTGGCATTGTCCACGATCCGGATGCCCTCCCCCAGCGGCACCTGGAATCTCTCCCGCACGCCGGTCACCGGGCGGCATTGGAAGATATAGTAGGGCACCACGCCCATGCGGGTCAGGCCGGAGAGCAGCGTGCCCAGGGTCTCGCCGTTGTCGTTGACGCCCCGCAGCAGCACCGTCTGGTTCCGCACCAGCACGCCCCGCTCAATGAGCGCCCGGACCGCCTGCCGCGTCTGCTCCGTCAGTTCCCTGGGGTGGTTGAACTGGGTCACCACCCAGAGGGACTTTTGCTGCGCGTATTTCGCGAAGAGGTCCAAAAACTCCCGGTCTCCGTAAATGCGCTCCGGCAGCGTCACGGGCGTACGGGAGCCGAAACGGATGAAATCCAGATGGTCGATGGCGGTCAGCTCCCGGAGATACCGCTCGAGGATATGATTGGGATTCAGAAAGGCGTCGCCGCCGGAGATCAGAACATTGGTGATCTCCCGGTGCTCCCGCACATAGGCAACTACCTCATCCACCCGCTTGTTCAGTTCCTCCTCGCTGAGGCCCACCAGACGCTTGCGGAAGCAGTGGCGGCAGTACATGGCGCACTGGTTGGTGGACAGCAGCAGAACCGTTTGGGCATACTTGTGCTGCAGGCCCTCCAGCTTGGTGTTGTCCGCCTCCCCGCTGGTGTCGAAGGAGCCGCCCTCCTTAAACTCCGCCAGGGACGGGATACACATCTTCCCGATGGGGTCGTCCGGGTCCTCTGTATCTACAAGGGAGAGATAATAGGGCGTGATCAGCATGGGGAATCGCTCCACGATCTCCGCCCGCCTGGCCGTCTCCTCCGGGGTCCAGTGAAGGAGCGGCGCAAGCTGCTCCGCCGTCCGGATCCCATTTCTCAATTCGTCCTGCCAGCTCATCAGCTGCACCACCTTTCTTTGAAATAAAAAATGAAAAGCGCAGAATCTGACCATTATGGTCCGGTTCCCACGCTTACACATAAACGATGTTGATTTCATCCGTGCTTTTTGATCAGCTTGACTGTCAGGCAGCCGCCGGTGCGAAGGAAATCCCTTCGGCTCCTCCCGCGTGGGCCGCCTATAAAACGCACGCAACGATATTTATGCTGAACGCCCTTCAAATCGCCTCCTTGTATATGTTTATCATAACGGAAATGTTGGGAAAAAGCAAGCTATTCTCCCTCGTGATATTCCAAATCCTTCCAAACCAGTCATATCTTTACTGATCCGAACGAAAAAAGCATCTGAAATTTGCTATAGATGCCCATTTCGCTCCGGATATATCATGCAGGGCGGTTTGTCTGCCATCCCGTCCCCCCATCGGCTCGGACTGTATACGCGATCTAAAGCAGTCCTGTTCAGCGGCTGATCAACACATTCAGCAAAACAAGAGCCGCCAAAAAGAAGAGGTTCCCAACCGTAAACAGCGCGATATAGCGTCCCCTGCGGTCACCTGCCTCTTTCGCAATGCGCTTATAGGAGATCAGGCTGGCCATCGACGCGATCAGGGTCCCAAGCCCGCCCAGGTTCGTCCCTACAATTAACCCCGCAAAGTCCTCTGTAAATCCCGACAGAAGCAGTGCCGCCGGGACATTGCTGATGACCTGACTTGCGGCAATCGCGGTTGCGATCTCTCTTCCGGCAATGATACTCTGTAAAAACGCCCGAAAAGCGGGGATCCGCCCCACATTGCCGATGAAAATGAAGAATCCCACAAAGGTCAGCAGCAGAGCGTAATCCACTTTTGCCAAGACCTGCCGGTCCGTTAAAAATACCAGGATCAGCACGGCGGCGAAAGCTGCCTGCCAGGGCAGAATATGGCCGACTGCCAGCAGACAGAGGATGAAAAGGGCGAGGTAGAGGATCAGCAGGGCCGCGGCGCCTTTTTCACGCCGGGGGGATGCCTGCGCCGTGTCCTTCTCAAAAACCGGCGGCTGCGCACACGAACGGCCCAGAAGCAGTCCCCAGGCCACCAGCAAAACCAGGGACAGAAGCGCGTAGGGCAGCATCAGCCTCAAAAACGCCGGGACGGAAATCCCCGCTTTGCCATAGAGATACAGATTCTGTGGATTGCCGATGGGGGTCAGCATACTGCCCAGGTTGGCCGCAATGGTCTGCATCACCACCACCGGCAGCAGAAGCCGGTCCCTTTGTTCCGCTCCAAGCATCCCAAGCACGATAAACGTAAACGGCACAAAGGTGATCAGCGCCACATCATTGGTGATCAGCATACTGGAGAAAAAGCACAGCAAGGTCAGCGAGAGAATGATCCCCCGGGCGGTTTGGACATGTCCCAGCAGCTTTTCCGCGATCTGGTCAAACACCCCGATCTTTTGCAGTCCGGCTGTCACGGTCATCAGGCCAAACAGGATCGCCAGCGTCCTGAAATCAACATATCCCAGATATTCGCTGTCCGGCGGCACGGCAAGTATGGAGCCCGCCGCCAGGATAAGCGCGATACATAATACAGTGTCCTTTTTGAAAAAAGCAGCCATCCGATCCATCATCTTATGTTCCTTTTACCTGAATTGTCCGGCCTGGATTATACCACGCCGTCCGCAGTTTATCAAGGCGTCAATTTTCTGCTGGAAACGCAGTGCTGCAGGACCATAATACATGCTGGACCAACTTACAATGGGCGATTGAATGTAGCAAGAGACCCGTTGACGGCACTGGTGTGATATGGTATATTGTATCCGGCTATCAGGCTGACGCTGACCTGCGTTATCTGTCTGGTAAGAAGAAGCGGACAGCAGGGATCGGACATCCTTTCCTGCTGATGGAGCAGTTCCACATAGCGGAGAGGCGTTGCAAGGCCCTTCTCCGCTGTGACTTTATCTTTTTAATTTTTCATATGGAAAGGAATTTGTACACTATGGTAGTTCGACAGGCATCTTTGCAGGATATGGACGGGATCTTTGCGCTTTTGGCAAGGTATCACCGCGATACGATCGCCCCGGAAGATAAACCGGACGGCTTTGTGACGACACAGATGACGACTGAGCAAATGACAGCTTTGATTGAAAAAGAAAACGGTGTTACGATCGCAGAAAAAGATGGACGGATCGTTGCGTTTGCATTGGCAGCGCCGTGGAGCTTTTGGGCGGAATGGCCGCTGTTTGCCTATATGATCCAGATCCTGCCTGCATATTCTTTTCATGGAAAAGCGTTGACGGCGGAAAGCACATATCAGTATGGCCCGGTTTGCGTGGACAAGTCCGTTCGCGGCACAGGGGTGTTTGAAGAGGTGTTTGCGGCCTCCATAAACAGCATGAAAGACCGCTTTCCGGTAATGGTAACATTTATCAACCAAATCAATGGGCGCTCCTATGCGGCACATACCCGAAAAGCAGGAATGACGGAAGTCGGAAAATTTGACTTCAACGGAAATCATTATTATATGATGAGCTGCTCCACAGACCACCAGAAGCAATAAACGTAAGATCGCAGCAGAGCGGATGCCGGCTTAAAGATGGATTTTTCTTGTGCTTCCATGGTATCAGCATATCAGGCAGTTGTTCTTTGACGGGAAGTCCTTCATGGATAGAATATGGCCATTTTAGCAATAGCCTTTTCAGTTTTTGTTCTCAGACGCTGATATCCCCTGCATCTATACATCAAATGAAAACGCCTGCAAATGCAGGCGCTTGAAACAAAAAAACAGGAGCCGCAACCCGGACAAATCCCAAAAATTTGTTCGCATTTGCTGCTCCTGTTCAACTTTTCCTAGGAATGAGCGGCAAGAGTATAATTACCAGAGGAATAGTCGCTTCCTCGATATTGCTTGGCAGTGTAGCGGAGAACAGAAACCTTTAGCAATTGCATAGCGTTGAATTCTCCGGGCCGGTAAGAAGGGACGCCCTGCATTCCATAGTGTGCCATGAGTAAATCCATTCCGGTTTTCTTTTCTTCGCCTTGAGCAAGGGTCGCTTTGCCTTCAGCAATCAAACTATCATAAGAAAGGGTCCAATCACAAGGAACTGGTGCTTGCTCTAATCCCCAGAAGCGATTAACAGCGACACACACCTTATCACATTCCCTTAAAAGCTCTAGTTTTCTGCCGGATCTGGCAATATGTGCATAAAGAATAATCTCACCGCTTTCGCTCATCTGGAATCCATAGTTGAGAGGGACCACGTAAGGAAATCCGCTCTCAAAATCCATCATTCCAACATTCATAACGGTACATTCCTGTAAAATCCTTCGAATATCTGCTAATGCGGTTACCTGCTGTTTTTTTCTTCGCATATTACCAAATGCCATGGTTTAATATCCTCCTTAAATGACCTGTAGCGTTCTTATGTGCTCCGTTATTTGAACCACGCTTACGGGTGTTTTCCAGTATTGTTTCGCGCCAAACAAACGGATTTCAAGCAATGACCAAGTTGTCCTTATACCTTTCAGTCACATCCATGTTTATCCTCGTAAGGGAATCTCCGCAAAAAAAGCAGGAGAAAACCCTGTATCCTTAGAGAATACAGGGTTTCCTATGGAGGTGACACCCGGATTTGAATTGAGTCAGGCGTGTAAAATGCTGTAAAGTACAGTTAAAAAACCTAGTATTTTCAGAGCTTTGCGGATTTCGATGTAAAATGCCGTAAAGCGTTATAAAAGCTGTAAGGGGTAAAAGTTGGGGTAGTAAATAGTGATTTTATCTATTCACAAAGAACGGGCTAAAGGTTTCCCCTTAGCCCGGTGTAAACTTGCCAATCGCCTATATGCGACGCCAGCACATGACGCTTACCAAATACATGGCACATAGATAGGACTTACTGTTGGCAATTACAATATATCATACTCCTCACCCGTTGTCAATATTCATGAGCCATATGTAATTTTAATTATCTTTTGTGGAAACTGATAGACAGCTGGGAAATATCCCTCTGCAGCTTTTGCATTTAATACATCACTGATATGCTCAGCATTTCCATTTTTCATACAATGCTTATAATATGCATTAGAGAATACATCTGCGACTTGAATAAGAGAATTTTGTGCTGAATCATAATATTTAACGACTACTGAATCCGCAAACTCTCTGTCAATGCAAAGTTGGATATTCAAATAATCCTCTAAGCTATGTATGGTCCCGGTTTTTTGGTTTCGTTCGTCGATATGTAACATATAATCATCCTTTTGCAATAGGCCGGAATTAAATAAATTAGTAATAGCTTGCCCTAAAATGTAATTAAATGCACGCGCAGTGTTTTTATAAAGGCCGTAACGGATCTCTTGGTTTTTTACTTGAATTAGAAAAACTTTGATTGTATCGTTTTGACACATATACTCGATAAAACTTGCCTGTATATCTCCGCTCATACATGACCCTTTCAGTTCATGAAAATTTCCATCTAAAAACATCTTATGCGCGGAATCAGACAATTTTAAGGTTTCCATATTTTTAGAAACAAATCTCTTTACAATGCGCTTTGCCCTTTCCTTATTTGGAGCCATAACGACAGCGATAGTAAAATAAGGCCAGTGATCTGTGTGCTCGCTTGTCATTGATCCAGATTCATCTATATAAAGATGCTGCAAAGCAATCACCCCATGTCGAATATGGAGGAATTATAGCATATTTTATTTCTCCTGCATATCCTTTTTTTAAATAAATTTGCCGGGGATGTTACTCCCCGGCTCGAGATTTTAGGTTTTACAGGCCGTCTTCGTTCGTGGATTCCCAGTCAATGCCATCAGGACAAATATCAGGGCCATCCGGTCCGCCAACGTCCAGCGGCTCAAAATCGTCAAACATGAAAGTCACCCCCTCCGGGAGCTGCGACCTCCACCGCCTCCACCGTCATGCAGCGTTTTGATCAGAATAACAGATAGGGCAGGCGTTGTCAAACGGAGCCATCAAAAAAATTGTCGAAATTGCAATGAGGACAGTTTACCGCAGCGTAATACCTTGCGCCATCCTCGTACCAAGAATGAACCATTGGCTGTCCCTCTGGAATCGTTTCCACTGGAATGACTGAGCTATCTACTCTTACACGCGATAATTCAAAATGAATCCACGCAAATTCTTTTCCACACCGTTCACAAGTAATACTCCCATTGTGAAGAATTGGCATAATTATATTTCTCCTTTCTCTCGCTCCATAGCCTCCTCAATGGCCCGGTTGATGAAGCCGTTGACGCTCTCCCCGCGGGATTCGGCGTGGGTCTGGATGGCTTCATACTTATCGCGATCCATCCTTACCCGCGCAACTGCAAACTTCTCCATGTATTTCTGTTGGGCCTTCTTTTGCGCTTCAGTTTTCTCGCCCATATTCCCCTCCCTTCTGGGGAGGGCTTTTTTTAAATGCTCCCTCTCCCATTATAACTATATTATAGCACGAAAAGAAATCTACGCCCAGATATATTTTGCACAAATCTACGCCTAGATATTTGTGCGATCTCCCTATTGATATCTAGGCTTAGATATGTTATATTATAATCACAGCAAGGGACAAGAGATGCGACGGACGGGCCGAGGACGAATCGGATATTCCCTCTAAATTCTCAAATCCCACACAGGGCCTGACGGCTGCGACAGATGGACCGGGAACGTTCCGGGTGTGCTCTCTACAATCCGTCAGCCCTGAACAAAGTAAGGAGGCAAAAAATTGAACCTTTCATTGTATGAGCAAGAAACCATTATCAATTTCAACGAGGAAGAAAAGGCGGCCAGCATCTACACCCATAACAAGGCGTTGATCCGCAAGCTGGACAAGCTGGCCCAGGAAAGGCCCGGCGATTGCCGCCGGGAGAAAACGAGCCATGAGGGGAAAGCCGTTGATTTTATTATCCCTAAGGGCTGGATGCGGATTTACCCGCCGCGCACAGTTGGAGAAGCACAGCGGCAGGCGCTGGAAAAGGCACGAAATGCCTTGAAAACCGCTGGCCGAGCAGACGTTTAAGCCCACGCACAACGAACCGAGGGTAGTTATACCCCCAAGAAACGAAAGGAGCGTACATCATGAGTATAAACGAATTGGACAACCGCATCAATGAGCTGCGGGAGCTGAAACGGATGCAGGAAGAACTTACGGCAGAGATCGAGAGCCTGACAGATTCCATCAAGGCCCACATGGACGCGCACGGCATGGATACCCTGCTGGGTACGGATTGGAAGGTCACATATAAGGCCGTCACCACTACTCGCCTGGATACCACGGCCCTGAAAAAGGCCCTGCCGGACGTGGCGGAGAGATTCACCAGGACCACCACAAGCCGCCGCTTCTGCGTGGCATGATGGAAACCGTTGTAACCATTGCCGGGGCTGTCTACTTGACAAAGCTGCTGTTTGCCCTGGTAGACTGTATCGAGCAGCCAAAAGGAAAGGCCCCTTACATCCACGCCGACCAAAGCAAGATGTAAGAAGCCCCAGCAACCACCACGGAGGGTGATTGTGGTTATTGTATCACGGTCCCCTCCAAACCGCAAGGAGGAATTGATATGGATTTATTGAAACAACTGTGCAGAGAACAGAAGTATGCAAAGCACATGACGAATCAGGCCATTTCCGATGAATCGGGCGTTCCTGTATCCACTGTGAACTGTTATTTTTCAAGCCTGTCAAAGTGCCCGTCCATATTTACGGTAGGCCCTATTTGTGCGGCACTGGATATCTCTCTCGACGAGTTCTTCGGTATCTGTGCCGATAAACGGGAAGTCGATAAATTGAGGGAGCGGGAGGCGATTACAAAGGATATTTTGAGCACGATCTTTCCACCCCAGTTTGTCGCGGAACAAATCAAAAACTTTTTGGAGGTAAGAACATGAACGAACAGAACACTATCAAGGAACTGCTGGATCATCTGCACAACAACCGCCACATGGTAGAGGTGATTGCCGCCGCGTATCTTGGATGCAAGGCCGAGGACGTGGAGATCACTGCCAAGCAGAACAGCTAAAAGAAGCGGGAGCTGCCTGCCGGGCGGCTCCCCCTCTTTAATTACACGTACTGCCTCAGCTCCCGCGAGATGGACGGATGCCGGAGTGCCCGCAATCCTGCGCTGTAAGCCCGTGTATCCACTTTGCGGCCATAGCAGCACTTTCCAACCACCGCCGCCCGCTGGGCCTCTGGAAGCCTTGCAAGGGCCTTTTCTAGGGCTGTACGCCTGCGCTGCTGGAAATCCAATTCCGCCACATTGTCAATAGAGGCCGCCGGGTCTGGAATGACATCTGACAGAGTTAGTGGATCCCCTTCATCATCAGTCAGGGGAGCATCCAGGGAAACAGCCGTCCGCAGCGGGTCCCGCTTATCCCGTTCTGTTCGCAGTCCTACGGCCTCTGTAAAGGCCGCTTGCAGCTTTAGACCATACAGGGTAAGGAATGCGCCCCGATCCCTGTCCCAGCTTCCCACGGCCTCTATAAGAGCCAGAAAGGCGCATTGCTGCAAATCATCAATGGTCACGTCGTATCTTACCCACCGATAGGCCCGATCATGGGCAAATCCCCGTACAGCTTCCCATAGCTGCAAATAGTCAGCTTGTCCACCCTGCACCCCCGCCGCGATCTCATTCGTTGTCATTGAAACTGTGCCCCTTTCGTGGTATAATGAATCAAACAGAATCCATCATCCAGCAGGGACCACCTTCAGCGCGGCGGAGGTGGTTCTTTTATATTTTACGCAAAGTTGTTTCCAATTGTCGGACCTCTCCGCTGTTCCTCAGCCTTGATGGCAGGGACAAGCACACGGGCCAGCGCCGCAAGACTGCCATTAAACTCCACGTTGACATTTGTGCTGCCGGTCCCCACTGCCGCAAAGCCTCTCGAAACCGCAGCTTCCACGTCTGCCGCAGAAATGCCGCTTGCGTTATAGTTGTTATTCATCACGCTTATGTATTCCATATTTGGCGGAATCATTGGGCTAGCAGGGACATTTGGAAAGCTCATTCCCGCAAACGGCGTCTTGATAGATTCTAAGCGTCCCGCAATGCCGTTAAAGCTGCCGGACAGGCTGGGGACAGCGACTTTTTCCAGGGCGGACATGATTCCTTCTGTTGCCTTGACTGCCTCCCGGCCTCCGGCTGCAATGCCTTCCGCCATACCCTGCATCATGTAATCGCCAATAGAAGCAAACACTTTGGAGGGGCTGTGAATACCCAACACGCTTTTTGCGCTGTCAACGATCCCACCAAAGAAGTCCTTGACTTGCTCTTTCAGCCAATCTGCCATTTGGCAGATTCCATCCCAAAGCCCTATTACAATATTTTTGCCGATTTCTATGATTTGAAGGCCAAGTTCTCCAAAAGCGTCAAGGATCGCCGCAATGATTTCAGGAACGGCCTCTATGATTTTGGGGATATTCTGGATAATGCCCTTTGCCAGTGTAACGGCAATTTCAACGGCTGCCTCCAGCAGCTTCGGCGCATTTTCAAGGATTGCATTAAGTAAGCTGTTTATCAAAATTGGGATGCTTTCAATAAGTGTTGGCCATGCTGCAATCAAACCTTCTGCAAGTGCTGTAACAATGGCGATAGCGGCATCAACCAGCATACCAACATTTTCAATCAGGGTCTCCACGATCTGCACAAGGATATCTGCAATAGCGGGGATCAATTCGGGCAGGCTATTGGAAAGGCTATCAGCTAATGTTTGGACAATTTTAAATGCTGATTCTACCAGGGCCGGAAGTGCGCTAATAATACCGTTGCCAATGGCTCCGATCATTGAAACACCGGCATTCAATAAGGACGGCAAAACCGTACTGACAAGCTGTGGAATTGCCTCTGCGACAACTGGTGCCAGCTTAGACACCATTTCCCCGATCCCGTTCAAAATCTGGTAAATTCGTGGAAGGATGTTTTCTGCAACGGTCCCGACGCTATCCACAAAATTTACAAGGAGTGTGTCAAAATCCGCATTTTCATCCGCGATACCAGTAAGCAGATTCTCCCATGCGCCTTTCATGGAAGCAAGGCTCCCCTGGATCGTAGTGGATGCCTCTAAAGCTGTTGTTCCCGTAATCCCCAATTCTGTTTGAACGACATGGATTGCGTCCACAATATCAGCAAATGAGGATATGTCATAATGGACACCGGACAGCGCCTCGGCGTCTTTCAAGAGGCGTTCCATTTCTTCAACTGTACCGCCATAGCCCAACTTCAGGTTGTCCAGCATTGTGTAATTCTGCTTGGCAAAGCCTTGATAGGCGTTCTTAATTGCCTCCATATCCGTACCCATCTTATTGGCATTATCGGACATATCAATTAACGCCTGGTTTGCCTTTTCTGCTGCGGCTTCCGTGTCTCCACCCAAAGATTGCAGTAGGGACGCGGAAAAGCCTGTAACGGTCTCCATGTACTCATTTGCGGACATTCCCGCTGTTTTATAGGCGTTATCCGCATACTGGCGAACAATATCGGCGCTGTCTTTGAACAACGTTTCAACACCGCCGACCAGCTGCTCATAATCTGCATAGCTATCAAGAGCGGATTTTGCAATAGCTGCCACAGCTCCGCTTGCGGCTGTAAGCGCGGCAGCGCCAATCTTTGCCGCTTTTGAAAAGACACTTGATGCCTTGCCGCCCAAATTATTGAGCTGGCTTTCTGCCCCACTTGTATCTATCGTCGCTTTGATTCTGATAGAGCCATCAACTTTTTCGGCCACTCAATCACCTTACCCTCTGGTATACCGGGATACCTGCTCCCTAACTTCTTTTGTCATATATTCTTTTAGGATATTGCTGATCTGTGCGAAAAACTCCATGAAAGCCGCAACACCAGGTGTCATATCTCCAAATACTTTTCTGCAGGTGTCCGCGCCGAACAGGCCGTCAACACGCGCTTTCAGGTCTTTATCAAGCTCGATAATATCGTCCATTGTTGCAACCACATCCGCTGTATCCGTTTTAATTTCTGCCGCTTTTCTCTGTGTTTCTTTGGCCAGGGAGTAGAAACGCTTGATAAAGGTATCATCCCCCACCGGGAGGAGAATGTACTCCCCCCGGTCATTGACTTCGATCTTCTTGATGCCGTTGTTGATGGAAATCTTCATAGCTTCGCTCATACTTCTACCTCCGCATTGACCGCATTAGCAAACTGCTTTGTATCGGTCACATACCCGAAAATGCGCAGGGCATCCGCTTCGTTTGCCGGGTCAACATCCAAGCGGAAAAGGCTGTAGTCCCCACTGTTTGTGTGCACACGGCGGCTGTCTGTATGCTCTAACCTTAAAATCATGTGCTCAGCGCTGTTCCGCAGGCTCTGGATATGCTTTCGAACCTCATCCCCGGAAATCTCCGTGGAGATTGTCATAGCATGACTGTTCTTTCTCGCAATCTCCTCCAAGACACGCTCACCCACCGGACAGCCTTTCAGCGCATTCGCTGCCTCTCTCAGTTCATCCCGGCTAACGGTCTCACGCATCTTCAACGCTGTGAGCAAGGCAAGCTGCTCCTGTGTGGGGGCGGAGGACGGACGCTCCATATACGTCCTCTCCATGTCATCGACAACGGCGTGGATACGCGTCAGCGCCTCTCTGCGCAAAGCATCAACCTCCGCCGCCCTCTGCTTGTCCAATGACGCTTTTTCGCTGGGGTAGTACTCACTGTCTTTGAACTGCGAAATGTGGTCATATTTGGGCTTGTACCGCGCATCGATCTCCCGCAGGTCCTTGCGGAACCACTCAATGTTTCTGAAGTATCTCTCTGTGTTTGTCATTTTTGATCCTTTCTGCGGTATATCCGCTAAAAATGTTACTTTTCTGAAATGAGCGCATTAAATAGTGAACCAACTTTATGGCTATCGCTGTTCTCTGCATAGTTAATCTTGGCCCCGTTTCGGATAGCCTCCACAAGCGCCTCGTGTCCAGTCAAACGCTGCTTGTGTCCGTCCTTATAGACCACAGTTAGAAGCTCCTGGCCCTGCTGCCTGTGGACTGTCTGGAGGCGAGCAATACGCGCTGTAAAGTCCTTTTTCATCTGCCCACCTCGTCACTTTCCAGGTCTGGCAGGTCTAGCCGTCCGGCCTCTATCGCACTGTCGATCATTTGATACAGTGACAGGCTCAGACCGTCGGTGTGTTCTGTTGGGTGAGGATAGGCCACGATCCGCCGCCCATCCGGTGCATATGCGCCGTAGTCCTTCAAATATGTAAACGGGTCTATCGGCGTATGAAACTCTGTCCCATCTGCCAGAAGAAATGTTGTGAGCTGCGGCTGTAATCCTTTCATATAAGCATCCAGAGCCGCCACACGTTCTTTAATACTTCCCATCGGTTTCATCCTTCCATCGTTCAAGCTCTCGGAGCTGATCCAGAATGTCCGCTTGCTCCGTCAGCCTCAGAGCATACTCAAGCGCGGCACGGGCAGCGCTGATTCTGTCCTTAGATTGTTCATCCTTGTCCTCCAGGATTTCCCGCAAGGCGGACAGAGCCGGATTTATGGCTTGCTGCGCCTGCCGGGTGGCATCTTGCACCATGTCCCCAAAAGCGGCCTTGTACCGTTCCAAAAACTCAGGGTCTTTGAAGTAGTCCTGTAATGTACGGGGGGTAATTCCCACCGCTGCTGCCGCTTCTTTCCTGGTTGGATATGTAATCAGAGCCGCTATTGCTCGTTCTTTGTTAGGGGTCACTTTTTACCTCCTCTCTCTTTTTTTCTGGTTTCTTCCACTTTTCATAGAGCCGCAACCAGTCGTTCAGGTCCATACAAACAATCCAGGGCCTCAAATTCTTCCGCCAAAACACGACCGGGATTCCATCATGGAATTTATTGGAATCTCGTTTTGCTTGTCCCAGCCAATCCCAAATTTTCTGCTGTTCCGCTCTCTTGACCTCACAATGAATCCCATCAAGGCCCACAAGGTCAGGTTCCCGGCCATAGCTAACCGGCTCACCGGGCCGGACATCAAGGCCGTGGGCCTGTAACCGGCGGGCGAGCTCTAACTCTCCGCTGCGGCCTTTGCGCTGTGATTTACGGGGCATATTTTAATTCCTTTCTGTTGTTTTAGGGGGGGTGTCACAGACGGAACGGACAAACTCCGGCAAAACTCCATAGCGCCAAAATAGGCCGTTATACCCTTCTTTTTGCTGTTTCCAGACTTTTATATAAAAGTGTATGTTCCGTCTGTGACACATTCTTGTAATCGTTGTGCTGCAATGCTTTGACCGTCACGGACGGCGTATTTTTTTGTCCGTGACACGTCTGTGACATGGCGTGACACTTTAAAAATTTTGCCTGTGCCGTCTGTGACGCGTCTGTGACACTTACTGTAAAAGCTTGCTGAAATCATTTGGCTTTCCTGTGTTGATAGGTGAATACGAAAATCCCCGCTTGATACAGGGAAGCCGTCTAACTCTAGGCCGCTTGCCGTTGACACGTTTTTGTATACTGCCTATTTTCAGCTTGTCCAATGCCTGACCGATCTGATTTACAGTACATGAACTTAGTGATCTATACTCGTTCTTAAAGTCTGAAACGGTTATGTACCGCCATTCATAATTGTTGGGATTTTCTTCTGCATCAGATAGAATATCTTCAACCTCCAGTTGCGCCTTCAGAGGCTTTTCATGCTGTGCATTTCGGGCCTCCAGCTCTTCCCGTTCCTCCGGCGTCAATCTAAACTCGTTAGGATGATCTGCACATAGCACCTTGATTTGTCGCCAAAGCTGCAAAGAATTGAAGCTCATAAGCCGGTTGAGGTCGATATTTTCAACTGGGATCGTCCAAAATCTGCGGGAGCCTGTCGGGTCAATCAAAAACCGCTCACTGTTGCAAGTTCCAATCAAAGAAGTTCGTCGTGCAAGGGTCTGATCTGCCCGGCCATATGGGAGCCGGTATTCGTCCTTCTCCGCTGTGATAAACGCCTTTAAACGCTCAATGTCAGATTTCAAGGTGGTTTCGATTTCTCCTAGCTCCACGATCCAAGCTGATGTACATCGGCGCAGCGTGTCCTTATCGTGGGTGTCCAGGTATTGTCCGAGCTTTACAAAATCCGGTCTGATTCCAATTGTCCTGACAAAAGAGGTCTTTCCGATTCCCTGGGGACCTTGCAGGACTAGCATGCCATCTGCGCCGTAAGCGTCCCGGATGTCGTTGTGTAACATCTGATAGCACTGCACCAGCCACTTATATAGAAGGGTCTGCGACAAGGTATCTTCTTTCTGGATACCTAAAATTTCAATAAGCTCGCCCAGATAATCCCGGTTGTCCCATTCCTCGCCGTCGATCAGCTCAAGCACTGGATTATAACGGTATCGGCCAGCAATCAAAGACAGAAGATCAACGATGATTTGACGGTCACAAATGAAGTCTGGCTTCAATTCATCATACAGGATTACGGGGAAATCCTGCCGCCGTGTTTCTGGATTGTATTCATCGTCTATTCCGCTGATTTCGACATCGTGGGTAATGACGTTCAACCGCACGGACATCTCATTTTTGATTAAGTATTCTTCTAGTGCATCTTCTGTCAGGTATTTCTTGTGCCGCTTGACAGAGGCCGTTTCTTCTTGTGTTGTTGGGGCTTCGCCTCGGTCGATCATGCGTTGAACGGTTCCGGCCACTTCTTCTAGGGAAATTCCGTCCCGCCTGTATTTCTTGATTTCATCTAGTGTAATACCGTTACTCAGAAGAAATTGAAGATAATTATTCTCGGTCTTTTGCTCTGACACTATGACCTCCCAATTTTTCCAGCGCTTCCGCCGTCCGTGTAATCTCCGCCGCTCTGTGCCGCATAGAGTGGATAAACCGCAGTCGTTCGCCGTCATTTGCTGGCAAAAAATACCCGTTTGCATTGTCTGACAAAATCGGTACTCCGGCCAGCCGTTCCGCCTGGATCATCTGCCTGACGGATCGACCGTCAAGGCCGGTCATGCTCACAAGCTGCCGGAGCGGAACGGCGTTGTCCTGGCCGTGGGATAGAAGGTCAGCAATTTTTAATTGTGTTCTGGCCTGTACTGTGCTATCATTCTCATAGGGATTGCCGCCTACCCAGTGACTTTCCTGCTTCGCCCGTTCTGCTGGTGGCACAGCAGGGCGGGCATTTCTTTTTCCATCACGCATCTGCATGTACCCCTGCCTGTCGATTCAACCACGCTTCGAACGCTCTTGCCGGAATTCGAGTACAGCCACCAAGCCGAGCTACGGGAAATCCGTCCATGTGCATCCATCGGTAGAGTGTCGGGCGGCTTACGCCTGCCGCTGCCGCCGCCTCTGTGGGGGAATATGCCAGCCTCTCCAGCTTGTCCTCCATTAGCTCACCTCCTGCGACAGTTTCGATATAGCCGTCATGATGCGAGTCTCCTTGTCCTCATCAAGAGGAAATCTCATCCAGCGCGTTAGTGTTGGTTCGCTTACCCCAACGGTTGCGGCAATTTTCCAAAATGGAACATCTGCAACCCTGGCTGCCCTCCGAACCTGTTCATTTTGCCTAGACACGTCAAAATCTCCTTTCAAAAATGCTTGCAAAATCATCATCACCGTGGTATGATTTATTTGCTATCGTAAGTATACCGCAAATTTCATTTGCGCGCAAGTTTAGTTTGCTCATTCGCATAAAGTGCAAATATATTTAACGGAGATGGTAAAGATGTCGCAGTCTAGCAAATGTACTTTGGGGGAATATGGATATAATTCGGCCTTTCCTGAAATACTTCGGGCGCTGATGGAAAACAGAAATAACATAAGTCCTTTAAATCGGAGTGTAACGCAAGCGGAACTTGCAAAACATTTGGGCATTACACGACAAGCTGTGAGTGCCTATACGTTAGGAACATCTGTCCCGGATATGCTCAAATTCAAGTTAATAGCGGATTACTTCCAGGTTAGCTATTCCTTTATGCTAGGAACAACTAATGTCATTAAAGATGATTACAAAAATTTAGCAGAAAACGCTGGCCTTAGACCTCAGACTCAAAGTGCTATAATGAATATATGTAAAACGCCAGGGCATGCTTTTGCGTTTATGCTTCTTATTGAAACGATGGAGTTTTATGACATTATTAATGCTCTCGTTTCGTATTTATCGATAAGCAAAACGAGAAATTACACGCAAGAGGAGTTACTTTCGATAGACGCTGATGTAAAGAAAAGAACCGGCGGGGCATTGCGAGTAGTACCCGCGGCCCTAGAAAAAAATATGATACTTCAGAATGCCCAGATTTATCTTGCAGATGCAATACGAAGAATTGACAAAGAAACTGATCCGACTATGAAATCTAATGATGGACGGATATGGAGGGAAGAAGATTAATAAAAACCGCCCCCGGTGCTACCAACACCAGGGACGGCAAAGGACCACAATGGGCACATGCAACAACCGTAACAAAGCAAAAAAATAATCCGATGATTTTCATTGGATCGTTGTCGCCACTTTGGCGACACGCAATAACCGTAACAGAATGGTGTGCCATCAAAGTGATGGCACGGAACAACCGTAACACAGGAGATTTTGCCGCAGCGATTAAAAGGGGGTGATCCAATGGATATAATTACCGATTTTACAGGATGGGCACCGAATGAAATAGTGTCCTATTGTTGTCAGGTTCTTGGAGTGCGCGAAAAGACACCAGAAGAGTGGGAAGCATATTATCAAGAACAAGCTGCTAAAGAAAAAGAGTACCAAGAGCACCTTAAAGAAATATACGAAACTCGGAACACTCCAGCATATCCCGTATATAAAAAGACATGCCCAGTATGCGGAACCACATTTTATACATACAACAGCCGTAAAGTTTACGATGACTATTACAAATGCTCCCGTTATCGGCACAGAAAAAACGCAAAATTTAACCGTCGATTCAACCGTATTACAGAGTGCCAAGAGTGCGGAAAGATTTTTACACCCGAGAGAGCCGGGGCAAGGTATTGCTGTAACGCGTGTAAACAGAAAGCATACCGCATGAGAAAACAGCTTGGTCAAAATGACCACACAGAACAACCGTAACGCAGTATTGGAGGAATTTCTATGCCGCGAAAATCTAACACCAGAGCTGCACAAGGAGCCGGTTCAATCCGGCAGCGCCCAGACGGCACATGGGAGGCCCGTTTTGTAGCTGGGCATGACCCCGGAACAGGTAAGCCGATCAGGAAGTCCGTCTATGCTAAAACACAGAAAGAGTGCCGCCAGAAGCTAGCCCAGGCCGTGGCCGCAGTTGATAACAAGTCCTACAGGGAGCCTTGTAAAATGACTTTAGGAGAGTGGCTGGATATCTGGGCGGATACCTATTTAACCAGCGTGAAGCCACGCACAGTTAAAATTTACAAGGACGATATCCGATTGCATATCAAGCCTTATCTTGGAGCGGTGAAGTTAGAGGAATTGGATACACACACGGTACAGAAATACTTTAACTCCCTGCTGAAGAGCGGCAAGAAGGTTCCCAAAAGGGACAAGGATGGGAAGGCCGTCAAGAAAGACGGTAAAACTGTTTATGAGGGCGCACCCCTCTCTGTAAAAACTGTGAAGAATGTCCACGGTGTTTTGCATGGTGCACTTCGACAGGCCGTTGTAAACCGTTACATCCCTCTTAATCCCGCAGACGGCGACTTCTGCAAACTGCCAAAGGCAAAAAAGCAAGAGATACACCCGCTTGATGAACCACAAATCACCGCCTTTTTAAGAGCCATCCAGGGACACAGGTTCGAGGACATCTTCATCGTAACTCTGTTCACCGGACTGCGTGAAGGGGAAGTCCTGGGTCTGACCTGGGACTGTGTTGACTTTAAAAGCGGCATTTTGATTATCAACAAACAGATGCAGCTTCACCAGGAGCAGGGCATGAACGCATATGTCCCCGTTCCCACGAAGAACAGCAAGAATCGCACGATCACCGCCGCCCCTTTTGTTATGGCCCAGTTGAAGCGGCACAAAGTCACACAGACGGAGCAACGGCTCCTTGCTGGCGAATTATGGCACCACAGCGACCTTGTGTTCACCGACGAGCAGGGAAAGCACCTGACAAAATCGACGCTATACAGGTCCTTTAAAAAAGTCGTTGCCTCCATCGGACGTCCAGACGCCCGTTTTCACGATTTGCGGCACAGCTATGCAGTTGCCGCTATCCGCTCTGGGGACGATATCAAAACGGTACAGGGCAATCTAGGCCATGCCACAGCCGCCTTTACCCTAGATGTTTACGGCCACGTTACGGACCAGATGAAACACGCCAGTGCTGACAGAATGGAGGCGTTCATCAGGAGCGTTTCCGGCTCCTGAAATGGGGTATAAAATTCTGTAAGGGGTAAACGAAGGGGTAAATAGCTCAAAACAGGCATAAGAAAAATCCTAGAACCGTTGCGGCTCTAGGATTTCTTCATGGAGGTGACACCCGGATTTGAACCGGGGAATCAGAGTTTTGCAGACTCTTGCCTTACCACTTGGCTATGTCACCATTGGAGACATCTATATTATATGCGAACTTTTGAAAAAAGTCCACATTTATTTTTATTTTTGATGCCCACACTTTTGTGTGGGCATCAAACTGGAGCGGGCAACGAGGCTCGAACTCGCTACCTCCACCTTGGCAAGGTGGCGCTCTACCAGATGAGCTATGCCCGCAGGTGGTGCCCAGAGCCGGAATCGAACCAGCGACACGTGGATTTTCAGTCCACTGCTCTACCAACTGAGCTATCTGGGCAAGTCTTTTGGCCCGCCAACCGGCGCGGCCGGGGAATCACGACCCCGAAAGGGACCCACGAGACAGAAATTCCATCTCGTGGGAGATGGCGACCCGGAACGGGCTCGAACCGTCGACCTCTAGCGTGACAGGCTAGCGTTCTAACCAACTGAACTACCGGGCCAAATCATAACTTGGTGGGAACAACTGGACTCGAACCAGTGACCCCCTGCTTGTAAGGCAGGTGCTCTAACCAGCTGAGCTATGCTCCCCGATTGCCGCACTCGTCAGACGGCAAAAGTTATTATACGCAAAGAGGACATATTTGTCAACCCGAAATTTCAAAAAATCACATTTTTTTCTTCATATCCGCCAGAAGGCCTTCCAAATCAGCCTTTGTAAAGGTCTGCACGTTGTCGCAGAACTGGCAGGCCAGCTTCGCGCTGCCCTGTTCATCGATGATCCCCTTCAATTCCTTCGGCCCCAGGCTGATCAGCGCCCGCTCCATCCGGTCCCGGCTACAATAGCACCGGTATTCAATGGGGGACTCCTCCAGGATCTCCAGTTCAAAATCCGACAGGACCTTCCGCAGCACCGCCTTGGGGTCGTCGTTCTCCTGCAGAAGGCCCGTTACGGCTCCGGCGGCCATCACGCCGCCCTCCACCTTGGAGATGACGTCCTCTCCGGCGCCGGGCAGCAGCTGGATCAGGTAGCCGCCCGCCACCCGCACGCTCTGGTCCCGGTCCACCAGCACCCCCAGGCCGCAGGCCGTGGGGATCTGCTCGGACTCCACAAAATAGGCCGCCAGGTCCTCGGCGATCTCGCCGCCCAGCAGACCCACGCTGCCCACATAGGGTTCCTTCATATGCAGGTCCCGAATGACGGTCAAAGTGCCGTCAAAGCCCACAGCGGACCCAACATCCAGCTTGCCGTCGGGCCGCAGCGGGAGGTCCACCGCCGGGTTGTCCACAGTGCCCCGGACATTTCCCTGGTTGTCGGACACCGCCAGGAGCGTCCCCAGAGGGCCGCCGCCCTTGATCTGCAGTGTCACGCTGGCGCCCTCTCCTTTCAGGGCGTTGCCCATCATGGAGGCCGCCGCCAGTGTCCGTCCCAGCGCCGCCGTGGCCACCGGCAGGGTCTTATGGATCTGCCGCGCCCGCTCCGTCAGGCCCCGGGTGGAGACCGCTACCGCCTTCACACTGCCGTCTTTAGAAATCGCACGCACCAATCGATCGCTCATGCAAGATAGCTCCTTATCAACAATAACAACTGAAATGTCACGCTTTTTTGCACCGGAAGATCCAGCGGTTCTCATCCTCCGCCGGAGGCTTCATGGTCAGGTCCCCGGTGAGGATGATCGCTGTGAAGCCCGCTTCGGTGAGATACCGCCGCAGCTGCTCTTCGGTCCAGGCCCGTTCCCGGTGCTCCTCAAAGTCCCGCTCCCAGGCGCCGTCCCTCCGAGCGCGGAACAGGTCCACCTGGTAGGTGCACACCTGGGTCCGCTCCGAGAAAAATGTCCGCCAGACACAGAAGCTGTCCTCCGTCTCGTCCATATACATCTGCCGGTCCATCCGGCGGAGCTTGTAGGGGGAATTCACGTCAAAGATGAACTGGCCGCCGGGCTTCAGCCAGCGGTACACCCTGCGGAACGTCTCCCGGATGTCGCGCTCTTTGGTCAGGTAGTTCAGAGAGTCCAGGGTGGACACCACGGCGTCCACCGGCTCGATGAGCCGCAGGCGGGGCATGGTCTGGTGCAGAAATAAGGGCGGCTGCCCGTCAAGGGCCGCCGCTTTCCCCATGGCCTGCGTCAGCATCTCCTCAGAGCCGTCCGTGGCCGTCACCTGATAGCCCCGCTCCGCCAGCAGGCAGGAGATAGTACCGGTGCCACAGGCCAGATCCAGGACCGTCTGGACCGGGATGCTGCTCTTCCGGAACAGCCGCTCCAGCCAGTCCGCCCGCTTCCGGTAGCTGCCGTCCGCCATCAGGCCGTCATAGCTGGAGGCCAGCGCGTCATAGCTGCTCATTTTTGCTTTTTGATTCGCGCAAAGATCTTTTCATAGGCGCCGGTCCCATAGCTCAAGGACCGGTTCACCCGGCTGATGGTGGCGCTGGACGCGCCGGTGCGCTCCAGGATCTCATTGTAGATCATGCCGTCATTCAACAGGGACGCCACTTCAAACCGCTGCTCCATGGAGCGCAGCTCGGATACCGTACACAGGTCCTGGAAAAAGTCATAACACTCCTGCTCGTCCTTCAGCTGCAGGATGGCTTTGTAGAGCTGGTCATTTTTCTCTTTCTTGCCGATCTTGACCATATCAAAACACCCTTTCTGGGATCGTTCCAGCAAATTGGCGGCTAAACGCCGCTAAAATATATTTTAGCATTGTACTGCGTGAAAGTAAAGGGATTTTCCTTAATTTTTTCCGGAAAGCGGCAGCACATTCACCCCGGCCTGTCCCCCTTCATAGGCTAAAACAAAACGAGATCCAGGGAGAGGAGCGGCAGAGGCATGAGAGAGAGCCTGACAGAACTGCACACAGAGCCTTTCGCGGCGGAGCGGGAGTGGACGGTGGACGGCATCCCCGTACTGACCGCGGCGGTGTCCGTACCACAGCCGGTGCCGGCCGCCGGAGGGGTCACCCGCCGCATCCGGCGGTACTATCAGTTACAGTGCCGCGCCTTCCTGCGCTATTGTGAAAACTGGCTCCTGCCCCAGGCAAAGGCGGAGTATCAGGCCGCCCTGGCCGCCAGCGCACCCCTGCCCTGCTTTCACGCGGAGCTGACTTACCATGTTACATACAACGAGGGCGGTCTGTGGAGCCTGTACACCCAGTCCCGGGAGGTCACGCTGCCGGGGCAGACGCTTGTCACCCGCCGGGGGGACACCTGGGACCTGGCGGAGGGCTATCCCGCCGCGCTGTCCGCCTTTTTTCCGACCCGCAGCTCCTGGAAGCGGCAGCTGCTGGACCTGGCCGCGGCGGAGATCCAGCGGCAGGAGAAGGCGGGCATCGCCCGGTATCATGAGGGATGGCGGAAGTCCCTGCGCCGCCGCTTCAACGCCCAGAATTTCTATCTGACGGCAGAGGGCCTCTCCTTCTTCTATCCCATGTACGCCATCGCCCCGGCGGCGGAGGGCATCCCCACCTTTACCGCCCCCTTTGGGAAGGCCGGATTCCAGCTCCCGCCCAAAAACGGGCGGGAGGGCACGCAGGCACCATGACTGCATTTTCCTCCGCCGCGCCCCGGACCGTCGGTCCTATAAAATCCGGGCAGGCCCAAAGGGGACCTGCCCGGTCAATGGCAATTGCCGCAGCACCGTTTTTTACGGGATCACGCGAAAGAATCTATCAATTCCTGTACTTCCATAAAAAACCTGGATAGATGGAACCCATCCGCAACCGCATGATGGATATTCATCGTGACCGGCATCCTGTATTTCCCGCCATCCATCTCATATTTGCCCCATGTGATGACGGGCGCGAGAAATTTCCCCTCGTCAAACACATGCACATCAAAATGCCTATATGTCACCCACGGCAGACAGGATACATCAAAAGAGTTCGGAGGCTGGTTTTCCACAAACCCGCGATGATCTTTATAGATCTCCCGGTCCCGCATAAACCAGGAATGAAATTCAAACAGGTCATCCGAATAGGCCGTGACGAATTTTGTAAAGTTCTCATCCTCTTTGTGAAAATCAGCGTAGGACGGAGAAATAAAGTCCCATTTGATCAGATCCCCGCTGTCATCCCAGCCATACTTAAATTCATCGTGCGCATTGATGACCTTTGATACGGTCCAAATCATGGTGGGGTAAAACTTCAAATGATTGTCTCTGGAAAATTTGAGCAGCCCTGTTACATCGATATCAACGGTCAAGCTCATGACAATGCGCATATGATCGATATAACATTTGAAAAGCTTTCCTCGATTCCATTCGTCCAAATCGACCTTTGTATATGGATACTCCATATTCATTCTCCTTTGCATTTTGTTTTTGGAAAATGCAAAGCTGTTTGGAACAGAGTTGATCTCCATACAAGCCTGTTCCGTCAAGCCTTGCATGGAGCACCATCAATGCCAAGTTTCATAGGACCACCTCCCTGCATTTTGACTTACGGGTCCATGATACCATACCGGATTATCCGCATCAAGGGCGGATGCGCTGACAGCATATTTCGATCAATTGGAAAGGGGCCCCAGCAGCATACTGCTTGCAAATAAAACCGGACGCGCAGAGCAAGCCGCAAAAGATTTTTCTGACAAGGGACTGTACTGTTTTGATGCAGATGGAGGTTGAAAGGATGGGATCTGTACGCTCCACGAATATTATACAAAACAATCCTATCCACAGGAGCCATTGCAATACGAATTGCTGCCGGAACATATTCAGGAATTCCGCAATATGATTTTATGGAAATTGAACTTTTCCTTTGAGAACACCATACATATAAAGCACGCTTATGCGTGGCGGTTTTCCATTTATTGGGTGCTTTGACCAATCATCTAGAAGGCCGGCATGGAGCAACTCAAAAAACAGAAGAGAAATGGGGGATTTTGTCTTGCCATTTCTGAAAAAAGGCATATAATGAAGGAATCCAGGCAGAGTAGGGACGCACGTGTGAAATAGTGCCGGAAAAACGGGGAGTTATTTTCCGGACGAAAGGGCAGAAGCCTTGCAGTGTGTGTCCCGCATCCCGCTGCCGCATGGGAGAAACGCGGCAAGCCTTCCTCTGTGCGGCGCTCCGGTATCGGACTGCCGAATCAACAGAAGGAAGGTCTTTTTATGTCCAAATTCAACACCCGCACCACCTGCACCATCGCGGTGCTGGCGGCCATGTATGTGCCGCTGTCCCTGTTTCTGTCCGTCCAGGGCCCCAACAACCTGAAATTCTCCTTCGGCTCCCTGCCGGTGGTCGTTGCCGCGCTTCTGATGGGGCCGGTTGAGGCCGCGCTGACAGCCTTCATCGGAGAATTTTTGAAGCAGCTTTTGAGCTACGGCTTCACTGCCACCACCCTGCTGTGGACCATCCCCACCATGCTGCGGGGCCTGGTCATCGGGGCCGCGGCCATCCGCTTCAAGCGCACCGCAAAGCCGCTGACCGCCCGTCCCATTCTGTGCAACATCGTCTGCATAGCCGCCGCGGTCATCACCACTGCCGCCAACACCCTTGTCATCTGGCTGGACAGTGTGATCTACGGCTACTACTCCTTTGCCTACGTCTTCGGCGCCACGGCGGCGCGCTTTGTCACCGGCATGATCACCTCCGTGCTGGTGGCGCTGGTGGCCGTTCCCCTGGTGTATCTGCTGGAGCGGCAAAAACTGTTCCGTACTTGAGAGAGGGGCTGAACCATCCATGACTGGCCAAGAGGCCATTGCCTATATCCACTCCTTTAACTGGGAGAAGCACACACCGGGGCTTGCCCGCATCCGGACGCTCCTCCGTGCCCTGGGAGACCCCCAGAAGCGCATGAAATTCGTCCATGTGGCGGGCACCAACGGCAAGGGCAGCACCTGCGCCATGCTGGCCGCTGTTCTGAAGGCCGCCGGGTACCGGGTGGGGCTGAACACCTCCCCCTATCTGGTCACCTTCCACGAGCGCGTCCAGGTCGACGGCGTGCCCATCTCCGACGGGGATCTGGCAGCCATCACAGAGCAGGTCCGCCCCGCCGCCGAGGCCATGGAGGAGCACCCCACAGAATTTGAACTCATCACCGCCATCGCTCTGCTGTATTTCCGCCAACGGGATTGTGATCTTGTCGTGCTGGAAGTGGGCCTGGGCGGCGCGCTGGACGCCTCCAACGTCATTGACGTGCCGGAGGCGGCCGTTCTCACCGCCATGGGCACGGACCATGTGGCCCTGCTGGGCCCCACGCTGGCGGATATCGCCGCCGCCAAGGCGGGCATCATCAAGCCGGGCGGCGACGTGGTCAGCTGCGGCGGCTGTCCGGAGGCGGACGCTGTGTTCCGCCGGGTATGTGAGCAGCAGAACGCCCATCTGACAGAGGTGGATTTCTCCCGCCTCCGTCCCCAGGCACTGACGCTGGACGGCAGCACCTTTGACTTTGCCCCCTATGAGGCCCTGCGCCTCCCCCTGGCAGGGGCTTACCAGATGAAGAACGCCGCCGTTGCCATTACGGCGCTGGAGATCCTCCGCCGGAAGGGGTGGCGGATCCCGGACGCCGCCATCCGGGACGGCCTTGCCGCCGTCCGCTGGCCGGGGCGGTTTGAGGTCCTGCGGCGCAGTCCGGTCTTTCTGCTGGACGGTGCCCACAACGCCCACGGCATCGCCGCCGCTGCGGAGAGCCTGCGGGCCCTCTTTCCCGGGCAGAAGCTGGTGTTTCTTCTGGGCATCCTGGCGGACAAGGATGTGGACCACATGCTGGATCTGCTGGCTCCCCTGGCCCGGCAGGTGTTCACCGTTCGCCCGGACAGTCCCCGTGCCCTGACGGCGGAGGCGCTGTGCGGCCTGCTGGAGGCCCGGGGGATCCCCGCACAGGTCTGCAGCACCGTGGAGGCAGGCGTGGCCGCCGCCATTCGCGCCGCGGGGCCTGACGGCGCGGTCTGCGCCCTGGGGTCTCTCTATTTTTCAGGAGACGTCCGCCGGGCTGTGACAAAAGAATCGGAGTCAGGACCACCCGTATAACGGGTGGCCTGCACTCGCCCCTATAAGGGGCTTTTACTGGCAAAGCCTAAAGGCTTTCGAATTTTATTTCTACTGCATCTGTGCCCTGCTGCCGATTTTTATCGGCGGTGGGGTGCAGTCTTTTTCGTCTCTCCGAGACTTTTTCTTGCTTGGGTTCTTTTCATTTAGTTCCAATGTCTATATTCGTGCTTGTACTCAACCTGGTTGCTTTCTTTGGTCTCTTTTCTTCTCATTTTTCTCCGCATAGGCTTAGCCTTTTTAGAACCACGGGCTTAGCCCGTGGTTTTCATTTATACAGCAATAAAAAGGTCTGGCGCTTTCGCGCCAGACCTTTTTTGATCATTTTCCCTTTTTTTGATAGTGCACATGGAGGAGCTCATGGGTGCGGCCCTTCAAGGTGCCCCCCAGCATCTCCGTGACGATGGGATTCCGCTCGGAGCGCTTGATGAG
>NZ_CANRMB010000029.1 GCF_947631635.1 uncultured Dysosmobacter sp.
GCCGCTTCCGGCGGTGACATTTACTGTAGCACAAAGATTTTGGTTTGTCAACACTTTTCATCAGATTTTTTCCTTCTAGCAGCCATTACTATAAGTTTGCAAGGTCCGACAAGGACCGGCAAACTTATTTTTTTATGCCTGGGAGGTGAAAAAGGTATGGCACGCTGCTATATTACGCGCTCCTACGAGGAGCGGCTGGCGATTCAAAGCCTGTGGGAAGATGGCGTCCAGGCGAAAAAGATTGCGGAGAAGCTGGGTGCCCCGCTGTCCTCCCTCTACTCTGAACTGCGGCGCGGCCAGGACGGAAGCAGGCTGCCGAACCAGCGCCTGCGGTACAGCGCGGACCTGGCGCAAATGCGGATTCAGCAATCCTACGAGCAGAGGGGACGCGGCAACGGCCAGGCACAGAAAGGGGCTGGAAACGGTGGCTAAGAAGTATTATCCCGGCGGGTTCCGGCTGACGCTGAAAACGGCGCGGGCGCTGGCGGCCCAAGAGCTGGGGACGGCAAAGGGACTGGCGCAGACCGTCGGGGTGTCGGAGGGATTCTTCTCTATGTGCCTCGGAAAAATGCGGGTGCGCATCCAACCGGATATGCGAAACCTCAGTGGGCGGGTCATGCTGGCCCTGGATATGCAGGGCGCTGGCGGCGAAATCGTGAAGTTCTACGACCGGGAGACGCTGGAGGAGGACTTCGACGAGGAGTACATCTACTCAAACAGGCTGGCGCGGGAGACCGTGCGGGACTGGGTTTTGAGCGGGAGCCTGGAGGGGTGCCACCAGCGCGTGGACGAAATCTGGAACAAGGGTTAAGGAGGACGCCATGCTGAAATTTATTGCGAACGTCACCTACAGCAACGGGGCGACGGAAAGCGCAATCATCAAAGCGGAAACGCGGAGAAAAGCGTGGGAGAAGCTGCTGCTGGCCTTTGACGGCGGCGACGGGCTTGCGGATGTCTCTATCAGAGGCCCGGTCCTGCCGAAGTATGAAATCAAGTAACAGGAGGGCAAAGAAGTGGACGGCGAGAGTGGAGGGGTACAGTACGTTGCGAGGATAAGCCACGGAAAGGATAGCCTCAAAATGCTGGATGTCATCATTTCTCGCGGCCTGCCGCTGGATAGGATTACAACCACCGACGTTTGGGCCACGGACACCATCCGGGGAGAGCATCCAAAGATGGTCGAGTTCAAGGAGATGGCCGACGAATACATCTGGAGGAAGTACAGGATAGAAGTTGAGCACCTTTGCGCCATGAAAGACGGCGAAAAGGTGACTTATGAGAAGCTGTTTTACCACGTCCCCAAGCGCAAGACCGCGCGGGGGGGGGGGTCCTGGAAACAAGGCAAGATACTCGGATTCCCGACGCTGTGGGGACCGTGGTGCCAGTCAGACCTCAAACGGAGCGCAAAAGAACCGCATCCAAGGCTTCCCTGCACAAATCGGGAGCTGGTGCAAGAAACTCAAAATCGACTATCTACGGATTCCCCGTCTCCATCAACCGGCGGGGGGCCTGGTGCCAGAAGCTCAAAACGCACTTTTTGAACAGCCCCGCCGCGAGGGGCGGTAGAAATATCGTGGAGTACATTGGAATAGCGGCGGACGAGCCAAAGAGGTTTGGGCAAATATCGGACAGAAAGCGCGCGCCGCTGGTGGAGTTCGGAATCGAGGAAGGGCTATGCGGCCTGTACTGCAAGTACAACGGAATCCTGGCCCCGTCCTACGGGGCGACGGCGAGCTGCCGGGACGGGTGCTGGATGTGCCACAACCAGGGAGTGAACCAGCTGCGCCTCCTGCGGCGGGATTACCCGGACCTGTGGGCGCTCCTAATGAAATGGGACGCTGACAGCCCGGTAAACTTCCATCCGGACGGCCACACCGTCCACGACTTTGACAGGCGCTTCCAAATGGAGGACGAACACCTTCTGTCACCGGACGACAAGGTTTTCAGGTGGTCCATGCTGGAGGAGGACGAATTAAACTACAGACTTTTCTAAAGGAGGGGAAACGGAATGTGTGACAAGGATTGCCGCCGCTTCGGGAAGTGTAAGGAGTGCCAGAAGTCCAAGATGGAGCGGGGCTATCTTATCTGTACCATCGGGGACCGGAGCGGGACCCATGGCCGGTGCTTCACCTGCAAGCGGCTGGAGAAGTGCAAAAAGGCAAAGGAGGCGGCGGAGGCGTGAAGCCGATTCTGTTCAATGCCGAGATGGCCCAGGCCGTCCGCGAGGGGCGAAAGACGGTGACGCGGCGGGCCATAAAGCCGCAGCCGACATATCCGAGGTGGAATCAAATCGGCTGGCTGGGCTGGGACGATGGGCACGGGTACAGGATGCGCCAGCCGTACCAGGATGGCGAGGTCCTATATGTGCCGGAGCCGTGGCGCTGTATGGGGATGTTCGGAGAGACCGGGTATGTGGTCGGATTCAAGGACGGGGAAACCGTCCGGTTCATGTTCCGGGACAAGGACCGCGCCGAGAGGTGGGCCAAGTACGGGAATAAGCCGTTTGAACAGTGGCAATCCCCCTACTTCATGCCGCGGGAGGCAGCCCGGCTTTTCCTCCGAGCGGAGGATGTGCGGGTGGAACGCCTGCATGACATAACCGAGGAGCAGGCCATAGACGAGGGTGCGAGATATACGGACTTCGGGGAATATACGCCGCCGTGGAAAATGAGCGTAGACGGCGGAAAAACATTCCACGGAGCAAAGCCCATACACCATCCGGGCTATCACTTCAAGGACGTGGAAAGGCCGGACCAATGTTTTGAATCCGCCAGGAGCGCCTTTGCAAACTACTGGGGCAGCACAATCAAGGCGGCGGACCGCGCCCTGTACGGCTGGGCAGCCAATCCCTGGGTGTGGGTCATCCGGTTTAAGCGTATCGGAGAGGGGGCGAGCGCGGAATGAAGTGCTATGTGGAGATGACGGAGGAGGAGTACGGCGACTTCCTCCGGTGGCGAGCGGACCGGGCGAAGTATGACCGGGTGCTGTCCTCCGTGCAGAAGAAGTTCGAGCTGATGGCGAACAAGGCCACGTGGGCCATTGAGCCGGACCCGAAGAAAGAGGGCCGGTGCAAAATCGTGGACCACGACCACGCGACGGAGCTGCTGGAAATGGCGAAGGGCGTTCTCGGCGGATAGGGGGTGCGATAGGTGGCGGACCGCAAGAAATGGACCAGCGCGGAGCGGGAGGCGGTGTACCAAAAGACCGGCGGGCGCTGCGCCTACTGCGGGCAGGAAATCACCAGACAGGAAATGCAGCTGGACCACGTAAAGCCGGTGAAGCTCTATGAAGAATTGGATGGCGGCGCGGGGCTGAATGACCTGGAAAACATCCTCCCGGCCTGCCGCTCCTGTAACCACTATAAGCACACGTTCACGCTGGAGAAGTTCCGGGCCGCGCTGGAGCGGATGCCTGCGGTCCTGGAGCGGGACAGCGTGACATATCGGAACGCTGTGCGGTTTGGGCTGGTGCAGCCGACGCCGCACAAGGTCAGATTCTATTTTGAAACGATGAAAGCAGGAGATGGAACGTGATGGAGAAAGTCTACATAGCCGGGAAAATCACGGGAGACCCGGAATACCGCATGAAGTTCGGGCGGGCCGCCCGCGCGCTGGAGATGACCGGGAATGTGGTCCTGAATCCGGCCACGCTGCCGAATGGGCTGAACCAGGCGGACTATATGCACATCTGCTTTGCCATGCTCGACTGTGCGGACAGGGCCGTGTTCCTCCCGGACTGGAACGAAAGCGAGGGGGCCATGCTGGAGCAAGCGTACTGTGCCAAGACCGGGAAGCCGGTGGCCTTTTTGGCGGGGGTGTGAAATGAAAATCGAGGAAGCTGTGAGAATCCTTGACCCGGACACGACCGCGGCGGCCCTGTACGGCCTGCCCCACGACGAGGCCGTGGAGCTGGTGGAGGCCGCCTGCCGCCTGGCCGTTGATAACCTGCGAGAGAACCTGGAGGCAGCGGCGGACGCCTGCAGTCGGGCCGTTTCCTCAATCCGCGACCAGCTGCTGACGGAGGTGGAGCTGGAGCGGTGCCGGGCGTATGGGGTCAAGTGGGTAAGCCGGGACGATGTAGGGAAATGCTTTGTGAAGCTGTGGAAAGGTAAACCTATGTCGAGCGCGGGGTGTTATGTCGGGCGCGAGCAGGTTGCGCTTGTGCATGATGTGTCTCTTTTCCCAAGTGTTCAACCGGGCGGATGCGTATGCGCAGAGCAGGCGGAGGAACAGCCGCTCACGCTGGAGGAGCTGCGCAAGATGACGATGCGGTGCGAGGGAATCTACGTCGCCAACATCGACGGGAGGCCGCTTTTCCGGGAAAGGAAATGCTGCGCCGCCGTCCTGGACATGGTGCCCACATACGGAGGCCCGGCGCACATCCAGGCAATCTATGGCGAAAAGCTCTCACTGTGGGAGGATGACTACGGGAAAACGTGGGTGGCATATCGCCGCCCGCCGGTGGAGGCGGGGAATGTTTAGCCCGATGGGGCCGAAGCGGTGCCCCTGCTGCGGTGGAATAGCGGAGATGCGCTACACGTTCATCAGGTCATATTACTACATAAAATGCTGCACCTGCGGGTTGAGGACAAAGCCATACAGAGAAATGTATATGGCGGAATACGCATGGGACCGCAGAGTGCGGGAAAAAGAAGGTGAAAACCATTGAAGGAAGAACAGCGGTGCCAGCTGGGCCGGAATATGCCGGGGCCGCCGGGGTCGGAGTGCGCGCCGGATGTGTGCAGGCGCTGTGGATGGAATCCCAAGGTCGAGAAGTGGAGAAAGGCGCTTATCCACGCCGGGGTCCTGGAGCGGGACGAGAACGGGGTGGAGCGGCTGGTGCTCAAAAATTGAGGAGGTGTTCAGGAGTGAAGCCAATCTATAAGCCAAAAGGCGCGGCGGCGGAGTATGCGGAATACGCCATAAACATCTACACCGGATGCCCGCACCGCTGCTACTACTGCTTCGCGCCGCAGGTCCTCCGCCGCGAGCGGGAGGATTTCCACTCCCACGTGGAGCCGCGCAGGGACATTGTGGCGGAGGTGGCCCACCAGCTCAATATGGAGCAAATCACAGGGAAAACCGTTCACCTGTGCTTTACGTGTGACCCATACCCGACCGGCTACGACACCACGCCCACGCGGGAGATTATCAAGCTCCTAAAGGACAGTGGGAACCACGTGCAGATTCTCACCAAGGGAGACGGGAGCCGGGACTTTGACCTGCTGGACGGTGGGGATTGGTACGGCATCACGGTTTCCGGCGGGGAGGCGGAAAGCTACCTGCGCGAGCCGAAAGCAATCAGGCTGTCAAAAAGAATGTCGGCGCTCATTGAAGCGAAAGAGCGCGGGATAAAAACCTGGGTCTCCTTCGAGCCGGTCCTGGTGGAATCCGATGTATTGGAGATTCTGCGGACATTCCACGGCAACTTTGACCGCGTGAAAATCGGGAAGCTGAATTACTGGCCGTCAGACATCAACTGGGCGGAGTTCGGGCGAAAGGTGGAGACGCTGTGCCAGGAGCTGAGCCTGGACTACTACATCAAGGACAAGCTGCGGGCGGAGATGGAAAAAGCATGAGCGGCCCGCGGGCGGACTTCTCCAGAACCTGCGAGGGCTGCGGCCACGTGGTCAGGGAGCCGGAGAAAAGCGGCGAGCTGTGGGCAAGGTGCTTTGCGCCGGGACCGTGCCGGGGGTACGTCGTCGGTCATGCGCACTATCTCCCCTATGTTCCGGCCTGGTGCCCGCTGATGCGGGGCGAGGCCGGGGCGCGGGCCGATACATTAAATAAATAGGAATGGGGGTGGATGCCGTGAGCCGATGTAGAATGTGCGGCGCTGAAATCGACTGGATTCAGACGCCGGAGGGAAAGTATGTCGCGGTGGACCCGGAACCGGTCGTTGTCGCGGAGAACACGGGGACGGACGTTTTCTACACCGACGAGGGGCGGAAATTCGTGGGGACGGAAAGCGGCCTGCCGTGGAGGCCGGACCTGGAGGTGGGATTCGTCCCACACGTGCGGACCTGCGTTTGTTTCAGGACGGGGCGGTGAAGCTGGATGGAAACTGTGCTGCTGGGTGACGCCCTGGAGCAGCTGCGGGGCCTGGAGGCAGAAAGCGCATATACCTGTGTAACCTCCCCTCCCTATTACAACCTGCGGGACTACGGCACGCCGGGGCAAATCGGGATGGAGGCCACGCCGGAGGAGTACATCGAGAAGCTGGTGGAGATTTTCCGCGAGGTGCGGCGGGTCCTCCGCCCGGATGGGACCCTGTGGGTCAACATGGGCGACAGCTACGCCACCAGGTCGGGGAACAATCCGCCGGGGAACACGCGGAACCGGTGCGGCCACACCGAGAAGCGGACGCCGAAGGGCTACAAGTACAAGGACCTGATGGGGATTCCCTGGATGCTGGCCTTTGCCCTGCGGGCGGACGGCTGGTATCTGCGGCAGGACATCATCTGGAGCAAACCGAACTGTATGCCGGAGGCCGTCGTGGACCGATGCACCAAGAGCCACGAATATATTTTCCTCCTGTCCAAGTCCCCGCGATACTACTTTGACGCGGCGGCCCTGCGGGAGCCGTGCGCCAGCCGGAAAGGGAACGCCAAAACCTTCCGCGGCGGCGGGGCCTACACCGGCGGGCGGTCCTTCCAGAACAGCGCGCGGGTGAAAAGGACGAGCCACGGGAACACGGCGAACCGGACCGGGACCAGGAACAAGCGGGATGTGTGGGCCGTCGCCACCGGCGGATTCAAGGGCGCGCACTTTGCCGTGTTCCCGGAAAGGCTGGTCGAGCCGTGCATCCTGGCAGGCTGCCCGGAGGGTGGGACCGTCCTGGACCCGTTCGCCGGGAGCGGGACAACCGGGGTCGTTGCGAAGCGGCTGCGCCGGAACTTCATAGGCGTAGAAATCAACGAGGATTACCGGGAGATGGCCGAAAAAAGAATATCCGCCACGGAGGCGGAATTTGAACAAATGACAATGTGAAAGAAGGGAAAACAATGCAAACTGTGGAAATCGTGATTACTGTTCGCAGGCCGAGGAGCTGGAAACGGCGGACGGCCAGGGTGTGGAGAGCCGTGCGGAAGCGCGCGGCCAAGGTCAACTGGGGGGCCGTGGCCTGGTATGGGTTCCTGACCGTGGCCGGGGTGGTGCTGTACAAGGTCGGCGCTGCCTACGCCCTGAAAGAGCGCGGCTACTACGCCGTGGGCGGCGAGGCGCTGGCCCTGCTCCTTCCCGTGCTGTGGTACGCGGTGGGAACGACCATCCGGGACTTCATGCGGGACGTGAGAAGCTGGTGGTAAGCGGTGCCGAAGAAAAAGAAACCGCCCGCCAATGCAACGGCCTGGTGTGACCTGCACGACCGGCTGATGAACGATGTCTACATACGGCGGCGGGGGTGCGCCATGCGGCGCTGTAAGCACCTGCGCTGGCTGAATGACGAACGATGGAATCCCGGAAACGGGTCCAAATATCAAAAACGGAGGGTAAAAAATGGTTAGCATCAAGGGATTGGACAAGGCGAAGGTCCTGAAAGCGTTGTACGACAACAGCCACGTCGAGGGGATGGGGTTCATGCACGCCGCCCCGGAGGGGACCGTCACCGAGGACCGCTGCAGGGAGCTGCTGGAGAAGAACACAGCCTTTGACTACCTGTACGGGCGCGTGATGAAGGTGGACCTGGCCGGGGACGAGTTCGACGAGCACCTGTATGACCGGGACTGTGGAGAGGGTGCCGCCCAGCGGGCGGTGGATTCCATCACGCAGGCGCAGGAGAGCGAGAAGCCCAAGGAGGAAGCTGGGCAGAAGGACGGCGGGGCCGGGAAAGAAAAAAGCATGGAGGAAAAAGTAAAGAGCGTCAAGGCGACTGTCGATAAAATCCTGGAAATCCTGGCGGAGCTGCCGCCGGACGAGAGCTACACGACGGTCAAATACCTCGGAACCTTTGTGTTCCCCATGCTCGACATGGTGGCGAAGCCGCCTATTGATTTTAGGGTCGGCGGACACTGGGCCACAAGGTTCTGGTGAAAAAAGAACGCCCTGCGTCAGCTGTGGGAGGCTGGCGCAGGGCGGACGCCCCGGAGGGCGCATCAAGTTGGACAAGCCTATTTTACCACACTCCGGGGGCACATACAAGAGCGAAAAAATCAACGCGCCGCGGCGCGTTTCGGGCTTGTATGGGGTAGTAATTTAACGACCACACCGGGGGGGGTGAAAAAGCATGAGGACGGTCTACCGGGAGAAGCGGTATTTCTGCGGGGAATATCTGGATGCCTATATCTACCCAGTCTTTGGTCCGGCGGCAAAGGGCGGGAAGCGAATCAGGCGGAAGCCGTCCACCGAGGCACAGAAGAAGCTCAACCAGAGACACCGGGAGGAAAAGCTGGTCCGCCTGCTCCACGCGAATTTTACACCGGCGGACATGGAGATACACCTGACCTACCGTGTACAGCCGGAGAGTGACGAGGCGGCCAAGAAGGAGCTGACAAACTACCTTCGGCGGGTCCGCCGGTACATGAAGAAGAACGGTCTGGGGGAGCTGAAATACATAGCCGTCACCGAGCGGGGGAAGCGCGGCGGGAGATACCACCACCACGTCACCATCGGCGGGGGGATAGACCGGGACACGCTGGAAAGTCTGTGGACCAATGGCTATGCCAACTCCCGGCGGCTGCAGTTCACCGAGGAGGGCCTGGCCGGGCTGGGGCACTACATCGTGAAATCCCCCGTAGGGAAAAAAGCGTGGACGGCCTCAAAGAATCTGGTGGACCCAGAACCGAGGACCAGGGACGGGCGCATATCCGGGAGACGGGCGCGGGAGCTGGCGGACAACATCCAGGACAGCACGCAGTTTGAAGCCCTCTATCCCGGCTATCTGCTGGCAAAGGCGGAGGCTTTCCACAACGACGTGAACGGCGGATGCTACCTTGTGGCCCGGCTCTACAAACAGGACAGCAGCTTTGCGAAAAAACCGGCCATCCGGCGGCGGAATTAAGGGGGTGAGAGTTTGGGGAGACAGTACAGAGTTTGCCGCTTCTGCGGCGACCGCCTGGACGCGGGAGAAATCTGCGAGTGCAGGCGGGAGACCGAAAAAAAGGAGGAAAACGGAAAACATGAGCAGGTACATGGTGGAGCTGCCCGGCGGCGGGTGTGCCACGGATTCGGAAGCCCTGTCCGCGCTGGCGCGGGAGGCGAGACGGCGTAAAGTCAGCTATGGGATGCTGGTGGCGAACACCACGGAGGCCGAGCGGTATGCCATCATCCGGGACTACTGCCTGGAGAAGCGCCGGAAAGGCAGGCGGGCCGGGAATGGGGATTGATTTGCGGGACCTCTCCCCTGCCTACCAGGTCAAGGCCATGCAGCAGCTGGCGGAGCAAAACCGTCAGCGGGCGGCGGCCAAGGGGGAGCGGGAGCGCAAATATCACAACCAGAAGGACCAGCGGCCCACCACGTCCGGCGGGGCCGTCCGGTTCGATTCCCGGAAAGAGGCGCGCCGGTATGACGAGCTGATTGCCCTGCTTCACGCCGGGCAAATCCGGGAGCTGCGGTTACAGCCGCAGTTCACCCTGCAGGAAGCGTACACCACGCCGGAGGGGGTCCGGGTCCGGGCCATCCGGTATCAGGCGGACTTCTCCTATCTGCTCCCGGAGCTGCGCCCATACAGGACGGAGACCGGCGTGGAGGTCTGCGACTGGATTCTGGTGGTGGAGGACGTGAAAAGCCGGGCCACCAAGACGCGCGTGTACGAGATGAAGAAAAAACTCATGCGCGAGCGGTTTCAAATCGAGATTCAGGAGGTTTAGCATGGAATTTCTGAAATTTATCTTCTCCAGCTTTTGGACCTGGCTGGGATTCCTGATTCTGCTCTCCGCCGCCGCCGGTGCTGTCAAATATGCGCTGGAGGGCGTGGGCGAGCTGGTGAGGGCGTTCAAGCGGAACCGGAAGGTGGAGGCGTGCCGCGTCGGGGAACACTGGAGCGTCAGCGTGGAGAACGCATCGAAAGAGGACGCCATGAACGCGCTCCTGGCCGCCCACGTGGGAGCGGATGACCCGGTGGAAATGCTGGAGAACGACGAGAAGGGGGCGGCCTGGGAATGAAGCTGAAAAAAGTCGCCGCGCTGTGCAGCAGGCAGGGAGTGTTCCGCCTGTGCGACGAGGTGCGCGAGGGCGGCGAGGTCCGCCAGTGGCTGGGGGACGGCGTGGCCCTCTATCCCCTGGACGGGCTGCCGCTGCTGGACGATGACAACCTGTGTACCATGTTCGACATCACCGAGAAGAAGCGGAAAAAGTGCTCCTTCCGCCGGGTGGAAGTGCCGGAATACCTGTGTCTGGACGACTGGGAGCAGGGGGAGCGGTGCCTGCATGACGACTGGCCCACGGTGGAGTATAACGGCTTTGTGGTGAAGCCGTTCAGCACGCGGGAGGGAATCGTGTTCATTCAGAACGCATACCTGGCCCCGTTGGAGGATATGGCCGACTATCTCCAGCTGTTCGAGCGGAGGACCGCGAGCGGGCGGACGTACATCGTGGCGAAGAACGGCCTGGAGATAACGGCGGTCATCATGCCAATGGACACTATCAAGATGGGCTTTGTGGATAAGCTGGAGGAGCTGGCCCGGATGTGCCGTCTCACGGTGAACGCCATGGAGGAGCGGGAGCGGCGGGAGCAGGAGGCCAGACTGGCCGCCATCGTGGACCCTGGGCAAAAGGACCTGTTCGAGAATGACCAGGCCGCGGGCGGCGAGACGTGAGCACCTGGCGTCCCGCGCGGGCGCTGATGCAAATAAAAAATCAGGAGGAAAAAGAGACATGAAGAAAATCGTTGCGCTTATCCTGGCCGGGCTGCTGCTGTTGAGCTTGTGCGGCTGCGACGACGAAAACCCGGCATCTGGCACGGAGAAGAATATCCAAGACACCCAGGGCGTCACGGACGAGCTGACGATGGGACAGCCCACGCCGACGGACATTGACTACTCCCTGGAGCGTTACAACCTGATTCGGCGGGCGTACTGGGTCAACGGCCAGCGGCAAAAGGCCGACACCCTGCCATGCGAGGTGGAAAAGCCGCTGGGGTACATCGTCCTGTTCACCGAGGGCGGCGGGGTCGTCGGGCGGTTCATCGTGGACGGGAAGGTGTCCAGCCTGAACAGCTTTCTCTCGCCGGATTACATCGAAGAAAGATGGGGCCTGTGCGAATTTGTTTACAACACGGAACTTGCGGACGTAGACGGCAGCTACGGGGAGAACGACAACGGGATTTTCTTCTTCACGCCGGACGGGAAATACGTGGAGTGGACCGGGACCTATCTGTACTCCGACATCCCCTTTGAGCTGGACGCGCCCACGGTGCTGACGCAGGAGGCGGGCTGACATGGACAAGAAAACCCGCGTGGCGCTGGCGGCGCTGCTGGTGGTGGTGGCCCTGGCCGCCGGTTACTTCCTCACGCCGTCCGGGCGGGCGACCTGGAACCTGTGGTTCGGGGTGGTCCAGAAAGCGGACGACGCGACCAGCTACGAGACGCGCAAGAAGGTGGAGGACACCTGCAGGGCTATGGTTTCGTCCTACGAGGGCGACCGGCTGACCTGGGAGCAGTACAGGGACAGCGAGGACCGGGAAAAACAGGGCTGGGCCGAGCAGGCCAAAATGCGGGCCAATAAGACCGCGGCCACGTACAACAACTACATCCTGGAGAACTCCTACGTGTGGAGCGGGAATGTGCCCGATGACATCCGGGAGGAGCTGGAGTATCTGCCATGAAGAAAAAACGGGCCATGCCGAGCTACTACGGCAAGAACATCCTCCAGCACGCGCAGAGGAAATTTTTCAAGCGTAAGGCGCTGGAGGCCAACCAGGAAAAACTCCGCGAGCGGCCTGTGACCGCGGCGGAGCAGGCGGAGAAGAAATAAGCAATCAGGAGGCGGAGTTATGCGGCGCAAGGACGTGAAAACGATGATAGCGTATTATTTTGGGATTCCAGCCATGCGGGCGCTGCTGGACAGCGAGCGGGCGGAGCTGGAGGACCAATACAACAGCCTGCGCGGGTTGTCGTATGACGGCGTGCCGCACAGCTCCATGCCGGGGAAGCCCACCGAGGAGCTGGCCGCCCGGCTGGACGAGCGCAACGTCAGGAACCGGCTGGAGGAAATCGCGGTGAAGGACCGGGTGCTGCTGATGGACCGGGAGAACATCCAGGGGTGCATCGACGCGCTGGGCGGTAGGTGCAAAAGGCTGATTTTTGAGCGCCACCGGGATAGGTGCAGCTGGGCGAAGCTGGCGGTGCGCTACGGGAAGCCGGACAGCACGGTGCGGCGGTGGTACGACAGCGCCGTGGAACGCCTGGGGGAAGCTCTGGAGGAGGTGCCCATGTACGACGAGATTCTGGCCCGCGCTTCGCGCGCGCGCGTATAGATGTTGCCGGGGTCCTCCCTGCCGCCCTGAACACGACGCCGGGGGCGGCGGGTCCGGGGCCGTCCGCCGGTCGGCGGGAGGGCTGCCGGAGGTCGGTGGGAAAGGGCCGATTTTGTGTTTTTGGTCCGGGGTCATTTTGCGCGTGATGCGGTCACTTCCGCGGACGCGGGAACCGCGCTGGAAAAACAATTTGCGAATAGACAGGGAAAAGCCCCGCAGGAGGCCGCGTGTCGGCGTCTGCGGGGCTTTCTTTTTGTGGGGCGGGTCACGGCTCGCCGTCGGGGTCGAAGGGGTCCTGGAGGGCCTTGCGGCGCTCCTCCTCGGTCCTGCAATCGGTCAGGTCCAGCACGGGGAAGGGCGGGTCGATAACCGGCGGCGGGGGTTTCAGGCCGCAATACTCGCCCTTGACATAGTTTTCGTCCGTCACCCAGGACCAGGGGCCGTATTCCCCGCCGTGGCCCGCGCCGGCGTAGGCCACCAGGGCGGCAAAAGCCTGTTCGCGGGTCAGGCCGGAAAACCGGCGGCGGATGCCGTCCGGGAAGGAGGAAACGCAGCTGTAGGGCAGGAAAACCTTTGTGTCGCTCACGGTTCGCCTCCCTCCTGCCGCGCCTCGCGGGCCATGCGCTCCTCCACGGCCTGGAGGATGTAACCTTGCAGGCTTTGGCCGGATGCGGCGGCGGCGGCGCGGATGCGCTCGCCCTGGGGTTTCAGTGGGCGGATGTTGATAAAATCGCATTTTGCCGTGTAGCGGGCGTTGGAAGCCTTTTTGTTTTCGCTGATGGGCACGATGGCACCTCCCTTGGTTTTGTGTGTGCATTATAGCACGGTTTAGTGCGGGATTCAACCGTGTTGTTTGGCGGGCGGTCAAATATCCGTTTTGTGCGCGCCCTCCGCGGTGTGCGCCCATACGGTGACGGAGTAACCGGCTTTTCGCAGACCGGCGGCCATTTTGCGGGCGGCGGCCTCGTCGTCCATCCATACGGTGAGCGGCCAGCCGCGCTTGCTGTAGAGAATTTGATAACGCATTTTGTGTACCTCCCTGCGTGTGTTTTTTGTGCGTTCGCGTGCGTTTTGGGTTTTGTGGCCCATGAGCGCCCGCCCCGGCGGGGGGCGGCTGGACTTGCACCAGCGGCGGCCTGGGGCCGTCGGCCTTGCGGGTCACTTGACGACGCTTTCAAAATGACCGTGCGTGTTATCAACGGAAACGATCCGCGGGAGATTTACGCCTCGCGCTGGAAGGTTTTTCGCCGCTTCCTCGTAGGTCTGATATAAACCGACAGTGGACCAATAACCGCCGTCTGCGGTGTTCCACACCTCGGCCCGGAAATAGACGTTTTCCATTCTGCTGCTTTCTGCCCTTCACCCTGGGCGGCGGGATTTTGGGTTTTGTGCCCATGAGCGCCCGCCCCGGCTGGGGCGGCTGGACTTGCACCAGCGGCGGCCTGGGGCCGTCGGCCTTGCGGGTCAATCGAAGCACATTTCGTAGCTGATTTTGTACTGCGCTTTGATTTGTTCGTAGGCGCGTTTTGTGACCGTGTAGCTGCCGTCCCTCTCGTCGTAGGTGATGCCGCGCCCGTGGAGCTTGGGAAGCCCGTCATGCAGGGGGCGGAGGAAGTAGTGCTTGCCGTAGTAGGCCAGCTCGGCGGAGAAGTCGCAGCCGGTCGGGGCGTGCTGGGTCTCGTAGTAGTAGGCGTACACGCCGGGCTTGTCGGCCACGGCGGCGGGGGCCTTGGCGGCCTCCATGGCCTCGTAGTCGGGGGCGTAGCCGTTAAGCTCGCCGGTTTCGGGGATGAAGCTGGAAGCGCACATATCCGGGATGAAGATTTGTGTGTTCGGGCCGGTCTGCTGGGCATAGCCGCCGGGGACCTTGGAAAAGGTGCCGGGAATTTTTCTCTCAATCGCTGCCATTGTGATGACCTCCGTTTTGTGGTTTGGGTTTTGTGCCCATGAGCGCCCGCCCCGGTCGGGGCGGCTGGACTTGCACCAGCGGCGGCGGATGCCGTCGGCCTTGCGGGCGTTTTGTGTTACTCCTGGGGGAAAAGCAGCTGGCCGTTGGCGGCGGCGGGCAGGTCCTCGGCGGCCTCCCTGGCGGCGATTCGCTCCACGTCCTCCATGACGCGCTGGACAAAGGGCGAGTTGTCGCCGCGGCGCTCCAGCTCCGCCCGGACGGCGGCGGGGTCGATGTCGGAAAAGTCGTCATCTTCCGCGCTGGCCGGTTCTGTGGTGGCCGGTTCTGTGGTGGCGGGGATGTTCAGGACCCGGCGGGCGGCGGCCTCGGCGTTTCGTGTGAGCTGGCGCTGCCAGGCTTGATTTCTGGGGGACCAGCGGAAGCCCTCGGATTTCAGAGCGGCGCGGGTGTCGGCGTCGGGGATTTCGTCAAAGATGATTTGCAGGCGGTTCTGTTCCATGTTGTGGACGATGTGCCCGCCGTCGAACTGCTGGACGTTCTCGGCGTCGTTTTTGTGCTCCTCGATGTCGGCCAGCTTGGAAAGGTTCTCCTGGGTCCGCTTGATTTTGTTCCGCAGGCTGGACAGCTCGAAGCTGGGGAAGGGAGCGCGGGCGAAAGAGGGAGCATCGGCCAGCTCTTTGTCCAGACGCTGCGCGCCCTCGTCGGTCAGGCCGGGGAAGCCGCGCATGGTTTTGTGCTTGCGGTAGTGGGCGTTCATGGCCTTGCCGCGGTCCAGGGTGTTTTGGAGCTTCTGCAGGCGCTCCTCCAGGATTTCGCGGGCGTGGGGGTCGGTGGGGTCCACGGGGCCGGTGCCAACGCTCTTGATTTTGTCCAGGATGGTTTGTATCTCCTGATACTCCCTCCAGAGGCTGTCCTCCCTGGCGTTCTGTCTCTCCTTCTTGCGGGTGGGGAAGTTAGAAAAACCGGCGACCAGGACGGAGGGACAGCTGGCCCCGTTCCGGTTGTGGGCGTTGGTCCAGTCGGCCAGGCGGCGGGCGTAGCGGTCCAGCAGGGCGTCCAGCTTGTCGTGGTAAAAGGGGCTGACGCGCTTTTTCTGTTTCTCCACCAGCTCGGCGGCGCTGTCAACAGCGGCCCGGTATTCGGCGGTTGCGCTGCCGGTTTTGTAGTCGGACATGGACATGGCCTCGTGGGACCGGCGCGCGGCGTCCTCGCTGATTTCGTAGTATTTCGGCATGGTTTTGGCCTCCCTTGTTTTGTGTTTGGGTTTTGCGCCCATGAGCGCCCGCCCCGGTCGGGGTGGCTGGACTTGCACCAGCGGCGGCGGATGCCGTCGGCCTTGCGGGCTGGGAGATTAGAACAGGGTCACGTTGTCGCCGTCGTTGGCGGACTTGACCAGGGCCGCGTATTTCTGCAGCCGGTCATCCTGGGCGGCCTGGGCTTCGACGCGCTTCACCTTGTCGGCGTTCTTCATGGCGTCGGCCTGGGCGGCCTTGCGGCTGTGGGCGGTGGAGACGGCCAGACCATACACGGGATGGATGGCAAACCAGAGGGACCCGGCGCTGTAATAGTTATAAATGCCGTCGGTGTAGCCGGTCATCTTGCAGGCTTCCGGCTGCTGGGTCTTTTCGTTGCGGCGGACGGTGGCGAACTCGCACTTTTTCCAGGGCTGCGGGGTACGCTTGCCGGGGTGGATGGTCCAGGTCTCATAAACGCGGGCGGGCTTTTTGTGGGCCTCCTCCCGCCCCGGTTGGGGGGCCGGGGCCGGGAGCAAATCGAACTTGTACACGGGGACCAGGGCCGTGCAGGGGGCCGGGGCGGCGGGCTTCTCCGGCTCCACCTGGGGAGCGGGGGCGGCGGGCTTGTCCGCCGGGGCCGCCGTGCTGGGCTTCACCCAGTAGGCGGACTTTTTGCGGCTCCAGATGCCGCCCGCGGCCTTGATGGCGTCGGCGTGGGCTTCCGTGTCGCCGGTCAGCCAGACCACCGGCGCGCCGGTCTTTTCTCCCTTGACCGTCAGGACCACGCCGGGCAGGTTCTGCAGCTGGGCCTTGATGGTCTCCAGGTCGGCGGCGGGGGCGTTCTTCTCGACCTGGGAAAAGCTGTAGATGTGGGACAGCTTCTTGTAGAAATGCGGGCTGTTTTCGGGGATGTCCTCCCCGGCCTCCTCGGCGGCCTCCACGGCGGCCCGGCTGGGCTTGCTGGTGTGCTTCCACAGCAGGCAGGAGAAAAGCGGCTCGGCGTCGGGCTTCACGTGGTAGCCGCGGCGGGACCATTCCGGGATGGTGTGGAAGGGGAGGTCCCCGTGGTAGGCGGTCAGGAGCTGCTGCAACTGGTCGTCGGTCATCCCGCGGGCCTGGAGCGCGTTGGCGATAATCTTGGAGTTATTCATGGATTCCCTTTCTGCCCTTCACCCTGGGCGGCGGGTCATTTTGATTTTTTGGGCTGTGCCCATGAGCGCCCGCCCCGGCGGGGCGGCTGGACTTGCACCAGCGGCGGCGGATGCCGTCGGCCTTGCGGGCTTTAGCGGACGGGGATGGCGGCTTTATAACCGGGCTTTTCCCAGATGTCGTATTGCTGGCCGCTTTCGTCCTGCACTCTGCGGGTGATGCTGTAGCCGTGGGACCTGCACCACTCCGGGCCGAAGTAGGTGCGGTCAACGGTGATGCCGTTATAATTTCTATCGCGGAGCTTGTCGCCAATCAAACGCATGGTTTCCATTGTTTTCTCCTCCTGGCCTGCTGGCCTGCTGTGATGTTTGGCACGGTTGAGTGCCGCTTGTGATGGTTGCATAATAGCACGGTTGAGTGCGGCTGTCAAGCGATTTTTTGCGGAAATTTTCGATTTGTGCAGGTTGCACGGTTGAGTGCGTCTGGCATTGTGCATTTTGCATGGTTGAGTGCGTGGGCCGCTTGACTTATGCGGGCGGTCGTGGTATTCTTGACACATGACCAGCACGGCGGCGAACTCGCCGCGCTGGCCGTGGAGCTGTGCCGGGGGTGTGCCTTGCTACGGGGACCCCCGGCGCTTTTTACTTGCTGGCGTTGTGCCGCTCTTCAAGCGCCTTGCGGAACTCTTCGATGGTCTGGGCCTTTTCGGCCATCGCCATGATTTCGAGCCGTTCCGCGCTCTTGGCTTCCTTCACCAGCAGCTCGGCAGTGGTGGGCGTGTTCATGTTCACCTCCCCCTTCTGGACGCCTTGCGGCGGTTCGCTGGGCCGTCGGGCCGTGGCCGTCTGGCTTGGCTCGAATGATAGCGGGCGATTTTGGCGGCGTCAACCCCCCGAAAACCCTTCCCACGGTCCCCATTTAGGGGGGACCTGGGAACTTTTTTTGCACAAATTTCCGGGCCGTTTTTCGTGCAGTTTGACGGTTTGGGGGGACTATAGGGGGGCAAGATATAGCAAAGCAAAACAAACGCAGAACGGGAAAGCCCCGGCAGGGTGTGAGCCTTGCCGGGGCTTTTTTCGTGCCCGGAATTTCCAGCCAGGAAACCGGGCCGGATGGGGGACTATAGGGGGCGTATTATAACCCAGGAAGAACAACCAGACCGTGCGCGTAAAACCCTTCGGCGCGGCGGCGGGGCCGGAAAATTTCCAGCCGGGGCCGCGTCGATGGAGACCGGCGGCGGATGCCGTCGGCGGGACCGGCAGCGGACCGGCGGCAGACCGACGGACCGGGAGACCGGGAGCAGACCGGCGGACCGGGAGACCGGGAGCAGACCGGCGGCGGATGCTGTCAGCGGGACCGGGGGCGGAGCGTGGCCGCACCGGCAGACCGGCGGCAGCTGGGGCGGATGCCGCCGGGGGCGAGCTGTCCGGCGGCGGGGATTTTCTCCGGAAAAAATTTCTGTGAAAAAAATCCGTGAAAAAATCCGTGGGAAGCTCCAGCGGCGGCAGCAGGCAGGCCGCAGGGCATGACCGGCAGAACATCCGCCGCAACCGGGGCGGGGGCGACTGGCGGAGGGGATGCACGGCGGCCAGCTGGAGACGGGACCGGAGCGGGACCGGGGCGGCGGCGGGCCGCAACTTTTCGCGGCGGCCTTGCAAAAGCGCCGCGGCGAGGGGTTTTATGCGCGCGGGAGGAGGATTATAACAAGCTATATACGGTCCCCCCTATAGTCCCCCCAAAGGCCATGCAAGCGGGGCGGCGGGCACTTGCAAAACACCGCCCAGCAGGCAGCACCGCCCAGCAGGCCGCCCAGCCAAGGCCAACAGGGCCAGCCAAGGCAGGCACCGACCAAGGCAGGCACCAGCCAGGCAGCGCCGCCCAGCAGGCCGCCAAGCCCAGCCCAGCAGAGCCAGCCAGCCGAGAACCAAGCGCACACGCACGCGCGAGATTCTAAACGCGCGCGCGAGCGGGCGAACTATACCGCGCGCGGGCGCGCGGGTCCTCCCGCGGGGCTGCTTTTGTCTGCGGGTTCGGGAGCGCAAAATTTTTTTAGGTGTGACCCTGTTTTTTCACTTCCCCCAGAGGGGCCGGAAAAATGAAGGGGGGTCAAAAAATCGGGGCCGGGGACCTGCGGCAGAAAAAATTTCAAAAAAATTTTTCTCCATTAGCAACTTCTGCAGGTTTTCTGTGGTATTTTGATAGCGTGAATAGTTGGCCCGCGGCGGAAACGTCGCGGGTCTTTGCTTTGTCTGGAGGTGGGCGTGTGCCGAAGCGAAGCGAGAAGCGCGACACCGCCAGGGCCGAATATATTGCCCGTCGGAGCCGCAACGAGGATGTGAACCTGCGGGAATTGGCCGAGCAGATGGGCGTCAACTACAAGACCCTGCGGGACTGGAAAGCGAAGGACCGCTGGGACGATGCTCTCCCGCCGAGGAAGCGGGGCGGCCAGCCGGGCAACCGGAACAGCAAGGGAAAGCGGAACGCCGCCGGGAGCCATAAGGGCGCGCCGGTGAGGAATAAGAACGCCGAGAAGGACGGGGCCTACAGCACCGTCTTTTTCGATGCGCTGACGGATGAAGAAAAGCAGTTTGTGGAGCGCACTCCGCTGAAAGGCCGGGAGGCGCTGGAGCACGAGATGAAGATACTCAAATTCCGGGAGAACAAAATCCTTTGCAAAATAGCGGACTATGAGCGCGCCCCGGAGGACGCTCTTTATATCAATAGTGTTCTGGATATGCGGGTGCCCGGCGGGAGAGGACCGGACAAGAAGGACGGGGCCAAGCAGCAGATGGGTATGTACAGCAAGGACAGCGCCTTTGCCCGCGTGCTGAAATTGCAGGAGGCGCTTTACAAGGTCCAGGGCCGTATCGCCAAAATCGCGGACAGCCTGCGGGCGGCGGAGGAGAACGAGACCCGCGTGGAGCTGGAGCGGCAGCGGCTTGAAATCATGCGGATGCGGGCGACCGGAACCGTGGAATCCCCGGACGCCGAGGAAGAAGAAACGGTCATCCCGGACGAGGAGCGCGAGGACATCCGGGAGACTGGAGGCGAACAGGTGTGAAGCTCTACACGGCAAACGTGGTGGCGGACTGGCTGGCCCTGACGCCGCGCCGGGTCCGGCAGCTGCGAGACGAGGGCGTTATCAGCGAGAAAGCGCCCGGCCTCTACGATATGAAATCCACGGTGGCGCGGTACATCATGTACCTGCGGAAAGGCTGCAAGGCAGACTTCAACGACGAGCGGGCGCTGCTGACAAGGGCCAAGCGCCAGGCGGCGGACATGGAGAACGAGCTGCGCCGGGGGAACCTCCACCGGACGGAGGACATCGAGAAGGGCCTGGCTACCATGTGCCTGAACATCCGGGGCCGCCTGTCGGTCCTGCCTGCGAAGCTGTCCGGGGAGCTGGCCCAGATGGGCGGCGACCGAGCGGGCATATTCGACAAGCTGAAAGGAGCCATAGACGAGGCGCTGGAGGACCTATCCAACTTCAACGTGGCGTATGCGGCAAAGGGCGGTAACGATGAAGAAGAAGGAGAAGAACCCCTGTGAGGGGTGCGTATGGGGCCGGACCATCACGGAGGAAAAAATCTTCTGCCCGTTCCCGCGGTGCGTGAAAGGGACTATACCGCTGGTGGACAACAGGAAGGAGCGGGAGAAGCCGGATGGAGGACCAGGAGAAAAGAGCATGGGTCGTTGAAATCGCGCCGCATACGGCGGAGATGTTCGCACGGTGCGCGGCGCTCCTGCGCCCGCCGCCGGGCATGACCCTCTCCCAGTGGGCCGACACCTACCGGATGCTGTCCCCGGAGAACAGCGCAGCGCCGGGGCGCTGGCACACCGAGAACGCGCCATACCAGCGGGAAATCATGGATGCCATCGGAGACCCGCACATCCGCAAGGTCGTGATTATGAGCGCGGCGCAAATCGGCAAGACGGCCATGCTGATGAATATGCTGGGCTTCTATATGCACTACTACCCCGCCCCGGTCCTGGTGATGCAGCCTACCCTTGAAATGGGCCAGACGTTCAGCAAGGACTTCCTCGCGCCCATGATACGGGACACGCCGGTTCTGGCGCGCCTGGTGGACACCAAGAGCCGGTACAGCGGGAATACCATCCTGAAAAAGAATTTCCCCGGCGGCCATGTGACCATCATCGGGGCGAACAGCCCGGCCAGCCTGGCGAGCCGCCCCATCAAGGTGCTGCTGTGCGACGAGGTGGACAGATACCCGGAGAGCGCCGGAACAGAGGGGGACCCCCTCCTGCTGGCCCAAAAGCGGCAGACGACCTTCTGGGACAAGAAAACCGTCATCGTCTCCACGCCGACCATCAAAGGCCATAGCCGCATCGAGACGGAGTTTGCGGAGACCACGCGGGAGGAGTGGACGGTGCCATGCCCTGGGTGCGGGCACTACCAGCCCCTGACGTGGGGCGGCGTGAAGTTCGACAAGGACGACCTGACAAAGCCTATCCTCTACGAGTGCGAGCGGTGCGGGGAGACCTTCGGGGAATACGAGTGGAAGAAGCAAGGGCAGCTGGGCCGCTTCCGGGCGGAGAATCCGGGCGCGGAGGCGCGGGGCTTCCATTTGAACACCCTGGCCTCCAACTTCTGCGGCTGGCATGAGGTGGTGGAGAAGTTCCTGCTGGCGCGGGAGCTGCAAAAACAGGGAGACCCGGAGAAGATGAAAACCTGGGTCAACACGGAGCTGGGGGAAACCTGGGAGGAGCCGGGCGACCGCGTGGACGACGCGGACCTGATAAACCGCCGGGAAATCTACGGCGCGGAGGTGCCGGACGACGTGCTGGTGCTGACCGCTGGCGTGGACGTGCAGGCGGACCGCTTCGAGGTGGAGGTGGTCGGCTGGGGCGTCGGCAAGGAGAGCTGGGGAATCCGGTATCAAAAGATACTGGGCGACACGCTGGAAAATCAGGTGTGGGCAGACCTGGACGCTTTCCTCCAGACGCGCTTCCACAAAAGGGACGGGACGGCCCTGCCGATTGCCGCCTGCTGCATCGACAGCGGCTACCGGTCCAATCAGGTGTACAGCTTCACGGTGGACAAGTTCGACCGCTATGTGTTCGCCATCAAGGGCAAGGGCGGCCAGGGCGTGCCCTACATCCGCAATCCGTCCAAGGACAACCGCGTTTCCACTCCCCTGTTCACCATCGGCGTTGACGCGGGAAAGGACTTCGTTTACCAGCGCCTGCGGGTGGTGGTGAAGGGCGCGAACTACTGCCACTTCCCGCTGGATGACGGGACCGGGTACGACGAGACGTACTTCAAGGGCCTTGCCAGCGAGATGAAGATTACCAGGTTCCAGAAAGGCAAGATGACGGTGGCCTGGGTGCTGCGGGACAAGGGGTACAAGCGGAACGAGCCGCTGGACCTGCGCAACTACGCAACCGCGGCCCTGGAGATATACAATCCCCCGCTGCAGAAACCAGAGCCGGGGACGGAACAGAGGGCGCGCCGCGTAGGCAGGCGGGTCTTGAATCGAGGTGTTTGATATGGCCGTATTCAGTAAGAAGCTGTGCGAGACAAAGCTGCAGATATGGCTGGACGCGGAGGAAGCCGTAGCGACCGGGCAGAGCTATCAAATCGGGACCCGGATGCTGACCAGGGCAGACCTGAAACAGATTCGGGAGGAAATGGAATACTGGGCCGGGAAACTGGCCGAGGCGGAAGCGGAGGAAGCGAGCGGGGGCAGAAACCGCGCGTATCGCTTCGTCATCCGTGACGTGTAGGGAGGGCGCACATGGCAAAGCAAAATTTCCTGGACAAGTGTATTGCGGCGGTCTCCCCGGTGCGAGCGGTCCGGCGGGCCGCGGCGCGGACGGCCCTGGAGTTCGTCAACTCCGGGTACGGCAACTACGGCGCGAACACCACGAAAAAGAGTATGCGCGGCTGGATGTACTACGGCGGGAGCGCCAAGGAGGACATAGAGGACAACATCGACGTGCTCCGCCAGCGGTCCAGGGACGCCTACATGGGAATCCCTATCGCCGCCGCCGCCCTGAAAACCATGCGGACAAACGTGGTAGCCGGGGGGCTGATGCCGTCCCCGCAAATCGACGCGGACTTCCTGGGGCTGACCAACGAGCAGGCGGAGGCCCTGCAGGCCCAGGTCCTGCGGGAGTTCTCCCTGTGGGCGGACACGCCGGTTTGCGACGCGGACCGGATGGACAACTTCTACAAGCTCCAGCAGCTGGCTTTCCTCTCCTACCTGATGAACGGTGACGCTATCGCGCTGCTGCCGGTGAAGGAACAGCCGGGAAGCCCGTACAGCCTGCGGGTGCGCATCATCGAGGCGGACCGGGTGTGTTCCCCCAATGGATATGACCGGCTGACGCCGTGCGTCGTGGCAGGGCGCGACGTGTACAGCATCGTGCAGGGCGTGGAGACGGACGAGAGCGGAACGGTGGTGGCCTACTGGATTTCCAACCGTCACCCCCTGGCAAGTCTGTCAACGCAGGCGGGGGCGCTGGAGTGGACGCGGGTGGAAGCCTACGGGACCACGGGGCGGCCTAACGTCCTCCACGTGATGAACCGCGAGCGGGCGGGTCAGCTCCGGGGCGTTCCCATCCTGGCCCCGGTGCTGGAGGCGCTGAAACAGCTGGGCCGGTACACGGACGCAGAAATCACGGCGGCGGTCATCTCTGCCATGTTTACGGTGTTCATCAAATCGGCCACGGTGCAGAACGGCAAGCCCATCGGGGAAATGCTGCCGCCAGACGTGCTTATCGACGCGCAGGACCAGAGCAGCATCGAGCTGGGGGCCGGGGCCGTGGTGGCCCTCAATCCTGGGGAAGATGTGGAGTTTGCCGACCCAAAACACCCCAACAGCGGGTATGACACCTTCTTCAACGCCATGGTGGTTGAAATCGCGGCGGGGCTGGAAATCCCGCCGGAGGTGGTCCTAAAGCAGTTCACCAAGAATTTCAGCTCCGCCCGCGGCTCCCTCAACGAGTTTTGGCGGACCTGCGGGATGATGCGGGATTGGTTCGCGGACGACTTCTGCCAGCCCATCTATGAAACCTTTTTTGCAGAGGCCGTGGCGCGCGGGCGTATCAAAGCGCCGGGATTCTTCGCGGACCCGGCCATCCAAAAGGCATACACGGATTGCAAGTGGAACGGCCCCTCCCGCACGGCGCTGAATCCGTCCCAGGAGGTGGAGGCGGCCATCAAGCGAGTGGACGCCGGATTTTCCACGGCGGAGGAGGAAACGGCCCAGCTCACCGGCGGGGACTATAACCGGAACATCCGCAAGCGGGTCATTGAGGCGCAGAGGAAGCGGGAGGTGGACGAGGCCGCCGCCCCGCCTGCGCAGCAGCAGACGGACCCGGAACAGCCGCCGGACAGCGGCGGGAATGAACAGCAAGAAGGGGGACAGAACAATGCCTAAAAAGTTTTGGGAGTTCCGAAACCAGGCAGGGACAGGAAAGGCGGAGCTGCTGCTGTACGGCGACATCTCCGACACCAGCTGGTGGGGGGACGAGGTAACGCCGAAGCAGTTTGCCCAGGAGCTGAACGACCTGGGGAACGTGGCTGAAATCGACGTGCGCATCAACAGCGGCGGCGGGGACGTGTTCGCCGCCCAGACCATCGGGAACCTGCTGGAGCAGAACGCGGCCTTTGTGACCGCCTACATCGACGGGCTGTGTGCGTCGGCGGCCACCGTCGTTGCCTGCCACTGTAACAAGGTCGTGGCGGCCAATGACAGCGCCTACATGGTCCACCCGGTCAGGATGGGCCTGTGCGGGTATGTGGACGCGGAGACGCTGCAGCAGTACATCGACGCCATCACCACCATTCGGGAGAACATCGTCACGCTCTACGCCAAGAAAACGGGCCGGGAGAAGGACGAGGTGGCCGGATGGATGGACGCCACCAGCTGGTGGACCGCGCCCCAGGCAAAAGAAAACGGCTTTGTGGACGAGCTGACGGATGAAGGAGAGGACGTTGTTGCGGAGAACCGCAGCGGCGTCCTCTTTGTCAACAGCATCAGCATGAATCTCCCGTTCGACAAAGCGCCCAAGTTTGTGCAAGACAGTCTGGCGGCGGGGGCCGCCGGGCGTTCTGCAAATAAAAAACCGGCCAAGCCGGAAAACACCAAGGAGGAACAGGACATGGACACCATCAACACTGTGGACGACCTGCGGAACGCCTATCCTACGCTGGTCGGTCAAATCGAGCAGGCGGCGGCTGACGCCGCGACCAAGGCGGAGCGGGAGCGCATCCAGGGCATCGAGGACGCGGCCCTGCCCGGCAGCGAGCAGCTGACGGCGGAGGCCAAGTTCACCAAGCCCATGACCGTCAGCGACTTCGCCGTGGCGCTGGTGAAGAACGCCAAGGCCCAGGGGGCCACCTATCTGGCGGAGGTCAAGAAGGACGCCGAGGCCAGCGGCGTGAACAAAGTCACCAACACCCCGCCCGACGGCCAGGGCAGCGGAGACGAGTTCCTTGCCGCGCTCCAGGGTCTGGGCAAGAACAAGGACAAGAATCAGTAAGGAGGAAATGACATGAGCATGGATTTGGAAGTCAAGACCTTCCGGCATGACCCGGAATACTTCGAGGCGGGTCCCCACCCTATCGCCAAGACCGTGAAAACGACTTCGGCGGACGTAAAAGCCCACGCGCCCGTGCAGCTGGACGAGAGCGGGAAAATCAAGCCCGTGGCGACCGGCGAGGAGGAGAGCGTGTACGGCATCGTGCCGGAGGCCGCTGCCAGCGGCGAGGAGGCCGTGGTGTACCTGACCGGCGAGTTCTTTGCCGACACCCTGGCGCTGGAGGAGAGCGTGACCGCGGCCAAGCTGGAGGCCCCGCTGCGGAAAATCGGCATCTTCCTGAAAGGGGTCAAGGCGGACCCTTGACGGGGGCTGACCGCGTAAGCATCCCCGCCCAGGGTCAGTCCCTCGATTTGGGCGAAAAGCACGTGAGCGACCTTATCGGCCCGGAAACCAAAATCCAGTGGAGCGGGACGGATGGAACCGTCATCGGCCCCATCAAGAAGCTGGACGAGTGGCCCGAATGGGGCGCGCCGGACGGCGGGCACTTCTTCCCCGTGGAGCTGGACAGCCAGTACGAGGGCATGAACATCACCATGGAGGGCGTGACCGTGCCGGAGAAATCGGCGGTGGACCTGAAATGGGTCCTGAAAGTGGACGAGGCCCACGCCCAGCGCAAGAAATTCACATTCAAGGCGGAGGGGGAGGAAATCTTCACCCTCGACTTCTCGCAGGCCGAGCTTTCGGCCTGACGGGCAAATTCAACAGGAGGTAATTCAACTATGCCCAACGAAGTGAACATCTACACTCCGCGCTATCTGGCGGAGGTGGTGCGGCAGGCTCCCCCTGTCCGCACTTATTTTTTGGACACCTTCTTCACCAACATCATGACCTTCCCCACCGAGCGGGTGGACATCGACCTGGTGAAAGGCGACCGGCGCATGGCCGCGTTCGTGCATCCCCGCGCGGGCGGCCAGGTCCTGCGGGACACCGGCTATGAGACCAAGAGCTACAAGCCGCCACTTATCAATCCCTACGACCTGACCACCGCGGACAGGCTGATGACCCGCCTGCCCGGCGAGGACCTGTACAGCGGCATGACCCCCGCCCAGCGGGCGGCGGAGAAGCTGATGGCCGAGTACAACCGCCTGAACGACGCGGCCACGCGCCGCGAGGAGTGGATGGCTGCCCAGGCCATCATCAACGGGGAAATCCCTGTTGTGGGCGAGGGCGTGAATGAGACCATCGACTTCGGCTTCACCAACACCGTGAAGCTCCAGGAAAACGCCGCCTGGGGCCAGAGCGAGGCAAAGCCGCTGGACGACCTGGGCGACTGGGTGGACAAGGTGCAGGTGAACGGCTTCGCCAACGTGGACCGGGTCATCTTCGGCAAGAAAGCTATCAGGCTGTTCCTGGCTGACCCGGAGGTGCAGAAGCGCATGGACAACCGGCGCTTCAACATCGGGGAAATCGCTCCCCGCGACCTGCCCAACGGCGTGCGCTACTACGGCCACCTGAACGACCCCAGCCTGGACCTGTACGGCTACAGCGAGGTGTTCCTGGACGACTGGACCAAGCCCGAAGCGCCGGAGACCAAGCCCCTTGTGCCGGACAACGCCCTGGTGATGGCCCCTGCTGACCCCGGCTTCATGCGGGCCTACGGCGCGGCGACCTACCTCGACGACCGCGGCGCGTGGGTAACTGCGCAGACCGCCCGCCTGCTCCGCAGCTACGTGAAGCACGGCCCCGACCGCCGCTTCCTGGAGCTGCAGGCGCGCCCCCTGCCCATCCCCGACAAGGTGGACAGCTGGCTGGTGGCGTTCGTCTGCGACAACGACGGCTGACATGGGCGCGCTGTTCGACCTGGACCAGAACTACGGAGACGAGAAGCCGGAGAAGCGGAGAATCTTCAAGGACTTCGCCGCGGCTGACATCGACACGACCTTCTTCAACTGCGACGAGCACGCCGACCTGCACACGGTTGACGGGAAGGAAGTGCTGGTCATCCTGAACAGCTACGACGTGCGGGACCACTCCGCCCACTGGGAGGCCGGTGCAAAGCAGAACTTTGACACCGGCCTCTACAACCTGAACATGGTCATGTACATTCGGGTGAAGGACTACGGGCCGAAGCCGAAGCAAGGGAAGCTGCTGACGCTGGATAAGCTCACCTACTCCATCCGTAAGTGCGACGACGAGGGCGGTATCTACCGCATGACGCTGGAAAGGGTGCGGCAAAGCTGATGGCAGAAGTCAGAACGCCGGTCACGGTAGACCTGAAAGGCCGGATGGTCACAATCGAAATCGAAGGGCTGGACACCGTGGAGCGGGCGCTGGGCGACCTGCGGGGCAAGACCCCGCAGGCGCTCAAAGTGGCCGTGAACCAGACGGCGCGAGAGGCCCGCAAGATGATGATTGCCGCAGCCAAGGCGCGGTACGTGGTGAACGCCGCCGGGCAAAGGCACCTGAACGACCTGAAACAGAAGAAAAAGGCCACCAACACCAATCCGGCGGCAACGCTGTTCATCTCCAAAATGCGGAACGACCTGGCCTATTTTGAGAATATGCCGACCACCGTTTACAGCGGGATGAACGTCCGGCACGCGCCGCAGTTCGTCAAGGCCCGCGTGCTGGCGGATTCCGGCTTGAAGGACCTGACGGGCAAGGGGAATTTGAGCAAGGGCTTCCTGGCCCAGTTCAAGTCCGGCCACATCGGAATGGTCCAGCGCGTCATCGGCTCCAAGTCCAGCCACACGGTCACGGAGAGCGGCAGGCCGCGGTGGAGGAACGCCCAGGGGAACGTGGAAAAGCTCCAGACCATGGGCGCGCCCAGCGCGACGGCCATGCACACGCAGGTTTGGCCGGAGGTCCAGGAGGACGTGCGCTACTACCTGATGGCCCGCATCCAGGACCGCGTGGACTGGATTCTGGCGAGATACAGCTGACGAGGTGAACCATGAAAAACTATTCCAGCGAGATTGAACAGGCGGGAATCGGGAGAACGCCGCAGCTGTGCCAGGACGCGCTTATCGAGATGCTGGAGGAGCTGTTCGACGGAAAGAAGTACGCCGGGCAGGAGGGGCGGAAGCCCCTGCGCATCATTCGACAGGACATCGACATCCCGGAGGAGTTCGACGAGGAAGTGGACACCGACGCCTGCGCCGCGCCCTACATCCGCGTCACCATGACCGGGGGCGAGATACCGGACGACGACAGCCCGCAGCTGGTGGAGTTCTCCCTGACCATCTGCGCCTATGACACCGGGACCAAGCGAGAGGGGTTCCGGGATGTGGCGAACATCAAGGAGGACATCATCCAGCGGATTTGCACGCGCCCCTACTTCGGAGGCGCGTTTACGATTTTGAAGCCTATCGCCTGGGCCATCCAGCAGGACACCTCCCCGCCCTACTATTTCGCGGCGTGCGTGCTCACCTGCACGGCCCCGGCCCTCACGCAAGACACTGAACTGAAAGGAATGGTGTAACTATGGCGACCAAGAAAAAGGCGCAGACCACCGCCGCGGCCCCGGAGGAGCAGACGGCGGAGACCCAGACCACCCCGGCGGCCCCCGCCCCGGAGACCCCCGCGGCCCCCACCCCGGCGGCCCCCGCCCCGGAGACCACCGCGGCCACCACCCCGGCGGCCCCTGCCCCGGAGACCACCACCCAGGCCACGCCGGAGACCCCGGAGACCACAGCCCCGGCCACGCCGGAGCAGGAGCGGGACGAGTTCGCGGACATCACGAATCCCTGCGTGTACTGCGGCCCCAGCGTGCGGGGCGTGGCGAGGCAGTACACCACGTACCAGGGCGGAATCCCGAAGGAGCTGAAAGCGTTCATCCGGGAGCACCCCCTTGTGCGTCGGCTTATCGTCCACCCTGGGAAGTTCGCCGCCGTCCGCCAGCGGCTGGAGACCCCCGGCACGGCGGAGGCCATCATCTACAAGAAGCTGAAAGCGGAGCTGTGAGAACAGCCCCGCTTCATCTCAAAGAACAATAGGAGGAAAAAGGCATGGCAGATACCTATAAGCATGGCGTATATGTCCAGGAACAGGCGACGCGGCTTATCGCGCCTGTTCTCGGAACGGCGGGCCTGCAGGTCATCGTGGGCACGGCCCCGGTGAATATGCTGGCCGACCCGGCGGGGGCGGCGAACACTCCCCTGCTGGTTCAGAGCTACAAGGAGGCCGTGGCGGCTGTGGGGTACAGCGACGACTTTGCCGCGTACACCCTCTGTGAGAGCATCAGCGCCAACTTCCAGGTGGTGGGCACCGGGCCGCTGGTGCTTATCAACGTGCTGGACCCCAGCAACACGAAGTTCCAGGAGGAAGTGGCCGAGAAGGACATCGAGCTGTCCGACGACGTGGCTCTGGTGGAGGAGACCGGCCTGCTGCCGAAGGAGCTGAAAGTGAAAACCGGCGGGACGGAGGCAACCGACCTGGCGGCGGACACCGACTACACCACGACGTTCAACAACGACGGCACGCTGACTATCCTGCTCACCAGCGCGGGGAAGGAAAAGCTGGAGGCCGACAGCGACGCCGCGGGGAAAATCAAGGTCAGCGGCAAGAAGCTGGACCCGTCCAAGGTCACGGCGCAGGACATCATCGGCACCGTGGACGTGGGCACGGGCAAGGAGACCGGCCTGGAGGTCGTCCGGCAAATCTATCCCAAGCTGGGCATGACCCCCGGCATCCTGCTGGCCCCCAGGTTCAGCGCGAAGCCGGAGGTGTCCGCGGCCCTGCAGGCCAAGACCCACGAAATCAACGGCGTTTTCTCCGCTGTGACCATCATCGACGTGGACAGCTCGGCGGAGGGCGCGACCAAGTACACCGACGTTAAGGAGCAGAAGGAGGGCCAGGCCCTGACGAACCCCAACGCTTTCCCCGTCTGGCTCTATGGCAAGGTGGGCGAGACCATGTACAGCGGCTCCACCCTGGCGGCGGCCCTGACGGCCTACACCGACGCGGTGAACGGGGACGTGCCAAACGTCAGCCCCAGCAACAAGACGCTCGCCATCAGCGCCGTGTGCCTGGCGGACGGCACGGAGGTCCTACTGGACCAGACCCAGGCCAACACCGTCAACAGCTTCGGAGTGGCGACGTTCCTCAACATGAACGGCTTCCGCCTGTGGGGCAACAACACCGCCTGCTATCCGGGCAACACGGACCCCAAGGACCGCTGGTTCTCCGTGCGCCGGTTCTTCTGCTGGTCTGCCAATACGTTCATTCTGACGTATTTCCAGAAGGTGGACGACCCCATGAACCCCCGGCTTATCGAGGCCATTGTGGACAGCGAGAACGTGCGCGGCCACAGCTTCGTGGCGCGGGACATCTGCGCCCGGTATGAAATCGAGTTCAACGAGGACGAGAACCCGACCACGGACCTGCTCAACGGCAAAATCACCTTCCATCAGTACCTGACGCCCTACGTCCCGGCGGAGGACATCGAGAACATCCTGGAGTTCGACCCGGATGCTCTGAGCGCGCTTTTCGCGAAAGGAGGGACCAGAACATGATTAGCAATAACTACATCCCGGAGAAAATCAACGAATACAACGTGTATCTGGACGGCACCAAGATGATTGGTATTGCGGCGGCGGCCACGCTGCCGGAGGTCAATATGCAGACCAGCACCGTGTCCGGCGTCGGCGTCAACGGCGAAATCGACAGCCCCACCCTGGGCCAGTTCGAGAGCATGGAGCAGGAAATCCAGTTCAACACGCTGTACAGCTCCTGCGCGGATATGCTTTCCCCTTTGAGCGCCGTCAATCTGACGTTCCGCGCCGCGCAGCAGGTCTATGACAAGGGGACCGGCGGCGGGTACATCTTCAAGTCCCTGCGCATCGTGGAGATGGGCCGGGTCAAGAAGTTCAACCCCGGCAAGCTGGAAAAGGCCAACAGCATGGAGGCCGCTATCACCCTGGAGCTGACCTACATTCTGGTCGAGGTGGACGGTGCGCCCATCCTGGAAATCGACAAGCTGAACCAGGTGTACAAGGTCAACGGCGTGGATATGCTGGCCGACGTGCGCAACATGACCTGACAGAAGAATACAAAACCAGACCAGCCCGCCCCGGCCAGAAATCCGGGGCGGGCCTATTCTGCTATGAATGGAAGGAGATAAAAAATGCCGGAGGAAATCAAAATCGCGGAGACCACGCCGGAGGAAGCGGCGGATATGGATGCGCGGGAATACATCATCGAGCTGAAAAAGCCGCACATCTTCGACCGGAAGGAGTACGCGGAAATCGACCTGGGCGGCCTGGAGCGGCTGACCATCCAGGATGCAATCGACGCCCAGCAGGACCTTTTCGGCCAGCAGGACGTGGCAAGCTCCCTCCTGTGCGAAACCACGTCGTCCTTCGCTATGGAAATCGCGGCCAAGGCGAGCGGGCTGCCCATCGAGTTTTTCAAAACGCTGTCCATCGGCGCGGGCCGGAAGGTCAAGCGGGCCGTGCAGGCGTACATCCGCCGGTCCGGGAACAGCGAGGGGACCGTGCTGCGGCTGGAAAAGCCCTATCACTTCCAGAGCGAGGTCTACCAGGAGTTCGACCTGTCCCCTATCGCTGACATGAGCATGATGCAGGAGAGCGCGGCGGAGAACGTGATGGCGCGGGAGGGCTTCGTCATCACGGAAAATTCCTTCAACTACCTGTACGCCTGCGTAATCGCCAGCATGGCGGTCAATAAGCCCAAGGAGCTGTTCACCGGCCTGCCCCTGTGTGAGCTGCTGAATCTGAAAGAGGCGGTCAACAACTCGGATTTTTTCGAGTAAAGGGCGGAATCAAAGCTCTGCGCAAGGCTGCTATCCGCCTGTCCGCCGCGACGATGACCAGCGTGGAGTTCTACATGAAGATGTCCGCGCGGGATTTCGTCGAGCTGAACAATGAGGTGGTGGAGGAATGGCGCGCAACAAAACATTAGACCTGACCATCCGTATTGCCGGGAAAATGGACAAGAGCCTGGTGTCGGCAATCAACGGAACGAACAACCGCATCGGAGACCTGGCCCGCACGGTGAGCCACATCGGGACGGCGGGCCTGGCGGCCATGGGCGCGCTTGCCACCGGGACCGTGGCGGCCCTGGCCCAATGCACGGACGCGGCCAAGGACTTTGAGGCGCAGATGTCCGACGTGGTGAAGTACGTGGGCGGTCTGGCCGACGCCAACGGCAAAATCAGCGGGAAGTTGGCGGAGAACGGCAAGACCTACGCGGAAAACTACAGCGCCATGACCGACGCCATTCTGGAATTGAGCACGCAAATCCCCATGACGGCGGAGGACCTGACCAGACTGGCCGCTGCCGCCGGACAGTCCGGCAAGTCCATCAGCGACCTTATCCAGTACGACGACGAGGGGAACATCAGCGGCTTCCTGAAAGACGTTGCCATGATGGGCACGGCCATGGATATTTCCGCAGACCAGGCGGGCGACTGGGCCGCCAAGTGGGAAAAGGCGTTCGGCATCAACCACGAGCAGGTGATGGAGGTCTCCGACCAAATCAACTATCTGGGCGCGAACAGCGCCACAACGGCGGCGGAAATCGCCCAGGTGGTCAACGAGACCGCCGGACTGGGCCAGGTGGCAGGCATGGACGTGGCAAGCACGGCGGCCCTGGCGGACGCCATGCTGGCTATGGGCGTGGACACCGGCAAGGCGGCCAACTCCATCAGCCGGATGTACGTCAACTTGAGCAAAGGGTCCAGCGCCACAAAAGCGCAAAAGGAACAATGGGAGGCCCTGGGGTTCACGGCGGAGGGCGTCGCCAAGATGATGCAGGACGACGCCACGGGGACCATCCTGCAGGTGTTCGAGGCAATCCAGAACCTGGACGCCGACAAGCAGGTTGCAGCATTGAGTACGCTGTTCGGCCAGTGGGCCATCAAGGGCGCGGCGAAGATGACCGGGAATTTGAGCACCTTCACCGACGCGCTGGCTATGGTGAATGACCCCAGCCTCTACAACGGGAGCATGGAGCGGGAGTTCATCATCAAATCCAGCAACGCGGAGGCCATCGACACCATGATGTCCAATGCGTTCCAAGCACTCAAAATTGACGTGGGCACCGCTTTCCTCCCGGCCAAAAAGGAAATGAGCGTGGCCCTGATAGACTTCATCAACCAGCTGCGGGATATGCCGGAGCTGGGCGAGATTGCCCAAACGCTGGCGTCGATATTCAGCCAGGGCGTGGAGCTGGCCGGGAACGCGCTGGAGACCGCACTGCCATACATCCAGCAGGCGCTGGACTACCTGCAGGACCACGGGCCGCAGGTGGTAAGCATCCTGAAAAACCTGGCTATCGCCTTTACCGCCATGAAGTTTGCGCCGGGCATCACCGGCCTGCTGGGCGGAGCGGGAAATCTGCTGCTGGGCACAAAGTCCGGCGGCGGGAACGGAAAGAGGACCGGCGGGCTGTTCGACATGGCCCGTAGGCTGTTCACGGGCGGACAGCGCGTGGGCGGCATCCTGTCAAGCGGCCTGGCGTCCGCCGTGAGCGCAGGACCCATGACCACGCTGGCGGCCACCGGGAACACCATTCGGAACCTGGTGGGCGGCAGCGGCATCGGGCAGGGAATCGGAAACTACTTCGGCGGAATCGCGGCGTCGCTGGGCAACCTGGGAAACACCAGAATTGGCGGCGGAATCCTGGGCGGCCTGCGGGCCACCGGCGGCGCGATAGGAGAAGTCCTGTCCGGCATCTCCAGAGAAACCGGCCTGACCGGGCTGGTCACTGGCGGCGCGAACCTCGCACGGCGGGGCGCGGGCTGGGTAGCCGGAAGGGCAACCGGGCTGGCGCAGGGCGCGGCGGGACTGGTGGGCCGTGTGGCCGGGTCCGCACCGGCGCAGGCCATCGGCGGTGCGCTGGGGAACGTCGGCAGCTTCCTGGGCGCTGGCATGGGCGCGCTGGGCAATATGTGGGGGCCGGTCGCCTCCGGCTTCGGCGGCCTGGTGTCCGGGGCGCTCCCCATCGTGGGCGTCATCTCCAGCATCATTGCCGTGGTGAGCATCCTGGGGGACCACCTGGAGGATATACGCGGAATCATTCAGAGCGTATTCGGAGACACCGGCGTTGCCGTCTTTGATTCGTTCATCGGCGTGCTCCAGCAGGTGGGAGACTTCATCAACGGGCTGTTCCAGGACGGCGGCGTGGCGGCGGCGCTGGCCCCGCTGCGCGACGCCATCACGGGCCTGTTCGGTGAGAACGCCGGGGCAGCTTTCGATGGGCTGGTTCAAATCCTGCAATCCGTCATGGGCGTGGTCGGTCAGGTCGTCTCCTTCGCAAACACCTACGTCAAGCCCATCATTCAGGAAATTTTCAGCTTCATCACGCAGACGGTGGTGCCTATCCTGCTCCAGACCTTCACGGCGGCGGCCCCGACGATTTCCGCTATCCTGTCCAACCTGGGCAGCGCGGTGATGACGGTGGCCCAGATAATCGCCATGGCAATTCAGGCGGCCCTCCCTGTCATCGAGAACGTCATTTCCGTGGTCCTCTCTATCGCAAGCGTGGTCATTCCGGCGCTGTTGGCCGGGTACGAGGCATTTAGCTCCGGGCTGTCCACTATCGTTTCGGCAATTCAAACCGTGTTCCAAGGCATCATCGACTTTGTGACCGGCGTGTTCACGCTGAACTGGCAGCAGGCGTGGCAGGGCGTCCAGGACATCTTCGGCGGAATTTTCGAGGGACTGGGCGCGCTGATTAAAACGCCGCTGAACGCGGTCATCTCCATTGTGAACAAGGCCATTTCCGGCATCAACGGCCTAAACCTGGACATCCCGGACTGGGTGCCGCTGATTGGCGGAAAGAAGTTCGGCCTGAACATCCCGGAAATCCCCATGCTGGCGCGCGGCGGCTTCACCAATGGGCCGAGCGTGGCAGGCGAGGCAGGGACCGAGGCGGTCATCAGCTTCCAGCGGGGCGTGCGGGCGCAGAACATCGAAATCTGGCGGCAGGCCGGGCAGCTGCTGGGGCTGGGGAACCGGCCCGCGGAGCTGCAAAGCCTACCGGCTGGAGCGGGAGGCGGCCCCGGATTCTCCTTCACGTTCGCGCCGCAGGTCATCATCCAGGGCAACGCGGACCAGAACGTGGTGGACCGGGCGCTGGTGGAATCGGAGGCGCGCGTCGAGGCATGGATGGAAGCCAACTTCGACCGGCTTTTGAGCCGGGCCGAGCGGGAGCGTGGCCGCCGGGCCTATGCGTGAGCGGAGGAAAGAACATGGCAACATACACCACAAAGAGCGGGGATATGTGGGATTCTATCGCCTATGAACAGCTGGGCAGCACGTCCCACACGGGCCTGCTTATCAGCGCGAACATGGAGTATAAGGACATCTACATCTTCTCCTCCGGGGTGGTGCTGACCCTCCCGGAAATCCCGCAGAACTTCAACAGCCTGCTCCCGCCGTGGAAGCGGAAGGGGGCGGCGGGATGATTGACCCTAACGCCGCCCGCCGGGCGTCGGTGGACATCACCATTGACGGCGCGGACATCACCAGCAGCATGAAGCCCTACTTCCTCTCCCTGACCTACACGGACAGCGAGGAGGACGAATCGGACAGCATCCAGCTCCAGTTACAGGACCGGGAAGGACTGTGGCTGCAGGACTGGCTGAACAAGGCGGTGGAGGCGTCGGCGGCGGCCAAGCTGTCCATCAGCGCGACCATCACACCGGAAAACTGGGGAAGCGGCGGCGGGTCCCTGCCCACGGGCAGCTTTGAGCTGGACAGCGTGGAAGCAGGCGGCCCGCCGTCCACCGTGACGCTGAAAGGGTCCTCCCTGGCCTATGGGTCCGCCATCCGGCAGACCAAGAAAACAAAAGCCTGGGAGAACTACACCCTGTCCGGTATCGCCAACGAGATAGCCAGCAACGGCGGGCTGTCCTGCGTGTACGAGGCGTCCAACAATCCGAGCTATGAGCGGAAGGAGCAGACCAAAAAGAGCGACATCACCTTCCTGTCCGAGCTGTGCCACGACGAGGGCATCAGCCTGAAATGCACGGACGGGCAGCTGGTCCTCTTTGACCAATCCATCTATGAGGCCCTGCCTCCCGTGGCGTACATCCGGCGCAACAACGGGAGAATCCTCCCGGCGGCCCCGCGCGCATACGGGGCATACCACCGGGACGAGAGCTACACGGCCTATGAGAGCTACCAGCTTTCCACCGGCGCGGCGGAGACCCAGTACGGGTCCTGCCGCGTCAGCTACGCGGACCCGGCCACCGGAAAGTGCATCGAGGGGATTGCCACGGCGGAGGGGGACGACGGGGAGAGCGAGCAGCGGCTGGAAATCACGGCGCGGGTGTCCAGCGCGGGCGAGGCAAAGGCCCTGGCGGAAAAGCACCTGCGCCTACACAACAAGTTCAACCGCACGGCGTCCTTCACGCTGCCGGGGAACACGGCCCTTGTGGCCGGGGTCACGGTCATGCTGGAGGACTTCGGCGGCTGGTCCGGCAAGTACATGGTCAAGCAGGCCACGCACACCATCGACGGGAGCGGGTACACCACCAAGATTGACCTGCGGAAAGTCCTGTCCGGCGGCGAGAGCGATTCCACCGGCGGCGACACCGGCGGCGAGGAGGAGGCCACCGCAGCAGCGGAGACCACCGGCCAGAGCTACACAGTGAAATCCGGGGACAGCCTGTGGGCCATAGCGAAAAAATACTATGGCAGCGGGGCCATGTACACCAAAATCTATGAGGCAAACAAGGACATCATCGGCAAGAACCCGAACCTGATTTACCCAGGACAGCAGCTTATCATTCCGTAAGGAGGGGGACCATGTACGAGAGGCAGACACAATTCCAGAACAACGACGCGGCCTTCTCCGTGATGGTGCGCGTGGGGACCGTGACCGCCGTGGACAACGTGAAGCGGCTGGCCCAGGTGTTCTTCCAGGACATGAACCTGCCCTCCGGCTGGATTCCCGTGCTTATCAACCGGGACTTCATCCCCGACTACGACGTGCCGCAGAAAACAGAGAAGCGGGGCGGCGGAGCCGGGGATGCTGCTTTTGAGGAGCACGACCACGATTTGATTATCAAGCCGTGGATGCCAAAGGTAAACGACCAAGTGCTGTGCCTGTATGAACCCATCCGGGACGGGCGCGGCTTTGTGCTGGGAGGGATTCAGGCGTGGCAGTAGTGGGCTACCTGGGGAAAAGCTCCAGAGAGGGAATCATCTTTTCCGTATCGGACGACGTGGTGCTGACGCTGGAAAACTTCAAGTGGTCCGGGTCTGCGCGTTACTCCATCCACAACCGGCATAACTACCACGCGCTGACGGAGTACACCGGGATGGACCCGGACAAAATCACCTTCGAGATTCAGCTGCTTATCGAGCACGGCGTCAATCCACTGGAGCAGGTGGTGAAGCTGTGGACCTACGAGCGGGAGGGAATCGCCCTGGCGTTGACCATCGGAACAAAGTGCTACGGGAAATACAGATGGAACATCGTCAGCCATGAGATGACGGCCAAATATACGGACCGGAACGGCGACATAGCGGGCGCTACGGTGTCCGTGACGTTACAGGAGTATTTGAGAACATGAGCAATACGTACACGGTATCAGCAGACGAGAACGGCGCGCTGGAGCTGGGCGCGGCGGAGACGGTGAAATCGGTCCTCCAGGCAATCAGGATAATCCTGACCACGCCAAAGGGGACCGTGCCGCTGTACCGGGACTTCGGCGTTGACATGGACTTCCTGGACCTGCCCGCACCGGCGGCGGAGCAGCAGGCGCGGATGGAGATTCGGGAGGCCATCGAAAAATGGGAACCGCGGGCCACGGTGAAGGACATCACCTTTGAGCGGGACGGGGCATCGGGCAAGCTGGTCCCGAAGGTGGAGGTGGAAATCAACATTGAGTAAGACACTGTACCAATTCATCCCCATGGACCCGGACGAAATCACGGCATGGATGACCGAGCAGTACGAGAACATCACGGGCGTTACCGTCCAGCCGGGCAGCCCGGAGCGGCAGTTCATCCAGTGGGCGGCGGCGGTGGTGCTCCAGGAGCGGGCGCTTGCCAACTACGCCGCAAACCAGAACCTGCCCAGCCGGGCGGAGGGAAAGGACCTGGACGCGCTGGCCGAGCTGTTCTATGCCAAGGAAAGGCCGGGGGCAAAGGCGGCCACCTGCACCATGCGCTTCACCATCTCCGAGGCGCAGGAGTTCGCCGTGCTTATCCCTGGGGGGACCCGTGTCACTGACGCCAGCAGGACCCTTGTTTGGGAGACGGTGAAGGACATCTACGTGAACGCGGGGGACACCTACGCGGACGTGGAAATCCGCTGCCAGACCGAGGGGACGGCGGGCAACGGATTCGTGGCCGGGCAAATCAATACCATCGTTGACCTGTTCGCATATTACATCTCCTGCGCCAACCTGACGGAATCGGACGGCGGCGGGGACGCGGCCACCGACGAGGAATTTTACGAGCTGCTGCGGTTGAGCATGGACGGCTACAGCTGCGCCGGGGCGCGGGGCGGGTACATCTACTTCGCAAAGCAGGTGGACACCAAAATTGCGGACGTTATCGCCGCCTCCCCCACGCCGGGGACGGTGAAGCTCTATGTGCTGATGGACGACGGGACCATAGCCACGGAGGAGACCAAGAAGAAGGTGCTGGAGGCGTGCAGCGCGGACGACGTGCGGCCCCTGACGGACCTGGTATCTGTGGAGGACCCGGAGAAGGTGAAGTACAATGTGACGCTCACCTACTACATCCAGAAGGACGAAACACAGTCCGCCGAGGACCTGGATGCGGCGGTAAAGGCCAAGGTGGACGAGTTCACCGCCTGGCAGAGCGCGAAGCTGGGGCGGGACATCAATCCGTCCCGGCTTATCTCCATGCTGATGCAGACCGGCATCAAGCGGGTGGAGCTGACGGAACCGGCCTTTGCCTCCCTAAAGGACGGGAGCGGGACCGAAGCGCCGCAGGTGGCGGAGCTGGGGACCGTGACCGTTCAGAGCGGAGGGTATGAGGATGAGTGATGAAAAAAAGGCAGCGCGGACCGCGCTGCTGGGAATCACCAAGGACAATATGCTGTTCACCCTCCCGCCCGCGCTAAAGGAGGATGAATCCACCGAGGCGCTGGCGGAGGCCACCGCCGGGGCGCTGGTGAACAGGCTGGCGGAAACCGACCGGCTGCGTATCATCTGCAACATCGACAACCTGGAGGAGCCGCTGCTGGCAATCCTGGCGCACGACTTCAAGGTTGACTGGTGGGACCCAAGCTACAGCCTGGAGGAAAAGAGGCAGACCGTCAAGGGAAGCTGGTTCGTCCACCGGCTGATGGGGACAAAGGCCGCCGTGGAGCGGGCCATCTCCGCCATCTACCCAGGGACAAAAATCCTGGAGTGGTTCGAGTACGGCGGAGAGCCGTATCACTTCCGGGTGGACATCAACGTGTCCAACGACCAGATAGATTCCGAGAAGCAGCGCCGGGTGCTGGAGCGGCTGAACTATTACAAGTCCCTGCGCTCCCACAACGACGGCATCACGTACTTTATCGAGGCCGCCCCGGCTATCGCAAAGGCGCGGGGGACGGTGCCGGGGCTGTGGGAGGAATACCACACGCCGCTGACGCTGCCGGTCCCGGAGCTGAAACCGACGGCCACGGTCCACCTGGGCGCGTTCTCCGCCATGCTGTGCGAGGGCTACACCGTCCACGCGGAGCTGACACCGCCGGAGCTGCGAGGCACGGCGACGGTCAAGGCGGGCGAGGCGGCCAGTGTGGCCGAGGCGTACACCGTGCCCATCGACATAGCCGGGTAAGGCAAAGATGTCAAAGACCGCCGCTGGACCGGGAGACCGGACCGGCGGCGGCCCGCGCATATTGAAAAATCACAAGGAGGAACATCTATGGCAAGCACGAAACGCTGGAACAAAGCCACCGTGCCGGAATCCGGCCAGGATATGCTGACCGAGTTCGCGGCGGGCCGGAGACTGAAAATCAGTTCGGCCTACGGGACCACGGCGGACGGGGACCCCGGAACGCCGGAGCCGGGCGGCAGGGACCACCCTCTGACCATCGAGAGCGTGACCAGGGCGGGCAACACCGTGACCGTGTGCATCCAAGTGACCAGCATCGGGAATCAGGAAGCCTACAAGCTGGAGCGGGTCAACATCTACGCCCAGGTGGGCGACACTTCGGGCGGCGAGCCGGAGGGCGAGGAGAAAATCCTGCTGACCGTGGAGGACGAGCCGGACGAGAGCGGCAACCGCGGCGTGACCATCCCGGCGGAGAGCGAGCAGCTTTACAGCTTCAAGCTGTACGCGGTGCTGACCGTCACAGACGGGGACCGGCTGGAGGTGAGCATCTCCACGGCGGGAATCGCCACGGTGGGGGCCATCCAGGACGCCATCGACGCGCACAGCAAGGACAAGGACGCCCACAAGGGAGTTATCGCTGCGGACATCGAGGAGCACAACCAGGACCCGGAGGCGCACCCGGCGCTGACCGCCAGAATCGCCGCGGCGGAGAAGTCGCTGAACGGCTACCCCACGCTGACCGGGAACGGGGACCCGACGGCGGAGACCGAGGGCAAGGTGGGCCAGCACTACCTCAACCTGCAGAACGGCGAGGAGTGGGTCTGCACCAAGGAGCAGGAAGGTCAGTACGTGTGGGAGAAGCTGGAGCGGGACACCGGCCTCTGGGACACGCTGGACAGCGTGAAGAAAACCGCCGAGGAGGCAAAGAAGGTGGCCATCGGCGCGGCGGAGGCTATCGCCGCGGTGCAGAACACTATCTCCGTGGTGCCGTCCCAGGCCGCCGCGCTGACCTACAGCGGCGATAAGCAGAAGCCGACCTGGAACAACTTCTCCGAGGAAATGATGGACGTTACCTACGGGGACGGAAAGACCCCGGCGACCGAGTTTCAGGGCGAGACCAACGCCGGGACGTACAAGGCGTACTTCACCCCCAAGGGGGATTACACCTGGGCGGATAAGACCACCAAGGAGAAGGAAGTCGAGTGGACCATCCAGCGGGCCACGATTGCCAGCACCCCCAGCGTGAAAACCCCGCTGACCTACAGCGGCGAGGAGCAGGCCCCGGAGTGGAACAACTACTCCGAGGACCAGCTGACCAAGGTGGAGACGAAGCAGCGGGACGCCGGGGACTACTCCACCTCCTTCACCCCCAAGGACAACTATCAGTGGCCGGGCGGTGACACGGGGGCCAAGTCCGTCCAGTGGAATATCGCCAAGGCGGCGAACACTCTCTCCATCTCGCCCAGCACGGCGCAGGACATCCACGTGGGCGACCAGGTGGTGGTCACTGTGACCACCAACAGCGACGCCACCATCACGGCGGAATCCAACCAGCAGCTTTTCGCCACCGTGGGCACGGACGCCGAGCAGAAGAAAGTCACCATCACCGGCGCGGGCCAGGGCAACGCGGTCATCACCATTTCCAGCAAGGGCGCGAAGAACTACGCGGATGCGGAGGTCTACATCAACGTGAACGTCACGCGGAGGAACCCGACCTTCACCCTGAACCCGGACAGCAGCGTGAAGCTGAAAGTGGGGGCCAACGTGAAAATCAATGTGACCACGGACAGCGACGGAACCGTGTCCGCCACCTCCGACGCGCCCGGCACGGCCACGGCCTCGGCGGCGGAAAAGGTCGTGACGATTTCCGGCGCTTCCGCCGGTGATACGCAGGTCACTATCAGCCTGGCGCAAACCACCAAGTACAACGGCGCGACCAAGAAGGTCAGCGTGAACGTGTACGAACCGAAAATCTACGGCGTGACCTGGGACGGGAACAGCGGGACCAAGTGGACCCGGACGGACGCCGCCAGAAACTTCACCGACCCGACGCCCCATGTGAACGGCGGCGCGGCGGGCAGCAGCCCGTTCGACACCCTCCAGCCGTGGGCGGGAATGACCATCGAAGCCAGGACCGGCGGGCAGATGGTGAAAATCCCGAAGTTCTGGTACAAGCTGGAGCAGAACGGGAAGGGCCTGCAAATCAGAATCGCGGCGGAGAAGGAGGACGGCTATTCCGTCTCCCCCGCCCACATGGACCGCAAGGACGGCAAGGGCGAGCGGGACGCTATCTACGTGGGCCGCTATCACTGCGACAGCAACTACAAGAGCACCACGAAGGTTGCGCCGAAGGTGAGCATCACGCGGGACACGGCCCGGAAAGGCTGCGCCGGAGTGGGCGCGGGCTACTCCCAGCTGGACTTCGCAACGCGGTTCACCATCTGGCTGCTGTATATCGTGGAGTTTGCCGATTGGGACAGCCAGAAGGTCATCGGCAAGGGATGTTCCCTGACGAGTTCCAGCAGCTCCGCCGTGTTCAACATGGGCTACACGGACAACATGGGGTATCACACCGGGACCACGCAGAACAGCCGGGACAGCTACGGCGGGACGCAGTACAGGAACATCGAAGGGCTGTGGGACAACTGCTACGATTGGTGCGACGGCTGCTACTACGACAGCAACGGCCTGAACATCATCCTGAATCCGACCAACTTCTCCGACACCGCGGGCGGGACCCTGGCGGGAAAGCCGTCCAGCGGTTATCCGAGCGCGTTCACCGTCACGTCGGCGGGCGGATTCCCCATGTTCTATCCGACAGAGGCAAGCGGAAGCGAGAGCACCTATTCGTGCGACAACTGGGACTTCAGCGCCTCGGACCCGTGCCTCTGCGTTGGCGGCTACTACCACCAGAACGGCAGCTACGGCCTGTTCTACGTGAACTGCAACACGGCCTCCTACACCAGCAGCAGCATCGGCTCCCGCCTCCAGGAACTCCCCTGATGGGGGAGGGAGTGCAGAGGGAGGGGGCCGCAGCCCCCGCCCTTTGCATAGAAAAAACATGATATGACGGACCGCCCGGCGTGGGGAACTGCGCCGGGCGGAATTTTGAAATCCGCGCGAAAAAACAGGGGTCCCCGGCCACGGGGCCGGGAAGGAAGCCCCTGGCGCGGTCGGGGTTATCTGTGCAGTACCGATGTTTTGGGTCGGGCCGTCGTGCGACAACTGGAACTTCAACGCCTCGAACCCGTGCCTCTACGTTGGCGGCAACTACAACCAGAACGGCAACTACGGCCTGTTCTACGTGAACTACAACACGGCCTCCAACACCAGCAGCAACATCGGCTCCCGCCACCTTTCGGCGTCGCAAGCTGCGGACCGGTCGCCTCCGCCTAAAGGCGAAGGCTTCCTCCCTCCGCTGCTCCGCCTCTCCCCACGCGAACCGCTACGCTGGGTTCGCGCGGGGACCCCATCAGGGGAAAGCGGAAAAACTGCGTGGGACTTGCTAACCATCCTCAATTATTCACGGCACAGATAATCGCGCACCCCACGGTGAAGATAAGCTACAAGGGAGCGGGCGAGTACCCGCCGGGAAACCGGCGCGGGGAGAAAGTCCGTACAGCTAAAAGGAGGAGCACAAATCCCTATGCACAGGGTAGGACACCTGTTTGAACGGCTCATTTCAGATGAAAACCTACTGCTGGCAATCAACGAGGTGAACGCCTCGCACCACTGGCACAGTCACCACCGGCCCAACGCCTGCACGGCCTGGGTGGAGGAGACGAAGCAGGAGCGGGTCAAGGACCTGCGGAACATCATCCTGACGGGCTTTGAGCAGAAGCCGCCCAAGGTGACGCAGAGATGGGACCCAAGCGCCCGGAAGCAACGAACGGTGAGCGAACCGGCCCAGTGGCCGGACCAATACGTACACCACGCGCTGGTCCAGATACTGCAGCCCATCTTCATGCGAGGGATGGACCCGTACTGCTGCGGGAGCATCCGGGGCCGCGGCCCGCACCACGGGCGGCAGGCAATCGAGCGGTGGATGGTGAAGGACCCGAAGGGCACCAAGTACGAGCTGACCGGCGACATCTACCACTTCTACATGAGCTTGAAGCCGGAGGTGGTCATGGCGCGGATGCGGCAGCTTATCAAGGACCGGCGGGTGCTGGACCTTATCTGGAGAATCGTCAAGGACGGCGTGATGATAGGGGCCTACACGTCCCAGTGGTTCGCAAACACCGTCCTCCAGCCGCTGGACCAGCTTATCCGGCAGAGCGGATTTGCGGCCCATTACGTGCGGTACATGGACAACCTGACGATTCTGGGGCCGAACAAGCGGAAGCTGCGGAAGCTGAAAACGCTCATGGAGAACTGGCTGAACGCTCACCAGCTGCGGATAAAGGGCGACTGGCAGATATTCAGGACGGTCCCGAAGGGCAGGAAGCCGGAGAAGCTGGCGGCCCCACGCAACGGCGTGGAGCGAGAGCGGCGGCGGATGCCGGACGCCGTGGGCTACCGGTACGGGCGGGGCTACACCCTGCCCCGGAAGCACAACCTCCACCGCGTCAAAAAGGCCGTGGCGCGGTATCGGAAGCGGCGGGACGCCGGGAAGCGGATTCTGCCAGGAACGGCGCACAGCCTCATTTCAAAGCTGGGGCAGCTCAAACACTGTAATAACACCAACCTATACCGGGCCATTTTCCGAGGCGAGCGCATCCAGCGGGAGCTAAAGAGAATCGTCCGGGAAAACAGTAAAAAGGGGGAAATGACATGGAGTATGTATTTGGCACAGAGGGAGAGAAGGAAGTCCTCAAAACCAAGGGGAGCCACCACACGGACCTGACCGGCTACCGGGAGGTGGAGCACATCTACCCGGACCAGACCATCACGGACCATTTCCGGGTGGTGCGGAAGCTCAACACCGCCGATGACGCGGAGGGCAACTGCTACGACTGGTACGAAATCGACCGGCACTACCGGACGGAGGACCGGACGGGGCCGGTGAAGGAGCAGGTCAAGGCGGTAAACACCGCCGCGGGAATCGCCTTTGTCACCATGGCGGAGGCGGGGAGCATCGACGACACCACCGCCGGAGAGCACACGGACCTGTTTTCTCCCTGGGCCTACCCGGTGGACTACAAGCAGGGCAACATCCGCCAGTACAACGGCGAGCTTTACCGGTGCGTCCAGGACCACACCTCGCAAGAGGACTGGACGCCGGACAAGACGGCCAGCCTCTGGACCAAAATTGCGGACCCGGCGGAGGAGTGGCCCGCCTGGGTGCAGCCCATCGGCGCGCACGACGCCTACAACCAGGGGGACAAGGTGAGCCACAAGGACAAACACTGGACCAGCGACATTGACGCCAACGTGTGGGAGCCGGGCGTCTACGGCTGGACGGAGGCCGAGGAATGAGCAATCTGCAAATCATTCAGGAGCTGTGCGGCATCTGTGATATGCAGAACAGAATCATCCGAGCGCAGAGCGACGCCCTGGCGCAGCTGGGGGCCGTGGTCATGGAGGAGGAGCGGGCGGAGGCGGCGGACCGCCTGACCGCCCTCCTCGGACGGGATGAAGTCCCGGACGAATACGAAATGGAGGAGTGAAGCCCTTGTACATCGACGCGAACACCATCATCACGGCTGGCAGCCTGCTGGCCGCCGTGTCTGCCCTGGCCGGTGTCATCTTCTACATCTACCGGCGGAGCGAGAATGACAAGAAGCAGAGCGAGGTCATCAACGCCGTGCAGAAGGAACAGACCCTTATCTGCTACGGCCTGAAATGCGTCCTGCAGGGCGTCATCGAGCTGGGGGCGGACGGCCCCTGCAAGGAGGCGCTGAATATGCTGGACAAGCACCTGAACAAGAGCGCGCACAAACCGGAATTTTGAAAGGAGAACCGACATGAAAGAGAAAGTCATCAACCGCCTGGTGAGCGTGAAATCCATCGTGACCATCCTCCTGACCGTGATGTTCGCTGTCCTTAGTTTCAAGGGCGAGGTGGACCAGAACTTCATGGTCATCTACACGGCGGTCATCACCTTCTATTTCAGCAAGGCGGACAAGTCCGAGCCTGCCGAGAAGGACGACCAGAAGAAGGACATCGACCCGGCGGAGCTGGGCGAGGCCGTGACCCAGGAGGTCATGGCGCGGCTTAATGTGAGCGCGCCTGTGGCCGTGGCCCAGGGGGACCGGGGCGACGGCGAGGACAGCGACCATGACCGGGCCTGATACGGCGCTGCTGTTCACCGTCTGCATGGCGGCCTGCCTGGCGCTGGGCTACTACGTGGGGGATAAGGACCGGAGGGACCGCAAGTGATGGGGATTATCGCCGGGTTCGCCGCCTGCTTCCTGCTGGGGATGGTGGCGGCCCTGCTGGCCGACCGCCTGCTGGGCGGGAGCATAAAACGCCGGAGCGGCGGAAGAACACAGAACAAACAGGCAGGCCCGGCGGAGAAGAAGCCGGGCCTGCTGGACCGTATCGGGACTATGAACATCGTCCTGGTCCTGGTGGGGGCCGCCGTGCTGCTGTTCACGCTGAAAATGATAGAGCTGTACGAGCTGACAGGAGGCATCCCGGACACGCTGGTTCAGTGTTTCTACTCCATGATGGGGTTCGAGTGCGGCATCCTGGGGTGGATTAAAACCGCAAAGGAAAAGCACCGGGAGCGGAAGCGGCGGCGGGAGGACGCAGATAGCGCCCCGCCGCAGGACGGCGGCCCGGTCGGATAGGAGGACACAATGGCGCTGACTGGAGCGAATAACGAGCAAAAAATCTGGAACTTCCTCACCGGGCACGGAATGAGCGAACAGGGGGCCGCCGGGATGATGGGGAACATCTACGCGGAGAGCGGCCTGCTGTCCAACAACCTGCAGAACACCGGGAACACCAAGCTGAAAATGACGGACGCGGAGTACACCGCCGCCGTGGACAGCGGGAGCTATACCAACTTCGCCAAGGATGGGCAGGGCTACGGCCTGTGTCAGTGGACGTTCTGGAGCCGCAAGGCGGCACTGCTGGAGTACGCCAAGGCGGCGGGGAAATCCGTGGGGGACCTGGAGACGCAGCTGCTCTTTCTGATGAAGGAGCTGGGCGAGAGCTTCAAGAGCGTGCTGTCGGTCCTGAAATCCGCGGGAACGGTGCGGGAGGCATCCGACGCCGTGCTGCTGAACTTCGAGCGCCCGGCCAACACCGGCGAATCGGTCCGGGTGAAGCGGGCCGGGTACGGGCAGGGCTACTTCGACAAGTACGCCAAGAAAACGGCCACACCGGCCACCGGCGGCGGGACCACCGGCGGGAAAATCACCACCGGGAAGCAGCTGGCCCAGCGGGCCGAGGACGTGGCCCGGAACTATAAGACCCTGTATATCATGGGCTGCTTCGGCGCGCCCATGAACGAGGCCAACAAGAAGCGATACTGCAACAACCACACGTACAACAAGGCCGCGGCCAGGCAGAAGATGATTCAGGCGGCCAGCGCGGACACCTTCGGCTTTGACTGTGTATGCCTTGTCAAAGGGCTGCTGTGGGGCTGGAGCGGGGACAAGTCCAAGACCTACGGCGGGGCTGTCTACCAGGCCAACGGCGTGCCGGACATCGGCGCGGACACGATGATTGCCAGGTGCTCCGGGGTCTCCACCGACTTCTCCAACATCGAGGCGGGGGAAGCCGTCTGGCTGTCCGGCCACATCGGCGTGTACATCGGCGGCGGGCTGGCGGTGGAGTGCTCTCCCGCCTGGGAGAACCGGGTGCAGATTACGGCGGTCGCCAACATCGGGGCCAAGGCCGGGTACAACTCCCGGCGCTGGCTGAAACACGGGAAGCTGCCCTATGTGACCTATGACGGGGCGGCGTCCAGCACGGCCCCGGCCACCAGCGCGCCCAGCACCAGCGCGCCGAAGCAGGAGCAGGTGGAGGCTGCCCAGTATTTCGACAAGGCCCAGGCGAGGGCCTACAAGGTGGACGCCAAAAGCGGGCTGAACATCCGCACCGGAGCGGGCACCAACAAGAAAAGCATGGGCGTCCTGAAAAACGGGACCACCGTGCGCTGCTACGGCTACTACAACAAGGTGGGAAAAACCATCTGGCTGTATGTGGCCGTGAACGGCATCACGGGCTATGTCTGCAAGGACTGGCTGAAATAACAAGAGAACTCCCCCGGCGGCGGACCGTGTGCCCGCGCCGGGGGAGTTTTTCTGTTTATGGGGAACAGTGGCCGCAGGGGCTGTAACCTATGGAAATCAGGTAGTCCCTGGACTGGCTGGAGGTGGAGTAGTTTGCGGACGATATGCGGGGAACATCCCGGCAGGACGGGCGGTGGAACTTCATGGTGCTGGTGTTCAGGACGTAGGTGGCCGTGGTGTTCTGCTGTCCCTGGTTATCGTAGACCGTGCCGCCTCCGCCGCCCCCGGACCCTCCCCCGCCGCCGGACCCGCCGCCGGTGTATTTGAACGTCAGGGACCCCATTTCCTTCCCGCACCAGACGCAGTAACACGCCCGCCTCCCGTCGGTGGTGGGAGTGGCATCTTCGGCAATCTCCCAGTCCCCGGCCTTATGGTCGGAGACGGGAAGGACCTTCGTAACAACCGCCCCGCATTTCCGGCACACCTGGGAAGCCTCCCCCTCGCTGGAGCAGGTGGCCTCCACGACGGTCTCCCAGTAGCCATATTCTATCACGTCATGTTCCGGTTCCCCCTCTGTCGCACCACAGCGGGAGCAGGTCCTGGGCGCGGTGCAGGTGGCGTCCTGCCAGTCGTGGCCCAGGGGGACGGAGTACCAATGCCGGTCCCTGCCGCAGACGGAACAGCGTTCCGGCTCTGTGCAGGTGGCGGGGGTCCAGGTGTGGTCCGTCCGTCCTCCCTCCGTCTCGCCGCAGACGGCGCAGGTCTTTGGGGCCTGGCAGGTGGCGGCGGTCCACTGATGGCCCAGGGGTTCCCCCTCCGTCTCGCCGCAGGTGGCGCAGGTCCTGGGCGCGGTGCAGGTGGCCTCCTGCCAGTCGTGTTCATGGGAAGTAAAAGAAATCACTCCGCAGGCGCGGAGCAGGACGCAGAACAGGATAAAGACCAGGGTGTATTTAACGAACTTCACGACTTTTCCAGACATGGAAGCCCCTCCAATCCTAAAATGTGCGATATTAGCACAAGTGCGATATTGCCACAATAATACACGCTCAATGTGGTAATGTCAAACAAAAATCGGTAATACTACACAAAAAGACGGGAGGCGGAGGGGTGAAAGCGTTTAGCTACCACGGGCAGAGAAATGTATCTGGAGAGCGGATACGGCAAGCGCGGACCAGACAGCGGTGTACACAAGCGGACCTGGCTGCGCGGATACAGGTGAGCGGCGTCATACTGGAGCGGGATTGCATCAGCAAAATAGAGAACGGTCTGCGGATGGTGCAGGACTTCGAGCTTCGGGCCGTCGCAAAGGCGCTTGGGGTGACAACGGACTGGCTGGTGGGAGAAGAAGATGACGAATAAAAAAATTTGCCGTAGGCGACAGCCTACGGCAATTCTTTTTTGGAACGGATGAACGATTGACATTCCCGATTATTCCAATTTATATTACTGGAAAAAGGGGGTGCCACCATGAATCACAAGGGAGCAACACACTTTTCCTGGGACCAGCGGCTGACGCTGGAGCGGA
>NZ_CANRMB010000030.1 GCF_947631635.1 uncultured Dysosmobacter sp.
ACTGCCACCTTGCCGGAGGTATCGGGAACCTGCTTAATACTAACAATGATCTTCATTTTTACCTTTACCTCCTATCTTATTTCACGCCCAAGCGGCTGGAAATGACCATGCGCTGGACCTCGGATGTACCCTCGTAGATCTCGGTGATCTTGGCGTCGCGCATCATGCGCTCCACGGGATACTCACGGGTGTAGCCATAGCCGCCGAACAGCTGGACGGCGCGGCGGGTGACATCGGAAGCGGCCTCGGCGGCGAACAGCTTCGCCATGGAGGCGTCCATGGAATAGTCCTCATGCAGCTGCTTCTTGCAGGCGGCGGCATAGACCAGATACTGGGCAGCCTGCATACGGCAGTGCATATCGGCGATCTGGAACTGGGTGTTCTGGAACTGGCTCAGGCGGCGGCCGAACTGGACACGCTCCTGGGTGTACTTGATAGCCTCGTTCACAGCGCCCTCGCCCAGGCCCAGGGCCTGCGCGGCGATGCCGATCCGGCCGCCGTCCAGGGTCTGCATGGCGATCTTGAAGCCCTTGCCCTCTTTGCCCAGCAGGTTCTCCTTGGGAACGATGCAGTCCTCAAAGATCAGGTCGCAGGTGGAGGAACCGCGGATGCCCATCTTCTTCTCGTGCTTGCCGGTGGAGAAACCGGGGAAGCTCTTTTCCACGATGAAGGCGGAGATGCCGTGGTTGCCCTTGGACTTGTCGGTCATGGCGAACACCACGAAGGTATCGGCCACGTTGCCGTTGGTGATGAAGCACTTGGAGCCGTTGAGGACATAGTGGTCGCCCTCCAGAACGGCGGTGGTCTGCTGGCCGGAGGCATCGGTACCGGCGTTGGGTTCGGTCAGGCCGAAGGCGCCGATCTTGCGGCCGCTCAGCAGGTCGGGCAGATACTTGCGCTTCTGCTCCTCGGTGCCGTTCTCAAAAATGGGAGCGCAGCACAGGGAGGTGTGGGCGGAGACGATGACAGCGGTGGTGCCGCAGACCTTGGCCAGCTCCTCCACGCACATCGCGTAGGACAGAACGTCGCCGCCGGCGCCGCCGTATTCCTTGGGGAAGTAGATGCCCATCATCCCCAGCTTGGCCATCTTTTCGACGGTCTCCATGGGGAAGCGCTCCTCTTCGTCGATCTCCTCAGCCAAGGGCTTGACTTCGTTCTCGGCGAATTCGCGGTACATCTTACGGAGCATCAGCTGCTCATTTGACAGATGAAAATCCATACCATTTACTCCTTTTCTTCTGGTTTTACTTGCTATAATCGTAGAAGCCCTTGCCGCTCTTCTTGCCCAGCAGGCCGCCACGGACCATCTTCTTCAGCAGCAGGGCGGGACGATACTTGGGATCACCGGTCTCATGGAACAGGGTCTCCATGATGGCCAGGCACACATCCAGGCCGATGAAATCGCCCAGAGCCAAGGGGCCCATGGGGTGATTGGCGCCCAGACGCATGGACTTGTCGATGTCCTCCACAGAGGCGACGCCGGTCTCCACCAGGCCGATGGCCTCGTTGATCATGGGGATCAGGATCTTGTTGACCACAAAGCCGGGAGCCTCGGCGACCTCAACGGGGTCCTTGCCGATCTCCTGGGACAGCTTGTAGACGAAATCGAAGGTCTCCTGGGTGGTGTTGGCGCCCCGGATGATCTCCACCAGCTTCATGCTGGGCACGGGATTGAAGAAGTGCATGCCGATCACGGGATGCTTCAGGCCGTGGCCCATCTCGGTGATGGAGAGAGAAGAGGTGTTGGAGGCAAAGATAGCCTCGGGCTTGCACATGGCGTCCAGCTCGTTCAGCAGCTCCTTCTTGGTAGCCATGTCCTCCTTGACGCACTCGATGATCAGATCAGCGTCAGCGCAGGCGGCCTTCTCCTCCACCAGCACGTTGGCCAGCAGGGCGTCCACGGCCTCCTGGGTCATTTTGCCCTTCTCCACGCGCTTCTGCAGAGAGGCGGCCAGCTTATCCTTGTGCTTCTGGGCGGAAGCGACGGAGCTTGCGTACATCAGAGCGGTGTGACCCTTTGCGGCAAAAACCTGCGCGATGCCGCTGCCCATCGTGCCTGCGCCAAAAATTGCTACCTTCATGTTTTTTCCTCCTGTTATTTTAAATTGTGTCTTGGTTACCCTTTAGAAAGGCCCTTCGGTAATGCTTTTGTTCCTCCGGCCACTTGGTCGGACCACGGGAGAAAACAGAATAAACCCGCACATTGCCAATTTACTCACAATCTTTATTATAGGTGTCTCGCCTCCAATTATCAAGCCCAAATTGCGCTGATCGGCCCTTGTTTTGCGCTTTTTTACACTTCACACAAAATACTCGTTAAATTTTATACAATTTTGTTAAGTACTTAACATAGCTGGCCAGTTCTCCCCTCTTTTTCCTATGCAGAAATCCGTTTACAGGGCCGGTTTCCTGTGGTAAAATCTTCTCAAAACCACAAGTTCTTGTGGAATCTCACGGAAATTGACATCCCAGGAGGATTTTTACATGCGGATGCGGAAAAAGAAAAATCTGGTCCCCCGGATGGAACGCTGCGGCGACCGTCTGATCCGGGACCCCTATGACCATCAGGGCCATTGGCGGGATCTGATGCCGTCCGCCCGAGAGCTGCGTCTGGAGCTGGGCTGCGGCAAGGGACGCTTCACCGCCGGCACGGCGGAGGCGGAGCCGGGCGTGCTGTTCATCGCTGTAGAGATGGTCCCGGACGCCATGGTGGTGGCTATGGAGCGGTGTGTGCGGGCAGGTCTGACCAATGTGTTCTTCATCGACGCCAATGCGGATCAGCTCCCCAGCTTCTTCGCCCCCGGCGAGATCGACCGCATTTATCTGAACTTCTCGGACCCGTGGCCCGGCAACCGCCATGCCAAACGCCGTCTGACCCACGGAAACTTCTTGAAGCTGTACCGTCAGGTGCTGAAAATGGGCGGTCAGATCCATTTCAAAACAGACAACCAGCCGCTGTTTGAATTTTCTGTGGAGGAGATCCCTCAGTTTGGCTTCACGCTGTCGGAGGTGACCCGGGATCTCCACGGAAACGGACCCGTGGGTGTCATGACAGATTATGAGGCCAAATTTTATGAGCAGGGCCTCCCCATCAACCGGCTGGTGGCGACCATGGTGCCCTGGGAGGAACCCTTCCCCAAGGATATCCGCCGGGTGAAGAGCCGCTGGCTGGACGTCTTTGCCGCCGATGTCTCCGAGGCGGACCTGGGCCAGCATGTGCTGGCGGATGGGAATTATCTGTGGCATATCTTCTCCTGGAAGCTGGTCTCCTGTCTGGAGGGAGACGGTGCCCAACAGGCCTTGGCGGAGGCCGCCGGAGATATTTACCTCTTTTATTATAAGTATCCTCCCGCCGGTGTTCCCCGCATACAGCCCCTCACCAGGGAGGACGCCCTCGGCCTCGCCCGGCGGCAGGCGGAGGAGTATCCCTCGCTGGACGGCATGGACTGGTATCTGGTGGACAAGGACTTTACCTGGACCTATGTTCACACCCATGAGAGCGAATGCGGCCCCTACTTCTGCAAGGCCGCCCAAGCGTATAGTCCATTCACTTGAAAAATCCCATGGGATTTTTCAAGCGGGCGATGCCCGCTGTGCGTAAAGCACACAGTGATGGACTATGAAATGCAAATCGAGGCCGCGGTCCGCGGCCTGCCACAGCGCACATGCGCTGTGACACTTGAAAAGTGAATTGATCACTTTTCAAGTGATTTGATTATAAAGCACAGCCTCCCGTTTTTTGAACGGGAGGCTTTTCCTATTTCAACAAAAAAGAGCGGATGCAAATGCATCCGCTCTTTTCATGCATTGTTCGGCGATCAGCCCTTCACCATGGAAGCGATCTCAGCAGCGAAGTTCTCCTGCTTCTTCTCAATGCCCTCGCCCTTCTCGAAACGCACAGCGTCCTTGAAGGTGATGGTGCCGCCCAGCGCCTTGGCGGCAGCGGCGAGGTACTTCTCAACAGTCATGGTGTTGTCCTTGACGAACTCCTGCTGCAGCAGGCAGTTCTCGGCATAGAACTTGTTCAGCTTGCCCATGACGATCTTCTCGCGGACAGCCTCGGGCTTGGAGGCCATCTTGGGATCGTTGGCCATCTGGACCATCATGATCTTCTTCTCCTCATCCAGAACGTCCTGAGTGACCTGGGACTTGTCCCAGAAACGGGGATTCAGAGCGGCGATCTGCATGGCGACGTCCTTGCCAGCCTCCGTGGCGTCGATGCCGCCGGAGACCTCCAGGTTCACCAGCACGCCGATCTTGCCGCCGGCGTGGATATAGGGAACGGAAACGCCGTCAGCAAAGAAGGCAAAGCGGCGGACCTTGATGTTCTCACCGATCACCAGGACCATCTCCTGCTGCTGCTCCAGAACGGTCTTGTCGGTGCCGTTGTACTTGCAGGCCATCAGAGCGTCCAGATCAGCGGGCTTGTTGGCGGCCACGGTGGCGGCCACGCCCTTCACGAAGTCCACGAACTTCTCGTTCTTGCCCACGAAGTCGGTCTCGGCGTTGACCTCGACCACCACGCCCATGCCGTCGATCACAGCGGCGTAGGCCATGCCCTCGGCGGCGATACGGCCGGCCTTCTTGGCAGAAGCGGCCAGACCCTTTTCGCGCAGGTACTCGATGGCCTTGTCGACGTCACCGTCGGAAGCGGTCAGAGCCTTTTTGCAATCCATCATGCCCACGCCGGTCATTTCGCGCAGGTTCTTTACATCAGCTGCGGTAAAAGCCATTTTTGTTTCCTCCAATATAGTTGATATCAAGGCGCAGCGCGCCTGAAAGAGCCAGATTACTCGGCGTCCTCCGCCTTCTCAGCGGCGGCATCCTCGGTCTGCTCGCCCTGCTTGCCCTCCAGCACGGCGTTGGCCATGATGGAAGAGATCAGCTTGATGGCGCGGATGGCGTCGTCGTTGCCGGGGATGACATAGTCGATCTCGTCGGGATCGCAGTTGGTATCGGCGATAGCCACCACGGGGATGCCCAGCTTGTGAGCCTCGGCGATGGCGTTGCGCTCCTTGCGGGTATCCACGATGAACAGGGCGCCGGGCAGCTTCTTCATTTCCTTCACGCCGCCCAGGTACTTCTCCAGCTTCTCGATCTCGCCCAGGTGCTTCATGACTTCCTTCTTGGGCAGCATGTCGAAGGTGCCGTCCTCCTGCATGGTCTTCAGCTGGTTCAGACGGTCCACGCGGGTGCGCATGGTCTTGAAGTTGGTCATCATGCCGCCCAGCCAGCGGGCGTTGACATAGTACTGACCGCAGCGGGTAGCCTCCTCGCGGATGGCCTCCTGGGCCTGCTTCTTGGTGCCCACGAACAGCAGGGACTGGCCGTTCTCAGACAGCTGGCGGACGAAGTTGTAGGCCTCCTCCAGCTTGCGGACGGTCTTCTGCAGATCCACGATATAGATGCCGTTGCGCTCGGTGTAGATATAGGGAGCCATCTTGGGGTTCCAGCGGCGGGTCTGGTGACCGAAGTGGACGCCTGCTTCCAGCAGGGCTTTCATGGATACGACGTTAGAATTAGCCATGTGTTTGAGTTCCTCCAAATCAATTTCGTTTTTACCTCCGGCGGCTTCATCCCCCCTGCTGACCCGGGCAGGCAGCCCTTGGGCACGAACAAAAGGTCGACACACCGTGCGGAATGCTGAAATATAATACCACAGTCCCCTGGATCAATGCAAGTATTTTTTCCAAAAAACCTGGTAAAATTCCGGGATTTCAACCAATTTTTTCTGCGTCAGAACCGTTTTCTCCGCTTCCTCTCCAAATTGGGGTCCCGGCGCTGGAAGGGCTTGTCGATGAGGATGATATCATCCCCGATGCGCTGGATGCAGTCCCAGGGGATATAAAACTCCTCCCCCCTGCCGAACAGCCCGAAAAAGCGGCAGGGCCCGCTGACCACAATGGCTACCACCTGCCCCTCCGGGATCCGCACATCCACATCGGAGACAAACCCCAGACGGCAGCCGTCACAGATATTGATGACCTCTTTGCACCGTAAGTCCCGAATCCTGCACTGCATCATACATCCCTCCTGCCAAGACCCTATGCGCCGGGCCGGATGTCCTATGCGCCCACAAAGCGACAAAAGCTCCCAGTATAGGAAAAAACGCCGGCGGAAATACTGACCTCAGAAGTTTACAGTAGATCAGGGGGAGACTTGGATGCTGGGAAAAGTCGAGATCGCGGGTGTCAACACCGCAAAGCTGAAGGTCCTGAAAAATGAGGAGACTATGGAATTGCTGCGCCGGGCCAAGGAGGGTGACCAGGAGGCCCGCCGCCAACTCATCGAGGGCAATCTGCGGCTGGTGCTCTCCGTCATTCAGCGGTTTTCCAGCCGGGGCGAAAATGTGGACGATCTCTTCCAGGTGGGCTGTGTGGGACTTATCAAGGCCATCGACAACTTTGATATCAATCAGCCCGTGAAATTCTCCACCTACGGTGTCCCCATGATCATCGGCGAGATCCGCCGCTATCTCCGGGACAACAGCGCCATCCGCGTGTCCCGCAGCATGCGGGACACGGCCTACCGGGTGCTCCAGACCCGGGACCGCCTGATCGCGGAGAACCAGCGGGAGCCAACAGTGGAGCAGATCGCCAAGGAGCTGGGCATCCCCCGGGAGGAGGTCGTTTTTGCCATGGACGCCATCGTAGACCCCGTCTCCCTGTACGAGCCGGTATATTCCGACGGCGGCGACGCCATCTGCGTCATGGACCAGGTCAGCGACACCAAAAACAACGACGAGAACTGGACAGACCGCATCGCCCTGAAGGACGCGCTGAAGCATCTGGATGACCGGGAGCGCCGCATCCTGTCCCTGCGGTTTTATGAGGGCAAGACCCAGATGGAGGTCTCCGCGGAGGTTGGCATCTCCCAGGCTCAGGTATCCCGGCTGGAAAAGGGCGCCATCAACACCATCAAGAAGAATATTTAGCAGCAATACTATTAAAAATTTGCCCCCCGGTGCAGAATTCTATCCTTCTGCATCAGGGGGCTCTATCCGTTAGTTGTTTTTTTCTTTTTCGTCTATGGCTGCCCGATCTGTATGATAGCGTACCTTGGCAAACACAAAATACTATTAAATAAGTAGAGCACTTACACAAGCGTGTCCAATACGCGCCGGAAGTCCTCAATCAAGTCATCAATGCCCTCCAGGCCGACACTGATCCGTACCATGCCCTCAGAAATTCCCGCGGCCTTCAAATCCTCCGCGGAGTATGTGGAGTGGGTCATGGTAGCGGGATGCTCCACCAGTGTCTCCGCATCGCCCAGGGAGACCGCCAGCGTGCAGACCTCAAATTTCTGCAGAGCCTCTCCGATCTGTTCGCGGCTGCCCTTGAGGTCGATCGCCAGCATACCGCCAAAACGGCTCATCTGCTTTTTCGCGATCTCATGGCCGGGGAAGTCCTCCAGGCCGGGATAATAGACCTTTTCCACGGCGGGATGCTGCCGCAGGAACTCCACGAGCTTTTCAGCATTGGAACAGTGCTTTTCCATACGCACATCCAGCGTTTTCAATCCCCGCGCGACAAGGAATGCGTTCATCGGACTCATAACAGAGCCGGTCATATCCTTTACGCCGATGACCCGGCACTTCTCAATAAATTCAGAAGAGCCAACCACAAAGCCGGCCAGCAGATCGCCATGGCCATTGATATACTTTGTGGCGCTGTGGACCACAACATCCGCGCCCAGGGTCAAGGGAGTCTGAATGTAGGGAGAACAGAATGTATTATCCACAAAAACCTTGATATCGGGATTGTAATCATGCACCACCTTGGCAATGGCGGCGATATCAAGGACCTTCAATGTGGGATTGCACGGGGTCTCAAAGTAAACGACCTTGGTGCGGGGCGTCAGATTCCGGGAAATGTTTTCGATATCGGCCATATCCACAAACAGGACCTTTACGCCAAATCTGGGCATGTTCTCTTTCAGCAGAGAAAACGTGCAGCCGTAAATCGTCTCACTGGCAATGATCTCATCGCCCGCGTTCAGCGCCGTCCACAGAGCGGAGGAAATCGCTCCAATGCCGGAAGCTGTTGCCAATGCGGCCTCACCATGCTCCAGGGAGGCGATCTTCTTCTCAACAAGGGTCAAAGACGGATTGCTGATGCGGGAATAAAAATACTGGGAAGTGACAGCCTCAAAGGTAGAAGTCATGTAGATCGGAGGCACCAGCGCCCCATATTGATCCGGTTCCTTCCCAACGTGAATCTGGCGCGTTGCAAAATCCATGTTCTTGAATTCTTCCATAACAATAACTCCTCTTTTCATTATTTTGTATACTGTTTACTAGAGCTTTTTGTTTGAATAGAGGGATACATACCGCAAAGCTCAAGTGGTAAATAGTATAAGGGTAAATCGGAAAGGCAGAGGCTGAAACAGCTATATCTGAGCCTTATTGCCCTTACCGTCATATTACCACACGTGTAAAAGTTTGGATATCATCGCTTTCATCGAATAAGTTCCAACTAAAATCTCTAACAATCGCAGTTCAAAATGGCTTATAATATTGTAAATTCTAAATTGTGAGAAGGAGAGATACTGTGACTTTTCAGCAATTGCTTTATGTCGTTGAGATTTCAAAATGCGGCTCCATTAACAAAGCTGCCCAGAAGCTCTATATCTCGCAGACAGGGATGTCCTCTGCCGTCCGGATCTTAGAGTCAGAATTAGGCATCTGTCTCTTCAAGCGCAGCAGCCGGGGGGTAGAATTCACCTCAGAAGGCAAGCGGTTTGTAAGTTATGCCGTATCCCTTCTGGAGCAAAAAAAACGAATTGAGCAGCTATACGAGGGATGTTTGGAAGCGGATTCCCCAGTGACGCTATCTGTTTCCGCACAACGTCTGACGTTTTTGCTGGGAGCGTTTACAGATATCATCAACTCCCTGCAAACGCATTATTACGATTTCAATTACCGCGAGAGCAACATTGACGGCGTAATCGATGATGTCTATGATCACAGGGCTGATATAGGAATTATCACCTTGGCAGAGCATACAGAGCAGTTTATCATGCATCTTTTAAAATTACGGAACATGGAGTTTCATGAAATTGCGGAGGTCAAAGCGAGAGTTTATTGCAGGGTCGGACATCCATTAACAAGGCTGGAGGCCATTTCCGAGGAAGACCTGAAGAAATATCCATATCTCTATTTCGAGCGCGGTTTAGGCAGTGCGGTAGAATTTTCTGAAGAGGCTCATCTCATTTCACTCAAAAAGCCTGAGAAAACAATTTGCGTCAACAACAGCATGGTATGTTCCTTTTTATTAAGCGAAACAGATGCGTTTACAATCGGGACCGGCTTATCAAACAAAAAAATGAGCAAAAAAATCGCATCATTGCCGCTTTTAAACGCAAACTCCATACGGATAGGATGGTGCTGCATAAAAAATCAGCCGCAATCCCCTCAATTACAGGAATATATTGCGCTGCTGGAAAAGTACACCCAAAACGCAATCCAGTACACGCAAAAAACGCAGATGTAGGCAGCCGTGACATATCTTCTCCCTCCCCTCTTTATCAAAAATGACAGGCGCAAAAGCGCCTGTCATTTTTTCTCCAGGAGATTTTCTATATGGCTCTTGTCTAAATAACGTCAGTAATCCGTTCAAGCAATTTACAGATGAAGGGTTTCTCAGGCATCCTCCAAAAGGGCCTTTTTGGAGGCTACGGCAGACTCAGCGCAGTCGTACTCCCAGTTCCAGGAATCTTTGCGGCAGATCCCATCGGCATAGGGAACGAAAATCGACAAAACGCCAAAGACACCCAGCAAATAGCAGTACCAGATGGAGCCGATCACGCCTGTCGGCAAAACGCTTCCTGTTGTCAGCACAGAATTTGCAAGGTTGCAGGCGACCAGCACCTGCGCCGAATACGGGAGAAGGGCCAGCGCCGCGCACGCAAATACATCCAGCAAAGAGGCGGTCCGCCGCGGGTCGATCTTATATTCACGGCTGACTTCCCGCGCAATAGAGCCGGAGAGGATGATAGCGACCGTGTTATTGGCAGTGGCGCAGTCGATCACGACCGACAGCAGCGCCACGCCTCCCTGCGCAGATCGATTGCCCTTCATAATGCTGCGCATTTTTGTGGTCAGCCAAAGGATGCCGCCGTTATGCGCCACGATTTCCGCAAGGCCGCCGCAGAACAGAGAAACGTAAAACGTCTCGTCCATACTGGTGAAGCCGCTCCAAATCGCCTGGGTAAAGCCCGGGAGCGTGATCGCACCGGAAAAAATGCCGATCAGTCCAGCGGAGAAAATGCCGATGCTCAACGTCAGAAATACATCCAGTCCGAACAGGGCCAATCCCAAAACCGCGATGTAAGGGATCACTTTGATAATCGAGAAGGAAGCGGCAGTAACAGGAACCGTCGTTTCCGGCCGGCCAAAGATCAAAAGCAGCACAACTGTAATGATGGCGGCAGGCAGTGCGATCAGAAGATTCACACGGAACTTATCTTTCAGTTCGCAATGCTGTGTGCGAGTGGCGGCGATCGTGGTGTCAGAGATCATAGACAAATTGTCGCCAAACATTGCACCGCCAATACACGCTCCAACAACAATACTGATATTCAGGCCTCCAGCTTCCGCAATCGCGGCTGCAACTGGCATTAAGGCGGAAATCGTTCCCATTGAGGAGCCCGTCGCAGTTCCCATAAAACCGGAAATAATAAAAATGCCGGCTGCCAGGAATTGGGCGGGCACAACACTGAGTCCAAGATTTACAACGGCGTCGCGGGCGCCCATCGCAGTTGCTATGGAGGAAAAAGCGCCCGCAAGCAGGTAGATCATCAGCATTGTCAAAATATCAGCATTCGCAGCTCCCTTTGCAAAAACAGAAAACGTTTTTTGAACGGGCTCTTTTGTCATAATGAATGCTAAAATGGTTGCAATAAAAACAGCGCTGGCACAGGGGACTTGAAAAAATGGGAAATCAACACCTTGCATCTGAAAGTAAATTCCAGCAGAGAGATAAATTACAACGAATACAATAAAAGGTAATAAGGCGATGCCGCGCCCTTGCTTATGTAGATTATTTTCCACGTTTGTCTCCTTTCTGTCTTCGCCTTTGTTTATTTATATGTCCCTCTATTCGTGTACTATCATAATCCAATTTTCCAATGATTGATAACACCAAAAATATGGAAGCCGTTCTAAATTTTATTGTTTATAATGTTATAAATTTTGATAGAAAAAGCCGCAGGATCTGTGATACACAAAACCTGCGGCCTAATTGAGATTAAAATCAGCATTCCTGTATTTCCCAGGCAGCTATCGGAAAGACCGACATGATTTATCTTCTTCACTATGTGGCGAATTTCCTTTTTCAACCGGATGTAAACTCTCGATCACGATTCCACTGCTGATAAAGACGGCGCCGATGACTGCGCGCAATGTAAATGCCTCGTGGAGAATAAAAAAGGAAAATATGGCGCAAAAAATACTTTCTGTTGAGAGCAGCAGCGTACACAAAACAGGATCCAGATATTTTAACGATTCAAGCTTTATATAGAAACATATCACTGTGGGAAAAACGATCAGGAACGCAAGTGCCGCAATTGCAGAGGGCGGAAAGGGCTTACCGCTGCCCTGGAATAAAGTGAACACGCCCATAATTACGGCGATTGTTACAAATTGTACAAATGTGACTTGGATTCCAGATTCATTCTGACACAGCACCACCATCATAAGAGAGCCGACGGCATATAGAACGCCGGTGATGATCAGCAAAACGTCTCCAAACGACAGTGATCCAAACCCGTTGGTCAAACTGAGCACGCCAACACCCACCAATGTCAATCCCGCGGCAATGACCGTATGAATCTGCAAATGCAGTCGATAAAACGCACAATACATAAGGGGAAACAGCACAATATTGATTGCAATTAAAAAGGAGGCTTTTGAGGCATCCGTCAATTTCAGGCCGTATATCTCTGTAATACAGGCCAGTGCATTGCAGACACCCAAAAGGATTCCCGATACGATCACCTTCTTACTGAGGTGGCGCATTTGCTTATGGAATAGAACTCCGATCAGGAGCGCGCCGACGGAAAAGCGATAAAAAATGGTTTCAAATTCCAGCATGCCGTTTGTGATGCATACTTTGGAAGCCACAAAGCTGCTCCCCCACATTGCAGAGGCGAACAACACAAGAAGGGGCCATACATATTTTCGGAGAGATTTCAACTTCATTTGCATAACTGCGGCGGGTAATCGTCCTGTGCAACACAGGACCAATTTACCGAACTCCTTTCTGCTTTTTTATAGGGTTTCTGGGTAGCTTTTACTTTATGGCCGGCTAAAGTGCTTTTGATTGTAACGTAGGCTTTCCTTGAAGTCAACACAACTGATTCTATGGATTTCTTTCATAAAATTAGATGAAAAAGTTCTAATCGGGCATCTATGTCTGAAGCAAGCACCCATATAAACATGGTGTCACAGCCATTAGCAAGCCGCCTTCTGGGTGTCCAACCGGCAGTGGGTGATATCAAAATACAGGCACATGGGAAGTCCCGTGTGCCTGCATTTTGTAAAAAGAAAACCACCGGCTGAGCCGGTGGTTCCAAAAATCTTTAGCTATACCCAGAAAAAATATCCGAGCGAAGCGAGGAAGCACCCCTAAAATCGGCAGAAGGGAAAAGCGAGAATTTTTAGATACAACCTGCAAAAAGATTTGAATAAATTTTGGAAAACGACATGATTCGACAAATTTCGCGGGTCCAAAGCGGTAAGCTGTCCTATATAAAGGAGGGGCTTATCAGCTCCGGCCAGGGGGGCGAAGATTGATTATGCGGAAACGCTTTATCGCCAGGGCAAGCTGCTGTGGGCGGCTGGTGCGCTACTATCTGCTGGTGAATGCGGCGAGCGGCGGAAGTCGGATGTACGGCATCCTCATAGAGGGCGGCGGCAGTCAGGAGAAGATCCCGGCGATCACGCCCTCCCGGCGGCGGATCCAGTCGCTGCTGGAACAGCTGGTCCAAGGCTGCGTCACGCCGGTGACGGTCCGGGATGTGGTAGAGGACTGGCTCCTGATGTGAGAGCGTGATTTTCCTTGCAATTTCCGGCGGGATTCTGTATAATATGGTCCTATGCTGAAAAACTTGCACAGGAAGGATTGACAGCCCATGGCAGAGGAGATCAAGACCATGCAGGAGGAAGCGCCGGAGAGCCGGAACTTCATCCATGCTTTTATTGAAGAGGACATTGCCCCCGGCGGGCAGTTTGAGGGCATGACCGTTCATACCCGTTTTCCCCCGGAGCCCAACGGCTATCTGCACATCGGCCACTGCAAGGCTCTGACCATCGATTTCGGCACCGCCGAAAAGTACGGCGGCATGTGCAACCTGCGGATGGACGACACCAACCCCACCAAAGAGGACGAGGAGTTCGTGGAGGCCATCAAGGAGGACATCCACTGGCTGGGCTTTGACTGGGGCGACCGCTTTTTCTACGGATCCGACTATTTTGAGGAGGACTACCGCCAGGCGGTGGGCCTGATCAAAAAGGGCCTGGCCTATGTCTGCGAGCTGAGTCCGGAGCAGTTCAAGGAGTACCGGGGCAGCATCGGCGTGCCCGCCAAGAGTCCCTACCGGGACCGTCCCATGGAGGAGAGCCTGGACCTCTTCGCCCGGATGCGGGCCGGGGAGTTCCCCAACGGCGCTATGACTCTGCGGGCCAAGATCGACCTGGCCTCCGGCAACTTCAATATGCGGGACCCGGTGCTGTACCGCATCAACCACATGCATCACCACCGGCAGGGGGACAAGTGGTGCATCTATCCCATGTATGACTTCGCCCACCCCATCCAGGACGCGCTGGAGGGCATCACCCACAGCCTTTGCTCCCTGGAATTTGAGGCCCACCGGCCCCTGTACAACTGGGTGGTGGAGAACTGCGACCTGCCCAGCAAGCCTCGGCAGATCGAGTTTGCCCGCCTGGGCATCGACCACACGGTCATGAGCAAGCGGAAGCTCCGCGCCCTGGTGGAGGGCGGCAAGGTCTCCGGTTGGGACGATCCCCGGATGCCCACCCTCTGCGGCCTGCGCCGCCGGGGGTATACCCCCAAGTCCATCCGCAATTTCTGCGAGCGCATCGGCGTGGCAAAGTCCGCCAACGTGGTGGAGTACGGTTTCCTGGAGCACTGCCTGCGGGAGGACCTGAACGAGACCGCACAGCGGGTCATGGCCGTCACCCGGCCCGTGAAGCTGGTCATCACCAACTATCCGGCGGACAAGCAGGAGACGCTGACCGTGGAGAACAACCCCCTGGACCCCACCGCCGGGACCCGGAAGGTCACCTTCTCCAGGAACCTCTGGATCGAGGCCGACGATTTCCTGCCGGAGCCGGTGCCCAAGTACAAGCGCCTGTATCCAGGCGGCCCGGAGTGCCGGCTGAAGGGCGCGTACCTCATCAAATGCGTCGGCTATGAGACCGACGGCCAGGGCAATGTTGTGGAGATCGCCGCCGAGTACGACCCTGACAGCCGGGGAGGAGACCCCGCCGACGGCCGGAAGGTGAAGGGTGCCACCATCCATTGGGTGGATGCCGCCACCGCGGTGGACGCTGAGGTGCGGCTCTATGACAACCTGTTCTCCGACGAGGCCCCTGACGGGGCGGATAAGGATTTCCTGGAATGCCTGAACCCGGATTCTCTGGAGGTCCTGACCGGCTGCAAGGTGGAGGCGGGCCTGAAGGACGCCGTGGCCCCCGCCAGCTTCCAGTTCATGCGCCTGGGCTATTTCTGCCTGGACAACAAGGACTCCAAGCCGGGACACCTGGTGTTCAACCGCAGCGTGTCTTTGAAGGACAGCTTCAAGAAATAAGGCGGCAGAGCTCTTCCGGGGCGCTGCCTTCACAGAAAAGCAGAAAAGCCGCAAGTCATCATTTGACTTGCGGCTTTTCTGCCGATATCCCCTGTGGGAGCGGGGGACCGCACTTAGATCTCCAGCTTCTGATCCAGCATATAAAAGGTAAAGGTCCCCGTGCCCAGCAGGGTCCCCTTCTGGTCGGTGATCCGCGCGTCGTAGACGCAGAGCGTTTTCCCGGTTTTGACCTCCCGGGCCTCGGCGGTCAGCGTATCGCCCACAGCGGCGCTGCGGAAAAAGCTGTAACTGGCGTTCACGGTCACGGCCAGGTATCCGTGGGAGGACATGGCGGCGCCGCAGGCCGTGTCGGCCATGGTGAAATACAAGCCGCCGTGGGGGACGTTCAGTGGGTTCAGATCGTCTTTCGTGACGGTTTTGGTGACGCGGGCATAGCCGGCGGAGATCTCCTGGATCACGATCCCCAAGCGCTGGTAAAACGCGCCGTGCGTATTGCGGTAGTCCACAAGCTTTTGAAAGTCCACGGATATCAACTCCTTGTTCTGAATAGGGACATTGTACGCTTTTTCAGAAAAAAGGTCAATTTTATAAGAAAATCGTAGAAACCCACAAAAATGTCCTATGGGATGCGACACATCCCATAGGACCTCTTCACAGTATTTCCGCCAGCTCCTCCCTGCTGTACAGCAGGTTCAGGGCCTCCAGCATCCCATTGGCGGTAAGATGCTCCGGCAGGTCCAGCCGTTTCAGCAGCGCCTGCCGTTTCGCGGCGCTGTCCGGCCCGCCGGTCAGGCCCAGGTCGAACAGGTCCGCCTTGGTGATGGGCGCTTTTTCAGCGGCACCGGCCGCCTCTCCGTCCAAAAACGTGGCGCCGGCCCGCCGCAGAGCCTCCAGCAGGACGTCGGGCCTCATGCCCTCCACGCCCAGCTTGCCCTCCCTGCCCGGCGCGCGCTTCCGGCGCTCCTTGCCCTGGATGTCCGGGATATAGGCCTGCTTCACCTGTTCCTTGGGCAGGGCGCCCTTCAGATAATTGCGGATGACAAAGCCCGCGCCGTCGCTGTCCGTCAGGACGATCAGGCCCTGCTTTTCCGCCAGCCGCCGCAGGAACGCCAGTTTTTCCCTGTCGTTGAACACGGAAAAGCCGCCCAGCGTCACCACCGTGGCATCCACCACCTGGGAGAGGGTGTTTTTGTCGTACCGCCCCTCCACCACGATGACCTCCTTGATCCTCCTCATCTCCGCCGCGCCCCCAGCCGCACCAGCAGCAGCTTCAGCTCGCCCACCGCGTCGATGCCCTTTTCGCTCTTCATCCGGCGGTCCAGCACCTGGCACATCTTCACCGCGTCGGCGCACCAGTCAGCCGAGGTCCGTTTCGCCGCGGAGAGCTGGAGCTTTGCCGGGTAATCGGACTTCATGTCCCACAGCTCCATCAGCCAGTATTTGTCCCGGCCGCTGTCGATGGCCATCCGGGCCGTGTAGATCCGCCGGAGCTGGCTGCCCAGCGCCGCCAAGATCATGATGGGTTCCGTCTGCATTTTCAGGAGGTCGCCCAGGATGGACGACGCCAGGTCGTAGTTGCCCTGCAGGACCGCGTCGGACAGCTTGAACACCTCCGCCGACAGCACCGGGTCCGCCACCGCGTCAATATCCCTCTGTGTAATGGTCTTTCCCTTCGCATAGGCTCCAATCTTTGCGATCTCCGGCACCAGGCCCGTCATCAGACCGCCGCAGGTGAAGATCAGGTATTCCGCCGTCTGGCGGTCGATCTCCTTCCCCAGGGCCTTGAACCGCCGGGCGATCCAGACCACCAGGTCGCTGCTGTCCGCCGCCCGGAACTCCACTGCCTCCACATGGTCGGAGACGGCCTTATACAGTTTCTTCATGGTGCGGTTGGGCTTGTATTCCACTGTATCGTAAACGAACACCACGCAGGCATAGGGCGGGATATCGTCCAGAAAGGCGATCAGCTTCTCCCTCTGTTCCTCATTGAGCTTAAACAGGTCAAAATCCGCCGCCACGATGAAGGTCCGCTCCGCCATCATGGGCATGGCCTCCGCCATCTCCACAAGGTCCTGGACCGTCAGGTCCTTTCCCTCGACACGGTGGTAGTTGAACTCCTCGAATCCGGCGGGCACCAGCTTTTTCCGCAGCTCCCCCAGGTAATATTCCCGGAGATAGCTCTCCTCACCGTAAAAGATATAGGCGCATCCCGGCGTTCCGGCGGCCAGGTCCGCCTTCAATTTCTGGAACGCCTCATTGGATCTGCTCGTTTTCTTTGCGTATGCCATGTCAGTTTCCTCAATTCAAAGATAGATGGATGCTTCCCTGCAGGTCCGTGCGGTAGATGGCACAGCCGTGCCCGGCCAGACGGCGCACCGCCTCTTCGGAGGGATGGCCGTAGCTGTTGTCCCCCACGCTGATGCAGGCGGTCTCCGGCAAGAGGGCCTCCAGCAGGTCATCCGATGTAGAGTATTTGGAGCCGTGATGCCCCGCCACCAGGGCCTCGATGTCCGGCAGGTCATAGGACGCCAGGAGCCTGCCCTCCGTGGCGGCGTCCATGTCTCCGGTGATGAGCAGGTCCGTCTCCCCGGCGGAGGCCAGCAGGGAAAGCCCCCGCTCGTTATCCTCCCCGTCACTGACCGGCGGATAGATGGTCAGCGGCGCGCTGCCCAGACCGGCGTGTTCTGCCGCCGCCAGCACCCGGAGCTTGGTGCCGTGGGCCTCCGCCGCAGCCAGCACGGCGGCTCCCTGGCTTCCGGCCTCCGGCAGCGCAGGCACCACCAGCGTGGAGACCGGGATGTGTTCCAGCACCTTCACCGCGCCGTTGATGTGGTCGCTGTCGTAATGGGTCAGGATCAGATAGTCCAGCGTCCGGCAGCCCATGGTCCACAGCTGGTGCACCGCCTTCTCGCCGGGGTCCTGCCAGTTGTTGGCGCTGCCGCAGTCCACCAGTGCAAAATGCCGGTCAGAGGCCAGCAGGACGCTCTGTCCCTGCCCCACATCCAGCACCAGCGCATCCAGCGGGCTTTGATACCGGGCCGCGCCCAGATACACCGTCACCGCCAGCGTGGCCGCGCCGCAGACCGCCGCTGTCAGGTATTTCCGCCTGCCCTTCGGCCTTGTGAAAAATGCGGCGGCGAACAGGAGGTACAGAAATACCATCCAGTATTTCAGGTATGGATTTTCGGTATACACCGCGTGATACGGGAGCTTCGCCAGCAGATGGGCCACGGCCAGGATATACCGGCTGAACAGCGCCGGGACCACCCCCGCCAGATTCCCCAGCGGCGGGCAGAGAAAGCCCAGAAATACCACCAGCAGGCCGCTGATAAACACCACGCTTGCCGCCCACAGGCACAGCAGATTGCTGATGGGCGAGACCAGCACCACCAGCCCGAAATAGTAGGCGGTCAGGGGCATGGTGAACACCAGTGCGCCCATGGTGGCTGAGAATCCAAGCGCTATAAAGCGAAATACCCTGCCATGTTTTCTCTCGCCCAGCAGCATCCGATGGAGCTTTGGCGTCAGCCAGAAGATTCCCGCCACCGCCCCAAAGGACAGTTGCAGGCCGATGGACGCGGCGGCAAAGGGGTTTACCAAAAGAATCAGGCACAGGGCGGACAGCAGCGACGTCGGCGCGTCGCTCTCCCGCTGGAACAGGGGCGCCGCCAGAAGGAACACCAGCATCACGCAGGCCCGCACCATGGAGGGCCGTGCCCCGGCCAGCATGGCGTAGCCCACCAGCAGGACGGTGGTCACCCCCGCCAGCAGGCGGCGGCGGTGCCGGCCCACCAGCGCCCGCAGAAGCAGCAGCAAAAAGCCGCAGTGCATTCCGGAGACCGCCAGGATGTGATACATCCCCGCCTCCGACAGGTCCCAGGCCGCCCCCTCTGAGAGCACCGTGGTGTCTCCGGTGAGGATGGCGGTCAGGAATCCTGCGGCGTCGCCATCCATCATCTCACCGATCCGCTCCCCCATGGCCCGGCCCAGGCGGACCGGCCACCAGCGGAGGGATTCCATCGTCCCTGGGCCAAAGAGCGCCTCCCCCCGTGCATAGGCCAGCAGGAACACGCCCTTGGAGGTAAACACGGACACGCCCTCGTCCCGGATGCGTCCGGAGCTTCGCAGGTGAACATTGGCCCGTATCTCCTGCCCCGGCTGGAGCGCCAACAGAGCCTCATCCCCATAGTAGACCGCCTTGCCCGGCAGTCCCTTGATCCGGACCGTGGCCTTGGTGCCATACGCAGTCGGTTCGGCGTAGTCCAGCAGAGTCATGGTGACCGCGGCGTCCGTATCCGCCAGGGCCTCCATGGGCTGCTGGACCTGACGGGCGTAGAGCCAGTGATAGCCCAGAGCCAGCGCCAGGGCCGCGCCGATGACCACGCCCCGCCTCCGCCACACCCAGGGCAGCCGCAGGGCGGCGGTGCCCAGGCCCAGGCAGAGGACGGCGGCCGGCAGCAGCCACCTGTTGGGCAGCAGATACTGAGCCAGGAAAATGCCCAAGGAGAAGGAACCGGCGAAAATAGCGAGCCTGCGCATATCTAAGTTCGCTCCTCCCATCTTCCCATCATATAATCAATCGATACCTCATAGAAATCCGCCATTCTGCATAGCAAAGAAATGGGGATTCGCTTTCTCTGTCCCCATTCGATTCTCTGATACGCATTCAGCGGCAGTCCCAGCAGCTGTGCCGTCTGCGTTTGTGTAAGCTGCCTTTCCAGACGCAATTCCCGTAAACGGTTCATATCCAATCACCTCGCCAAGAGGATATCACCCTTTTGGCGAAATGTGTGGAAATGAAACCATTCGGGTACATTATAAATGAATCCATATAAAAACGCCAGCTATATTTCTCATAAAATGGACCTCGCAGCATAGAATCTCTTTTTTCTTGACGCTTGATTTCTCAGGGTATATGATAGAAAAAACGGCACCTGCCGCAAGAAAGAGAGGAGCAATTCTATGAAGCGTTTCCTGACCATTCTGTTCACCACACTGCTGCTGACCGCGGCCCTGTGTGTGACCGCCTCCGCCTCCGACTATGACGCGGTGGCTGAGGACCTGTCTGCCATCGGTATGTTCCGGGGCACCGCCAGCGGCTTTGAGCTGGACCGCGCCCCCACCCGCTCCGAGGCCGCCATCATGCTGGTGCGGCTCTACGGCGCCGAGGACGATGCCAAGGCCGCCTATGAGGCCGGTGAGATCAAGCACCCCTTCACCGACGTCAGCGACTTCGCCGCCCCCTACGTCGCCTGGGTGTACACCAACGGCATCTCCAACGGCACCGGCGCCGACACCTTCGGCTCCGCCAGCAAGTGCAGCCTCCAGAACTACGCCGTCTTTCTGCTGCGGGCCCTGGGCTATAAGGACGGCACGGATTTCCAGTACGCCGACGCCCTGACCTTCGCCCAGAGCAAGGGCTTCTATGAGCCGGTGATGTTCTCCGGCGACTTCCTGCGGGACGATCTGGCCGCCCTCACCTACCAGGCCCTGGCCGCCGACATGGCGGACGGCAAGACGTACCTGCTGGACAGTCTGGTGACGTCCGGCGCCATCGATGCCAAGGCCGCCCAGCCCATGACCGATAAGATCACCGCCTACCGCGCCATGGAGTCCGCCACGGCCGGCATGGACAGCGACGCCATGGATGTGGACATCGCCATGGATATGGACGTGACGATGGGCGGAATCAAAATGCCCACCAAGACCACCGGCAACATGAAAGTGGCCGCAGAGAGCAGCGATATCCAGATGGCCTGCACCATGAAAACCATCGCTGACGGCGAGACGATGGATATCGGCATGTGGATGAAGGACGGCTGGATGTACATGTCCATGGGCGCCGACGGCGAGACCATGAATGTCAAGTATCCCGTGGATGACCAGACGGCCGCCATGGAGAGCATGGAGATCGTGGATGTGGAGGCCATGAATGTCAGCGGCCTGGCCATGATCGACTCCATCACCGCCAAGAAGTCCGGCAGCGACACTGTGTACACCGTGGTCATGGGCAGGAACCTGGGCGGCATGATGGACAATGCTCTGGGCATGATGGGCCAGGAGGCCAGCGGCCTGTCCATGGATATCAGCGATATCACCGCCGCCTACACGGTGGGCTCCAACGGCAAGCTGAAATCCGTCGCCATGGTGTTCTCCGCCGCTATGAAGATGGACCTGCCCCTGGAGGACGGCCAGACCCTCTCCATGGACGTGGCCTATGACTACGACATGACCATGCAGGTCAACGCCCTGGGCAAGGACGTGAAGATCGTCTATCCCGACTTCTCCAAGTTCCAGGAGGTCGATCCCGATAGTCTGACCGCCGCCTGATTTCGTTTCCAAAAAAAAAACAGCGCCTCAGTCGAGGCGCTGTTTTTTTTGCGTATGCATGTCTTTCCCCGTCAAAGGAAAAGGGCTGGGAAAAACCGCTAGTTTTTCCAGTTCTTTTGCTTCCGGCAAAAGAAAAAATTTCAATCATTTTCGCCGCGGCGTGTACGTGGCGAAAATACCTTGACTCAGCCGCCTTAGGCGGCGTTCGCCAGTGACCGATGTCACTGGCGGTGGGGGATCCTCAAGGGGGAGCCCGCTCCCCCTTGAAAATCGGCCGGAAGGCCGATCAGCCCGGAGGCCAGGTCATATCCCGGCCCGCCAGCACGTGGAAGTGCAGGTGCGGCACGGACTGCTGGCCAGCCTCGCCGATGTTGGAAACCACCCGGTAGCCAGCCTCGGCAAAGCCCAGCTCCTTGGACAGCTTGGCGATGACCTCAAAGATATGGGCCACCACGGCGCTGTTCTCCGCCGTGATGGCGGAGACGGACGTGATGTGGGCCTTGGGCACCACCAGGAAATGGGTGGGAGCCTGAGGCGCGATGTCGTTGAAGGCGTAGCAGAGGTCGTCCTCGTAGACCTTGCTGCTGGGGATCTCCCCGGCGATGATCTTGCAGAATAAGCAGTCAGACATGGTTGAAACCTCCTTTTTTATGGTTTTGAATGAATGGATCCTTTTGGGGATCGCAGTGATAACCGATGGCAGCCAGGATTGCCTGGATGTCTCCCACGGCAGTCAGGCCCGTCTCACCGCTGCTGGGGGCAGCCGGGTTCTTCCAGACCCAGCACGTCGTAATATGCACGGGAAAAGCGAAGGCCGGAGGGGTCAAAGGCCCTTTGCAGCGCCTTGACCTTTTCGTAGGGGTCCTCCGGCTCCAGACCGAACGCGCTCGCTATGGTCTCCAGCGCCGCATTCTTTTTGGCGAAGAACGCCTCGCAGCCGTCCCATGTCTCCCCTGCGTCCTCCGCCAGCGCCTGGCGGAACCGCGCTTCCTCCATCCAGGAGAGCCAGGTGAGCGGATTGGCGTCCCGGCAGAACAGCACAAAGGACAAAAACTCCTGGAAGCTCTCCGCCACCGGAAGGACATAGCGCCCCTCCTCCATGATCATGGGGTCCACACAGAACACCCGCTCGTCCCCCGGCAGGAGGACGAAGTGGACGCCGTCACAGCCGATCCAGCCGATATACTCCGCCCCCACGGGCGTGCAGAAATAGGCCGCGTTTTCCGCCTGTTCCAGACCGATGGCGGAAAAGTCGATATCCAGCGCCTGAAAGCGTTTTAACTTCTCCAGAGTGGACACGGCTTATTTCCCATGCTCCGGCACCACCGCGAAAAACGTCAGGTCCCCGTCGCTGTCGTTGATCAGGCTGTGGGCGTGGCCCTTGGGACAGTAGTGGCAGGAACCGGCGGAGAGCGGCTCATACACGCCGTCGCACAGCACCTTGCCGGTGCCGGAGAGGATATAGATGACCTCGCTGTTGGTCTCATGGGTGTGCAGGCCGATGGTCCCGCCGGGGACCAGCGTGCCCTGCATGATCTTGGCGAGACCGTCCGCATGGCTCTTGAGGTGTACTTCCTTCTCGCCGCCCCGCATCTGGGGGACGACGGCGGTTTCCATGGCGTTAAAATCGATCAGCATGGTTCCGCTCCTTTCAGCCCAGCTTGGAGGCCACGAAGTCGTCCACGCTGGCCAGGGCATCGTCCAGCTTCAAAAGGTCGCTGCCGCCGCCCATGGCGCTGTCGGGCTTGCCGCCGCCCTTGCCGCCGCAGATCGCGCAGACATTCTTCACCAAATCGCCGGCCTTGACGCCCTTCTTCACAGCCTCGGGACCGCAGACGGCCAGGAAAGTGATCTTCTCCCCGTTGGCGGAGGCCAGAACGGCCACCACGCCGGGCTCCTTGTCCCGCAGGAAGTCGCCCATCTGCCGCAGAGCGCCTGCGTCCATGCCGTTGCGGACAGCGGTGAGGACCTTCAGGCCGCCCAGCTCCTTGGCGGACATCAGGAACTGCCGGGCCTCGCCCAGAGACGCCTCGGCCTTGAACTTGTCCAGGGTGCGGCGCAGCTCCTTCATCTCGTTCATCTGCTGCTCAATGCGGCTCTCCAGCTCGCCGGGATTGGTTTTCAGCATCTGGGCCACATGGAACAGGACCTGCTGGTTGCGGTTGACAGTATCCAGCGTCTGCCTGCCCACAGTGGCCTCGATCCGGCGCACGCCGGAGGCCACGGAGGCCTCGCTCCTGATGCGGAAGGAACCGGCCTTGGCGGTGTTGTCCAAATGGGTGCCGCCGCAGAACTCCATGGAGAAGTCGCCCATCTCCACCACGCGGACCACCTCGCCGTACTTCTCGCCGAACATGGCGACAGCGCCCTTTTTCTTGGCCTCCTCAATGGGCAGGACCTCCGTCACCACAGGATAGCCCTCCAGGATGGCGTCGTTGACAAGGCTGTCGATCTCGCTAAGCTGCTCGGGGGTGATGGCCTCAAAGTGGGTGAAGTCGAAGCGCAGGCGGTCCGGCTCCACCAGAGAGCCGGCCTGGTGCACATGGTCGCCCAGGACCTTCTTCAGCGCGGCGTCCAGCAGGTGCGTGGCGCTGTGGGCACGCATGATGGCCTTGCGGCGCTCCACATCGATGGAGGCGTTCACGGCGCCGCCCACCTGGAACTGACCGGAGACCACCTTGCCGTAGTGCATGAATTTGCCGCCCTTGTTCTTCTGGACATTGGTGACCTCGAACCGGGCGTCCCCGGCGGTGATGACGCCGTGGTCGGCCACCTGGCCGCCCATCTCGGCGTAGAAGGGCGTCTGGTCCAGCACCAGGATGGCGTCGGCGCCGGAAACCACCTCGTCCCGCAGCTCGTCCTCCGCCACGATGGCCAGGATCTTGCCCGCGGCCTCATGGCGGTCATAGCCCACAAACTCGGTGGCGGGCATCTCGCTGCCGAACTCGATGCCGGCCCAGCCCAGGTCGCCCAGGGCCTCCCGGGCTTTCCGGGCGCGGACGCGCTGCTCCTCCATCTCCCGGTCAAAGCCCGCGCGGTCCAAGGTCATGCCCTCGTCCTCCACCATCTCGGCGGTCAGGTCGATGGGGAAACCGTAGGTGTCATACAGCTTGAAGGCGTCGGCGCCGGAGAACTCCGTCTCGCCCTTGGCCTTGTGGGCCGCCAGCAGGTCGGAGAAGATCCTCATGCCGCCGTCGATGGTCTTGGCGAAATTCTCCTCTTCCGTGCGGACTACCTTGGTGATATAGGTCTGCTTCTCCCGCAGGTCGGGATAGGCCACCTCATTTTCGTGGATGACGGTGTCCACCACCTCAAACAGGAAGGGCTTGTTCACGCCCAGGAGCTTGCCGTGGCGGGCCGCCCGGCGCAGCAGGCGGCGCAGCACGTAGCCCCGGCCCTCGTTGGAGGGCAGGATGCCGTCGCAGATCATCATGACGGAGGAGCGGATGTGGTCGGTGATGACGCGCAGGCTGACGTCGGTCTTCTGGCTCTCGCCGTAATGGGCGCCGGTGATCTCGCTGACCTTGTGGGTGATGTTCATCACGGTGTCCACATCGAACAGGGAGTTCACATTCTGGCACACGCAGGCCAGGCGCTCCAGGCCCATGCCGGTGTCGATGTTCTTGTTCTTCATCTCGGTGTAGTGGTCCTCACCGTCGTTGACGAACTGGGAGAACACGTTGTTCCACACCTCAATATAGCGGTCGCAGTCGCAGCCCACCGTGCAGCTGGGCTTGCCGCAGCCGTGTTCCTCGCCGCGGTCATAGTAGACCTCGGAGCAGGGACCGCAGGGACCGGCGCCGTGCTCCCAGAAGTTGTCGGCCTTGCCGAAGCGGAAAATGCGCTCGGCGGGGATGCCGATGTCCTTGTTCCAGATCTCAAAGGCCTCGTCATCGTCCAGATAGATGGAGGGATACAGGCGGTCCTCCTCCAGGCCCACCACCTTGGTCAGGAACTCCCAGCAGAAGGGGATGGCCTCCTTCTTGAAGTAATCGCCGAAGGAGAAGTTGCCCAGCATCTCAAAATAGGTGCCGTGGCGGTCGGTCTTGCCGATGTTCTCGATGTCGCCGGTGCGGATGCACTTCTGGCAGGTGGTGACGCGGTCCCGGGGAGGCTCCTCCTCCCGGGTGAACCAGGTTTTCATGGGCGCCATGCCGGAGTTGATCAGCAGCAGGCTCTTGTCATTGGCAGGGGGGATCAGGGAAAAGCTGGGCAGACGCAGGTGGCCCTTGCTCTCGAAGTAGCTGAGGAACATCTCACGAAGTTCGTTCAGCCCGTAATAGGGATGTGCCATAGTGTTTCTTCCTCCAATTGATATAGTATGATCTTCTGTATGGATTTCCGTTTTTAAAGCGGCGCCGTCATAAAAAAACGCCCCTGACATACGTCAGGGGCGGATAGATCGATCCACGGTACCACCCTGATCTGTCCCCAAGGGGACATCTCATGTCATCCGGTAACGGGGATAGGCCGTTCCGCTCCTCGCGGACTGCTCCAAAGTGGCTGCTTCGCGGCGTGGGCAAGGGGCTCTCACCGTCTCCCCTCTCGCTTGGGACCGTTTCGTAAAGCTGGCTTTGTCATGGCGTTTTGCCTGATTGAACGAAAATATTATATCGTTTTTATGAGCTTTGTCAAGACGGATCCTGCTGATTTTCCAGCTTTTTCTCCAATTTCTTCGCCTGCTGCCGCGCATGCTCCTCCCGCATGAGGACGCATTCCCCCGCAGCCGCGCATTTCCCGCAGCCGGCACAACGGAAGGGCGGCTTCTCTCCCCGGTACAGGAAGCTCCAAAACCAGCCGACAACACCTAAAAACAGGACCACGACCACCCACGCAAACCAATCCGTAACGCTTCCTCCCTTTTGGAAGAGCCTACCATGAAAAGTGCGCGTCTGTCAGTGGCATCTGCAACAGCCGCAGTCCCAGCAGCGGCAGCAGCGCCTCCGCAGGTCCCGGCAGGCCGGGCAGGGGAAATTCCTGCGGCTCCACCAGACCTCCGTCCGGCCGGACCAGCGTCCGCTGGATGCACAGGACCGGCTCCGTCAGGCTGGAGAGCGTCAGGCTGTCCCGGGGCGACAGGCCATAGGAGATGACAGCCTCCGCCTGGAGCCGCGCCAAAAGCCCCGGCGGGCAGTCCCCGGGCACCAGCAGCGTCCGGCAGCTCACCGCCTCCCCGCTCAAACGGCGGCAGCCATCCCGCGTCAGCGCCAGCAGGTCCCAGCTCTGGTCTGAAAGCTCCGCGGCTTTCCGCAGCCGCCTGACCCCGATTGGCAAAAGCCCTTCCCATGTCTCCGGACAGTCAAAGATCCCGCTCTCCACCCGATCACCTCCCGGCTAGTTTTGCCCCAGCCCCGCATTCCATGCAAAATTTCCTCGTCTTTTTTGCGGGAATGTGATATACTCTGGTCAATAGATCTTGACATTGAGGTGACAGGCGTTGCACTTTTGGGACCATTTGAAAACCGTGAATCGCCACCGGGCGCTGGTGCGGAAATATTGCTTCCGCCTGGGCCTTTACTGGCAGGGACTGACCCACGACCTGTCCAAATATTCCCCTGCGGAGTTCTGGGCCGGCGTGAAGTATTTTCAGGGTGACCACAGCCCCAACGACGCCCAGCGGAAGGCCTTCGGATACAGCGCATCCTGGATGCACCACAAGGGCCGCAACCGCCATCACTTTGAATATTGGACGGACTACGGCGCCAGCGGCGAGGGCATCGTGGGTGTGGAGATGCCGGAAAAATACGTGGCGGAGATGTTCTGCGACCGGCTGGCCGCCAGCAAGGTATACCGGGGAAAGGATTTCGCCCCCGGAGACCCCTACAAGTTCTTTCTGCGGGGCAGGGACAAGAGGCTCTTGCTCCACCCCAACACCGCCGCCCTTTTGGAAACGATCCTGCTGAAGCTGCGGGACGAGGGCGAGGACGCAGCCTTTGACTACGTAAAGCACCAGGTCCTGCATAAGTAGACGGACAGCCGCCGGTTTCCCAGCGGCTGTCCGTTTTTACCGGGCGGTCTATTGGAGGTTGCCGCCCATCCAGCTCAGCAGCCGCACCAGCGGCTTCCAGAGATTGGGATGGTGTGTCAGAAGAAATGTTTCCACCTCTCCCCTGCTCAGGCCGTTTCCCCACAGCAGGACATGGGGTGCGTCGGCCTCGCAGCCCACCGCCATACCAGCGGAAGCTGCTGCCATCCCCACGGCGATCTCGCTCCCCACTGCGCAGACGCCCCCGGCGTATACGCCTATGGCGCAGACGCCCATGGCCAGATATCCCATAGCGCAGACACCAAAGGCCAGAGGTCCTGCGGCCACCGCGCCCAGGGCCAGCAGGCCCAAGGCAACGCATCCAAAGCTGACCAGGCCCACGCTGACGAGTCCCAGAGCCACCACACCTACGGCGGTGTTGCCAATGGCGATAACGCCCCGGGCCACATCCTCCTTTGCCATCCGGTGGCCCCGGACAAACCCCACCCTGACAGACACCAGGGGCAGTCCAAAGAGCCGGGTCCTGCTGTCATAGGCATAGACGCTTCCCTTGACGCACCGGGTCAGGTCGTCCACCTTCTGTTCCAGTCTGGCGGAGGCTGTTTCCCAGTCCCCGCCAGCGGCCGTCTCCGCCGGGTCCTCCGGCCCCTCCAGGTAGTCCTTCACCAGGTAGTCCACACTGACGCCGAACATCTCCGACAAGGAAATCAGCTTTACAAGCTCAGGCATCACCGCGCCGCTCTCCCATTTGCTGACGGACTGCCGGGTGACCCCCAGCCGGTCCGCCAGCTGCTCCTGGGAGATCCCTTCCCGGCGGCGGAGCGTGATCAGCTTTTCTGAAAATTCCATGGTACGCAGTTCTCACTTTCTCCTTTGATGGTCTCATGGTACGCCATCCGGCTGAAAAAGGCAAGAACGTATGGAGTGGAAGTTTGTCAACCCCAGGTTGCAGGCATTGGGCCGCAGGAGATACGGCGTTTTCGGTCAATTTTCGGTGTACAGCAGCTCCTCCGGAACACGGAACGCCCGACCCCAGGTGCCGCCGTTTTCATCCTTGTAAACGGCAAGTATACAGGTCTCGTCAGCGTGGCTCCAATAGGATACTCTGGCATACCCGTCCTCCGCGAAGGTCAGATAATCAATCCCAAAGCGCACTTCGCCGTAAGGAGCTTCTTGATAGACAAATTCGTCCGTGACCGGCTCGTTGTGGATCATCTCGCAGTCGGACAGGGAGAGGGTTCTGAGATAGCACTCATCCCGTTGCTGCTGAAACTCAGTTAATTCCTCGCCGCTGTCCGGTTTGGACGCAGCGGTCAAGCCGGTGTCGGTTTTTCTGAGTTCTGTCTCTTTTCCCGTCTCCGGCTGGGCAGCTGGCTCACTCTCTCCTGCTTGTCCCCCGTCGGCAGGCAGGTCGTAGAACGCCGGCTCGTCGCTGATGACAGGGACATTTTTATCCACCCTGGCCGCCTCCTGGCCGTTCAGCGGGATCTCCATATTCCCCAAGTAGAGGGATACCGCCTGCGCAAGGTCCACGGGCTTTGCAAAGGAGGCTGTGGCGGTCTCATTGCCGCCCGGATGGCCCAGGATCATTTGGCCGGGCGCAGGCTCCACAAGGCTTCCGTCCTTCATTTTCAGCGCCGTGTAGATGACCGGCTCATTCGTGCCGTCAAAGCGGTACTGCCACCAGAGGCCCAGAGGCGAAACGCTGACGGCATCCAGGGTAAAGGTTCCATGCTCCGTCTCCACGGCCACGCCCTCCACCTTGGGCTCCAGCACCTGCTTTCCGGTGATGTCCTCCGGCAGGGGGATGTTCCACTCCCCTTCAAGGATCCATTCATCCTCGCCCCGGTCCTTCCACAGGCTGAGGCCCCTGACCTCCAGGGTCCCACCGCCCAGGTCGCAGGAGGAGGTGACCTCGTAAACGCCGGTCAGCACATTGGGGGCCTCCATGCCCGCCTCCAGCACTGTGAAGCGGCTGGTATAGGAAGCCATCTCCGTCACTTCCCTGGGCCTTGCGGAAGCCATAAGGTCATAACGGCCCTTCTCTGTTGAAAAGACGACTCCTTCCGGCACCCGGATCTCCAGCGTGATATAGAGCTGATTGCCGGAGCCCAGGATGCTGATGGGCGTGATGGTCACGCCGCCGCCCTCCGCCGCCGGGGGCAGGCCGTCTCCGATGGTCTGCATGGCATCCACCACCGCCTGCTGCTGTTCGTCCAGGCCGCCGAAGTAGCGCATCCACAGCGGTGCGGTGGCTGCCGCGGCCGCCGTCACCAGCAGCACCGCCGCCAGGAGCACCACCGCGCCCCTGCGGCCCCAGTTCTTTCTCCGGCCGGACCGCCCGGCCGGCTCCTCCGCCGCTGTCTGGGCCGCCATCAGCTGCTCCACCAGCGCCGCCCGGCCCGCGTCTGTGTAGCGGACCTCCTGCAGCTCCTGTTGATATGTGGTCTTATCCATCTACACGACCTCCTCCAGCATTGTTTTCAGTTTGGCTTTCCCCCGGTAGAGATAGGTGCTGACCTGTTGGACCCTGCACCCCATCAGAGCGGCGATCTCCTCCACGCTGTATTCCTCGTAATACCGCAGATACACAGCCTGCCGGTAGTTCTCCGGCAGGGCCTGAACCGCCCGCAGCACCGGACTGTCCTCCAGCTCCGGCATGTGCACCGCCGGCTCCGGGGCGTCCTCCAGCGGCACCCGCCGCCGGTTCCAGGCGGACTTCTTCCAGTCCTTGCAGCAATTGACGGCCACCCGCACCACCCAGGCCCGCTCCTGCTCCGGCTCCAGGAAGCGCTGGGGCGAGGTCAGCAGCTTCAGCAGCGCGGTCTGGCTGATGTCCTGGGCGTCCTGGAGCTCGCCCGTCCAGGTGTAGCCGATGCGCAGCACCGTGTCCGACCAGCGGGCCACCAGCTCCTCGGCCTCCTGCCGGGAATATGTGATCTCTTTCGTACTATCATCCCCTTCTTGATCGGCGCCTTTCACTGAGAAAACGAATTCAGAACCGGAAATCTGGCATCTGATGAAAAATTTTTGTCAATCAGGATGTGAAAAAGCCGCCGGGAAATTCCCGGCGGCTTTCGCTTTTAACCTTCTTCGGCGATCTTTCGTCCCATGAGGACGCCCATCACGGAGGCCATCATCAGTCCCCGGGTCCAGCCGGAGCTGTCGCCCAGGCAGTGGAGGCCCTGGAGGCTGGTGTTGAAGTCGGTGTCCATCTTCACCCGGTTGGAGTAGAACTTCAGCTCGGGAGAGTACAGCAGCGTCTCGTAGGCGGCAAAGCCCGGCACCACATAGTCCAGCGCCTTGATGAAGCCGATGATGTTGATCATGGCCCGGTAGGGCATAGCGGCTGTGATGTCGCCCGCCACCACGTCCGGCAGGGTGGGCTTGATGTTGGACTGGGCCAGCTCCTTCTGCCAGGTCCGCTTGCCGTCCAGAATGTCGCCGAACCGCTGGACCAGGATGTGGCCGTTGCCCAGCATGTTGGTCAGCTCGCCCACCTTCTGGGCGTAGGCGATGGGCTGGTTGAAGGGCACGCTGAAGTTGTGGGAGCAGAGGATGGAGAGGTTGGTGTTGTCGCTCTTGAACTCCTTATAGGAGTGGCCGTTGACCACCGCCAGATTGTTGTCGTAGTTCTCCTGGCTGACAAAGCCGCCTGGGTTCTGGCAGAAGGTGCGGACCTTATTTTTAAAGGGCTGGGGATAGCCCACCAGCTTGGACTCGTACAGCACCCGGTTCACCGTCTCCATGATCTCATTGCGGACCTCCACCCGGACGCCGATGTCCACGGTGCCGGGGGCGTGGGCGATGTTGTGCTCGGCGCACAGCTTTTCCAGCCAGTCGGCGCCCCGGCGGCCGGTGGCCACCACGGTGTGCTTGGCGTATATCTCCAGGTCGGTCTTGCCGTTGGAGATGGAGACGCCCCTGCAAACGTCGTTCTCCAGGATCAGGTTGCTGCACTCATAGCCAAAGTACATCTTCACACCGTTTTCCTGGAGGTACTTTTCGATGGCCAGATAGATCCCCTGGGCCTTTTCCGTGCCCATGTGGCGGATGGGGCAGTCCACCAGCTTCAAACCAGCCTGGATGGCCCGCCTGCGGATCTCCTTCCGCTCCTCCTCATGGCCCAGGCCCTCGATATGGGTGTCCGCGCCGAATTCCAGATAGATCTGGTCGGCGTAGTTGATGGTCTCCTGTGCCACGTCCTCCCCGATCAGCGTAGGCAGGTCGCCGCCCACCTCATAGCTGAGGGACAGCTTGCCGTCTGAAAAAGCGCCTGCGCCAGAAAAACCGGTGGTGATATGGCAGTAGGGCTTGCAGTTCACGCACTTGCGGGTCTTGTCCTTGGGGCAGTGGCGGTTCTCCACGGCCTGTCCCTTCTCCACCATGATGATCTTCTGCTTGCTGCCCTTTTTGATCATTTCCAGGGCGGTAAAAATACCGGCGGGGCCGGCGCCGACAATCACGACGTCTGCATTCATAATATCTCTCCTTATTTAGCTGATAGTTCCACCGCGTGGCGCACCAGTGTAAAGGGCGGCACCGCTTTCGGCAATTTCATATGGAAAACCATTTGCGGGGTCCTGGGTTCGTCCAAAAGCTGTCCCTCCTGGTCCGTCATCTCCGGGACCGTCATGGCAAAGGGACGTAGATCCGGTCCCACCAGTTCCACCGTGTCTCCCGTGCGGAATTTGTTTCGAAGAGACAAGGTGGCGTTTCCCGCTTCGTCGCAGTCTGTGACAAGGGCAATCACCTGCCACTCCCTGATATACCTGGAATTGGCGTAATACTGTCCCGGCGGACCGTAATAGAAGCCCGTGGCGTAGGGCCGGTGGCTGACATGCTCCACCTCATCCCGCCAAACGGGGTCGATGGGCTCTCCCGCCAGCGCCGCATCCAGACCGTGGCGGTAGGCCCCGGTGACGATGGCCGCGTAATAGGCGGACTTGGCCCGGCCCTCGATCTTCAGGCTGGACAGGCCCGCGTCGATCAGGTCGTCCAGATGGTCGATCATGCACATATCCCGGGAGTTCATGATGTATGTACCCTGCTGGTCCTCCTCAATGGGGAAATACTCCCCGGGGCGTTTCTCCTCCATCAGGGCGTACCGATACCGGCAGGGCTGGGCGCAGGCGCCCCGGCTGGAATCCCGCCCGGTCATATAGTTGCTCAGCAGGCACCGCCCGGAATAGCTGACGCACATGGCGCCGTGGACGAATGCCTCGATCTCCAGCTCCCAGGGCGACTTCTCCCGGATGGTCCGGATCTCCTCCAGACTCAGCTCCCGGGCCAGAATGACCCGGGACGCGCCCTGGCCGTACCAGGCCCGGGCGGTCTCATAGTTGCAGACGCTGGCCTGGGTGGAGATGTGCCGCCTGCATTTGGGCGCGTACTTTCCAGCCAGGTTAAAGGCCCCCAGGTCCGCCACGATCACCGCGTCCACACCGGCGTCGTTCAGCAGCTCCAGATGCTCCGGCAGGCGGGCGACCTCGTCGTTCCGGGGCATGGTGTTGATGGTGCAGTAGGCCTTGACACCGTGGCTGTGGGCAAAGCCCACAGCCTCCCGCAGCTTCTCCGGGGTGAAGTTTCCGACAAAGGCGCGCATCCCGAAGGTGGTGCCCGCCAGATACACCGCATCGGCGCCGTACAGCACCGCCATCCGCAGGCGCTCCATGTCCCCTGCCGGGGCCAGGAGTTCCGGTCTCATATGCTTATCCTCCATATTCAGAACTGTTGACAAAGTTGTTGTGCTCTTTCAGGGTAGCGGAGAAGTGGTGCTTGCCGTCCTTGCCCAGGGCGTAATAGTAATAATTGCTCTCCTCCGGCTCCAGTGCCGCTTCAATGGCGGCCAGGCCGGGGTTGGCGATGGGCGTAGGGGGCAGACCCGCGTACTTGTACAGATTATAGGGCGAATCCACCGCCTTGTCCTCGTTGGTGATGGCCCCTGTATGCCCCGGCAGGGCGTACAGCAGCGCCGCGTCGATCTGAAGCAGGCCGTAGGTGCCGCCCTTGTCTCCAGCGCCCTCCAGACGGTTGTAGATCACAGAGGCGATCAGGCCCTGGTCCGTGCCGTCCGTCTCCTTTTCGATCAGGGAGGCGATGGTCATGATCTTTTTCAGGTCATATCCCCGGGCCTCCGCCTCGGTCAGCAGCTCGTCGTCCAGGCGGCTGTTGAGGGTGGAGATCATCTTGTCCAGCGCCGCGCCGGGCTTTTTCGTGTTGGCGTAGAACTCATAGGTGTCTGGGAACAGATACCCCTCCAGACGGCTGATGTCCTGGGAGCTGTTGTCGATAAAGGAGTAGTCGAACTTGTAGGTCTTGGCGGCTTCCAGCAGCGCCTCCTCCGTGCTGACGCCCTTTTCCGCCAGCAGGTGGATGGTCTGGGCCACGGTGTAGCCCTCCGGGATGGTGACGCGCACGGTCTCCGCGTTCATGTTGCCGGAGGTACTCCGCATCCCCACCACCAGGGCGTGGTAGTCCATGTCGGTGTTCAGGGTATAGGTGCCCATGCCGATCTTTTCGTCAGCGTTGGAGATGCCGGCATACAGCTTGAAGAACCATTTGTATTTGATCAGTCCCGCGTCCTGCAGCTTTTCGGCCACGGTGCTCACGGTGTCCTCCGCCGTCACCTCTACGGTAACATTGGTGATGCTCCCCCGGTTGAAGGCGCAGAGGTCCGTGATCAGCAGCCAGCCCACACCGGCCAGAATCGCAGACGTCAGCACCACCAGCAGCAGATACAGCAGCGGGTTCATGTGCCGCCGCTTCTTCCGGCGGCGGGCCGCCGGATGCCGGCCGGTCCCGCTGCGGCGGACCTGCTCCGTATCCCAACTGGCGGTATCTCCCTTTTTGTAATCAGCCATTGAAACCTCCATACTCCCCGTCCCTTTTCGTGTTGGACGGTCCAAATTTTCCTTACTTCCTGTCCTTTTTGGTTTTTTTCAAATGGTCAGGCTCCAAAGCGGTGCCCCGACGCATAGAATGTCTCAAAGTGAGGTGACAATCATGTGCTTTAACAACGGAAACAACGACGGTTCCTGCCTGTGGCTCATCATCATCGTCATCCTGCTGGTCTGCTGCTGCGGCTGCGGCTCCAACGGCGGCAGCTGCGGGAACAACTGTGGATGCGGCTGTAACTGCGGCTGCAACAACAATAACGACGGGTGCAGCTGCTGCTGAGCCCTTCGGAGAAGTGGGACGCCATGCGTCCCGCTTTTTCCTCCGTAAAGTGGATAAGCCTTATAGCTCCTGTTTTACGATATTCACCACCTGCCGGTGGATATCCTCCGGCGTCCGGGGCCTGTCCCCGGCGGAGCAGTCCACCACCACCCAGCCGCAGTCCGCCACGATCTGCCGGGCGCTCTCCCGGCAGCGGCGCAGATAGGCGCTGTCCTGCTCGTGGATATCTGCCTTGGTGGATGTCTCCTGCTCCCGGTGCCGCATCATCTTTTCGGAGAGCTCCGTTGGCATGTCCAGATACAGCACCAGATCCGGCTTGGGCAGGCCCAGGCGGTGATACTCCAGGTCGAACAGCCAGTCCAAAAACTCCTGCCGCTCTCCGTCAGGCAGCTTGGACGCCTGATGGACGGCATTGGACGTGGTGTAGCGGTTGGCGATGATCACGCCGCCGCTCTCATAAAACGCGCCCCAGTCCTCCTTGTAAGAGGCCAGCCGGTCCACGGCGAAGAGGACCGATGAGGCGTAGGCGTTGACATCCCCCGCCTCCTTCCCCAGCGCGCCGTGGAGATACAGGTTCGCCGGCTCGGCAAAGGGATTCCCATACCGGGGAAAGTCGATCTCCTGATACGGGACGCCCCGGGCTTTCAGATATCGGCACATCATCCGGGCCTGGGTGGCCTTGCCGGAGCCGTCGGTCCCCTCAAATACAATCAGTTTTCCGCTCATTTCCGTCTCTTCTCCTGTTTCACATGTACCAAGAACAGCGGCAGCTTCATCATGCGGCCGATTCGCCTGGGCTCCTTGCACAGCCGGTAAAACCACTCCAAACCATGGTCGGACCAGAATTTTGGAGCGCGCTCCACCACACCGGCGAACACATCCAGGCTCCCGCCCAGACCGCACAGCAGACGGGCGCCGGTGGCGGGGCCGTTCTTCCTCATCCAAAGCTCCTGCTTCGGCGCGCCCAGGCACACGAACACCACATCCGCTCCGCTCTGCCGGATGGCCTCCGCCACGGGGGCGTCCTCTTTGAAATAGCCGTCGTGGGTGCCGGCGATGACCAGACCGGGGTACCGCTCCGCCAGGTTCTTTGCCGCCGCCTCCGCCACGCCGGGCTTGGCGCCCAGCAGATAGAGGGACAGCCCCTCCTCTGCCATTCTTTCCAGTAAATGGCCGGCAAATTCAATGCCCGGTGTTTTTTCCTTCAGCGGCGTGCCCAGCATGGCCGCGCCCTTGATGACGCCGATGCCGTCCGGCAGCACCAGATCCGCCTCGTTGACGGCGATTTTTGCCGCCAGATTCTCCCGGCAGACCTCCACGATCTCCGGATTCGGCGTCACCACATAGTGGGTGCCCTCCCCGTGGAGCAGCGCCAGAGCGCGGTCCACGGCCTCTGCCATCGTCACATTGTCGAATCCGACGCCCAAAACGTCAATACGCATGGAACCACCTCGCAACATACTCATACAGTTTTGCATTATATCATATAGGTCCGCCTTTGTCCAATCCCAAATAAGGCCCTTTCTTTTCAGCGGTTTTCCGCCGCTCCGGCAAATGGCCGGAAATGTGTATCAGCGCCAAAGGTGGAAGGAAACATGAAGCGGGGATGCCGATATGGCCTCCCCGCTTCCCTCACTCCTGTTCAACCGCGGCCCTTTCCCGCTTCCGGGGCTCCGGCAGCTGGGCCAGCACCACGGCTACCAGCATCAGCACACAGCCAAAATATTCCTTCCCGCTCATCTGGTCGTGAAGAATAATGGCCCCCGCCAGGGTGGCGAACACGGATTCCAGGCTCAGCAGCAGCGACACCACCGTGGGATTGGAGTCCTTCTGGGCCAAGATCTGCAGCGTATAGGCCACGCCGCTGGACAGGATGCCCACATACAGGATGGGGCCGATGCAGATGCGCAGCGCCTCCGCAGACGGCGTCTCCGTGGCCAGCATCCCGATGGAGGACAGCACCGTCACCACCAAAAACTGCGCGCAGGACAGCTCCACCCCGTCCACCTTCTGGGTAAAATAGTCGATGACCAGGATGTGGGCGGAGAAGGAGAACGCGCACAGCAGGATATAGAAGTCGCCGCTGGTGATGGCAAAGTCCTCGGTGATGCAGAGACAGTACAGGCCCGCCACCGCCAGGACCACACTGATCCAAATGGTCCTGGGCGCCTTCTTTTTCAGGAAGATCCCCACGATGGGCACGATCACGATATACAGCGCCGTGATGAATCCCGCCTTGCCGGAGGTGGTGGTCTCCAGCCCCTTCTGCTGGAGATTGGTGGCCACCGTCAGGGCCACGCCGCAGCAGATGCCGCCGACCAGGAGGTCTTTCCGGGAGCCGGACCGAACCTCCGCTCCGCCCGCTCCCCGCCTGCGCAGCGCGCGAAGCACGATGCACAGCACCAGCAGGAACAAAAAGGCCACCGCGGACCTGGCGGCATTGAAGGTAAAGGGTTCCACATAGTCGGCGCCCACGCTCTGGGCCACAAAGGCCGTGCCCCAGATCAGCGCGGCCAGCACCGGCAGCACATTTTGACGAATTCGATTGACTTTCATGGTACTTGCTCCAATTCCTATTCCGTGGTATACTTTGTGACATTCCATCACAACGAATTGATATTTTAGCACTGGGGTGAAAAAATGGCAAGGCTTTCCCGCGAATTCTACGCCGGCGGCACGGTGGAGACCGCCCAGAAGCTTCTGGGCAAATATCTGGTCCGAATGCTGGACGGCAAGCCTCTCGTCGGCCGCATCACAGAGACGGAGGCCTATATCGGACGCTGTGACAAGGCCTGTCATGCCTACAACTACCGGCGGACCGAACGCACCGCCGTTCTGTTCGGCCCGCCGGGTCACGCCTATATCTATTTTATCTACGGCATGTACCACTGTCTGAATTTCGTGACAGAAGCAGAGGGAGAACCCGCCGCCGTTCTGATCCGGGCGGTGGAGCCCACGGCGGGGATCGAGACCATCCGCCGCCTGCGGTTTGGGGACAGGCCCATGACCGCCTACCGGAGAAAAAATTTCATGAATGGCCCCGGCAAGGTCTGTCAGGGCTTTGCGCTGACAACCGCGGAAAACCGGCTGGACCTGACCGGCGATACCCTGTTCGTCTGCGACTCTCCGGCGGATATCGGGCTTCCCCGCCCCGATCTGCCGCGGGAACGGATGTGTGCAGGCCCCCGCGTCGGGGTGGATTATGCGGAGGAGGCCAGGGACTTCCCCTGGCGCTTCTGGCTGGAAAAGGAGGAGTAATCATGTTCTTATTCGATATGGACGGCACGCTCATCGACTCCAACGGCGTTTGGAAAGAGGTGGACCGGGAATTTCTGGCCCGGCGGGGCATGCCCTACACCCATGCCTATTACGAGGGCGTGGCCCACACCATCCTCCCTCTGGCCGCCCAGTTCACCAAGGACTTCTGCCATCTGGAGGAGTCCTGCGAGGACATCATCGCCGAGTGGATGGAGATGGCAAAGGACGCCTATGCCCACGTCACGGTAAAGCCCGGTGTCCGGGCCTATCTGAAGCAGTGCAAAGCCGAGGGGCGGCAGATGGCGGTGGTCACGTCCAGCGTGCCGGAGCACTGCCATACAGCGCTGAAGAAGCTGGATCTGGAAAAATATTTTGACCGCATCACCTTTGCCCAGCAGCTGGGATTGGAGAAGAAAAAGCCGGATGTGTGGCTGACGGCGGCCCGTGAAAACGGCGTCCGCCCTGAGGACTGCACCGTTTTTGACGACAGCCTTGCCGCCTGCCGGGGCGCCCGGGCCGCGAAAATGCGGGTGGTGGGCGTGTATGACGGCTTCTTCGCCCAGGATGAAAAGGAGATGCGGAGCTTCTGCGACGTGTATATCAAGAGCTTTGAGGAGCTTTTGTGGCTGCCGGAGCAGAAAGCGCGGCGGAAATAATATGGATCCCATGGAACAGGTCCTGCGCCAGCTCCGGGAGCAGGAGATCCCTTGCAGGGGCCGCCGCTTTTGCCGCGAGACGGTAAATGGGGCGGATATCTCTGAGCTTGAATTTCAGCAGACGTCTTTTCACGCCTGCCGATTTACGGACTGCGACTTTGAACGCGCCGGTTTTTACGACTGCGTTTTTGAGGACTGTCAGTTCATCCGCTGCCGCTTCCCCGTCAGCTACTGGAAAGACTGCCGCCTTCTCCGCTGCAAGGCCGACGGTGCGGACTTCCGCAGGAGCCGCTTCAAAGGGTGCGCGCTGGAGGAGATGCTCCTGCGCTATGGGAATCTCACAGGCAGCGTGTGGGAGAAGTGCGCTGTCACAGGCTGCAATCTTACAGAGGCCGCCATCTCCGAGGCCCGTATCCAGAAAACAGTCTTTGAAAAAGTGGACCTCACCGGCGCGGAGCTGTTCCGGACCAGTCTCAAGGGGATGGACCTGTCCTCCTGTACCCTGGACCGCGTCTCACTGTCGGAGACCTGCGCTGAATTAAAGGGGGCAAAAATCGACGCCAGCCAGGCCGACGTGGTGGCCCGGATATTGGGGATCGAGGTCTCGCCTTAAGGCAGGGCCGACGGAAAACAGGGCCGCAAAGATTCCTTGCTTGTATGCAAAGGCCCTTTGTGGTACGGTTTTTTCAGCTTGAGAAGAAGGAGCTGACGCTTATGTTTTCCAGAAAACCCAATATCGTCGGAGCATGTATTTTCAGGGAGCGCAAAAAGGCCGGCCTGTCCCAGGAGACTCTGGCGGAACAGCTCCATGTCACCCGGCAGACCATCTCCAATTGGGAGAGCGGCAGATCCCTGCCGGATATTGAGAGTTTGAAGGCGCTGGCCCAGGCGCTGAATGTTCCCATCGAGCGTCTGATCTACGATCAGCAGGCGGTACAGACGAAGCAGGCTCCCGATCCCCTTTTCTCCGCGATCTTCCAGGATCTCAGGAGGGATTTTGCTCTGGATATTTGGTGCCGCCGCCTTGGGATCTTTGTTTTGGTCTGGGGACTTTTCTCTGGGATCAGCGCAGCAAGCGGCGCCGTGCAGACCGGTGAAAACAGTGTCGGCTTTGGCTTTGATTGGTCAAGCGCCTTTTCCGTCTGGTATACCGCCGTCATCCGGGGCAGTCTCCTGCTGGGCATCTCCAAAATTTTGAATCTTTTAAAAAATCAGGAGCCGTGAAGATCTCACGGCTCCTTTTCTCATAGCTTTTTCATATGGCTCCCGGCAGATCTCAGCATCAGCTTCTTGGTACCCACATTGTCAAAGGCCACCTCCACCAGCGCGTCGCCGCCCATGGGACGAATGGACAGCACCATACCCTTTCCAAAGGCGGTGTGCTCCACCATATCCCCCTGGTTCAGCTGCATCATCGGTGCGGCAGGCGCGGCGTTCCGGCGCACCGACGCCAGCGGGCGCTGGGGCGCGGACTTCGCCTCCCGGTAGGTGTGGACGCTGCCGTTCTCCCGGGGGCCGCCGCTGGTGTAGATGCCGGTGGAGGGCCGGGCGGGCCGCTGGGAATAGCCGCCGGCACTGCCGCCAAAGCCGCCGTAGGATACGCCGCCCTCCCAGCGGTCTCCGCCGAAGGTGCTGTCCCCCTCCATGCCGCTGAAGCGGGGCTCCGGCTTGCTCTCCCAGCGCATGTTCTCCTCCGGGATCTCGTCCAGGAACCGGGAGGCCCGGTTGGCGCTGGTGCGGCCGTACAGCATCCGCTGGCGGCAGTTGGTCAGCGTCAGCTTTTCCTTGGCCCGGGTCATGGCCACATAGCAGAGGCGGCGCTCCTCCTCCAGCTCCTCCTCGTCGTATTGGGCGGAGCTGCCGGGGAAGATGCCCTCCTCCATGCCCACCACGTAGACCGTGGGGAATTCCAGACCCTTGGCGGAGTGGATGGTCATCATGGTGACGCAGTTGTCGCCGGCCTCCACGCTGTCCAGGTCCGTGTACAGGGCGATCTCATTGAGGAAGCCGGAGAGCGTGGCGTCCTCCGGGTCCTGCTCCAGAAAGCCCAGGATGTTGGATTTCAGCTCCTGGACGTTCTCGATGCGGCCCCGGCTCTCCATGTCGTTCTTTTCCTCCAGCGCCCGGACGTAGCCGGTCTGGTCGCACACGGCGTCGTAGAACTCCGGCAGGGCCAGCTCGGCTCCTCGGCGGCGCAGGCCGTCGATGAGATCCGCGAATTTCAGCAGCTTGGAGGCCGGACTTTTCAGCTCTGGAAACAGGTCCGCGTTGCGGATGATCTCATACAGCGAAGCGCCCTGGGCCTCTGCCAGCTGGGCCACCTTGTCCATGGTGGTGGCGCCGATGCCCCGGGCGGGGTTGTTGATGATGCGCCGCAGGCGCAGGTCGTCCAGGGGGTTGTTCAATACGCACAGATAGGCCAGCATGTCCTTGACCTCGGCCCGGTCGAAGAACTTCATGCCGCCCACCACCTTATAGGGGATGCCGTTGCGCTTCATGGCGTATTCCAGGGCGTTGGACTGGGCGTTCATGCGGTACAGCACGGCGGTGTCCCGGAAGTCCCGGCCCCGGTTGACCCCCATCATGATGTCCCCCACCACGTAGTTGGCCTCGTCGCTCTCGTTGAAGGTGGTCTTGACCGTCACCACGTCGCCGCTGCCGTTGTCCGTCCACAGCGTCTTGCCCTTGCGGCCCAGGTTGTTCCGGATGACCGCGTTGGCGGCGTCCAGGATGTTCTGGGTGGAGCGGTAGTTCTGCTCCAGGCGGATGACCCGGGCGTTTTTGTACTGTTTCTCAAAGTTCAGGATATTCTCGATATTGGCCCCCCGGAAGCGGTAGATGGACTGGTCGTCGTCGCCCACCACGCAGAGATTCCTCCGCCCGCCCGCCAGCAGGCTGGTCAGCAGGTATTGCAGGTGGTTGGTGTCCTGGTACTCGTCCACCAGCACATAGCGGAATTTGTCCTGATAATAGGCCAGCACCTCCGGCTCCTGCTGGAGCAGGGTGACGGTGTGGTAGATGATGTCGTCAAAGTCCAACGCGTTGGCGGCCCGGAGCTTTTGGGCGTAGGCCGCATAGACCTTGGCGATGCGGGACAGCTTCCAGTCATTGGCGTTCTCCGCCCGCCGGGCGAAATCCGCCGGGCTCTCATACTTGTCCTTGGAACTGCTGATGATGGAGAGGATGCTCTTGGGCTGGAAGGTCTTTTCGTCCAGGTTCTTCTCCTTCAAAATGTCCTTGATGACCCGCTTGGAGTCGTCGGTGTCGTAAATGGTGAAGTCCTTGTCAAAGCCGATGCGGTCGATATCCCGCCGCAGGATGCGGACACAGGCGGAGTGGAAGGTGGAGGCCCAGACGTCGTTGGCCTGGGGCCCCAAGCGGGCCGCCAGACGGTCCTTCAGCTCCCCCGCCGCCTTGTTGGTAAAGGTGATGGCGATGATCTCCCAGGGGCGGGGCACATCCACGGCGCAAAGGCGGCGGGCGCGGTTTTTCTCCAGCTCATCCGGCTGCTCCGGATAGCCCTCCAAAAAGGCCAGATCGTCCTCCGTGGCCCAGCCGGGCACAAAGTCGGAGTCGCTGCCCCGGCCATAGGTCAACAGGTTATACACCCGCTGGATGAGCACCGTGGTCTTGCCGGAACCGGCGCCCGCCAGCAGGAGGAGCGGCCCCTCCGTGGTCATGGCGGCCTGCCGCTGCATGGGGTTCAGCCGCCGGAAGTCCCGGGCGATAACGGCCCGCCGGGCGGCGATGTATCGGGAATCGAAGTCAGTCATATGTTCACCAATTTTCTCTAGTCTTGTGGTTTATTTTAAGGCAAAAGGAAGGGCAGGTCAAGAGGCGGCGCCCATGGGCCACGAAATCTCCCGCCCAGCCCTTCAAAGGGTTCTTTCGTCTTAGACCCCTGGATACGGCCTGCATTTTTCGCTGAAAATTGCCATTCCTGTTCTTCTGTGATATAGTAGCCGAAAGGAGGCATGTCCCATGTACGAACTCAACCAGGCGGCGCCGCGCACCTATTACATCCAATGCCCCGCCAAAATGGGCATTTGGAAGCTGAACGATATTGATGTGGTCCTGATCGACAGCGGCAACGATAAGGACGCGGGCCGGAAGGTGCAGAAGCTCCTGGACGCCCAGGGCTGGCGCCTCGCCTGCATCCTCAACACCCACGCCAACGCCGATCACAACGGCGGCAACGCCCTGCTCCAGCAGCGGCTGGGCGCGCCTGCCCTCGCCCCGGGCATCGACGCCGCCATCACCTCCCACCCCATCCTGGAACCGGCGTTTCTCTACGGCGGCTATCCCTGCAAGGCCTTGCGGAACAAGTTCCTGCTGGCCCAGCCCAGCAAATGCGATCCCCTGACCGAGGAAAACCTGCCGGAGGGCTTGGAAATGCTTCCCCTCCCCGGCCACTTCTTCGACATGTGCGGCTTCAGGACCGCGGACGGCGTGTGGTTCCTGGCGGACTGCCTGTCCGGCGCCAATATCGTGGAGAAATACCATGTGAATTTTATCTACGATGTGGCGGCCTATCTGGACACGCTGGACAAGGTCTGCCGGCTGGACGGCGATCTGTTCATCCCCGCCCACGCGGAGCCGGTGGAGGACATCCGCCCCCTGGCGGAGCTGAACCGGGCCAAGGTGCTGGAGATCTGCGGCCTGATCCTGGAAGTTTGCCGGGAGCCGCTCTGCTCTGAGGATATCCTGCAAAAGGTCTTCCAGTACTATCAGCTGACGATGGACTTCAACCAGTATGTGCTGGTGGGCAGCACCATCCGGTCCTACCTCTCCTACCTGTTGGATAAGGGACAGCTCTCGGCGGAATTTGCGGACGGCAAACTGCTCTGGCGCGCGGTCTGACGGGTTCAATCAGCTCCCTTTTACCTTTGGTGTTGCTACCGCTCTATTTCCCAAAGTTCCTGTCAAAATAACCAAATAGGGCAACTACTCTCCATGAATAGCTGCCCTATAAACAGGAATCTGTTGAATTATTGTGTGCGCTTATAAATATGTCCCTCCCATTCCCATTGACAATAAAGATATTCATCGTTTCCTTTAATCGAATAGACACGAAATTTTGTTTCACCACTTGTCACTATGCCAATAAAAGAACCTTTATCGGTTCCGTTGACGGGTGCATCATAAGTTATCTCATAACATTCTTCCCCTATGGATAGATACTCCCACTCTGCTCCATGAATTGTTCCAACTACTGGGGCACCAAATGTCTGCTCGTATATATACAGGATTGTTATACTGAATAAAATGATAACGATGCCACAGCAAAGGAATATTTTCTTTTTTATATAACCACCTCATTTACAATTCCCGATTTGCCATCCTGAGTATAGCATAATCAATGTTGAATTTCAATCTACTGTTGGTGAAATCGACGGAGTTTAACACCGGCAACACTTAAGGTAAAAGGGAGTCAATCAGCCGCCTCTTCCCTTTTTCCGCCATTTGGGATATACTGTGTGCAAGAATCTATAAACGGAGGATCTTTCATGAAGCAGTTCTTTCTTTTAGCCGCCGTCATCTGCTTCGGCGTGGCGCTGCTGAAATTTTATACCAGCCGGATGACGCCGAATTCCGCCGGCACGGAGGCGACCGGGAGGGATGGCGGCTCCCGCCTTCTGTCCCCGGAGGAGGCCAAAGCCCGGCTGGACGCAAATGAAGCCGCCATCCTGCTGGATGTGCGGACCCAGGAGGAATTCGACGGGGGACACATCCCCGGCGCCGTGTGCCTGCCCAATGAGCTGATCACAGCGGACATGCCTGTGGCCTTTGACAAAGACGCGGAGATCCTGGTCTACTGCCGCTCCGGCCGCCGCAGCGCCGAGGCCGCCCAGAAGCTGACGGATATGGGCTATACCAATGTGGCCGACTTCGGCGGCATTTTGGACTGGCCCTATGAAACTACGACAGAGTGACAGGAAAGCGTACCTGAAATCAGGTACGCTTTCCTCTTATCCCCTTCACCGGATCGGCTCCTCTGGAAGCAGCTTCCTCCAGAGATATTGGAAATCCGCGGTGCGCAGGAGGCCGCTGTCCCCGCAGTCCCTCGCGGCCCGCAGGTCCTCCCGTGCGCGCTCGTCGTCCCCTGTCCAGTGCAGGCGGTATGCCCGGCTCACCAGATAGACCCCGAGATTGGCCGGGTCCAGCTCCATCAGCCGGGAGATATCCTGAATATGGCGCAGGCAGCGGTTTTTTGTGGCCGCGGTGGGGCATCTGGCCCGGAGTATCAGGATGTTGTCCGGCTCCAGCTCCAGAGCGGCGGTCAGGTTTCGGTCCGCCTCCAGATTGTTTCGCAGTCTTTTAAAGCAATGCGCCCGCAGGACATACAGCCTCCAGTCGGCTCCCGCTTTCAAATGTTCTCCGCACAATTCAACGGCCCGGCGGACATCCCCTACATCCAGCAGGTCAAAGACATCCTGATACCGTCCCTCGCAGATCTCATATGCGCGGGTAAGGGCGTTGTCCGTCTCCAGCAGGTCCGTGGCCTCTGACCCATGGGAGACCGAAGCTGTGGGGTCTGTCTGCTCCGCGCCTCTGGGGCTTGGCGCGTTCTGCGTCTTGGCACGCGGCTGTTCAGCGGCGGGCTGACTGCCGTCCAATGCCCGGATCATCCCTTCCATGACGGATTCCCTGTGTCCGCAGGCCTGACAGGTGTAAGTCCCGCAATAAAACGCCAGGCTTTTCTCCTCTTTCCAGTTTCCCAAGAGGCGCAGGACGCTGCCGAGCCAAAGATATGTATCCGTATAGGTCTTTCGGTCCCATCGCCGGAACCAGGTCCTGGCCGACTTGATTTTTTTCCGCTGTTTTGCGTCGGAAAGCTCCAGGTCCTCATCCAGAAAGCCGCATTGCCCGCACTGGACAAAGCAGGTGTCCCAGCCGCTCATGAGCAGGGCAAAGGCCGCTCTCCGGTCTCCCAGCAGTCCCAGAAGGCCGGTGCAAAACAGGGTGCGGGCGGCCTCGTCCAGCTGCCGCAGGTCCTCCGTTCTTTGAAACAGAAGCTTTTTTGCCCTCTCTCCAAGGACCGCGATACTCTCCTGATAGCTGTCCCGGATCTCCTGCGGCACAGCTTCCCCGTGGTGGTTCCAGGGGACGTCCGTGGCCAGACAGACGCCCATCTCTGATAAGATCAGCACCTGCCACCGGAAGTCCCCCGCCGCCTCTTTTTCTTCCAGCAGCTTTGCCATATACGGCAGGACCAGATAGATGGCGCTGTAAAAGCTCATTTGATGGGAAAGTCCCTCACACAGATTGTCGAAGGCGATCCGGTAGTCGTCCTTCTCCTCCGTGTCCAGCCGCCGCAGCTTCTGTTGGGGCGGGGGCGCCGTTGTTCCATCCATCAAAACCTCCACTTCCCGCCTGACACTGCCATATGCGCCCCGGTACGCCTCCCACAGGGCGGATGAAAACTCTGTCAACCGCATGACTTGACCTCGGGAGTGTCCAAACACGCAGTTAAAGGAAGTCAAAGAGAGAAAATGGCACAGCAATCCCTGGATGTTTGGAGCG
>NZ_CANRMB010000031.1 GCF_947631635.1 uncultured Dysosmobacter sp.
CTCCCAACTGAGCTATAGGCCCGAATATGAAATTTTTGGTGTTTTTAGGGCCCGCTTAGCGGATAACTTGCACTCCCAGCTGAGCTACGCCCCCATTTGCCGCCGGATTTCCAGCGGCAAATGATATTATACCATAATTTTGCCGGATGTAAAGCCTCATTTTTTCTAAAAATCAAAAAATTTCAGTTGCTAATCCAAAAAGAATATAGTAAAATAGATAAGCTAATAAAAAGTCCTCCGCATGCAGCTGCGGAGCCGGTCTCGCGCAATGGATGCCCGCGAATCATGTCAGGCGGGGAACCGAGCAGCATTAAGCGGGATGTTCCATGTGCCGCGAGGGCTCCGGTTCCGCAGCTGCATACGGAGGACTTATTCTATCCGGGAGGCGTTTCATGTATCAGGCCCTTTACCGCAAATGGCGGCCCAAGACATTTTCGGATGTGATCGGGCAGTCCCATATCACAGAGACCCTGCAAAAGCAGGTCGCTGAGGGCCGGACGTCCCACGCCTATCTCTTCACCGGCACGCGGGGGACCGGCAAGACCACCTGCGCCAAGATCCTGGCCAAGGCGGTCAACTGCGAACATCCGGTGAACGGTGATCCCTGTTGTCAATGCCCCTCCTGCCTGGGGGTGGAGAGCGGCAATTTCCTGGCGGTACAGGAGCTGGACGCGGCCTCCAACAACGGCGTGGATCAGGTCCGTGCTCTGCGGGACGAGGCCATCTACTCCCCGGCCAACGGCAAAAAGCGCGTTTACATTGTGGATGAGGTCCACATGCTGTCTACGCCGGCGTTCAACGCCCTGCTGAAAATACTGGAGGAGCCGCCGGAGCATCTGATGTTTATTCTGGCGACCACAGAGCTGCACAAAGTACCTGCCACCATTCTCTCCCGATGCCAGCGGTTTTCCTTCAAACGGATCACCCCGGCGGATATCGCAAAACGCCTGGCCTATGTGGCGGGACAGGAGCACATTGATCTGACGCCGGACGGCGCGGAACTGCTGTCTAGGCTGGCAGACGGCGCCCTGCGGGACGGCTTGAGCCTGCTGGACCAGTGCGCGGCGGCCGGCGGGACCATCGACAGCACGGCGGTCCTGGATGTGTTGGGTCTGGCCGGGAACCTCCAGACGGCGCAGCTGATGGAATGCATACTGCGGCGGGACGCCAAAGCGGCGCTGCTGCTGCTGAACCAGCTATATGCCGGAGGCAAGGACGTGGGCGCGGTGCTGGGCGAACTGTCCACCCTGACCCGGGACCTGCTGCTGCGGCGGACGGCACCGGAGGGCGGCGCGGTCCTGCTGTCCGGCGGATACGACACCGCCACGCTGGAGCGGCTGGGCAGAGAGGTGTCCGGCAGCCGGTTTTTGTATCTGGCATCCACCCTGCAAAAGGCCACGGCGGACCTGTATTACAGCTCCAACCGCCGCACGGACGCGGAGCTGTGCCTGCTGCGGCTGTGCGATGAGTCCCTGTCCGGGGACCTGACCGCGCTGGAGGCCAGAGTCCAGCGCCTGGAGGAGGGCGCGGCCCGGGGACAGGTCATACGGGCCGCTGTGGAGCAGAGCGCAGCAGCGGGGCGCGGTCCGGCGCCGCAGGAAAAAAGCGCCGCGGAGACGCCCCCATGGGAGGCGCCGCCCGCCAAGGCGGCATCCGCGGAGGAGCTGCCGCCCCTGCCGAAGGAACCGCCGCTGATGGAGGAGCCGGGAGAGCGGGTGTTCGATATCCCGGAGGAACCGGTCCGAAGGGAAGCCTCGGCAGCTCCAGTGGACCGGTCCGCGCAGAAAGCTCCGGCGGCCCCGGCGGTAAACGGAAACTGGTGGCGGGCACTGGCGGAGAGCTGCAAGGGACAGCTTCCGCCGATGTACCGGGCATTTCTGGATATGTGCACCGGAACGCTGGAGGGCGATCAGCTGACGGTCTATGCGCCGGACGATATCACCCTGGGGCGGCTGGACAATGACCGGGTCAAAAACGTGCTGAGCGAAGCGGCGGCCCAGGCCGCCGGGACGCCGGTGCGGCTGTTGTTCCGGGTGGGCGAGCCGCCCAAGGCGACGCCGCAGGAGAATTTACAGAACCTGCTGAAATTTGGCAGCCGGTTTGACAATATCGAGATCAAATAAAAGGAGAAACGACTATGGGATACAGTGCACGCCGTGGATTTACCAACGGAAAGGTGTCCGGCGCAGCGCGCCAGGCCGAGATGCAGCAGAAGATCGCTGAGATGCAGGAGGCCATGACAGCCGCGCAGGAGAATGTGGAGGCCCAGGAGTTCACCGCCAGCGTGGGCGGCGGTGTCGTGGAGGCACGGGTGAACGGCAAGAAGGAAGTGCTGGCCGTGACCATCAAACCCGAGGCCGTGGACCCGGAGGATGTGGAGATGCTCCAGGACCTGGTGGTCTCCGCCGTCAACGAGGCGCTGCGGCAGGCGGGCGACGCCATGGAAAAGGGAATGTCCAATGTCACCGGCGGCCTGAATCTGGGCGCCTTTGGCCTGTAAAACAGGAGAAAACAGCCCGCATGTGCCATGCGGGCTGTTTTGCTGATAAGGAGAGACGATGAGATACAGACGGATATTTGCGGCGATGCTGGTCTGCCTGCTGCTGGCTGGATGCGGTCTCCAGCGGTCCCAGCCGCTGCCGGAGGAACCGGCGGCGGAGGGAGCGGTCATCGCCTATGTGCCGCTGGATGACCGGCCGGACAATGTGGAGCGGGTGGTATATCTGGCGGAGTCCCTGGGATATACGCTGGCCATGCCGGAGGCGGACTGGTACCGCACACGGCTGGACGGACAGCCCCTCAACGAGAACGGGACGCAATATGGAGACATGGGGCGGCTGTACGAGTGGGTGCTGGAACAGGAGGCGGCGGGCTGTGACCGCTATATCCTGTCCATGGACCAGCTGCTCTCCGGCGGACTGGTGAATTCCAGACACACGGCGGAGACGCTGACGGCCACTCTGTCCGATGGGACAAGCCTGACGGACAGGGAGTTGCTGGAAGGACTGCTGACGGCCTTGTCGGAGGACCCGGACAACCGTGTGTGGCTGCTGGACAGCGTGATGCGGCTGGCTGCCACCACGGGGTACGCGGGCTTTGGCATCGAGGAGTACAATGCCCTGCGGGCCTATGGCGCGGAGCCAAGGCCCACAGAGCCGGCCGAAAGCGGCGAGCCAACATTGGAATACGTGGAAAACGTGAGCCGGCTGCACGAACAGGGCGGAGAGATAGCCCCAGCGGAATTTGGGCTGACAGAGACGCAGGTGGAGACCTATCTGGCGACCCGCAGCCGGAAGCTGGCGCTGACGGATGAGCTCCAAACGTGGCTGTTGCAAAACGGCGGAGAGCGGTTCCACCTGCTGATCGGCATTGACGATTCCTCAGAGGAGAACAGCGTTCAAGGGCCGGAGATCAGATATCTGAATCAGCGCATCCTCCGGTATGGCAGTGACGGGGACCGACTGGATTTTATCCTCTCCGGCGTGGACGACCTGGCCTTCAAGGCGGTGACGAAGCTGTATCTGGAGGAGAGCGGATGGGACGGCGCAAAAGTCGTGATTCGATACTATGGCGGCACCGAGGACCAGCCCGCCTGTGAATACGACTACAAGGCGCTGACGGAGATCATGGCCGAGCATTTGGCGTTTTTCGATTTGGAGGCAGTGGATGACCCTGGAGCGGGGGAGCTGATGGTCTTGGTGCTGACCCAGCCGAAAGACCCGGCGCAGGGGCGGGCGTACCATCAGGAGCTGGTGCGGGAGCTTCGGTCCCAAAGCGGCGCGGAGGGGCTTCCCGCCATTCTCATTGACGCCAGCAACGGCTCCTATGGCACAGCGTTCCACAAGATGCTGACGGAGAAAACGGAACTGGGGCGGCTTCTCAGCTACGCGGGCTTTTTGGACATGGCCATCGTCACCGGCATGGCCCTGAGCCACGGCGTGGCCCGATATGCCTTTTTGCAAAAAGGACAGGAGACGGAGACCACGGAGCGGGCATTTTTGCGGACGGTGGCGGACAGCATTTTAAAGGATTTCTGCTATAAGAACGTGGTGCGCGACAATCTGTTGATATATATCCGCAATGATATGGGGGGAGACCCCAATAACTTCTGGAGACCGGACATCGACCGGGAGGACATCCTGGCCCGGATGGAGAGCGGCATGGCGGCGGCCACCGCGGCGGTCATCGAGAATCTGGAGAGGAGCAATTTCATCACGGCCCTGCCGCCCGGAGAGCCTTACGCTGAAAAGGGCTGGGGCGGCATCGAGCTGACGAATTACCGCTTCCCTTGGGACCGGGCTTTCGAGATCGGCATGGATATCCATTTGGGAGCGTCCACAGAGCCCCACAAAAACATTTTGGGGATCTATTATCAATAAACTGCATTCCATCCCCGGCAGGTGGGGAGCGGGAGAAAAAAAGATGGACCGTCCATAGGACGGTCCATCTTTTCACATCAAAAGATCAGAGCTGCTTCACCGTGTAGTAAACGGCCAGGGCAAAGACCACAATGGCCAGGCCCCACATCACATAGAACGCGGCGGAGGAGCTGACCAGCGCCACGGCCATGGCCACCACAGAGAGGCCGCAGGCCGCATAGACAGGCAAAGTGTCGGCGCTGGGGGGGAGGAGCTTGGACAGCTTTCCGGTTTTGGCCAGCAGAGCGACCGCTGCCACGACCACGATGTAGAGGACAGCGAGCACTTTGACATAGGTGCCGATATACATGCTGTCCAGTTCATTGCGGCAGACCCAGAGAACGATCAATGTGGCGCACAGGATCGTCAGGGCCAGGGCGCATTCCCGGTCATACAGGCTCCAGAGGATGCCCAGCAGCATGACCACCGGCACCACCACGGTCAACAGCTTCACCGCCGGGGCATTCATTTTTAAGATCAGAGCGGAGGAACCGGCCAGAAAGACGCCGGCACCCAGCACATACCAGCCGAGGACTTGCTTCTTTTTGTCAGCGCGCCACAGAAGGCTCAGAACCAATCCAACGACCAGAACCACCAGACCGGCGCCTGTGAGGACGCGGAGATATTTGTCGTACCAGGCGATCTGCTGTAAGGCAGTGCCATTTACATAGAAGCGGCGGACGATCAGCAGATACAGCTCTGCCACGCAGCCAGCCAAGAAAAACTTCATGGCGCCGGTCATGGGCTCGTCCCGCTTGACCGACTTGGACTTGCTGTTCGGATTCTTTGGCATTTATAATGACCTCCAGGGTTGAATTCTGTTTCAATACTGGGCGGCGGCAAGATGCGCCGCTGACATACCTTGATAGTATAGCAGACTTTGCCCCTGTTTGCAAGGGCAACCTCCGGCAGTTTTTGATCTTTTTTATGGATGGGGCGGATTCCGGGTTGAGAAGTGCACGGCAACGTGCTATACTACTCTATTATGTGAAAAAACAGGAACGTGAGGTACTGTATGAGACGATTAACAGTGCTGCTGCTGGCGCTGGCGATGCTGGCGGGGCTGACCGCCTGCGGCATGGAGCCTGCTGACCCGAATACGGCACAGGAGAGTATTCAGGTCATCGCCATGGACACGGTGATGACCTTCAGCATCTATGGGGAGAAGAGCACCCACGCCGTCTATGCGGCGGAGGACGAGGTGCGGCGTCTGGAGGGGCTGCTGTCCCGGACAGACCCGGAGAGCGACGTGTCCCGGCTGAACGCCGCCCCGGCGGGGGAAGCTGTGACGGTGTCGGAGGATACCCGGTCACTGCTTGAGATGGCCCGGTTTTACGCCATGATGACGGAGGGGGCCTTTGACTGCACCCTGGCGCCGGTGTCCTCCGCCTGGGGCTTTACGGAGGAGAGCTTCCGGGTGCCCTCCCGGACGGAGCTGGACGGATTGCTGCAGCATGTGGGCTGGGAGAAGTTCCAGCTGCCTGAGGGGCAGAATTTGACCGCATCCCACGACGAGGGCGTGGAGATCGACCTAGGCGGCATCGCCAAGGGGTATGTCACTGATGTGATCGCCGGGATCCTGGAGGAAAACCATGTCCCGCGGGCTACCATCAGCTTGGGCGGCAATGTGCTGGTCTGGGGCGACCGGCCCGACGGCACGCCTTGGCGCGTCGGCATCCAGGACCCGGCCAGGGCGGACGCGGCCGACGGCTATGCGGGCTTTCTGAGCCTGACCGACGCCTTTGCCGTGACCTCCGGCAGCTACCAGCGGTATTTTGAGGAGGACGGCCAGCGGTATCACCACATCATTGATCCCGCCACTGGCTGCCCCGCGGACAGCGGGCTGACCTCCGTCACAGTGGTGGAGAAGCGGGAGAGGGACGCAAACAGCAATATCCTGGGCAGCGGCACGGAGTGCGACGCCCTGTCCACGGCGCTGTTTGTCATGGGCGAGGAAAAGGCGCTGGAGTTCTGGCGCACGGAACGGGAAAGCCGGCAGATGTCCTTTGACCTGGTGCTGGTGACAGAGGATGGCCGTGTGGTGGTGACTGACGGCATCGCCGATGTGTTCACGCCGGACGAGACCAGCGGGTATGCCTATGAGACGGTCTCCTAAGCTGCGGCCCAACGGCTGGGACGCCCTGGTGATCCTGGCGGTGGTCCTGTTGGCGGCGGCCTGCGCCGTGACGGTCTGGGGCCGGGGCGGCGGGACCGGGGAGCTGACGGCGGTGGTATCCATCGACGGCAGGGAAGTGGAGCGCGTTGCACTGGGCAGCGCTGCCGGGGAGCGGGTGTATGCCGGGAACGGATACACGCTGACGGTGGACTTTGAGCCGGGAGGCGTCACCGTCCGGGAGGCGGACTGCCCCACCCAGGACTGCGTCCACACCGGGACCATCACCCGGAGCGGACAGAGCATCGTGTGCCTGCCGGGGCGGATCATCATCCAGCTGACCGGCGGTCCGGCGGACGCCAGCGCCCCGGACGTTGTGATCGGATAGGGGGGGCGGCATATGAAGCTGACGACGAAGCAGCTGACGCTGTGCGCCATGCTGGCCGCCATGGCGCTGGCCCTGTCCTATTTGGAGAACGTTTTCCCCCTGTCTCTGGCCATTCCCATCCCCGGCATCAAGCTGGGACTGGCCAATATCGTGACGGTGTTTGCCCTGTATGCCCTGGGGCCGGTCCAGGCGCTGCTGATCCTGCTGGCGCGGTGCATTTTGGGCGCGGTGTTTGCCGGGAATATGAACGCGCTTTTGTTTTCTCTTCTGGGCGGCGTCACCGCCATGCTGGTGATGATCATCCTGTCCCGGCTGCGGTGGCTCTCCGTTTATGGAGTGTCCGTGGGCGGCGCGGCGGCCCACAACTGCGGACAGGTGGCGGCAGCCATCCTGACGCTGGGGAACACGGCGCCGCTGTATTACCTGCCGGTCCTGCTGGGCGTGTCCCTGTTCACCGGGGCGCTGACCGGACTGGTCGCCGCCTGCCTGTTTCGGGCGTTGGCACACACAGATCTGATGAAAGGGTGAGGAAAATGGACCCCAGGAATATCAGCAAAAAGGACCAGATCATCCTCCAGCAGCTGGAGGTTATCCGCACCATGACGGAAAACAACCTGAACCGCATGGGAACGGATTTTTGGGGCGCGCCTCCGGCGGAGGTATCCGGAGACCGGGAAAAACCGGACAGCACAGCCGGAAGCAAACAGCCGGATGGTCCGAGACCGCCGGAAAAACAGGACGGCGGGACGGTTGCCTCTACAGGGAACGGCGAGACCAATGCCCCGGAGGAGGAGACGGTCCCACCGGAGAAGATCGAGGACTTGCAGGCGGAGCTGGACGGCTATATCGGTCTGGACGCCGTGAAAAAAGAGGTGCGGAACCTCATCAATATGGTGACGGTCTATCAGATGCGGGAGAAAAACGGCCTGCCCACCACGGACCTGAGCCTGCACATGGTATTCTCCGGCAATCCCGGCACCGGCAAGACCACCATCGCCCGGATCATGGCCCGGATCTACCACAGTCTGGGCATTTTGAGCAAGGGACAGCTGGTGGAGGTAGACCGCAGCGGCCTGGTGGCGGGCTACGTGGGACAGACGGCCATCAAGACCCGTAAGGTCATCGAGAAGGCCCTGGGCGGCGTGCTGTTCATCGACGAGGCTTACGCGCTCAACGGCAAGGCGGAGAACGACTTCGGCCAGGAGGCCATCGACACCATTTTGAAGGCCATGGAGGATCACCGGGATGATCTGGTGGTCATCGTGGCGGGCTATGACGGGCTGATGGATGAATTCATCCACTCCAACCCCGGTCTGGAATCCCGTTTCAACCGCTTTTTGCATTTCGACGATTACAGCACCGACGAGATGATGCGGATCTTCGAGATGCAGTGCAAAAAGGGCTGCTACACCCTGGAGGGCCAGGCGGCGGAGATGGTGCGGGACTTCATTCGGGAGGAGAATACCAATTCCATTTCCTTTGGCAATGCCCGGGGCGTGCGGAACATCTTTGAGCAGATCCTGGTGAACCAGGCCAACCGCCTGGCGGGGATGGAGACTGTGACAAAAGAGGACCTGATGAAGATCACGCCCACAGACGTGCTGATGGCCCGGGGCATGGAGGAGGGGACGGTCCCGCCGCCCTATGGAGACCCGGGAGACAAGTGAGCGGGATCAAAAAGCATACGATCAAGAGCACGGCCCGTCCGGGCCGACAGCGGACTGGGGAGGAGAAAGACAGATGAAAAAATTGGCGTCCTTTTTGCATTCGGTTTTGGGAGGCGTCTGCATCGGCATCGGCGGGACGGTGTTTCTGTCCTGCGAGAACAAGGTGACAGGGGCGGTGTTCTTCTGCTTGGGGCTGTTCGCCATCTGCACCTTTGGGTTCAATTTGTTTACCGGCAAGGTGGGCTATATCTTTGAACAGCCCCCGGCATACACTGGATTCGTGCTGTCGGTGTGGCTGGGAAATCTGGTGGGCACCGGCCTGGTGGGCTACGGCATCCGTGCCACCCGCATCGCCGGGATCACGGAAAAGGCGGCGGGACTCTGCCAGGCGAAACTGGATGACCACCTGATTTCAATTTTTATATTATCTGTTTTGTGTAATATATTGATGTTTATCGCGGTGGATGGCTTTAAGAACAATCCCCATGAGGTGGGAAAGTACATCGGGATCTTCATGGGCGTCATCGTGTTCATTCTGTGCGGCTTTGAGCACTGCGTCGCCAATATGTTTTATTTTTCCGCCGCCAATCTGTGGAGCGGGAAGGCGGTTCTCTACATGCTGGTGATGACGCTGGGGAATACCTGCGGCGGCGTTATCATCCCCCTGTGCCGACAGCTGAAAAAGCGGGCCGAGGCATGACTGGAACAAGCGGATAGGATAGAAAAAGAGACTGCCGGTCAGGCAGTCTCTTTGCTGTTTTTAGGTGGGGCACCGTATTCCCAAAAGTATTTGACGATCAGCCAGCCGATCCCCAGCAGGATCGCGCAGAACACATAGACCAGGTTGATCTCGGCGGAACCGATGCCGGGGGAGGGAACGGAATCGTCGGAGGCCAGGTAGTCCCAGCGGTCCAGCTCATTTCCGTCGGTGTCGTAGAGGTGGATATCCGGGAAATAATTCCGGTCCGTCTCGTGGATGTGGAAGAAGTCAGGCTCCGTCACATCGCCCTCCGCCATCAGGGTGGCGTCGTTTTCCAGGTTGGCCTGGACCTTGTAATGGGCGATCTCCGGCGGACAGTCGGCGGCAAAGACCACCCGGGTGTCCCGGTCTTTCAAAGCGAAGCTCCGCAAAACCGCGCCACCGCCGTAGGAGGCGTTCAGAGGCTGCCAGCCGCCCAGAACACCCCGGCGGAACTGGACATAGCCCAGGAGGCCGTTGATCTCACTGTCGGTAAAGGTGAGGACCCGGCGGTCTCCGATGGTCCTGTCGTGGAGGAGCACCGGGTGGAGAACCGCTCTCAATCTGCTGCTGTCGGACGCATCAGCGGAGGCGTATTCGCAGATGGCCTCCAGCTTCTGTGCCTCAGTGCGGAGCGTCCAGAAATCGCCTTTGTAGAGAAACCAGGCGCCTATAAGCGTCAAAAAAGCTAATATAATAGATAAAATGCGGTAAATACTGTTTTTCATGGAAGCCCCCCTTGTGAGTCCTTTACTGAATTATACAACACAGAGGGGAAAAACCCACGAAAAATTTTCAGATCAATCGATGTTGTACAGGGAATCCAGCACCAGCCAGGTCTGGGAGAAAGGTCGCATCAAGTTCCAGAATCCGGCGCCCTGGAAACCGTATTCCGCCACCAGCGACAGCTTGGCGGACATGCTGCGGGCGTCCTCAAACCAGACCTCGTGGACGGTCCCGGCGGCGTCGGTATAGTGGAAGAAGGGGGACTGGGCGGTCTCATCATACTGGATGGCGATGTTATGCTCCACAGCCAGTTCAATGGCCCGCTGGTTGGAGATGGACTGGGCGCGGGTGACGCCCTGGATGAAGGGCAGCGGCCAGTCGTAGCCATAGTTGGGAACGCCCAGAAAGATTTTAGTGGGCGGGATCTCGGTGACGGCGTAGTCCAGCACTGCCCGGACATTGGGCAGCGGCGCCACCGCCATGGGCGGCCCGGCGGTATAGCCCCATTCATAGGTCATCAACAGGACCGCGTCCACAGCGGCGCTGACAGCGGCGTAGTCGTGGCCTTCGTACAGCAGGCCCCGCTGGGAGGCGGAGGTCTTGGGGGCCAGCGCGGCCCAGACCAGCAGGCCCTGGGCCCGCAGTAGCCGCTGGAGACGGCCCAGAAAGGCGGCGTATGCCTGGGCCAGCTGGCCGGGGAGGTATTCAAAGTCCACGTCCAGACCGGCATAGCCCTTGGCCCGGATGGTTTGCAGGACTTCGGAGACCAACTGGTCCTGCACGCCGGGATCGGTCAGGACCAGCTCGGCCCGCTGGGTATCGAACTGACCGGACTCTGTCAGTGTGGACAGATGCATCACTGGCCGGGTGCCCCGCTGGCGGGCGGCGGCCAGCATGGCGCTGTCCTCCAGAGGCAGAAGCCCGCCGGAGGCGTTGATGCCGTAGGTGAAGGGGGCCATATGGGTCAGGTAGGGGAGCTGGGACGCCAGCAGGGCGTCGTCGATGTACGGGTAGGCGTAGCCGTTGAAGGCGGCAGCTCCCAGCTTTTCATCAAAGTAGGAGATCACCAGCGTCTGGCCGGGAGTCAGGCGCTCCATCCCGCCCAGAGACCAGTTGTTCCGCCAGAGCCGGCGGACTGTGACGCCGTAGGCCGCGGCAATGGAAGTCAGTGCTTCACCGGTGCGGACGGCGTGGATCTGGCGGGGAAAACGGACCACCAGAGTTTGTCCCACGGCCAGGGCTCCGCCGGCGGGAACGGCATTGTCGGCGGCGAGGCGGGCGGGATCGGTGCCGTAATACGCCGCGATGGAGCCGACGGATTCACCAGATCGGACCACATGGATCATCATATTGGACATCACCTCACTGGGGAAATATATGCTGGGAAAACGCGGATCAGAAGCGGCGCTGCCTGCAAAAAGCGGAAAATCCTCTTGCCTTTTTGCGGGCGGAGGGATACCATAAAATTAAAAGCAGAAAAGCCGCATATCCGGGATATGCGGGGAAAAAAGCGGAATGGAAGGGAGGAAGCCGTGAATATCCGAAAGTATGAGGCCTATGTGCGGGCCGTGGAGCTGGGGAGCCTCTCCAAGGCGGCAGAGGAGCTGGGCTACACACAGTCCGGCATCAGCCATATGATGCAGTCGCTGGAAGAAGAGGTAGGGTTCCCGCTGATGGTGCGAACGCCGGCCGGCATCCTGCCCAATCATGAGGGAGAGCTTTTACTGCCGATCATCCGCCAGCTGCTGAATACCAGCGAATCGCTGGAACAGCACATCGCCAAGATCAAGGGCGCGGATACGGGACGCATCCGGATCGCGGCTTATCCCAGCGTGGCGACCTATTGGCTGCCGGGGATCATCCGAAACTTCCAGAAGGATTATCCCCGGGTGGAGATCCAGATCACAGAGATGGGCTCCGGCGCCATTGAGGAGATCATGGAGAACCGGCAGGCGGAGCTGTGCATCTATGCCGGAGGCGAGAAAAAGGGATTCGAGTGGATCCCGCTGTGCAGGGACCGGATGCTGGCACTGGTGCCGCCCAGCCATCCTTTGGCGGCGGAGACATCGGTCCCGCTGGAGGCGTTTTTGAAAGAGGAGTTCATCATGCCCATGCCGGATTATGACGGAGAGGTGCGTTACATCCTGAACAAGCTGCCCCGCTGGCCCCACGTGCTGTTTTCCGCATGCAGTGACTACGCCATCATCAATATGGTGACGGAGGGGCTGGGGGTGTCCATTCTGTCGGAGCTTCTGCTGCAAAATTACAGCCACCGCGCTGTGGCGCTGCCGATAGACCCGCCACAGGAGCGGATTTTAGGCATGGGCGTGCCCCAGGTGAAGACCGCCTCTCCGGTGACGCGGAATTTTATGCGGTATGTGCGGGAATACGTGAAGGACCTGAAAAACGCGGCGGGATTGTTCTGAATAAGCGGCGGAGAGCATAGGATACTGCGGGTTTTGAATCGCAGTGACAGAAGAAATTATGAGGAAAATCGAGCAGGAGACCGGTGAGACCGGCCTCCTGCTCGCGGTTTTTGGGAGGGAGCTCTATGGAGACGTTGGGAAGGGTCCTGATGGTCACCGCGGCGGCGGGAATGGGAGGGACCGGCGCTGGAGGCGGGCTGGCCTGTCTGTTTCACAGAGAATCAAGCCGGGCGGTGAGCCTGCTGCTGAGCTTCGCGGCGGGAGTGATGGTGTCCGTGGTGTGCTTTGACCTGCTGGCGGAGGCCATTGGAGCGGGCGGGTTTGCCGCCGCGGCGCTCTGGGTCCTGGCAGGGCACGGCATGACGGCGCTTTTGAACATCCTGCTGGAGCGGGCACGGGGCGGGACATACAGCGGGCTGTTTTTGGCGGGTCTGGTGATGGCGGCGGCAATCGCCCTGCACAATGTACCGGAGGGAATGGTGATCGGGGCGTCCTTTGCCGCTGGAGACGCTGGGACCAGCGGCTGGATACTGGCCCTTGTGATTGGACTACACAACATTCCGGAGGGCATGGCGGTGGCGGGGCCTTTGTCGGCTGGCGGGATGGGGAGACTTCGGGCGGCCGCAATGGCAGCCCTTACCGGCGCGCCCACGGTGCTGGGGGCGGCGCTGGGGTTCTGCCTGGGGACGCTGGGAGACGCGGCGCTGGCCGCGGCGCTGGGGTTTGCCTCAGGGGCGATGCTGTATGTGGTGTTTGGAGAGCTGCTGCCGGAGGCATCCGAACTGTGGAAGAGCAGGCTGCCGGCACTGGCGGTGGTTCTGGGGATGATCGTCGGGATGGTCATCACCTGTTGGTAGCTCAAGCCTTAGAAGAACCAGATACCGGCGGCGCCGCAAGGCGCATCGAATTTTTGGACCCGTATCCCGCGCCCTGCCGCCCGTAACTATTGCCGGCTGCTTCATAACTGCCGGGCGGATAAGCTGTCAAGCCGCTCCGCCCGCAACTTTTTGCTGGCGGGTCTCTCCGGCAAAGAGAAAAGCCCCGCCGTGGAAATCCAAGGCGGGGGTTTGGAGAGAGGGGAATATTTCATGATCCACAGGGGCTCTGGCCGGGCAGCAGATGGGACTGTGTGCAGGTGACGCCGGACAGGCCGGAAAAGACCGAACCACGGGGGCGTGTGCTGCAAGAGATGCAGCACAGACAGACGCCGGGCGGAGCCGAATGGGCCGCTCACTTGCCCTCGGCAAGGCGGTAGCCCACACCGACCTCCGTAAAAAGGTATTCCGGCTCGGCGGGATTTTTTTCAATTTTGCGCCGGATGTTCGCCATATTGACGCGAAGAATCTGATTGTCTCCGCTGGCCCGGGGACCCCAGAGCTCCTTGATGATGAAATCATAGGTCAGGACCTTGCCCGCGTATTTGCCCAAAAGGGCCACGATGCGGAATTCGCTGAGGGTCAGTTTTACATTTTCACCGCGGACCAGGGCTTGGTGCTTGTTGTAGTCGATCACCAGGTCACCCACGGTATAGGTGCCCTGTTGGGCGATCTCATCGTTGCCGCTGGCGGTGCGGGTGTGGCGGATGGCGGTGCGGACCCGGGCCAGCAGCTCATCGGTGCCGAAGGGTTTGGTCAGATAGTCGTCGGCACCCAGGTCCAGGGCGGTGACCTTATCCGTTTCGTGGGAGCGGGCGGAGACCACCACCACCGGCAGACTGGACCAGGTCCGCAGTTGGCGCAGGATCTCCAAACCATCCATGTCCGGCAGGCCGAGGTCCAAAATGATCAGATCCGGGCAGTGGGAGGAGATCATGGACAGCGCCTCGCTGCCGGAGCGGGCCTGCATGGCCTCGTAGCCATTGCTGTTCAGGACCGTTGAGATAAAGCGGGAGATGGTTTTTTCGTCTTCGATCACCAGAATCTTTTCTCGGATATTCATAGCTCCTCCTTGTGCAGGGGCAGGCGAAAGAGAACTTCCGCGCCGCGCTCCAGATTTTTGGCGTCCATGGTGCCGCTGTGGGCCCGGACGATAGCAAGGCAGACCGAGAGGCCCAGCCCCATGTTGCGTTTGCCGTCGCCCATACTGGAATCCGTGTGCTTCAGGGTACCGTCAAACAGCGTGGGCAGTTTCTTTTCGGGGATCCCCTGGCCGTTGTCCCGCACGGAAAAGCAGGCGAGGCCGCCTTCCTCATAGACGGAGAGGTGAATTTCAGTGGTGGTCTCGCCGTGGACGGCGGCGTTTTCCAGCAGATTGGACAGGACCTGTTCGATCAGGATGGGGTCCATGGGGACCAGCAGCAGTTCCTCTGGGACCGTCACAGAGACGTGAATCTGCGGGAAACGGCGGCGAAACTTCCGAACGGCCTCTCCGAGGACCTCCTCCGCGGCCTCAGGTTCCTTGGTGATATGGGCCTGGTCTTCACCGATGCGGGTGATGGACAGCAGGTTTTCCACAACGCGGATCAGCCATTGGGCATCTCCGCGGACAGCCTCCAGAAGCTCCCGCTGTTCCGCTTCGGAGAGGGAGGGATTATCCAGCACGGCGGAGGTGGAGCCGACGATGGAGGTCAGGGGCGTGCGGATGTCGTGGGAGACGGAGCGGAGTAGGTTGGCCCGCATTTTCTCCTTTTCATTTTCCGCCCGCAACCGCTCCTGCTGCTTGGCCTGGGTGGTCAGGGTGCAGGTGATGATGGAGACCATCAGAAAGGTGAGAAAGGTCAGGGGATAGCCGGAGATGGTCAGGTCGAAGGCCCAATAGGGGTAGGTGAAGATGAAGTTGGTGCACACCACGCCCAGAACGGCCGCGCCCAGGCCAAAGAGATATCCCGTGGTCAGGCGGGAGATCATCAGTACCGCCAGCACAAAGACGGGAGAGGCGAAGCCGTCGCTGCTGTTGGCCATGCGCAGGAGGATACAAAGCTCCACGGCGCAGAACAGAATGCCGGCGGATATCAGAAGGTCTCTCCAGGAAAAGGGGAACAGCTGGGAGATCACAGACTTTTTAGCGTGCAAAGCAGAAGCTCCTTTCCAGATCCGAGCTTTTTCTATTATAACAGACAATTCGTTAAATTGCTGCTAAAAACTTCGCGGAAGCTTAACAAACCGGCGGAAGGCTTTGTCAGCGGCTGAACGGGGTTCTCACGTATGATAAAAAGCAGGCGGGGAAACGCCGGAATATGGAAAAGGAGTCGGTCAAGATGGACAAAAGACAATCTGCGGAACAGGTGCTGCGCACATTCCTGCGGGATGGAGAGCGGGTTTTCTGGCAGGGGAAAACGGAGCGCTTTCCGCTTTTGGAGAACGACGCGAAATGGCTCGTTCTGGCAAAGTGGATCGGGACTGCGGTGGTGACATCCGCGATTTTGCTGATGTACGCCGGCAACAACCCGGAGCGGAGCATGAAGGTGGTGGGTCTGGTGCTGCTGGTGGCGGCGCTGCTGGTGATCTCGCCCATCATGGAGCGGCAGAGCGTGCTGCAGCAGCATTATTGGATCACCGATCAAAGGGTGATCCTGATGGCGAAGGACCGGTCTCTCTATTATATGGAGCTGCCTGAGATCGATGATTTTAAGACTGTGAAGGGCAAGACAGCCCATGACTGCCTGGTGCTGGGGAGCTGCCTGTTTGGGGAGATCGACCGTCAGCTCCGCTGGAGGGCCTGCCATCCGAAAACAGATATGCAGGGCGGCGGGGATGCGGACCAGGCCATGGGGCTGGTCCTGTTCAACGTGAGCAACGCCGAGGGCGCGGCGGCCCATCTGCGGCAGCGGATGAGCGGTGCGAGAGCCTGAGCGGGAATGGAAGCGCCGCGGGAGACCGCGGCGCTTTCTGTGCTTATTTAACTGGTGAAAGCGCCGGGCTTCACAGAAAACATTGGATACCGTTTGGAGACCGCTGCGGTGGCAGCGGTTCTTTTTTGCTTTTTTTCAAAAATTTTTTAAAAGCGTGCATGGAAATGTGCAACTTTTTGCCGTGGGCGGCCATGGGTGAGAGATGCTGATGGAAGGAAGGGCGATGTGAAAAAGAAAACGGACGACGGCGTATTTTGCAGAGCCTATCTGCGGACGATGGACCCGGAACGGGCGGCGGCTGAGATCGGCCGCAGGGACGGGTTTGGACTTTTGGGCCGAAAGAGCACCCAGGAGAAGCTGAACAGGATGCGGGAGGCCGCGGCGGGACAGCTGCGGCGGGACGACGCGGTGCGCCGTCTGGCACAGCTGGCCTTTGGACAGGCCAACGACGCGGTGAAGCTGGCCCTCCACGCCGGAGAGCTGGACCCGGAGGGGCTGGACCTGTCCGCTGTGGCTGAGTTCAAGGTGACGGACAAGGGCGGCGTGGAGGTCAAGCTGGTGGACCGGGTGCGGGCGTTGGAGACGCTGTGCGGCCTGCTGGAGAGCGGAGAGGGCCATGGGGCGGAGGAGCTGTATCAGGCGCTGGCGGAGGCTGCCGGTGAGATGGAAGGGGGATGGGAGAACGGCTGAGATCGTACGGTTTTCCCCCAAGCAGCTGAAGGTGCTGTCCTGGTGGCAGAGAGACGAATGGGAGGCCGTCATCTGCGACGGCGCGGTCCGCAGCGGAAAGACCTTTTCCATGGGGGTGTCGTTTTTCCTGTGGGCCCAGGCGCGGTTCCACGGAAGGCAGTTCGGCCTGTGCGGAAAGACCATCGTCTCATTGCGGAGAAATCTGTTGACGGAGCTGGTGCCCTATCTGCGGCGGATGGGGATGTCCGTCCGGGAGAAGCGGGCGGAAAACCTGCTGGTCGTGAGCTTCGGGGGACGGGAGAACCGCTTTTTGCTGTTTGGCGGTCGGGATGAGTCCAGCGCGGCGCTGATCCAGGGGAGCACCCTGGCGGGTATCTTGCTGGACGAGGCGGCGCTGATGCCCCGGTCCTTTGTGGAGCAGGCGGTGGCCCGGTGCAGCGTGCCGGGGAGCCTGCTCTGGTTCAACTGCAACCCGGAGGGGCCCCAGCATTGGTTTTACCGGGAGTGGATCCTAAAGGCGAAAGAGCGGCGGGCGCTGTATCTGCACTTTACCATGGCGGACAACCCCGGCCTCTCACCGCGCATCCGGGCACGATACCGGAATGCCTATTCCGGCGTATTCTACCGGCGGTTCGTGCTGGGGGAGTGGACGGCGGCCCAGGGACTGATCTACGACTTTTTCGACCAGGAGCGGGATACGGCGGATGTGCCGGAGGGACCGTTTGGACAGTGGCGCGTCTCCGTGGATTACGGGACTGCCAATCCAGCCTCCTTTGGGCTCTGGGGGGAGAAGGACGGCGTGTGGTATCGGACGGCGGAATATTACTATGACTCCCGAAAGGGCGGACAGCAGAGGACGGACGCGGAGTATGCGGAGGACCTGGAACGCCTGGTGGGAGAGCGGCCGGTCCAGCGGGTCGTCGTGGACCCATCGGCCGCGAGCTTCATCGAGGCGCTGCGGCGGCGGGGGTTTACGGTTGTGCGGGCGGACAACGATGTGGTGGACGGCATTCGGGTGACGGCGGACCTGCTGAAAAAGAAACGGATCGTGATCTGCCGCAACTGCCGGGACTGCCTGCGGGAGATGGCGCTCTACTGCTGGGACGAGCGGGGCGGCAGAGATGCGCCCCGAAAGGAAAACGACCACGCCATGGACGACCTGCGGTATTTTGCCATGGATCTGGCGGCGGGACAGAGCGGAGGATTTGCGGCGGTGGCGGTGGAGCGGCGTCCATGAGCGAGCGCCAGCGAGCCGCGGCGGAGGCCGCGTCAAGCGTTTTGCAGAGCAAAACCTTGAAATCGCCGGGCTTTGCCTGGCGATTTGAGTGAGAGGGAAGGGCTCCCATGGGGCGTGCCCCATGGGAAATCGATCTGCGGTATTTTGCCATGGATCTGGCGGCGGGACAGAGCGGAGGATTTGCGGCGGTGGCGGTGGAGCGGCCCGGCGGAAGGCGATGAAAGAGAGGAGTTTTTGACGTTGAGATGGTTCAAAAAAGCAGAGGAGGCGGCGCCCGCGGCGGTGCAGCTGCGAAGCGGCGCGCAGCATCCCTTTGGATCGCTGCATGATTATGTGCCCCTGCGGAATGGGGAGGTCCGGCTGTACCAGGCGATCCGGGAGGGCGTGCCGCTGGTGGACGCGGCGATCTATAAGCTGATCCGGCTGACCGGAGGCGTGACGGCGGTCTGCGGGGACAAGGCGGCGGAGGCCGCGCTTCAGGCGTTTTTGCGGACAGTGCCGTCCGGGCGGGGACAGTTTGGCGTCAACGCCTTTCTGGACTGCTATCTGGATTCCCTGCTGACCTGCGGCAGGGCTATCGGCGAGATCGTGCCCGCACGAGGCGGCTGGGACATTGCCGCGCTGCTGTGCGGCCGGGTGGAGGATATCGAGGTCCGGGAGGGAGAAAACCCGCTGGCGTTCACCATCTGCGGCCCTGACGAGAGGGGCCGGATGGAGCCGCTGCCCTGTCAGGACCTGCTGCTGTTCACACCGCTGAATCCGGAGGTGAACAGTCCCTATGGTGTGTCGCTGCTGCGGTCGCTGCCGTTTTTGGCGGATATTCTGATGAAGATCTACCACACCGTGGGCGTGAACTGGGAGCGGTGCGGCAATGTGCGGTTTGCCGTGACCTGCCCCGGCGGAGAGGGGATCTCCGCAGCGGAGCGCAGCAGGCAGCTGGCTGAGGAGTGGTCCCGGGCTATGCAGGACACCAGGAATGGAAGCGTGCGGGATTTTGTGGCCGTGGGAGATGTGGGCATCCACGTTATCGGCGGGGACGCGCCGATTTTGGACAGCGAGGTGCCGGTGCGGCAGATTTTGGAACAGATCGTGGCAAAGACCGGCATCCCGCCGTTCATGCTGGGACTGAGCTGGAATTCCACGGAGCGGATGAGCACCCAGCAGGCCGACATGCTGACCACAGAGATCACGGCCATCCGCAGGGCGCTGACACCGGTGGTGGAGCGGATCTGCCGGCTGTGGCTGCGGATGCACGGCTATCCCTGCACGTTTGAGGTGGTATGGGACGACATCAATCTGCAGGATGAGGTGGAAGAGGCGAAGGCGGAGCTCTACCGGGAGCAGGCGCGAAGGCTGCGGATCGAGAATGACCTGCGGGAGGGTCCGCAGACCGGCGGAGCTGCGGAGAAATGAAACACGGAAACGGGGGAGACAGGATGGATATACAGGAGGAACTGGCGCAGATCAACCGCTTTACCAAGACGGCGCTGACGGCGGAGCAGGTGTATGCCTTCAGCGTGCGGCTGTGCGACAACGAGGTGGACCGGGATCTGGAGCGGTTTGACGGCGGCGCGCTGGAGCGGCTGGGAGAATTGTTTCTGGGAAAGAGCGGGATCTTTGACCACCAGTGGTCCGCCAAAGGCCAGACGGCCCGCATTTACCGGACCGAGGTGGTACGGGAGCCCGGCAGGATCACGGCGGCCGGAGACGCGTACTGCTGGCTGAAGGGCTGGGCGTATCTGCTGCGGACAGAGAAGAACGCGGACCTGATCCAGGAGATCGAGGGCGGCATCAAAAAGGAGGTCAGCGTGGGGTGCAGCATGGGGCGGAGCGTGTGCTCCATCTGCGGCGCGGAGCACGGCGGATGTGCCCATGTAAAGGGGCAGATGTACGACGGCAGGCTGTGCTTCGTGGAGCTGCGGGAGCCGCTGGACGCCTATGAGTGGTCCTTTGTGGCGGTGCCAGCCCAAAGGGAGGCGGGCGTTTTGAAAAAACGGTTTGGACAGGAGAGCGGAGAGCTTCTGGCGCTGCGGAAGCAGGCGGAGCTGGGGGCCAGGTATCTGAAGGAGCTGCGCCGGGAGGTGGTGCGCCTTGCCATGCTGGCGGACGACGGACTGGATGGTCAGGTGTTCACCAGGGCGGCGGAACGGCTGGAGGAACCGGAGCTGCTGGAGCTGAAGCGGGCCTATGGGGACCGGGCGGCCAAGCGGTTTCCGGCGGCACCGCAGCTGCGCTGTCCCGCGGCGGTGGAGAAGAGCGATGAGACAGTATTCCTCGTCTGAGAGACGAACGATATAAAGGAGGATGACAATGAAGAATTCTTATGAGGGGATCGGCCAATGGGCGGCTACCTTCGCCTGCGCACAGGTAAGCGAGGGGGAGATGGTGAAGATCACCGGAAGCGGCGAGGTGGGCGCCTGCGCGGCCGGTGACGGCTTTTGCGGACAGGTGCTGTCCGTGGGCAGAGACTGCGGCGCCTGCGCCGTGGCCCTGGGCGGCATGGTGACCGCCGGGTATTCCGGCACCGCGCCCACCGTGGGCTGGTGCGCGCTGGCGGCTGACGGCGACGGCGGCGTGCGGGCAGATGCCGCTGGCCGCAGTTATCTGGTGGCGGATGTGGACACCAGCGGCATGACCGTGACGTTTGTACTGTGAGGAGGAGAGAAGATGGCTTATCATTTTGAAAATATCAAGCTGGAAAAGGGCATGTACGGCCGCAGCGGCCGCAGCTTTTCCCAGACGCTGGAGGAGCTGGACCCCAGCGAGCATTACCGGGGCACGGCCCTGGAGGGCATGGATGCGTTCCAGCGCCAGCTGAAACGCTTTGACATCAAGGTGAAGGGCGCCGGCAGCGACATGGTGGAGAAGTTTTTCCACACCACGGATTCCGCCGTGCTGTTTCCGGAGTTCGTGTCCCGTGTGGTGCGCCAGGGCCTGGAGGAGGAGAGCATCCTGCCCGCTGTGACCGCCACAGTGACCAATTTTGACGGCATGGATTACCGCTCCATCGCCTCCGTACCCACGGAGGAGCAGAAGAGCCTGAAGCGTGTGGAGGAGGGCGCGGCGATCCCACAGACCGCCATCCGCACCCAGGAGAACCTGGTGCGCCTGCACAAGCGGGGCCGGATGCTGGTGGCCTCCTATGAGGCCATCCGGTTCCAGCGGCTGGACCTGTTTTCCGTGACGCTGCGTCAGATCGGCGCCTACATCGGCCGGATGCATCTGCAAGACGCCATCGGGGTCTTGCAGAACGGCGACGGCAACAACAATGGGGCGGAGGTATTCACCGTGGGCACGCAGCCCATCTCCGGCACCGCCGGGACGCTGTCCTACGGCGCACTGCTGGATTTTTGGAGCCAGTTTGACCCCTATACCATGAATACCATGCTGGTGAGCAGCGACGTGATGCTGGCACTGCTGAAGTTGAGCGAATTCCAGAATCCGCTGACCGGATTGAACTTCCAGGGCACCGGCACCCTGACCACGCCGCTGGGGGCCAATCTGCTGCGCACATCCGCCATGCCCGCCAAGACGCTGATCGGCCTGGATAAGAACTATGCGCTGGAACAGATCTGCGGCAGTGAGATCACTGTGGAGTACGATAAGCTGATCGACCGGCAGCTAGAGCGCGCGGCGATCACCTCGATCTCCGGCTTTGCAAAGCTGTTTCCCGAGGCATCCAAGGTCCTGAAGCTGGACTGAACCGGACAGCATTCCCTATTGTGGGGAGACGGAAATGGAGAGGCAGGACATGGATGAGACGATTTTAAAGCTGGCAGGGGCAATATCCGGCGCAGGAGAGGCAGAGCAGGAATTGCTGGCCATGCTGTGCGCCGCGGCAGAGCGGGCGTGGACCACCCGGCTGCGTGACGGCGTGACGGCCGCAGACTGCGGAGCGGCCTTCTGCTGCGCGGCGGCTTTCACGGCCGCGGCGGACCTGGCGGCGGGACGGGGCGGCGGGGCCGTCTCCGCCTTCACCGCCGGGGAGGTCTCTGTCTCGGCTAAAAAGGGCTCGGAGCGCGCGGAGTCCGCTGCGGAGCTGCGGCGGACGGCGGAACGGCTGATGGCGGACTATGTGTCGCCCGGGGATCTCTGCTTGAGAGGAGTGCGGGGATGACGGACTGGATCCGGGAGGTATTGGCCCTGTATGGGCAGGAGGCTGTCATCCGGACAGCGGAGGGCGATGCGCCTGTACGGGCGTTTTTGCAGCCGGTGACGGAACGGCGGGAGCAGGTGCCCGGCGCGGTGACCGGCATCGGCTGGATCGATGAGCGGCTTTGGCTGTATCTGGGACAGGCGGAGGTGGCCGAGGGGAACACCGTGCTGTGGAATGGCGTGCCGTTTCGGGTGCGGAGCAGCCGGCCCTATTACATCGGTGAAACACTGACGCACTGGTGGGCCGCTTTGGAACGGGAGAAGGAGGCAGGATGAGGGAATTGACGCAGGTGCGGGACGCAGTCATGTCCGCACTGAACAGCGCCGGTGTGCAGGCTCTGGCGGCGTTTCCGGCCGACCGGGCAAAGCGGTACAGCGGCGCGGCGGCAGCGGTAGCCGTAGGGGCCGCCGAGGGCAAGGCACTGGGATTTTGCAACTATCTGGGCGAGGTATACGACGCGGAGGCGGGAGTGGTCCGCGAGGTGTATGGAAAACAGCTGGAGGGCATCATCACTGTGGATATCCGGGCGGAACGGGCGGCGGACTGCGAGGCCGCCTGCGAGACGGCGGCGGAGGTGCTGCTGGGCGGACTGCCCAGCGGGATCCGTCCGGGGGAGCTGAACTGGGAGGGCCTCTGCTGGGAGAAGGAGACCGGGATGTTTCTGCGGCGGGGCGGCCTCCGGTGCCAGGCGGTATTCGTGGCCCGGGAACAGGAGGACGGACAGATGTTCCTGGACTTTATTTTGAAAGGAGTTATGACGGATTGAGCGAGAGCAGGCATGAACGGCCGGGCGTTTACTCGGCCTATGACGCATCGGCGGTGGTCTCCGCCGGACAGGCGGGCAAGACCATCGGCGTGGCGGCCAGGGCGGCCCGGGGGACTGCGGGGGAGGCGGTGACCATCACCGGATATACCGCCGGTGTGGCGGCATTCGGCGAGGATACGACTCCTGGTATGAGCACCATCCTGCGGCTGCTGTTTGCCAACGGCGCGGCCACGGTAGTGGCGGTGCGCGTGGCCGACACAGGCGGGCCGGCGGATTACCAGACGGCGTTTGAGACGCTGCGAGGGCAGGATGTACAGATCGTGGTGTGCGACAGCGCGGCGCAGGAGGTGCAGCAGTCACTGCGGACCTCTGTGGAGGACGCCTCCGCCGGGCGCAGGGAGCGCATCGCCGTGGTGGGCGGCGCCGGAGACACGGCGGCGCAGTTGGTGGAGCGTGCCGCGGCGCTGAACAGCGAGCGGATGGTGCTGGTGGGGCCTGACGTGCTGGACAGTGCGGGAGAGACGCTGCCCGGCGTGTTTGCCGCCGCCGCTGTGGCAGGCGTCATCGCGTCCAACAGAGATCCGGCGGTGCCGCTGAACGGCGCGGAGGTGCGGGGGCTTGGCGGCCTTGCCGCGGACTACGGCGACAACGACGTCGATCTGCTGGTGCGCGGCGGAGTCACGCCTTTGGAGAGCGTGGCGGGCGTCATCTCTCCGGTCCGGGGCATTACCACCCGGACCAAGACCAATGGGGCGGCGGATGCCACCTGGCGGGAGCTGACCACGATTTTGATCGTGGACGACATCATTCCGGCGGTGCGGGCGGCGCTGCGGAGCAAGTTCTCGCGGACCAAGAATACGGTCCGCAGCCGGGGCGCCATCCGGTCCCAGGTGATCGTGGAATTGGAGAAGAAGACTGCGGCGGAGATCATCGACAGCTATGGCGAGGTGAGCGTCACCGCGTCTCCGGACGATCCCACGGTGTGCCTGGTGGAGTTTGGCTTCGCGGTGGCCCATGGACTGAACCAGATCTATCTGACGGTCCATATCACGGTATAAGGAGGACGGCATATGGAAATGAAGGGATTTCCCACCAGCGCGGATATCTATCTGGAGCTGGACGGCAGAAAGGTGGCGGTGGTGCAGAGCTACACCGCAAGGGCGAGCAAGTCCTCCCAGAGCGTGGAGGCCTTTGGCGAGAGCGAGCCGGTGGCCACCATCGAGGGACAGAAGAAATACACGCTGGAACTGACCCGGCTGTATGCCACGGACGACGCGGTGTCTGACGGTATCAACTTTTATGACCTGCGGGATTTCTTCCTGGTCATCTGCAAGCCGGACCGCAAGATCATTTACAGCGGATGTGAGTGGAGCACCATCCATGAGGAGGGACAGCTGAACGCCATGGTGGCGGAGAAGATCACCGTGGTGGCCTCCAAACGGATCGAGACCCGGGCATGAGGGAGATCGACGAGCTGCGGCCCATGACGGCGGGCCGCCTGCTGGAGCTTTGGCGGGAGAGCCGGGAGCTGGCGGAGGACGGATTGGAGCGAACGCTGCTCTGCAATGCCCGGGTGCTGGCGGCCTGCTGCTTCTTCCAGGGGGAGCCGGTGTACGGCGGCGAGATGGAGGTGCTGGCCGACCTGACGGGACGGCAGATGGAGACGCTGCTGCGGCGTCTGGCAGAGGGCGGCGCTGCCGCGGCATCACGGGAGACGGTGAATCCGGCCTTTGACCGGCAGCGGTTTGAGGCGCTTGGGGGAGTGTGACGGAGATGGACTATATACAGGAGGAATTGGCGCGGCAGAGGCTGGCGCTGGCCCTGCTGATGATGGGCGGCCGGACGCAGGACCCCACGGAAGGACCTCCGGAGACAGGGGAGCGGGAGCCCCTGTTCCCGGAGGGGCAGCGGCGGCCGGCCGAAGGCGGGGCGAGAGACAGGGACGGTCTTTGGCCCTGGCAAAAGAGGCCGGACGGTGCGGCTTTGGAACAGCGCGTTTGGAAGAGAACGGATATGGGACAGGCGACTCCGCAGGAGTGGAGAATGGCTGGAGAAAGCCGTTTGGACCCATGGGATTTTTCGGAGGAGACCTTGGACGGCGGCTTGATGGCGGAGAATTTTGGAGAGCGGCCTGCCCGGGCCGGGGAGACCGGAGTGGCTGGCACCGGGGACCCGGCGGAGCAGGCCGCGCCGCCGGAGAGCGCGGTCCGGGAGCGGACGGTGACGGAGGTCCTGTGGGCAGCGCCGGAGCGGGCGCTGGGGCCGGGAGAGCTGTCCAGAGCATTTCAACGGGACGCCAGGCGCTATGACGGCGGCTTTGTCCTGTACTGAGAGGGGAGACCGATATGAGGCTGACACCCATGCGGTATAAGAATTTTACATGGCCCCATAACCCGGAGATCTACGCGGTGGAGTACCGGCGGCAGGTGGCGGCCCACAAGGTGCCCTTTGGGCGGTGTGTGCTGCAGGACCTGGGCTGTACCTACCGGGTCCTGCGGGGAGAGGGCGTTTTCTCGGGAGAGGGCGCCTACCGGCAGTTTCGGGAGCTGGCGGAGGTGTTTCAGGAGAGCGGACCGGGACTTTTGATCCATCCGGTGTGGCAGGCGGAGCGGGTCTACTTCGTGGAGCTGAAGGTGGAGGAGAAGCCGCTGCCGGACTATGTGCGGTACAGCTTCATCTTTTGGGAGGACTGGAGCGGATACAGCGGCGGACTGACAGAGCAGGACAGCGGCGTTGGGGCCTGGACGGGCGGTCAGGCAGGGACCAGCCGAGGGGAAACCGCTTCAGCGGTTTATACCGTCAAAAAAGGGGATACCCTATGGGGCATCGCAAAGCGGTATGATGTGACGCTGGCTTCGCTGATCGCAGCCAATCCGCAGATCAAAAACCCCAATCTGATCTATCCGGGAGATGGGGTGAAGATTCCATGACGGGACGGATCATTACCAGCGACCACCGTGTATTTGACCTGCCCGCGCCCCTTTCCTGGAAGGTGACGCATACGGGGACGGTGCCATGTGACAGTTACTCCATCACCGTTTTGTACGAGAAGGACATGGCGGAGGCGCTGCATCTGGCGGCGGGATTCGCGGCTTTTGAGAACGGCGAGACGATGCTTCGCGGCATCGTGGATGAATACACGGTGGACTTGGAGGCGGACGGCCTGACGGCCACCATAACAGGGCGGGGGTACGCAGCCCGGCTGCTGGATAATGAGTCCCGGCCGCTGACGTATCAGGACGCGACGCTGGCGGAGATCGTGCGGCGCCATGTGACGCCCTATGGCATCTCCTGCGGAGCCCTGGCGGATGTGCGGGCAAGCTCCGTATACACGGTGGCGGCGGGGAGCAGTCAGTGGAAGGCGCTGGAGGGCTTTTGCCGGACCTACGGCGGCTTCTCGCCCCGGTTCAGCCGGGACGGGAAGCTGCTGGCGGCGCCGGAACAGAACAATGGGAGAAAGCTCCTCATCGGAGATGGGGACCCGGTGCTGTCCTGCACTCTGCGGGAGGACCACTACGGCGTGCTGACGGAGGTGCTGGTCATCGACAAGACCAGAAATGTGTCCTATGACGTGAAAAATCAAGATATGATCAAGCGGGGCGGACAGTGCCGCCGGGTGGTGTATACCCCGGGACAGAGCACCTGGGCGGCCATGCGGTACACCGGAGCGTATCAGATCCAGCGGTCCAGGGAGGACGAGAAGTCCATCGTGCTGCGCCTGCCGGGGAGTTTTCTGGCATGTCCGGGGGATATCGTGGAGCTGGATATGGAGCGGATGGGACTGACGGGGACCTTCCGGGTGGCGGAGGCTGAAAACGAGTTTTCCGCGGAAAAGGGGGCCGCTGTAACGCTGACACTAAAGGAGAGGATATGAGATGTGGCTTTCCAAACAGATGAAGCCCGCTGTGCCGACGGCTGACGCGGATCTGGGCGTGACAACGATCGCCGGGGACAGCGTGGGCGTTATGACCCGGGGCGAGGTGCGGGCGCTGCCGGTCTATGGGCCGGGCGGCTATGTATGGCTGCCGGAGAGCGGCGGGGCGGTGCTGGTGGTCAAGGGCGGCCCCGGCGGCGAGGAGCAGTGCGTGGCCGGAATGAAGCAGCGGCCTATGCCGAAGGGGATGCGGCCGGGAGAGGTCATGGTGTATGGACCGGGGAAGAACTCGATCTATTTGAAGAAGGATGGGACCGTGGTGCTGGAGGGGACGCGGATCGCCGTTGAGGGGGACTTAACGATCAACGGCGTGCCCTATAAGCCCTGTACCTGCGGCGAGTTGGAGGCGTGAGATGGAATTGCAGCTGAGAGATGGGGATTATATCCCCAACGGCGCCGGCGGTCTGCGGCGGGTGACCGGCAGGGAGGCGCTTTTGCAGCGGATGCTGTTCAGGCTGACGGCCCGGCGGGGAAGCTTCCCCTTTTGGGAGGACCTTGGCAGCAGGCTGTGGCAGCTGGGACAGGTACCGGCTGTTCAGCGGCAGAGCGCCGCGAAGCAATATGTGGCGGAGGCGCTGGCGGAGGAGCCTGGACTGCGGGTGGATTCCGTGGAACTGACGGAGACAGGCGATGGTGCGGCGGCGCTGCTGGTGGAGCTGTTCTATGAGGGGGAGCGGCTGACGGCGGCGCTGGACATCCAATTGTGAGGGGGGAGAACGGGTGAAGAGTATCGAAGAGATCTATGGGGCGTTGATGGAGGCGTTTGGCCGGCGGGCAGGGTTTGTGCCGGAGGAGAGTTGTGACCTATCGGTGCGCCTGTGGGCTGCGGCAGCGCAGATCCAGGCATTGGGTATCCAGGCGGACTGGGTGCTGGACCAGAGCTTCCCGCAGACGGCGCAGGGCATTTATCTGGACCGCCACGCGGCCATGCGGGGTCTGGAACGGGCACCGGCATCAAAGGCTGTGGGAGTCCTGCGCTTTTTGGTGGACATGGCGCCTTCCGCAGATATCACGATCCCGGCGGATACGGTGTGTATGACGGCGGAGGAGGTGCGGTTCCGCACGAGGGAGGCGGCGGTTCTGCGGGCCGGGACGCTGTCAGCCGATGCGGCGGCGGAGGCTCTGGAGGGCGGAAGCAAGGGCAATGCCGTGCCGGGAGCGGTGTCGATTTTGACAGCGTGTCCCATCGCGGTGACCGGTGTGACAAACCCGGCGGCCTTTACCGGCGGCAGCGACGCGGAGGACGACGAGACTCTGCGGCAGCGCATTTTGGAGAGCTACCAGAGGCTCCCCAATGGCGCCAACGCGGCATGGTATGAACAGACGGCCATGGGACATGCCGGTGTGGCGGCGGCGAGAGCGGTTGGCAGAGCCAGAGGGATCGGCACGGTGGACGTGTACGTAGCCGGAGAGAGCGGACAGCCGACGGCGGAGCTGCTGGCAGAGCTGCAGGCGGAATTGCAGGAGAAACGGGAGATCGCCGTGGACGTACAGGTAAAAGCGCCGGCGGTCAAAACGGTGGATGTATCGGTGGCGGTGACTGTCCGGGAGGGGGCGGACTTTCCCACGGTCAAGACGGCGGCGGAGCAGGCGGTCATCAATTTCTTCGGCGGGCGGCTGCTAGGACAGCCGGTGCGGCTGGCGGAGCTGGGCAGCCGGATCTACGCGGTGGAGGATGTGATAAATTACCGCTTTTCCGCACCAACGGCGGATCTGGCGGCGGACGACACGGTGCTCCCTATGCTGGGGACGCTGACGGTGACGGAGATGGAGGCGTAACAGATGTATGAACAGTATCTGCGAAACCTGCTGGCGCCGCTGGGCGTCTATGACCTGCGTGCGAACTCCATCAACAGCGCGGAGCTCTATGCGCTGGGCACCGTGCTGGATCTGGTGAACGGACGCATTGAGCACGCGGAGCGGGAGACGTTGACGGCGACGGCAGAGGACGAGGGACTCTCCCGCCGGGAGACACTGTTTGCCCGCCGCCCCGCGGCCGTGACACCGGAGGAGCGGCGGGCGGCCATCGCGGCACTGCTTCAGATCAATGGAGACAGCCTGACACCGGGAGAGATCAACCGGACGATCCGGGGCTGCGGCATCCGGGCCAAGGCGTTGGAGCTGGGCGGCGGGAAGCTGCGGGTGATCTTCCCGGAGGTGGCCGGTGTCCCGGCGGAGTTTGAGCAGATCCAGAAAATCATTTTGGATATTCTGCCCTGTCATCTGGGCGTGGAATTTTATTTCCGCTACCTGACCTGGGCGGAATGCGAGCAGGCAGGCTTTACCTGGGCTGCTGTCAAGGCGGCGGGGCACACCTGGGAGAGCTTTCAGCTGGCGGTGCCGCCGGAGGACTGAGTGAACAGGCTGTCCCGCATAATCGGCGCGCAGATGCACAGAATGAGAGCAATGCATTTTGCTGAAATGGGAGGTATCTGCATATGTTTCAAATCCGCCGCCGGTATGTGGTGATGATCGTGGGACTGGCGCTGGTCCTGTTCATCGCGGGGAATCTATATTTGTTGGACCAAAGGGAGAAGTCTGTGACAACGGTGGGAGAGGCCGCCGTCCCCGCGTCCACGGACAACTGGGGCCTTTCCTTCCAGACGGAGGGAGAAGCGCCTGTGGGCAATGCCAGCGTATCGGACCTGGCCCGGTATGACGCCTATTATCTGGGGGACACCTCGAAAAAGGTGATCTATCTGACTTTTGACTGTGGGTATGAGAACGGATATACGGAAAAGATTTTGGATGCGCTGAAGAAACACAATGCCCCAGCCGCCTTTTTTGTGGTGGGCAATATGATCGAGACGGCGCCGGATATTATCCGCCGCATGGCGGACGAGGGGCATGTTGTGGGAAACCACACCTTCAACCACCCGGATATGTCCGCCATCTCGGAACAGGCGGCCTTCCAAAAGGAACTGGATGACCTGGCGGCGCTTTACCAGGAGACAACGGGGAAGGAGCTGCCGAGGTTTTACAGGCCGCCCCAGGGGAAGTACAGCGAGGAAAATCTGAAACAGGCGCAGGCGCTGGGCTACCGGACGATTTTGTGGAGCCTGGCCTATGTGGACTGGTACGTGGACAATCAGCCTACGGCGGAGCAGGCATACGCCAAGCTGCTGCCGCGCATCCATGACGGCGCCATCGTCCTGCTGCACTCCACATCCAAGACCAATGCGGACATTCTGGACGAGCTGCTGACAAAGTGGGAGGACATGGGGTATACCTTCGCATCCCTGTATGACCTGCCGGCACAGACGCGCTGACTGATGAAAAGCTCCGCCGCGGGGACAGGACCCTGCGGCGGAGTTCCCATGCGGGAAAGCCGGAGGGACGGGGATATGGGAACTGGAAGCATGATGAAAAAGCGAGGAGGGATATCCATCGTTGTATATTTCCATTGAGACAGTGCATGGCGTGGCAAAGCTCCTGGGCAGCCTGACTGTTATTGGCGGAGCGCTGTGGACGCTGTACCGTTTTTTGGAACGGGATAAGAAACAGGGGAAGATCATCCGCGATATCCAGGAGGAGCAGACGCTGCTGTGCTACGGCATTCGGGCGTGCCTGCAGGGACTGGCGGAGCAGGGCTGTGACGGACCGGTCCACGACGCGCTGGACAGGCTGGACCGGCATTTGAACCAAAAGGCACACAGCGAGACGGCGGGATGACCATGGAACAGAGAAAATGGACCATGAGCAAGATCATTGCCCTGGGGATCCTGCTGGTGGATGGGAGCGCTACATACATCGTTCTCGGGCTGTGCGGCATTGCCATCCTGCGGGATTTCAGCGGCGCACTGCCATATCTGACCGCGCTGATCGGGGCGCTCCAGGCGGCCACGGGATATGTGCTGGGGGCTTACTTTCGGAAAAGCGGCAGGGAAAATACCAGGGGCGGCATCGTCTATGACGCCGCGCGAAGCGCTTGGGAGAACAATTTCAATGATTTATAGGGGAGAGTTATGAGAGAACTGATCGTCAGGCGGGCAGCCAATCTGGTGTCCGTCAAATCCATCGTGACACTGGTGCTCACGGGAGTGTTTGCCTATATGGCATATGCTGAGAAGATATCACAGGACTTTATGACCATTTACGCGGTCATTATCGCATTCTACTTCGGCACCCAGAGTCAGAAGGTGCAGGATGCGGTGGACAAGGCGGCGGACAATGGCGGGCTGTGAACAGCTCCTGCGGATCGCCGGGGGAGAGCTGGGCGTCCGGGAATCCCCAGCCGGAAGCAACTGTGTGAAGTATAACACCGCCTACTACGGCAGAGCGGTCTATGACACGGCAGCCGCGAAATACCCGTGGTGTGTGACGTTTATCTGGTGGCTGTTCCAGCAAGCGGGCGCACCGGAGCTGTTCTTTGGCGGGGGGAAAACGGCCAGCTGCGGCACGCTGCTGAACTATGCCGAAACGCACGGCTTGTTCGTGGCTGAAAGGTATCATCCGGGAGATCTGGTGTTTCTGCGCTTTCACAGCAAGGGCGGCCCGGAGCATGTGGGACTGGTAAAAGAGGTGCGGGCCAATGGAGACCTGGTGACCATCGAGGGCAACACCGGCCTGGGGGACGACGCCAACGGCGGCCAGGTCCAGCAGCGGGTGCGGTCCGCGCGGCAGGCAGTGGGAGGATACCGGCCGGAGTATGAGGAGGACGACAAAGTGAAAACATATGAGAAACTAAAGGATGTACCGGAGAAGTTCCGGCCGATCATCGACCAGCTTATGGCTGCGGGGATCATCCAGGGCGACGGCTCCGACCCCAACGGCAACGGCGATGTGATCGGCCTGACCCATGAGCAGGTGCGGACGCTGGTGTTCGTCTACCGGGGCGGCGGCTTTGACCGCCGGCTGGCGGCGGCCGGACTGGACCCGGCTGTGGAGGCGTGAGGAGATCCAATTGCGAAAAGGCAGCTCTTTTGAGCTGCCTTTTCGCATATCTGCCCCGCTGCGGATTCCCTTTTTGCAGGATCTATGATACGATACAACAGCAGAAAAGGAGATGATCCCGATGGAGCAGGAGCACAAGCGGCGCGTTCGGTATAAAGGCACGCACCCACGGAGCTACCAGGAGAAATATAAGGAATTGGACCCGGAGAAATACCGGGCTGATGTGGACAAGATCATCCGAAGCGGAAAGACGCCCGCCGGGATGCATATCCCCATCATGGTGGATGAGATCCTGGAGTTTCTTCAGATCCAGCCGGGACAGACCGGCTATGACGCCACGCTGGGCTATGGCGGGCACACGCGGAAGATGCTGGAATGTCTCCAGGGACAGGGACACCTCTACGCCACAGACGTGGACCCCGTGGAGTCTGAAAAGACCCGGGCCAGGCTGGAGGCACAGGGCTACGGCGCGGACATCCTGACCATCCGGAGGCTCAACTTTGCCGATGTGGACCAGGTGGCTCCCGGCGAGAAGTTTGACTTCGTGCTGGCGGACCTGGGGGTATCCTCCATGCAGATCGACAATCCGGAGCGGGGCTTTACCTTCAAATACAACGGACCGCTGGACCTGCGGCTGGACCCGACCTCCGGCGTCACCGCCGCCCAGCGGCTGCGGGAATTGGACCAGGAGGAGCTTGCGGCGCTGCTGGTGGAAAATTCCGATGAGCCCTACGCGGAGCGGATCGCCGGAGCGGTGATGGGCGTTTTCAAGCGCGGCGGCACCATCGAGACCACGAAACAGCTGGCCTCGGCCGTCGAGACAGCCCTATCCTTCCTACCGCCTGCGGAGCGGAGGGAAGCGGTCAAAAAATCGTGTCAGAGGACGTTCCAGGCCCTCCGCATCGATGTGAACAGTGAGTTTGAGGCGCTGTATGCATTCCTGGAAAAGCTGCCGGATGTGCTGAAGAGCGGCGGCCGGACGGCAGTGCTGACCTTCCATTCCGGGGAGGACCGGATGGTGAAAAAGGCGTTCCGTCAGTTTTACCGGGCGGGGATCTACCGTGAGATCTCGGAGGATGTGATCCGGCCATCGGCAGAGGAGTGTTTTCAGAACCCCAGAGCCCATTCGACCAAAATGCGGTGGGCTATCCGGGCATGAAGGGAGTGTGAGGATATGCTGCGGGATGAGACAATCCGCCGGGTGGTAAAGTTTCGGGATGACAGAAATTGGCGGCAGTTCCATACGCCCAAGGATCTGGCGCTCTCCCTGAGCCTGGAGGCGGCGGAGCTGCTGGAGGTGTTCCAATGGAGCGGCACGGACTTGGAGTGCAGAGAGAAGCAGGGAAGAATCCGGGAGGAGCTGGCGGATGTGCTGAGCTACTGCATTTTGATGGCGGACATATGCGGCTTTGACCTGGATGAGATCATAAATGAAAAAGTTACCCGAAATGAGGCCAAATACCCGGTGGAAAAGGCATGGGGAAACGCGGCCAAATATACGGAGTTGACATGAGAACATTTGCCGGACGGCAAAAGGATGTCTCAAATAAAACCGGCTTGTTTTGACAAGCCGGTTTTGTTTGGGGACGCTGCTGAATCTTGGAGGAACGCCTGTTCACCTGCAAATCCGGCAAGGTGGAGCATGGTCGGAGCCTGGAAGAAGCCCGTCCGGCGTATAAAAGAGCCCTAAGGCCATTTCACCGCCTTAGGGCTTTTTCGCTGAAAGTCATTGTGCCGCAGCGAGCTTGACCATCTACGTTATAAACCGGAAGTTGTCAATATCTTTTCAGTTTCGTCCATGTCCTTTTCAATCAGCGGGCGCATACTGTCCTTGTACTTTGATAGATCAGCACCCCGCAAGCATGATAATATCCTTGGAATATACTGCGGCTTTGCCAAACCTATCTGTGCAAGGGCCTTAACGCACTGTCTGGCTGTAATCGGTTTTTCATCCGTTATATGTGTGAGAAAATCAGATATGATCGCGTCAAAACGGTTTTCCTCATCCCACTGAGCATTTGCCGCAAGAATATACAACACTCGATTTCTTACCAATGATTTTGGATGGTCAAGCAACGAGGCAAAGTCATCAAAATATTCGTACCATTCATCTGTTTCTTGACTTTCTGATATGATTTTATCGGCAAGAGCGCAAGCATATTGATCATCTTTCGCCGTCAGCTTCGCCGCAATATTTTCGTTCATCGCCATCCACCCCCCACAACTTCCGATTTGACACTTTCTGATGGCAAGTATAGCATATCGCTGGAGGAAAGTACAGGGCAAAAGAAAATCGACAAACCCCTGTCGAAGTTTGTCGATTTCTGTATCAAGGAGAAAAAATACTTTCTTACGCAGCCCCGTCCTTTCCGACCGCGAATCCAGCGAAGCGAATCGCGGTTGGGAGCGAAGAAAAAGCACGTCCGGCGTATGAAAAGGCCCTAAGGCCTTTTCATCGCCTTAGGGCTTTTCTGAGCTGTCTTTTGTTGACAAAAAAGATGCAAACTCACAAGTCAAAGGAACTGTGGAATAGGGCAATTCAAATTAATTAGATTGGGCTATTAACTCCAAGAAGCGATGACGTTTGATGTCCATTTGTTTTTTCTGCTCAAAAGGTGTATCGTTTTTTTCAAAACTGCATAGTATTTTTTCGAGATTTAACCCCGAGATTATTATCTGATATATATCTGTATAATAATCTGCAATTAGTTGCAAAAAATCCAAATAACCATCATTACAAAAGTCTATGTAGGATACAGCGTTTAACCTGTCAATGACACTTGGCAAATTGGAAGAAACAATTTTTTCTGTAGCAGTCTTATCTGTTTCAATCAATCTATATAGCGCACATGAATTGACTTCCCAATTATATCCATGTTCACTTACAAGTTCTATGGGAAACCCTTCGTTGAATTTTTTAATAGCAAATTGTGGGGCACTCATTACAAGAAATGGGTACATGACTTGGATGCTGTTTTGATTATTCTCAATAAACCGATATGCGGTTTTGTCATCTCCGATCTGAAGTACTCTGCAAATATGACGCAGTTCCTCAGGCTGATCCCAGTAGTCTCTTGCTGTATTTGCAAGTTTACTAGCCTCTTTAGTATACGAACACCTCACTGAAAAAAATCCGAGTTATCCTCGTTTCCTTCCAGACCGTTAAGCAGGCTTTCCCTCATTTTGGCAGCCGCCTCCGTCGGGGTGCCCTGATAATCGCCGAGCATGGATTCGATGGTGCGGCTGTTCTCAAAAAGCCGCTTCATTTCCTCAAACGGCAGTTCCCTCCGGTCATCGGTATAATGGAACGTAATCACCAGCTTATCGGGGAAAACATAAATCTTGTCGATAAAACTGTCTAACAGGTGTCGCCGTGTGTCAGGGTTGTTGATGTCACCGACGAAGCTGTCCAGATACCGGAGGATGTCTTCCTGCTTCAGGGCATACTTCTTCCTGTTCTGTTCCGCCAGGAGCGCATCTTTCAGCATGATTTTCTGGTTTTCCAGGATATTCATCTGTTCGGACATCGTATCCCCAAAGATTCCTTTTTCAATCGCCTTGATAAGGTTGGCAAGCTTTACATCGACCTCCTTCAGCCTGGCCTGCAGCGAATCCTCATAGGCTTCACTGCCTTCATTCTGGCTTACGTGATAAGCATAGCACATCCCGGAAATCAGGATACGGTATGCAGGCTGCCGGAACAGTTCCTGTATCACATACAGGACGATCATCTCCATGAGTTCCTTGCGCTGGTTCTTCAAGGGGCAAAGATGCCTTCTGTGGTTTTTGCACGAATAATAATGGTACGGGTTGCCAATCTTGTTTTTCCCGCTGAGGCCCTGCATGGCTTCGCCGCAAAGGCCGCAGTAAATCTTTCCGGACAGCCAGTAGTCCTCTATTGTGGTATCCGGGCGGACTTTCCTGACTGCGCCTTTGCCGCCGCGGCTGTTGGCCCGCAGCTTTTCCTGGACTGCGAGGAACATATCGTCATTGACCAGACGCGGTATCCCGTCCGGGATCATGACACTCCCAAATTTGTATTCCCCGATATATGACCGGTTTTTCAGGATGCCGTGCAGCGTGCTAACGGTGAATTCATTTCCTCGGGCAGTACGCAGCCCCGCATCATTCAGGGTATTGCATATCTTCTGCATCGGTACACCCTCTGCGTAGTCCTTGAAGATGCGGCGCACGATGGGGGCCGTATCGGTGTTGACCTGGTATTTCTGGCCCGGCTTTCCTGTGTAGCCAAAAACCTTCCGCCCGTTATACAGAGCGTTCTCCGCGTTGTAGGTCATGCCCCGCATGACGTTTTTCCGGTGCGAGACGATAAACGATGCAGCCATGGCCTCATAGATGCTTTCCATCAGGATCTGCGTGGCCTCATCATCCTCGGGAATGGCTTCCGCGACGTAGGTTATTTTGACGCCGCATTCCCTGAGCCTTTTTTTGGCAAGGACGGCGTCGATCCTGTCGCGGGAAAGGCGGTCCGTCTTCCACAGGATCAGGTAGGCCGGGCGCAGCTTGTCCACCTCGTAGAGCATACGCTGAAAGTCCGGACGCTCATCGCTTGTGCCGGAAATGGCGTGGTCTTCATACTCCTTGACGATGTGGTATCCGTGTGCCTTGGCATAATCATGTGCCGCCTCGCGCTGCTGGTCGATGCTGACGTCACGCTGTGCGCCGGAACTGTACCGGTAGTAGCAGATCGCGCTGTTCCCGGGATTCTGCACAAATCTCCTGGCCGCTCCCATGGCATTTCCCCCTCCCTGATGATAGTCTCTCTGGTTGCTATTTTACACGATTTTTTGCTATTTTTCAAGCTATGCGGCCATAAGCACCTGCGATTCAAAACGGTCAACAACAGCCTGTACTTCCGGCGTGGCCGGACAGTTTTTCAGTCCGCGCACCTGCACGGCTTTACGGTTTTTGATCTCAAGGGTGTAAAACGGTTTATCCATGTTGCTGGATTGCCGTAGGAACAGGATAATACACTCATGTTTTGCCACACGCTCGACGTAAGTGCCAACGCAGTGATGCAACGCCTGCCCCTCGGCGATGATTTCGTCGGGGCTGGACGGCAACACAATCTTCATACCATCCGCCTCGAAGTCCAGATGCCCGGAAATGGCTTTCATCGCAGTGACGAAATCACGGCGGAGCTGGGCATCTGCTTTTATTTTGACTTTGTGGGCGGCACTGTCGTGAGCTTTCTGCAGGTCTTTCGGGAATAAAACGGAATTGCTGTTCAAGTCATATCCCAACTTGCTGCACATATCCAGATAGTCCTTGTACTCTGTGACGAGATCCTGTATTTTGCGGTAACGCTGGGTCTTGTATTGGGTCAGACGGTGCTGGAGTGTCCCGTATTGGGTGTCCAGGTAGCGCATGACCTTATGAGGGGTCATATAGTCCAGAGCCGGTTCGATATCCCGGTCGACTTTCCGTTCCTGCTGCCACATCAGAAGACGCTGACGGTCTTTCAGGCTTTTCTGGCAGTAGCCCTGGAAGATTTTCAATGGGGCTGCGGCTATGTCAATTTCCCGCAGAAAGCCCACATCTTCTGCGCCTACTCTCAGGATTTGGTGGGTCCGGTTCCTGGATTCATCCAGATTCAGACCGTAACTTCTCCCGTAGACCATATCTGATGCAAGACTGTAAAACCCTGTTTTTATCAGATGCTCCAGTCTCGGATGCTTCACATAAGCAGTCAAAAACGGGAGCATCTCCATAGGCTCATGGAAATGCCCGTAGTAGGTCTGAACAGGGCAGTACTGCCAGGGCGTACCGCGTAGGGCCCTGGGAAGGTTCCCGCTGTAGACGTGGCCGCATGTGTCAGCTTCAAAATTGTAATGGTAGGAAAAGGGAACGGGCCTGTTCCCGCGCCTCCACTTTGTCTCCGGATAGGAATAATAATAGCTTTCGCATTTCACACTGCCATCCCGGTCAAGGCGGATGAACTGCCGGGCGTTTTCGTATATCACAGTTCCCGGATTCTCTTTCCGGTAGGAGTGGCGGGCCTTAACGATCCGCACGACCAACTCGCCGCTTTTCGTTCCTTGAATGACCTGAAAAGTCTCGCGGTCGCAGAGATGCCCTGTGCGTCCCTTGGGTTTCATGGTGAGTTCCCGTCCACAATGGGGACAAATACCCCTGGCATTGTGTTTTACACCCGAGAGAGTTGCTTCCTGGCCGCAGGAGGAGCAGGTGCCAGTGGCGCTGCCGCCTCTCGCATGGTTATAAATAAAATAGGCCGGCATAACGTTCCCGAGCGCCCAGTCAGCAAGACCGTGGGGCAGGGGTGGGAGGTGTTTCATCCTGGCTCTGATGATCTTATCCCTTTTCCGTTCCCGCTTCTGGCGGCGATGATTCAGGATCCGGTTCTGCGCCCTGAGCAGCGGCATAAAACCTGAACCGTCGTCGTGAAAATATCGGTTCATGCGCTGCCGGTCACTGGCCGAATAGAACGCGCACCTGTTCACAAAATTCCAACTGTCACCTAATCTTTCAAATGCGGATGCCCGCCAATGAGTTGTACTATCCGACCGGCGGCTAAAGGTGATGTAATCATCCCCTGTCTGGAATACTGTCCAGGTGGGTACAGCATTTCCGTCAGCGGTCTGCTCACGGCTGTAGACGTACAGCACCAGCATCCGGTGATGGTCGATGATCTTAACGGCCGTGCGGACGATATAATCAATCTGCTGTGCTTGCAGCAGACCATGGTTCGGTGGGATGGCCGGGACAGGGTTCTCACTTATAAATCTCCTGATTGCTTTTTTATTCAGCATCGCTTCGCATCCTTCCTTATAACGGCAGGCTCATCTGCTCAAAAACCGCACTCCCGGTTTTGGGGGCGGCAGGTTTCTTTTGTTCGGGTTTCTTTTTGGCTGTCTTGCCCGCGGATGTCTTCTGGGCAGACGGCACATAGGGTTTTGGTACAAACTTTTCATCATTCTCATGATCCTCCTTAACATCCGGATCGTTGAAATAGTCCTCGGCCCACTGGTAGCAGAGCCCGTCCGGCACGTCAAGGCCGTAGACGCCGGTGCGGGCAACGCCGTTATCCTTCATTTCCTGCTCGGCATACTCGCGGGCCTTGCGATTGATATATTGAAAGCAGTTTATCATCGTCTTGGAGGGGTGCATTACACAGCGGGCAAAAGCGGCATTCTCGCGGCATTTGGCCCGGATATGTTCGGCCACTGCATCTTTCATGTTGCGCCGGGTCAACTTTTCCGTATCGGCGCTGACACGCTCCATTGACGCAGCCAGAATGTCGGCATCGCTCATGGCGGCCAGCCTGTCAAGCTGTGCCTGCCGGGCGGCCTTCTTCTCCGCCTGCCGGTCCTCAAACTCGGCTTTGCGTTTGGCTTCAGCAGCCTCGTGGGCCTTCCTGCGTTCGGTTTCTTCCTCCTTATTGGCCGCCGGGGTCAGGTCAATGGTCGGCGGTTCGGATGTTGTCGGGGGCTCCTGTGCGGGTTCAGCGGAAAGAGGAATCGCCTCCGGCACAGGCTGTTCGGGTACAGGTGCCCGCGCGACAGACACTTGCTCCTGTGCGTGGGGCACGCTTTGCGGGGCGGGTATGGGTTCCTGTGCGTGGACTACGTTTTGCGGAACGGGTGCAGGCTTCTGTATATGGGCCGTGCTTTGCGGAACGGGCGTTGTCCCCTGTGCGCGTGGCGCATCCTGACGGCCAGGCGCCGGTGCCTGCGTGCGGGCTATTCCTTGGCAGGCTTCTGCGGCGATATCAGCAAAAAATCCCATTTTGAGACCTCCTCATACATGGATTCAAAAAAAACTGCATGGGTACTGGTTGTATTGTTAAGGGCACAAAAATAACGCCGGTTCCGTTCTCACGGCCGGCGTTGTCCCAATCCTGATTCCTTCAAATGGTATCCGTCTTATGTTTCACCAAAAAACCGCAGACAGTCTCTATCCCTCTGCGGTATCCTGCCCCTGAAGTTCCAGGCCTTTCTCGATGATCGGTACAAGAACTTCCCAGGGGTTTTCGTTCGAATGCTTCCTGAACAGCTCTGCCAGGTACCAGAAATGGTCTCCGGGATGAAAATACCCGATGTTCTCCATGGAGGTGAGCAGATACCCGCAGTCCGCGTTTTCTTCCAGGATTCTGGCGAGATTTTCCGGATCATTCAATTCGGCGCCCATAAAAAATTCCAACTCATCTTTTTCTCCGAACATTTCCCGGATACAGTTTTCCGCAATTTCCAAGCCTTCCGTTGAATAAGCGCGGCCTTCTTGCGTTAGAATGAATACTTTTTTCATAGCTTCTCCTTTTGATACTAATTTTTTGGAGACATAAAACGACAGGGGCGGGGGGAGATTTCCGAGCCGGATAAGTTCCGTTACGGGCTGCTGGCGACAAATTCTATCTGGCGCTCACGCTGTTTATAAATACGACATAGCAGGCGAAATCCCCGATACGCTTACGGAAATTTGGGTCGTCCTCCTCATATCCGAGGGTGTCCCTCCACGCGGCATTCCAGCCCCGCATCTTCAGGTAACGGGAGAGCTGGTTGAATTTGATAATGACCATGTTGTGGCAGGATGTCCGGCTGGCATCCTTATCTGCCTTAACGGTCCTGTCCCACAGGCGCCAGTTGGCACGGAAAGAGGAATACCGGACAGAGGCCTCCACGAGTTCATCATAGAGATCCAGGGCATCCGGGTCGGTGCCGATTTCCGACTCCATTTCCGCGTGGATCCGCACCATTTCTTCCAGGGACAGGCTCCTGGGCTTTGAAAGATAATTGGAATACAGATCCTTCATAACATCACCTCGTTTGATTGTTCTTGTTATGGATGATTATATCACGAAATAAGCAGATACAGGGGAAATTTATACTGTTTTTCCCATCCAAAGATAGGGTTCCACCCACAACATGTAAAGGTCTGTCACTGCCATGTTAATCATGTCCATCGCTGCAGCAAGGCGGTCGCCGGGGAGGTATTCCTCCAGGAGCGGCTTAAACTCCGGAAAGGGCAAATTTTCTGCCAGTTCCCGGAGGGTACCGGGGCTGTAGTCCCAATAGGGGAGGAATATCTGGCTGCGCAGTGTTTTTACCTCCATTTCACTGCCGGGGTCCGGCAGGTTCGGGGCGTATTCGCGTGCCAGTCCCAGGAAGTATTCCTGCGGGTCTTCACACTCTGGGTTCGCCTTGGGCAGTTCGTCCCAGCTTGGGTCGATGTCGTACCGCCTGAGAGCCATCAGACAGTGCCAGGCTGACTGTGCGCTTTCTGTCCGGTCAACCTTAAGCGACAGGCTGGCGCCATCCTTTAACCGTTCGCTTTCCGGCAGAGGTTCCAGTTCATATTTCGTCCCCGCCTGCTCCTGATGGAGCGCAAGGCCCGCCAGGCAGCAAAGGATGTGATCCAGCCGTCCGATGTCTTTCCAGGCAGCGATGTAGCGCCGCAGAATCATGGCCAGCGTTTCCGCCAGCGGCTGATCCTCGCCGCAGCCCTTTATAAAATCATTTCGCCAGAACCGGAACCATTCTGCCTCAGACTCGCTCCGCCGAAAATCCGGCCCTGTCAGGATATCCAGGTACTGTCCCAGCGTCATGCGCAGGCAATGATAGACATCCTTCTGCGGTCGCCTGCCCATGGCCTGATCCAGCAGCATTTCCCCAAGAAGGAGCAGGGCATTGCTGCTCCGGACGCCCCACAGGGGGTGATACTGACTTTCTTCCCGGGAAAGCTCCTGTCCGGAATCACTGTCCTCTGTCAGTGCCAGTTCAAAGGACGGGCAGAAACCACGGTAGCTGTCTATATCCACGCGTGAATCCTCCCAAAACTCTCCGGTCAGTTCGGTCATGGCTTCTACATCGGAGGATCCACAGAAGACATACGCTGCAGGAAGCCCGGCAAACCGCCACACCAGCGCGGCGGCGGCCTCGGGCGAGGAGGCCTTTGACTGTGCCGCCAGTGCCAGGCGCTCATCCAGTGTCAGGCGCGTTCTTTCGTTGTAGCTCATATTTGTCTCCCAACTTCCACGTCAGCGGGTTCCATCTCCCTTGTATGAGAGTCCATCAAACGATGATAAGTATTATCCTGATCCAATTCGTACTTTTGGACCTTACGGGGTTTTTCGCCCCGGGTGAACAGAAACATGCTGTCCAACGGCAGATCCAGCACTGTGGAAGTCAAGCGGTTCAGTTTTCGGGCAAAGTACTCGGCCGTCTCAATATCCGCCCCGCCCAAATACAGGCAATGGTCACAGTTGTTGACGATGGTCTGAGCCCTGGCGTGGCCGTAGAGGCCCTCCAACTGGGACAGGCTCTGTACCACCAGGCTGACGTAGATCTCCCGGGAGCGGATGACCGAAATGATCTTGTCAAAGTCCGGGATCAGTGTATTTGTGGAAAAGTCGTCCAGGATAAAGCGCACCGGGATGGGCAGGCGGCTGTCCGACTGCTTATCCGCGGCGTTCATCAGGTATTGAAGGGCCTGGGTATAAAAGAGGTTCACCAGGCTGTCCTGGCTGCGGTCGGAATCGCTAATGGAGATGAATAGAGCCGTCTTTTCCCGAAGAAAACTCCCCATGTCCACCTGCTGTTTCATACGGAACATCCGCCGCATTCCGGGGTACGCCACCACATCCAGATGTTGGGCCAAAATACCTTTGATACTGGCGTCCATCCTGTCCGCCTTTTCATTCTGACGGATCATGCCGATTTTCCGGGC
>NZ_CANRMB010000032.1 GCF_947631635.1 uncultured Dysosmobacter sp.
CTCCCGTGTGTCACCTATCGAGGCTATCCGCTATGTAGAACAGAATACGGTTTCCATAAAGCGGAAAAAGACAACTATGGAGAACTATCTGATGCGGGACACCGATGTTTCCTATAACTCTATTTCAACACTGAAAGCTGATGTTTTAGGCATGAAAAATGTTGTCCTGCTGGTTGGCGGAATGATAGGTGCTGTATTTGCTTTGGTGGGCCTGATCAACTTCATCAATCTGGTTATGACCAATACTATCTTCCGCAGACGAAAGATCGGCTTCATCTTCCAGAACTACAATCTGGTGCCGGTGCTGAATGTCTTTGAAAACATTGTGCTGCCTGTGGAGCTGGATGGAAACAAGGTGGACAAGAAGTTTATGAAAGAAGTGGTGCGGATGCTGGGGCTGGAGGATAAACTGAACAATATGCCCAGCAATCTCTCCGGCGGCCAGCAGCAGCGTGTAGCCATCGCCCGCGCTCTGGTATCGAAGCCCGCTATCGTCTTGGCCGACGAACCGACCGGCAATCTGGACAGCAAGACTAGCAGTGATGTGCTGGGGCTTCTGAAAGTAACCAGCCAGAAGTTCCACCAGACACTTGTAATGATTACCCATAACAGTGAGATTGCCCAGCTTGCCGACCGTATCATTCGGATTGAGGATGGCAGAATTATGCAGTAAAGGGGGGGATGACATGAGCGATATTCTATTTGGCAACAATAATACCAAAACCATCAAGCACCTGTCTAAACAATATTTCAAGAAGAATAAGGTTCGTAATCTGGCGGCGATTCTTGCGATCGTTCTGACAGCATTTTTGTTTACATCCATCACTTCACTGGCATTTAACATGGTATCCTCCATGCAGCTCTCCATGCAGATGCAGAAAGGCAGCAAGGGAGATGGAACCTTTGGATATATGACAGAGGAGCAATTTGAGCAACTGAAAAATAGTGATTTTGTAGAGCAGGCAGGTCATCGGCGGACGATTGGCTATGCAAGCAACGCCGTGGGTCATTCTGTTGAATTGAACTATGCTGACAGCATACAGCAGGAACTTACATTCTGTGTGCCAACGCATGGTTCAGCGCCGGAAAAAGCGAATGAAATTGCTACTACCGAACTGGCTTTGAAAGCTCTTGGTGTGGAACCGGAGATTGGAGCAGAAGTTCCTCTGGAATTTGAACTGCGTGGAAAAACTTATCATTATGATATGGTGCTTTCCGGTTGGTGGGAAGCAAGCAACGATATGATCAGTGTGGCCGTTCTTTCAGAGCAGTTTGTAAAAGATAATCCGGATGTAGTGAAAAATACCCACGCAGTGGATGGAGAAATCTCAGGGGTTACTTTTTCTGAAGTTGTCCTGAAAGACAAGACGAACATTCAGGAACAGATGGATAACTTTGTCTACTCTATCGGCGGCAATCCAGAGGATATGTCTGCTGATAACTTTATCCTCTCTGTTGAAAACCAGATGGGAAAAGCCATGATTTCTCCGGAGTCCATCTTATTTGCCGTAGTATTTGTGCTGATGTTTGTATTGTGCGGCTATTTGCTGATTTATAATATTTTTGATATTTCCGTTATGCAGGATGTTCGGCAATATGGCTTACTGCGGATGATTGGTGCTTCTACGCGGCAAATTAAAAGCATCGTCAATCGGCAGGCGGTATGGCTGACCCTGATTGGGCTGCCTATTGGTTTAATTGCCGGGTTCTTTGCAGGCCGGGCGTTGCTTCCGGTAGTAATGGAAATTTTCAGCTATGAGTCTTCTACGGCAAGCTTGCAGACATCGACCTCCCCCGTGTTATTTATTATAGCTGCCTTGTTTACGATTCTGACGGTATTTATCAGTACCCGCAAACCAGCCAAAAAGGCCGCAAAAGTATCTCCCATGGAGGCGATCCGCTATACAGAGCAGGATGATTATAAAAAGAAAACCGTTACACGAACCAGAGGTGCAAAACTCTCCCATATGGCATTTTCCAACTTGGGCCGCAATAGACGCCGCTGTGTATTCATCGTTGTTTCTATGCTTTTGTGTATCGTTCTGTTCAACTCTATGATTATTGTGACACAGAGCATGGATGAAGAAAAGTGGATTACCCGCACAACGAAAACAGATTTTACCGTCTACAATTCGATTGCAGTCAATGTTTTGGAAGGCTTTAGACATCACGAAGATGCACTTCCACAGCAAGTGGTAGATATAATCCGTGAGCAGGACGGTCTGGAAGAAGAACGGTATCTTTATCGCAATACCGCAGATGACGGTAACGTGCTGGTTGATTATGGTTTTGAGGGACTGGAGTGTACCTCAACCTATGAAGATCAGGACGGTAGTTTCCGTAAGGTCTTTGGAAAATATAATATGAAGACTGCCCCGGATGTAGAAAATCTTTTCTTTGGAAATATTTTTGGCGCTTCCGAACATTTTTGGGCGGATATGATGATTTATGATGGCGAAACAGATCCTGATGTACTGACACAAAAAATGGCAACCGGGGAATATGTCATTATTGGAGAACGGTTAGACCGACTGAGTGGTGGTCCGAAAAGTACGCCCCTGACAGAACAGTTACAGATTGGCGACAGTATTTCTTTTTACAGGGATGGCGAGTTAGTCAAAACCTGCACAATTCTTGCAAAAGCCTGTACCGTTGGAACTGAGGACGAAACGCCGTCAACAACTACGGCTATGGGGAATATTGGTGGCGATGCGCCCTTTGTGTATTTGCCGGACACTCTGTTCAAACAGATTTACACGACTCCAACTCTGCTGAGTTATGGATTTAATATGGATGATTCCTTACAGCCGCAAATGGAGGAATTTTTGAGCAGTTATGTTGAAAAGAACCCCTCTGTTACCTATACCTCAACAAAATTACTGAAAGAACAATTAAATTCTGTTGCAAGTATGGTTCTGGTTGTAGGCAGTCTGATTGGCTGTATCATGGCTTTAGCAGGACTGATTAACTTTACAAATATGATTATCACCAATATTATCACCCGCCGCCATGAGTTTGCGACTATGCAGAGTATCGGTATGACAAATCGCCAGCTTCAAAGGCTGATGGTTTATGAAGGCGTTTATTATGCCGCTGGTGCAGACATCATTGGTGGAGTGGTTGCGTTGCTGCTTGCTGTGACGGTGCTGAAAAATGTATTGAACTCGCCATCTATGTGGTTCTTCACTATGAATATCACATTGATTCCGGTTCTGGTCATCGGTGTACTTTATCTGCTGCTGGCTGCGGTTATTCCGCTGATCGTTCTCCACTTCTTTAACAAGGGAACTGTGGTGGAACGGCTGAGGACTTCGGAGTAAATAATTAGACAGAGCCGAGGGGAATTTTCCCCTCGGCTTTTCTAATTGTCACAGATTTGTGAGATTTCAGCTTGTTATAGTGTCGAAACACTGCTGTGCTGTGAGGATTATGTGAGAATTGTAATCTAAGATAGCAGTAAGCAAAGGGAGGGCGGGACGGAAAAACCGTTCCACCCTCCCTTTGTTTGCGAAATTTGTCAAATAAACAGGTTGGAGAGAAACCATCGACCAACCGCGACGAAAGAAAAGAAATGGGGAATAAGTTTGTATTTTTGTCCCTTTTGACCCGCCGCCGAACCGACCACGCTCCATATTAGAACATCACAATTCTTTTATACCGCAAACGGGCTCTAGCCTGTTTGCGGCTCTTTTTTTCCTCGACAGCATCTCCAAGTATTCCCTACCAAATTTTAGGGAATATTTGGAAATACCGTCGAGAGATCACAGCGTATGTTCGGCTCCGAAGCCCAGACTGGGGAGTTCGGCTGAAAAATTAGAGAAATTTTTATATTTTGGCGGGAAAAGAAATTCCTGCCGGGGTCCTCCCGATTTTCGTTGTTTCCCCACGCAACAACGAAAATCAAAGGAGGAGCCGATTATGTTTGACCGCAGGAGCGACTATGTGCTCAACAAGCAGGACCCGGATTCCATTGTCTGCAAGAGCAGCACCGGCGTACATATCCGCCTGACCCGGCTGGACTTTTCCAGCCCGGAGGAATTTGAAAAATGGAAGCATTGGTCCGACGAGGACTACCACAATACGGAGAAGGCGGATCATGTGTATTCCAACCATACCGTTTCATCGGACAAGCTAGTGGAGGTCTCTATCACCGTGATTTCCCCGGAGGATGAATTGATGGAGGTATTCAGTAGGCAGGAGCAGGAGGAATTGTACCGCCGTCTGGAGACCGGTCTGGAGACCCGCCTGACACCCGCCCAGCGCCGCAGACTGTGGATGTACTGCGTGGAGGGAATGACGGTTAAGGAGATTGCAGGAATGGAGCAAAAGCGCCATCAAAGCATCTCTGAGTGTTTACAGACAGCAAAAGAAAAAATTAAAAAATTTTTTGAAAAACACCCTGCGAAACCCTCTTAAAAACGGCGATAGGTGAGAGGACTTTTAAGGGCCTGGCCCGGCTGGCTTGTCCAGCCGGGCCGCCCTAAAAACTTCCCTCAAAATGAGGGAAGTTTCGACACCAGCCGCAACCGGCACAGACGCGCCCGCCCTTCCAGCGGGCCGCTCCTAAAAGTCCCCTCAAAATGAGGGGACTTTCGACACCGACGCCAATCGGCACAAGCCCGCCGCCCTTCCGGCGGGCCTGTGCGGGCTGGCGACAGTCCGGTAATTGAATAGGTCCACTGGGTACGTCCGATATGCGTCCGAGAGGAAAGCCGTGCGGGAATGAGCAGGCCATGACCCCACTTTAAGAAGGGAGGTATAGGGAGAGCAGCCGTCCGCGCACAAACAGGCCGTGGCTGGCTTGGAGGCGATGATCCGCATATCGGGGAGATACGATTGTCCAGTCTCAGTCCGAGCGTTGAAGCGGTCTAAAGGGGCCGTGAGCCGTCGCAGGCAAAGAGGGCAACCTGCGAGACCCGCAGGGGGTGAAATTCCCGTGTAAGGCGCGCCAGCGCCGCCCAGTGTGTTCCTGAAATCCGTCCACATCACTATCACGATACCAAGAACCGCGCCTGCATGAGGGAGCGGTTTTTGTCATATTATGGGGAGGCTCAAGTATGGTGATGAATTATATTACCCGGTGCGACAAGGAAGAAACGGAAGTGGAGTTTACGGTCCAGGGCCGCAAGGTAGTCGGCATATTCCCAACCGGGGATAACTCCGATATTTACCAACACCTCAAGCGGATTTTAGTCAACACCTATATGGACAAAAACCATGCTGAAACGCACATTTTTTGACACTTTTTGCGGTTTATGAGATAATATATACAACAAGGAAACTTGCTGTGTACCTTGAAAATTTCATAGCGGATATATCAATCTGCCATCTCATACCGCACAATTTTTCCTGGGAGGACAGATTGATATGAATAAAACGAGTGTGATCCCGTACAGCGTACTGAGTAAGTTACCTGACAGTATCAGTGACATTACCCCGGATTATGGAGTTGACAGCCTGTTGGTAGGAAAACGGGTTTGGTGCCTATATCGTGTTTCGACCAATCAGCAGGTAGACCACGATGAAAAGAATGAGGCCGATATTCCTATGCAGAGGAAAGCCTGCCACCGCTTTGCGGAAAAGATGGGCTGGGCGATCCTCCATGAGGAACAGGAGGAAGGCGTCTCCGGGCATAAGGTGAGAGCGGAAAACCGTGATAAACTCCAGATTATCAAGGAGGCCGCCAAGCAAAAGAAATTTGATATTCTCCTTGTATTCATGTTTGACCGCATTGGCCGTATTGCGGACGAGACCCCTTTTGTGGTGGAGTGGTTTGTAAAAAACGGAATCCGTGTATGGAGCACCAAAGAGGGGGAACAGCGTTTTGACAGCCACACCGACAAACTCACCAACTATATCCGATTTTGGCAGGCAGACGGAGAGAGCGAAAAGACTTCTATCCGTACATCTACCAGGATGGGACAAATCGTAGAGGATGGTTTTTACACTGGCGGTAGTTGCCCTTATGGGTACAAACTGGTCCGTCAGGGCCGTGTGAATAAGCGCGGCCATGAGTTATATGATCTGGTCATCGACGAGGACGAGGCCCCTGTTGTCCGCATGATTTTTGAATTGTATGTAGCGGAAGGGCGCGGGGCGCAGAGTATCGCTAACCTGTTGAACAGCCGGAATATAAAAAACCGTTCCGGCCACAACTGGCACCCTTCCAGTATTCGCGGCATGATTAAGAACATCACCTATATCGGCATTTTGCGGAGCGGTGAAAGCCGTTCCCAGGTGCTCCCGCATCTGCGGATCATTGATGAACAGACGTTTGGGGCGGCCCAGGAAATCACAAAACAGCGTAGCAAAAAACACGAGGACACCCGCCATGTGCCCATGAACATCAAGGGCCAATCACTTTTGGCCGGGAATGTGTTTTGTGGGCATTGCGGGGCCCGGCTGTCCCTTACGACGAATGGGAAAGGGCGGCCCCGCAGCGACGGAATGGACGCCGTGCGTGTGCGCTATGTCTGCCAGACCAAGACACGGAAACATGAGCCCTGCGGCGGACAGACCGGCTATACCCTCCACATCCTAGACAGCATGATAGAGGATATTGTCCATGAGATATTCCGCCGTGTAAGGTGTCTATCCAAGTCAGAGGTTTTAGGGGCCAGTTATGCCGCTAAAATGAGTGAGCAGAAAGCGATTATCCGAAAGGCCCAGCGTGAGTATCAGAAGGCCGAGAATGACTTAAAAGGTCTCAGGAATGAAGTTGTAAAGGCTGTCAATGGAGAAAGCGCGTTCCCTTTGGACTTGTTGAGCAGTCTCGTCAAGGAGATGGAGCAGAAATGTGTCCAACTCCAGGAAACCTATCAAACGGCCCAGGCAGAGGCGGACAAGAACGATATGCTCATGGATGAGCTACGCACTACATATAACCAATTTATCAGTTGGTCGAATATCTATGATACGGCCAACATCCAGACAAAGAAAATGATCGTATGCCAACTGATAGAAAGGGTGGACGTGTTCAGAGGATATGAACTAAAAGTCAAGTTTTCTATCAGTGTCGAGCAGTTTATTTTGGGCCTTGACATTTCTGCATAACTTCTATTTCGAGTGAAATGTCACGGAGAGGTACGCAAGTGCGCTGTCCGGGAGAGCGCTTGACTGGCAGTCAAGAGGTCAGCGGTTCGATCCCGCTTATCTCCACCAATTGAAAAGACGGCTTGAAACTTCTGTTTCAAGCCGTCTTTTTTGTTTCTCACGCAGCGTCTCTCAGGCAGGCGAGCCTCTGCTCTTCTGGCCGGATATTCCCCAAATAAAATGCGTCTCACTGCCAGCCCCGGTCTTTGGGGTCCAGCTGGTCCGCCGCCGTATACAGCAGCGCGTTGCAGATCGCGGCCGCCACATTGCTGCCGCCCTTGCGCCCCATGGCTACGATGGCCGGGACATGATGCCGCCGGCAGGCCTCCAGCAGCCGCTCCTTGCTCTCCACCACATTGACAAAGCCCACCGGCACGCCGATCACCAGCGCCGGGCGCTTCCCCTCCTCCAGCAGCTCCGTGATCCGGAGCAGCGCCGTCGGGGCGTTGCCGACTGCCAGGACCGCGTTGGGGTATTTCTCCAAAGCCCACTCCATGGCCGCCGCCGCGCGGGTGCTTCCCCGCTTCTGCGCGGCCTCCGCGATAAACGGCTCCGCCATAAAGCAGTGGGCCTCGCCGCGCAGGCGCGCCAGCGTGGGCTTGCTGATGCCGGCATAGGCCATGTTGGTGTCCGTCACGATGACGCCTCCCTGCACGGCTTGCACGCCCAGCGCCACCGCGTCCGGCGTGAAGCGCAGGGTCTCCACATATTCAAAATCCGCCGTGGTGTGGATCACCCGCTTCACCACCGCCGCTGTCTCCCGGGGCAGTACAATGCCCCGGGCCTCCAGCTCCTGGCTGATGATCGCCATACTGGTCCGCTCAATATCCGCAGGCCGTGTGTGTTCTCCGCTCATGTGCCCATATCCTCTCTTTCCAAAATCCGGTGCAGCAGGTCCATGTCCAGAGAATCCCGCAGGCCTGCCGCCAGGATATCATACTGCCGCTCCTTATATAATGCGCGAGGCTCCTGTACGGCGGTCTCCACCGTCAAGCCCTTCCGGACGCACAGCCAGTCCGCCAGCTTCTGCACCAGCTCCCCGCTGTCGAACAGGCCGTGGAGATAAGTGCCGAACACCCCGTCCCGCTGACAGCCGTCCAGCCGTCCGTCCTCCAAACGGCAGAAGGCCTCTCCCCGGACCTCCGTGGTACCCATGTGGATCTCATAGCCGTCCAGCTTCGCCCCGGCAAAGGGGCCGCCGGTGACCTCAGCCTCCACCCGGGTACGGACCTTCGCCGGGGCGAACAGGGTCTTGCAGGGCAGCAGCCCCATCCCCCGCAGGACCGGCATTCCGCATTCCACGCCGTCCGGGTCCTCGATCACCTCGCCCAGCATCTGGTATCCGCCGCAGACGCCCAGGACCGGCGTTCCACGGCCAGCCAGCTTCAAAACAGCTGCCTCCAAACCGCTCTCCCGCATCCAGAGCAGGTCCGACATGGTGCTTTTGGTGCCGGGCAGAACGACCAGATCCGGCAGGCCCAGCCCGCCGGGACGGTCCACATACCGCACTCCCAGCGCTGGATGGCTCTCCAACGGAGAAAAGTCCGTAAAATTCGAGATGCGGGGCAGCCGGACCACCGCGATATCTACCGCTTTCCGGGCCTTGTCCTGGTCCAGCCGGGGTGCAAGAGAGTCCTCGTCATCCACATCCACATGGAGATACGGCACAGTGCCCAGCACCGGGACTCCGGTCCGTTCCTCCAGCTGTTTGAGGCCCGGCCGCAGGATCTCCAGGTCTCCCCGGAATTTGTTGATGATCAGGCCCTTGATGCGCGCCCGCTCCTCCGGCTCCAGAAGGGCCACCGTTCCATACAGCTGCGCGAACACGCCGCCCCGGTCGATATCTCCGGCCAGGAGCACCGGCGCGTCCACCAGCTCCGCAAGACCCATATTCACGATGTCGTGGGCCCGCAGGTTGATCTCCGCAGGGCTCCCGGCGCCCTCGATAACGATGACGTCGTTCTCCGCCGCAAGGCTCTCATATGCCTCCATGATCTCCGGGACCAGCTTCCTTTTATAGCGGAAATACTCCGCCGCCGACATCTGCCCCCGGACCTCGCCGTTGACGATGACCTGGCTTCCCGTGTCGCTGGACGGTTTGAGCAGGACCGGGTTCATCCGCACATCCGGTGCGATCCCGGCTGCCTCCGCCTGCATCACCTGCGCCCGGCCCATCTCCAGGCCCTGCCGGGTCACGTAGCTGTTCAGGGCCATATTCTGGCTTTTAAAGGGCGCGACCCGCAGCCCCTCCTGCCGGAAGAGCCGGCACAGGCCCGCGCAAAGCAGGCTTTTGCCCGCGCCGGACATGGTCCCCTGGACCATGATGCATGCCGCTTTTTTCATCCCAGCACCTCCTTCAGCGCCGCCGCAAGACGTTGGTTTTCCTCCCGGGTCCGCACCGCTGTGCGGTACCAGGTGTCGTCCAGTCCCACATAGTTTCCGCAGCTCCGCAGCAGGATGCCCCGCTGCCGCAGCGGCTCACACAGCGGTGTTTCGCTTTGAAACAGCAGATAATTGGCCTCGCCGGGAATCACCCGCAGGCCCAATTTCCCCAGCTGCTCCGCAAACCATGGCCGCTCCTCCGCGATCAGCGCCCGGACCGTCCGCACATACTCTGTCTCCTCCAGTGCCGCCAGGCCCGCCGCCTGTGCCAGGGAGGAGACCTCCCAGGTCTGTCCGGCCAGGCGCATCTGTTCCAGAAACGCCGTGTCGGCGCAGAGCGCATACCCCAGCCGTACGCCCGCCATGCCGTACAGCTTGGTGAACGCCTTTAGGAGCAGCATGCCGGGAAAGCAATCCAAAACACCTTTCAGGGTGTGGGCCGCCGGATCGTCCAGAAAATCGTTAAAGCACTCGTCCACCACCACGCGCGCACCGGTCTCCCGGCAGCGCTCCAGAATCCGCAGCAGCAGCGGCCGGTCTGTCGTCACCCCGGTGGGGTTGTTGGGCTCGCACAAAAATACCAGATCCGTCTCCGGTGTGACGGCCTCCAAAAAATCCTCCCGCAAATGGAAGCCGTCCTCCGCCCGCAGGGGATGGTGTGTCACAGCGCATCCGGCCCGCTCCAGCGCCGCCGCATATTCCGCGAAGGCAGGCGCCGTAACCAGCGCCCGCTTCGGCCGCAGCGCCAGCACCGCCCGAAAGATCAGGTCCGCCGCACCGTTCCCGCAGAGGATGTGCGCCGCCGGGACGCTCTCCCGCTCTGAGATCGCCCGCCGCAGCGCCCGGCACAGGGGGTCCGGATAGCGGTCCGCCTGGGCAGCCGCCTCCCGCAGCGCCCGCTGTACCCCCTGGGGGACTCCCAGCGGGCTGATATTCGCCGAAAAATCCAGCGGCAGGTATCCCTGGTCCGCCGCAAAGCCGGCCCAGTCGCCGCCATGTACCAATTCATGCATCATGACTGTTTCCTCAAATCAGACATACCGCCAGATACCGCACCGCCGCGCAGGCAACCAGCAGCAGTGTTCCGGCGGCGTACAGCATCCGGTTCGCCAGCAGGATGTCCTCCGGCACCACAGGCCGCGTGGGGTCCCCGATGGTGGGTTTTTCATACAGCTCTCCAAAATACCAGGCCGGTCCCGCCAGCTGGACCCCCAGCGCCCCGGCGCAGGCGGATTCCGTCTGGGCGGAGTTGGGGCTGGCGTGGCACCGGGCGTCCCGCCGCCACATGCGGAAGGCCCCCCTCCCGTCCTGGCCCGTCAGCGCCGCGGCGGCGATCCAGAAGCAGGCGGCGATCCGGGAGGGCAGAAAGTTCACCGCGTCGTCCAGCTTTGCCGCCGCGCGGCCGAAATACAGATAGCGCTGGTTCTGATACCCCACCATGCTGTCCATGGTGTTGATGGATTTGTACACCATCGCCAGGGGTGCGCCGCCCAGAAACATATACAGCATCGGGGCCGCCACGCCGTCGGAAAAATTCTCCGCCACCGTCTCAATGGCCGCCTTTGCCACCCCTTCCGCACTCAGCCGCTCCGTGTCTCTGCCGACGATCCTGGCGACGGCCTTCCGGGCCGCAGGAAGGCTGCCGCTCTGCAGGGCCCCGCAGACGTTCCGGCTCTCCGCCGCCAAGCCCTTCATGGCCAGTGCCTGCCAGCACCACAGGGTCTGCAGGGCAAAGCCCGCCGCGGGGTGCAGCCAGAACGCCAGGGCGCAGCCTCCCCCTGTGACCGCCAGCGCTGCGGCGGGCAGAAGGACCGCAAGGCAGACGCCTGCCCGAAATTCCCCGGCGGATGTCTGGGAAAACCGGGGGCGCAGAGTTTTTTCCACCCAGTTGATCAGCTTTCCCATCAGGACCACCGGATGGATAAGCCATGCAGGGTCCCCCAGCAAAAGGTCCAGCAGGAAGCCGCAGACCGCGGCCCAGAGAATCAGCATGAGACGCCGCCTTTCGTATACCGCACACGTTCCAGCAGCCGGAGCTTCCGGGAGGACTGCCAGAGCCCGGCGTCCCAATCCAGCACATAGCCGCCGCCGTTGGGCGCCTCCCAGTCAAAATAGCCCCGCTCCGGCAGGGCGAACCGCTCCATCAGCGCCATCAATACGCCGCCATGGGCCACGACGACCAGCTCTTGGGGGGCCGCGGCCTGTTCCACCAGTTCCTCAAACGCCGCGCATACCCGCCGGCAGAACTCCGGCCGGTCCTCGCCGCCGGGACAGCGGCCATTGCAGCCGCCGTCCACCCAGGCACGGTACTCCGGGTCGTCCTCCATCTCCAGATAATTCCGTCCTTCAAAGGCACCGAAATCCATCTCGATCAAGGCCTCCACCACAGACTGGCGGGCGGCGGGAAACAGGCATTCCGCCGTGCGCCGTGCCCGCCGCAGGGGGGACACATAGACCACCTGCGGGGAGAAATCCGCCTGGACCAGCTCCGCCTCCCCCTCGCCGGACAGGGGGATATCCCGGTGCCCCTGGTAGCGGTGCTCCGCATTGTAAGCGGTCCGCCCATGGCGCAGAAGATAGATCTTCATGAGAGTTCCCCCTTGATGACCACCGGGATGCCGCAGAACACCCGGACCACCGCGTCCGCCCGCCGGGCCAGCAGACAGCACAGCCGTCCCGCCGCCTCCCGGGCCGCCCGCTCCTCCGCATCCGCGGGCACCACGCCGCCGCCGACCTCTGTGGCAATGACGGCCTCATAGCGGGCCAGCTCTCCGGCCAGCGCCGGGAGGTCTCCGCTTTTTGCGGCCAGCTCCTGGACATCCCATACCGCGCGGCGGGACAATTCCTGTTCATCACAGTGCAGGAGCTGCATGGCCGCCGCCTTTTTTCCGCTGCACAGCGGCCCAACGATCAAGATCATAGCACTGCCTCCCCATACTGGCACAGCACAAGCGCCGCCAGCATCCAAAACTCCGCCTTCTGTAAAAACCAGCCCGCCAGATCGCCGGAGATGCCGCCGAACTTCCGCTTGGCCGTATGGATGTAGTATCCAAACACCCCCCCTGCCGCCAGGACCATCGCCGCCCCCACAGGCCCGCCGCAGAAGCACAGCGCTCCGGCGGCCAGCAGCACAAGGGCGCCTAAGATCCAGCGGACACGCACCCTATCCGCTGCCGTGGCGAAGGTGTGGGCCAGGCCCGTATTCTTTGCCAGCGGGAAAGCCGCCACCGCAAAACCCGAAAGGGCGCGGGAAAAGACAAAGGCCAGGCTCATGCAGCACAGCGCCCGCCGGTCCAGCGTCAGTGCGCCGCACAGGGCAAAGCTCCCCACAAAGTAGGCGCATGTCCGGATGACCGCAAAGGCGCCGCAGCGGGGGTCCTTCAGGATCTCCTGCCGCTGCTCCGGCGGGGCATAGCTGGCCAGGGCGTCGCTGGTATCCGCGTAGCCGTCCAGATGGATGCCGCCCGTCACCGCCACAGGGATCAGGCACAGTCCCGCCGCCTGTAACAAAAGTGGAAAGCGCAGCGCCTGGCAGAGCGCGGCCCAGGCCCACCAGCCAAGGGCATTTACCAGGCCCACCAGTGGGAACGCACACAGCATATAGCGCATGTTCCGCTGGTTCCACTCCGGCTGGGGCAGCGGCACCGCGGAAAACATGGCAAACGCCACGGCAATGGTCTCAAACAGCAGCATCAGTTGGGTTCTCCTCCCTTGTAATAGACCGGAACGCCGTATACCACCTCGCAGACATTGTCCGCCATGGCAGCCAGGGCGCAGTTCACCCGGCCCAGCAGTTCCAAATAGCGCAGGGTATCTCCCTGGTAGCGGCTCCCGCCGGAAAAAACCTCATTCGACACGATCACCAGATCCCTGCACTGGCGGCGCAGGCGTTCCACGCCCTCCAAAACCGCCTTTTGGGCGTTTTCCCCGCTTCCCTGGGGGCTGTACATCTCGTTGGCGCACAGATTGCTCATGCATTCCAGCAGCACCGCACTGTTCTCCGGCATCGTCACGGAGGCCAGACCGGTATAGCACTCCACCGTCTCAAAGGACTTGCCGGCCCGCATGAGCCGGTGCTTTTCGATGCGCCGGAAGCACTCTTCGTCAAAGGGCTGCATGGTGGCAATATAGACTCTGGGCCAGCCTGCGGCGGACAGGATCAGTCCCTCGGCGTATTCGCTCTTTCCGCTGGCGGAGCCGCCCACGACCAGCGTCATCATGCGCCGTCCCCCTGGGGCTGGTACGCCTCAATGCCGCATTCCGCAAAGCTGTATGTCTCCCGGTAGACCGCGCAGGCCATGTCCAGCAGCGGGATCGCCGCCACCGCGCCGGTCCCCTCGCCCAGGTGCATCCCGGCGGTGATCAGCGGCGTTTTCCCCAGTGCATCCAGGACCAATCTCCCTGCGGGTTCCGCTGAAACGTGGCTGGCAAACATGGCCTTCCCCGCCTGGGGGCAGAGCCGCTGGGCGCACAGGGCCGCCACGGAACTGATGAAGCCGTCGATCAGGACCGGTACGCCGTACAGCGCGCCGCCCAGAAACATGCCGCACATGCCCCCGATGTCGAACCCGCCGACCTTTCCCAGCACATCCAGAACGTCCGCCCGGTCCGGACGGTTGACCTCCACCGCCCGCCGGATCGCCCGGATCTTCCGCTGCAGCCCCTCGTCGGACAGTCCGGCCCCCCGTCCGGTCACCTGCTCCACCGGGCAGTTCAGCAGGACGCTGGCCACGGCGCTGGAGCTGGTGGTGTTGCCGATCCCCATCTCGCCGGTGGCCAGAAGGCGGATCCCCTGTTCCTTCTGCTCCCGCACCAGTTCCACGCCGGTAAGGACCGCCGCCTCCGCCTGGCTCCGGGACATGGCCGGCCCCAGTGTCATGTCAGCGGTGCCGTTCCCGATCCGCCGGGACAGGACCCCCGCCGTCTCCGGGAAGTCCAGAATTCCCATGTCCACCGGGACCACCCGGCAGTCCGCCACGTTTGCCATGCGGCACACGGATGTACGGCCAGCAGGCAGGCTCTTTGCCACAACGGCCGTCACAGCGCTGGACGTCTGTGTCACCCCCTGGGCCACCACGCCGTTGTCTGCGCACAGGACCAGCACCGCCCGGCGGCTGATGTCGATCTCCGCGCTGCCTGTCAGGGCCGCGATATCCTCCAGGACCGTTTCCAGCAGGCCCAGTCCCCCAAGGGGCTTGGCGCAGTCGCACCAGTGCTGGTGCGCCCTTTTCCGCGCCTCCGTGTCTTCAGGTCCGATCTGTGTGAGCAGTGCTTTCAGTTCCATCGTCTTTTTCCTCGTTTTCTCTGTAGCGCTCCGCGGCGCGTACAAACCGCTCCGCCAGTTGGGGGCTCCCCGCAAAATAGAGGTGCGGAAAGGCCGCGTATAGGGTCTCTGTCATAAATCCGCAGGTCCAGGACCGCCCGGACACCGGCTTTTCCACTTGCAGGCCGCTGCCGTTCTCCGTGCTGTCCCAATAGTGGAACTCATGGGCCGGGATCTCCTCGCCCGCCCGAAACAGCAGGCTGTCCCCTTTGGCCCGCAGGGTGCTATAGCCGAACCGCACCAGCTTTCCGGCGGGAAAGCCCTCCCCCGGGAGGACCTCTGCCATAGGCCAGCGGACATCCTTTTCATCCCCCAGCGCCTGGCCCAGATACAAAAATCCGCCGCACTCAGCCACCGTCGGCATCCCCCGGCTCACAGCCGCTTTGACCGCCTGCCGCATCTCTCCATTGGCGGACAGCGCCTTTGCGTAAAGCTCCGGATAGCCGCCCGGCAGATATAGGCCGCAGGCGCCGTCCGGCAGGGCCCTGTCCCGCAGGGGGCTGAACGCGGCAAGCTCCGCCCCGGCCATCGCCAGTGTCTCCAGGCTCTCCGCATAGGTAAAGCAGAAGGCCTCGTCCCGGGCCACCGCGATGCGGACCGCGTTTTTCCCCCGCGGGATATCCGGCGGCGGTCCGGCAAGTGTGTCCGCTGTTCCGCTCCGGCACAGCGCCAGCAGCGCGTCCACATCCACATGCGCCTCCAGCTCCCGGGCCAGCAGGTCGATCCGCTCCGTCAGGTCCCGGATCTCCGATGCGGTATACAGGCCCAGATGGCGGCTCTCGATCTCCGCCTGTTCCAGATGGGGCAGGCACCCCAACACGGGGAGCCCGGTCTCCTGTTCCAGCATCGGCGCGAGGCTGCGGCACAGCATCGGGGAACAGTCGTTCAGGATCACGCCCGCGATGCCACTGTGCTCCCGAAAGTCCCGCAGGCCCCTGATCTGCGCGGCCAATGTCAGGCTGGCCCCCTTCGCCCGGACCACCAGGATCACAGGAAGGTCCAGCGTGCGGGCCACATGCCAGGCGCTGGCCCGGTCCGTGACGCCGCCCACACCGTCGTAAAAGCCCATGACGCCCTCGCACACCGCCGCGCCGTGGCCCGCCGATGCCCGGGCAAACAAATTCCGAAGGGTCTCTTCATCAGAGAGAAAGAGGTCCAGATTGCGGCTCTCCACCCCCAGCACCGCCCGGTGAAACATGGGGTCGATATAGTCCGGGCCGCACTTGAAGGCGCAGGGCGCCAGGCCCCGCTTTTGCAGCGCCGCCAGCAGGGCGCAGGTCACGGCGGTCTTTCCGCTTCCGGAGGCGGGAGCCGCCAGCAGCATCCGGATCATGTCTCTGTTCCCTCCGTCCGGCGCCCGGTGATCAAAAAGACCGGATTATTCGCCATCAGCAGGTGCAGCGCCCCCGCCGCCCTTGTCCGGCTGACGCTGATCTGGGTCACCTCCGCCTCCAGTCCGCGGGCGGTCAGCGCTGTGACGGCAGCTGTCAGGGTCTCCAAGGCGATGGCGGAAATACAGATGCGGGCATTGGGGTTCTTTTTCAGAGCAATGTCCACGATAGGCTCCATGCCGCCCTTGGTCCCGCCGATAAAAACGGCGTCCGGCGCAGGCAGGGCCTCCAGTGCCTCCGGCGCTCTGCCGGGAACCGGCGTCAAATTCCACGCGCCGAAGCGCTCCCGGTTGGTCCGGATCAGCTCCAAGGCCTCCTCCTGGCACTCGACGGCATAGGCGCGGCCCCGGTCCGCCGCCAACGCCAGCTCCACGGAGACGCTGCCGGTGCCGGCGCCCACATCCCACACGATATCCGTGGGCCGGACCGCCAGCTTCCCCAGCGCCGCCGCCCGCACCTCCTGCTTGGTCATGGGGACCGTTCCCCGCTGGAAGCACGCGTCCGCGATGCCGGAGGTCCGCTTTGGAAAGGGCTCCGGCGCCGGTTCCGCCAGCAGCACGGAGAGGGGCGCAAAGCTCTGTTTTGCCAGTTCCGCCGCCGTTCCCCGGGAAATGCGCTCCTGGCCATAGGAGAGATTCTCTCCCACCGTTACCGGCAGCTCTCCCAGCCCCGCGTCCGCCAGACGGCGGCAGAGGCCATCGGGACCAAGGCTCCCGCCGGTCAGGAAAAACGCGGGCCTTCCCTGGGACACAGCCGTCACCGGGTCGCAGTCCGTACCGTGGGCGGAATACAGCGCCCAGTCCTGCCAGGGACGGCCCAGCCGCGCCGCCAGCATCTGCACACTGGAAATGCCGGGCAGCACCCGGTATGCCATGCCGCTGGCCTCCAACAGCGGCAGCAGGCCCCGGGTGCCTGAATAAAAGCCGGTGTCGCCGCTGTATACCACGCAGGGGCGCTGGCTCCCCACCTTCCCCAGAAGGTCAAAGATCTCCTGGGGTCTGGTGGCCGGAAGGCGCCGCTTCGTGCATGTCTCCGGCAGGGATGCCAGCAGCCGTTCCGCGCCGATCAGGCAGTCCGCCTGGAGCATGGCCTCCCGCGCCTCGGCAGTGACGGTGGCCGCCGTACCGCAGCCAAGGCCGGCCAGTGTTACAAGCATTTCATCAACTCCTCACAGCTCGTTACGATCTCTTCAAAGGACTCGCCGCGCTCCTCCGGGCGGCGGATCAGGACCAGTTGGGTCCCTGTGCTTCTGGCCGCAAGGACCTTTTCTGTAAAGCCCCCAGCCTTTCCACCATCTTTTGTCACAAGGACGGAGATGCCGCATTGCCGGATCAGCGCCTCGTTCAGCTCCTGGGAAAAGGGCCCCTGCATCGCCAGGATGTTGCGGTGGGGAATCCCCGCCGCCTCACAGGCGGCAATACTCTCATGGGTGGGCAGGACCCGGGGAAACAGCCGGGACGGCTCCAGGCCCGCAAATGCTTTCAGCTCCTTCGCCCCGGTGGTGAGCAGGATCTTCCCTGTCTTTTGGGACAGGAATTCCGCCGCCTCCGCCGCGCTCTCCACCACAACAGCGCCGTCATCTCCGCCGCCTCCGCCGCGCAGCAGGCGGCGGTACGGCACGCCCGCTGCGGCGCAGGCCTCCCGGACGCTCTTCGTCACCTCCACGGCGTAGGGATGGGTGGCGTCCACACACAGGTCGCAGTCCCGCAGAAGCGCCAGCTTTTCCTCCGGCGTTCTGCGGCCTGTCAGGACTGTGATATTCTCCGCAGTCCCCTGCTCCTCCCGGCCGTACTCCGTGGCAACGCAGACCGTCACCTCCGCGCCTTTTTCCGCCAGCAGGTGGGAAAGGGTCCGTCCCTCGGTGGTCCCGCTGAAAATCAGGATCTTCATGCTTTTTTGTATCCTCTGGGCGTCACCATGCGGTCCGCCAGGTCTTTTGTCTGGGAGGAGCCGATAAATACGGTGGTGAACATATCCAGTTCTTCCTCCGGCAGCTCGGAAAGTGTCAATACCTTACAGCATTGTTCCTCTCTGCCGATGTTTTTCACCCAGCCGCAGACCGTGTCGCCGCTCCGGGTGCGCAGCAGGATCTCACAGGCCCGCCGCAGGTGGTCCTTCCGTTTTTTAGAGCAGGGATTGTACAGGCAGACGGCAAAATCCCCCGCCGCCGCGCATTCCAACCGCTTTTCGATGACCTCCCAGGGCGTCAGCAGGTCCGACAGGGAGATCACGCAGAAGTCATGTCCCAGCGGCGCGCCCAGGACCGCGCCGCCGGAGAGCGCCGCCGTGATCCCAGCCACGACCTCCACCTCCACCTCCGGATAGTCCTGGGACAGCTCCAGCACCGGGCTGGCCATGCCGTAGACCCCCGCGTCGCCGCTGCATACCATGGCCACTGTCCGGCCGCTCCGGGCGGTCTCCAGCGCCCAGCGGCAGCGGTCGATCTCCCGCGTCATGGGCGTCGTATAGGTCTCCTTCTCCGGATACAGCGGGGCCACCAGGTCCACATACACGGTGTATCCGCACAGAACGTCCGCCGCCGCCAGCGCCGCCCGGGCCTCCTCTGTCAAATACCGGCTGCCGCCGGGCCCCAGCCCCACCACATAAACTTTACGCATCCTGCCATCTCCAATCCAGGCGGAAGGGCCTCCAGGCCAATGCCATGGTGATGCCTCCGCCCGCGTGTTTTCTCTCAAGCAGCGGTCCCCCCGCCGCCAATACCGCGCTGCGCTCACAGACGTTGTCCACGCCGGTCCGCTGTTCCACGAAGGCAGAGGCGGTGAAAACGCCCTCCGCCTGCCGCAGCTCCCCGGCGGAATAAAAACGGATGGGCCAGCCGTGGGCCTCGCAGAAGGCCAGCAGCCCGCTTTCGTCCGATTTTAGGTCGATGGTAGCCGCACCGCAGACGGACTCCGGCCACAGCTCCAAGCTCTCACAGAGATCCGCAAAAGCCGACTCCAGCGCCGCCTGGGAGGTTCCCCGGCGGCAGCCGACGCCCAAGACCAATGCCCTGGGTGCCAGACAGAGGCCGCTGCCCTGCCGGCGGCGGACATCGACGCAGACATCCCATTCCCTTCCATCTGTCAGGCGGATCCGCTCCGGCGGCGTTCCCTCTATGGACCAGGCGGAGCGGACCATAACGGTCTCCCCCGCCAATATTTTGGCGGAGACTCCTTTGATCCCATGGGGGTCCGTCACCGCGCAGTTCTGCCGCTTCGCCCACTCGTCCACGGCGAACAGGCCGTTGGCGTCCGTCGCCGTGGTGATGACGGCCACTGCGCCGCAGGCCGCCGCGATCGCCCGGGCCAGATCGTTGGCCCCGCCCAGATGGCCGGACACCACCGGCACGGCGAACCGGCCGCATTCATCCACAGCCACCACCGCCGGGTCCACCGCCTTGCCTTTCAGATAGGGGGCTATGGCCCGGACGGCGATGCCCACGGCGCCCACAAATACCAGGGAGCTATTTGTGAAAAACGCCCTCTCCGTCCACTCCGACAAGGAAAATCCCTGTACAGTGCGGGTACAGGTCACGGTGCCTCCCAAAGCGCGGCGCAGACGCTCCGCCAGCGCTGCCCCCTTTTCTGAAAAGGCCAAAAATGCAGGGCCGCCTCCCGGGGCACTCATTTGCGGCCCTCCCGGTATTCCGTGGTGAACGCCGGGTCATACAGCTTGCTCTTTTCATAGGGGGAATCCAGGAAATCCCCCACCAGCACCAGAGCCGTCTTGCGGATGCCCGCCTGCTCGCCCGCCTGGGCCAGTGTGCCAACCGTACAGCGCACCGTTTTTTCCTCCGGCCAGGTGGCCTTGTATACCAGGGCGGCAGGCGTCTGCTCCGTGTAGGCGCCGCCCTTCAAAAGCTCCTGCTGGACCTGTGCCAGCATCCCGCTGGACAGGAAAATGACCATGGAGGTCCCGTGCCCGGCCATGGCGGACAAACTCTCCGCCTCCGGCACCGGCGTCCGGCCCGCCAGTCGGGTGATGATCACGCTCTGGCTGACGCCCGGCAGGGTGTATTCTGCGCACAGGGCCGCCGCCGCGCCGCAGAAGCTGGAGACTCCCGGCGTATCGTCATAGGCGATCCCGCGGGCGTCCAGGGCGTCCATCTGCTCCCGAATGGCGCCGTAGACACAGGGGTCCCCGGTGTGCAGGCGGACGGTGGTCTCGCCCGCCGCCTCCGCCTGCTCCATCACGGCAAGGACCTCCTCCAGCGTCATGGTCGCGCTGTTGTAGACGCGGCAGTCCTGCTTTGCCATTTCCAGAAGCGCCGGGTTCACCAGGCTTCCGGCGTAGATGATCACATCCGCCTGCTTCAGCAGCTCCGCGCCCCGCAGGGTGATCAGGTCCGGCGCGCCGGGTCCGGCGCCGACAAAATGTACCATGTTCTCTCACTCCTTTACGATCACTGTGGCAAAATAACCCATTCCCTCAGTGGGCGCCTCCCGGGACAGGTCCGGATAGACCCGCTCGCCCGGAAGTCCGCAGTTTTGGACCAGCATACTTCTCTCAAGGGCATTCCGCTCCGCCAGCGCCGCCAAAACGGCCGGCATCTGACGGCCCGATTTCATCAGGATCTTGATCCCCGGCAGGTCCAGCGTCTCCTTCAGCGCCGCGCTGCCGGGCGCGATATGCAACGTGCTGTTCATCTCCGTCAGGCTCACGTTCAAGCAGGCCGCCACCGCGCAGAAGCTGGGAACGCCGGGGATCATGGCCGTCTCGTATCCCCGTTCCCGCAAGATCTCCATCAAATAGGAATAGGTGGCGTAGATCGAGACGTCGCCCAGATTCAGCATCGCCACATCCTGTCCCTGGACCAAATACGCTTCCACCGCCTCCGCCGCGGCCAGATGGGACTTTCGCAGCCTTTCCGGGTCACGCTCCATGACAAAATGCAGCGGAACCACGGTCTTTCCCTGGAGGTCCACCGCACGGGACGCGATGTCCAGCGCCAGCATCTCCCCGCTCTTCGTCTGGGGCGCCGCAATGACCGGGCACCGCTCCAGGAGCCGGATCGCCTTCACCGTCAGCAGCTCCGGGTCTCCGGGGCCAATGCCGACGCCGTAAAAAACTCCTTTTTTCATCTCTGCTTCCATTGCTCCATGATCTCCTCAACTGTCTCTGTTTTTCCCAGTAATCCGTATTCATTGGAAAATGCAACCGCTCCGACGGTAAACGCGCCTGCCGCCCGGTATTCCAGGTGCCGCTGGATCGCCGCCAGCAGGCTCTCCATCACCGCTTCCCGCAGGCCCGCCGCGTCCAGCTCCGCGATACACGCATCTGTGGTGGCCGCCTCCATCAGCCGGCGGCACAGGTCTGTCCCGCCGCCGCAGACCGCCGTGTGGGCACAGAACAGCTCCACCCGGCAGTCCGCCCATTTGGAGTGGGTGTTCATCACGCCGCCGGCCAGCTTCACCAGCTTGCCGATATGCCCCACCAGAAGAACGCTTTGGAAGCCCTCTACCACCGCGATATCCAGGGCCTCTCCCAAGAAATTGGAGCATTTCACACAGGGGACTCCCTGTGCGTCCAACCCATTCTCCCGCAGAAAATCCATGCCGTAATTTCCCGGTGTCAGCAGCAGATGCTTAGAGCCGGAAAACGCCGCCTGATGCTCCTCCACCGCGATGGTATCCACGATCGCCTGCTCGCTCATGGGCTCCACGATGCCGGAAGTCCCCAGGATGGAGATGCCCCCCTCGATCCCCAGCATGGGATTGAAGGTCCGCCGGGCCAGCTCTTCCCCGCCGGGAACGGAGATCACCACGGACAGTCCTTCGCTGTATCCGGTCTCTCCGCAGACCTCGCCCACAGCCGCCGCGATCATCTGCCGGGGAACGTGGTTGATGGCCGCCGCCCCCACCGGCTGGTCCAGACCGGGCCTGGTCACCCTGCCGACACCGGTGCCGCCGTCAATGGTGATGCCGGCGGCGGTCCGGGCGACGGATGCGCAGACCAGATGACCGTGGGTCACATCCGCGTCGTCGCCGCCATCCTTGACCACGGCGCAGCGGGCGGTGTCCCCGGCCATTGCGCAGGACTGCGGCTCCACCTCCACCAGAATGCCCTTGGGTGTCATCAGGCACATCCGTTCCGGGGCCTCTCCGGTCAGCAGCAGGCGTGCGGCTCCCGCCGCCGCCAGCGCCGCGCAGGTCCCTGTTGTATAGCCGCAGCGCAGCTTTCGCTGGCCGCTTCGGATGTAGTATTCAAAAGCCATGACGCACCCACCTTTCTTTTACAGAATGCTTTCCAAATGCGCCCGGTACAGTGCCTGCACTGCCGGGACCGCTCCCAGGCCCTCAACTGTGCACCGCACCGTGCAGCCCTCCGCCGTCAGGCGGGACGCCCAGCTGCCGCTCTCCGCCCCCGCCATGTCGTTCATGGCGTGGTCTCCGGCCACCAGCATCAGCGGCACCAGATGGACGCGCTTCCTTCCACCGGCCTGGATCTGGCGGGACACGTCCTCGTAGGAGGGCCAGCCCTCCACGGTCCCCACCAAAACATCCGCTCTGCCGGTCAGCCAAAACGCTGTCTGCAGCGCCGGATACACCGCATTGGCAAAGTGGTCTGTTCCGTGGCCGAACAGGACCAGCGTCTCATCCGCACAGGGCGGATAGGTCCTGGACATCGCCGCCGCCAGCGCCTGGATATCCTCGGTATCCGCCAGCAGCGGCCTGCCGATCACCAGACTGTCAAAGCGCTTCCGCCATGGCTCCGCCTCCGCTCGGATCTTGTCGTATTCATGGCCATAGAGGATGTGGGTCGGCTGCACCAGCACCTCCCGTATCCCCTGGCTCCAAAGGCCCTCCAGTGCCTCCGGAACGCTTGGCACTGTCTCTCCCCGCTCCGCGAGGATGCGGCGGATAATGGAGCTTGTGAACGCCCGAACGAACAGGCGGTCAGGCGCCAGAGACCGCAGGGTGTTCTCCACCGCCGTGATGCCCGCTCTCGCGGCGTCCACACTGGTCCCAAAGCTAACGCATAGGATCGCTTTTTTCATGCTCTCACCTCTTCTGTTCTTCCATGGATCACCAACCGAAAAACACCTCATGGTTTATATAGCCCGGTGCTTTAAGATCGCATCCACGATCCCCTCGGCGGAGATGGTATCCGCTGTCAGGAACGGCCGGTCACAGCGCTTTGCCAGCGCCCGTGCCGTCACCTCTCCGATGCACACACAGACCGCCTGCGGCGGGATCTCTCCGTGGGCGGCGCAGAACAGCTCCACGCCGCTGGCGCTGGAAAAGGTCAGATAGTCCAGCGTGTCCAGCACGCCGCGGGCGGCCTCCGCTGTCCGCGGCTCGCTCCGCAGAGTATACAGCGGGATCTCCCGCACGGGGATATCGTGTTCCCGCAGGATCTGGGGCAGGACCGCCGCCCCCTCCCGGGAGCGGAGCAGGACTACCTCCTCCCCCGCTTTCACCTGTTCCGCCAGCGCCCAGGCAAGGCCCTCACTGGTATAGACCTCTGGACAGAGGTCCGGGGATATTCCATGCTGCTCCAGCAGCTTCCCCGTGGAGGCGCCGATCACGGCGAATTTGCAGCCGTGAAGGCGGCGCAGGTCCATGCGCTCCTCCCGCAGGCGGCGGAAAAAGCTTCTGACGCCATTGCTGCTGGTAAACACCAGCCAGCGGTTTTTGCCGCAGAGGCCTGAAAGGCTTTCAGCCACAGGCAGCTCCTCCACCAGGGATTCCTCCACGGTCCAGACCTCCGCCCCATATTCCCGCAGGGCGCTCTTCAGCTTAGAGGTCACCGCGCTGGTCCCCGTCAGGCCGATCCGCACATGCCGCAGGGGCCGCTCCAGGGTCGCAGAGAGGTCCAGCGCCGCCGCTTCGCCCACCACGATCACGGCGGGAGGCTGCACGCCCGCCTGCCGTGCGCGCTCCGGCAGGTCCTGCAGCGCAGCCCGGACAGTGGCCGGGTGCGCCGCGTTGCCGCCGGACACCACCGCCGCCGGGGTCTCCGGCGCCTTTCCCGCCTGTAAAAGGCCTTTGGTGATCTGCTCCAGATGGCTCAATCCCATCAGGAACACCAAGGTCCCATGCAGGGCTGCCAGATGCTCCAGATCCTCCGGCAGTCCGCTTGACGCCGCTGTATGTCCCGTGATGACATGAAAGCTCCGGCTGACGCTCCGGTGTGTCACCGGAATGCCAGCGGCGGCCGGGATGGCGATGGCGGACGAGATGCCCGGCACCTCTTCACAGGGGATCCCTGCGGCCCGCAGGGCCTGGATCTCCTCACCGCCCCGGCCGAATACAAAGGGGTCTCCCCCCTTCAGCCGGACTACGGTTTTACCCTCTCCGGCTTTTTCCACCAAAACACCGGAGATCTCTCCCTGGGGCGCGGAGTGCTTCCCGCACCGCTTCCCCATATAGATCCGCTCCGCCGCCGGCGGCGCCGCTGCCAGCAGCTCCATGTCGATCAGATCGTCATAGACCACAACGTCACACTGCTGCAGCAGCCGCAGGCCCCGCACCGTGATCAGGTCCGCCGCGCCGCAGCCGGCGCCGACCAGATAGACGCAGCCCTTTTTTTCTTTCATCCGTGTACCTCCTGTGCAGCCTGCAGTTTTTCCGGCAGGGCTGTGCCGGGCAGCGGTCCGCCTGCCCGCATGCACTCGTCAAAGAGTTCTCTCAGCAGCTGCCTGCGGCGGCTCTCCTCCGGGATCTGGTCCTTCACCGTCTCCCGGGCCGCCTCCAAATACGCCAGGATCTCCTCCAAGCGCTCCGGCAGAAGATCCGCGATCCGCTCCTTGAAATAGATGGCTGCCGTGGGGCCCGCTCCGCTGGTGGAGATGCCCACAGACAGGTCCCCGCGCTTGACCAGCGCCGGAAACAAAAACGTGCAGTCCTCCTTGCAGTCCGCCACATTGACCAAAATCCCCCGCTCCCGGCACAGCGCCGCGATCCGGTGATTCAGCGCGTGGTCATCCGTGGCGGCGATCACAAAGTCGCAGCCCTCCAGGTCCTCCGGCACAAACGGCCTCTCCCGCAGCTCCAATCCGCAGATCGTGCGGAGCTCCCCATGGAGCTCCGGCGCCGCCACAGCCAGCCGCGGGCCGTATGGCAGCAGCTTTTGGACCTTGCGCAGAGCGACGGTCCCGCCGCCCACGATCAGCCCCTGTTTCTCAGACAGCTCCACAAAGAAGGGAAAATATCCCATAGCGTCCCCCTCGATCCGTTCTCACACATAGTAATACTGCCAGCCGTGCTCCGTCCAAATGCGCTTTACCGTCACGCCGAATACCCGGTCCAGCACGCCGCTGGAAAAGATCTCCTCCGCGGTCCCGGTCCGGCGCAGCATCCCCTCCTCCAGCACAGCCAGCTGATCCGCCTCCCGCAGTGCCAGGGACAGGTCGTGCAGGACCAGGACCACAGCCCGTCCCAGCTCTGCCAGCCGGCGGGAGACGGACATGACCTCCATCTGATGTTTGACGTCCAGGTAGGTGGTCGGCTCATCCATGAAAATGGTCTCCGTGTCCTGCGCCAGCGCCATGGCCAAATAGACCTTCTGCCGCTGGCCGCCGCTGAGCTCCGACATGGGCCGGTCGGCCAGGTCCTCCGCATCCGCCCAGGCCAGCGCCTGCCGGGCCATCTCGCGATCCTCCGGCCGGTAGCGCCGGGGATAGCCCAGATAGGGGAACCGGCCATGGAGCACCATTCGCCGGGCTGTGATGCTCGGAATATTACGGGCCTGTGCCATATACGCCGCCTTTTGGGCGATCTGCCGCACGGTCAGGCGGTCGATGCTGATGCCGTCGAACAGCACGTCGCCCGTCCGGTCCGGCAACAGCCCCAGCGCCGCCTTGACCAATGTGCTCTTGCCGCAGCCGTTCGGTCCCAGAAGGACCGTCACCTGTCCGGGCGGGAACGCCATGGATATCCCGTGAAGCACCGCATGGCCGCCATAGCCCGCGCCGAGGTCCTTGAGTTCGATCATGTGTGCCCCCTCCTTTGCAGCAGCCAGATAAAGAAGGGGCCGCCCACCAGCGCCATAACGATGCCCACCGGCAGCTCAAAGGGGGCGAACAGCATCCGGGCCAGCAGGTCGCATCCCCCCAGCAGGGCCGCGCCCCCCAGAGCGGAGGTCACCAGCAGCGGGCCGCTGTCCTCCCCTACCAGCCGCCGCATGATATGCGGCGCGATCAGGCCCACAAATCCGACCAGGCCTGAGATGCTCACCGCCGCTCCGGCCATCACCGCAGCCAGCGCCAGCACCAGGAGGCGGAGTCTTTTGGCGGATACCCCCAGGCTCTGGGCCTGCTCCGTCCCCAGCATCAAAACGTCCATCTCATTATGCAGGGAGAGCGCCGCCGTGAAGCTCAAAACGATGGGCCAGAGCGCCGGTTTGATCCTGGTCATGGACATGCCGGAAAAGCCGCCGATCCGAAAATCAGAATACCCGTTCAACGCGTCCGGCACGAAGGTGATGACCGCGTCGATGCCCGCACTGAAAATACTGGAGATCGCCACACCCGCCAGCACCAATGTGATCTTGGACGCCCCGGTCCGTTCCGCGATGAACAGCACCAGACTCACGCCTAAAAAGCCGCCCAGCAGCGCCGCATAGGGGACCAGCGCCACTGAGGAGGGCGCAACGGCGCAGCAGACCGCCACCAGCAGTCCGGCGCCTGCGTTGACGCCGATGGTGCTGGGCGCCGCCAGGGCATTGGACAGCACCCCCTGGATGATCGCCCCCGAGGCCGCCAGGGCGGCGCCGGTCAGCAGGCAGGCGCAGGTCCGGGGCATCCGCACATAGCGGATGATCCGGAACGCCACTGTGCCGTGCTCCTGCCCCGCCAGGACCCGGCCCACGGTCCCCAGCGGGATCGTCTCCGCGCCCAGGCAGAGGTTCAGGACCGCCACCAGCAAAACGAGTCCCGCCAGAACAGCGGCCGTTGTGCCGGGTTTATGCCGCGGGATAGAGGATGTCCGCCAGTTTTTCATAAGCTTCTCCCCACCGTGCGTTGGGCTTTACATTGTACAGCCGCTGGTCCATCGTGTAGTATCTGCCCTCCCGCACCGCGGTCAGCTCGCTCCATGCGGGATTGGAGAGCAGCGTCTGTTCCAGCGTCGCTTCCGCCTTTGCCGTGTCAGAGCCCTGGAGCACCACGAAAATATACGCCGGGTCCGTGGCCAGGATGGTCTCCATGCTGAGATTTTCCAGCAGTCCGGTCTCGCTGTCCGCGATGTTGACGCAGCCCAGCTCCGCCAGCATCTCGCCCAACACCGTGCCCTCGCTGTTTTTTACCTTGCAGCTGGAGCCTGTGGCCCGGATATACAGCACGCTGGGTCCCTCTTCCGGCGCCCGGTCCTTTGCCTGCTCGATCTGCGCCTGCACCTCTGTGCCGTACTGCCGGTAGTTCTCTGAACAGCCCGTGAGCTGCGTGCAGATCCCCAGCATGTTCAGATAGTCCTCAAAGGAGCTGACCTCAAAATAGGCCACCGGGATCCCCGCCTGTTCCAGCACATCCATCAGCTCCACATCGGCAGCGGTCTTGGCGCTGCCGATGACGAAGTCCGGCTCCGCCGCCAGCAGCTGTTCCAAATTCGGTTCCTTGACCTCTCCGAGATTCGCCACTGTATCCGGCAGGTCCAGGTCAAACTGTGTCCAGCTGTCGTTGGCCGCAGCCACCAGCGTGTCCCAGCCGCCAGCCAGGCACCAGACATCCGCGAAGCTGCCGATCAGCGCCGCTGCCCGCTCTGGAGCCGCAAGCGTGACCTCCCGTCCCAGGTCGTCTGTAAAGGAGACCATCTCCGTATTTTCCGCCTGTCCGTCTTGCTCCAGTGCCTGGATCTCCGCCTCTGCGGCGGGCTTCCCGCCGCAGGCCGCCAGCAGGCACACCAGGACACAGCACATCAGGGTCGTTCCCATTTTTTTCATTTCACTTCTTTTCCCTTCTGTCTCCCGGAAGTTCCTTCCGTATATCGGGAGTCTAATTTCTAATATTTTCCATATAAAACATAATAGCCGCGGCGGTCTCAATGACTGCCGCGGCCGATATTCCCGCAACAAACCAAGCAGCACCATTCCTGCGGTCCTGCTCTTTTCCCACGAAATAGGTCTCCTGACTCGCGCTGCGGAGCCTGCCGCTCCGCCGGCCTCTCCCCACCTTCTCAGAGATCCCTCCAATGGCGAACTCGCGTTCAACGCTCTGTGAGCGCTTAGGGAAGCCTTACGCATACAGTGCCGGCACGTCTCGGATTCTCACCGAATTCCCTCATCTCTGCATCTTCGGGAGATGCAGAGTCACTCCGTGCTATTTAACCATCGATCGGTCTTTAGACCCTTGGTTTTAGTGATATTTTAGCATATCTGCATAGCAGAGTCAATCTCCCTGCTCTTTTAAAAATGCATATGCGGCTCCATACTGCCAAACCCTTTTCAAATACCAGCTGAAAAAATTTGTCGTTGATTGAATTTTAGTGTTGACAATTCCGTTACTTCCTGTTATACTGTCAACTGTTCCGGTTCGGGGGTATAGCTCAGCTGGGAGAGCGCTTGACTGGCAGTCAAGAGGTCAGCGGTTCGATCCCGCTTATCTCCACCAAGAAAAAGCCTGAAATCTTTTGATTTCAGGCTTTTTTTCTTTATTTGCTTCCAATGGGCATCATGGGCCGTCCGCTATTCGCTCAGGCAGCCCCATGATGCTCTTGCTTGATTTTGGGTGGAAAAACAGATATACTCCATATAAACACACTCGAAGATCCCTCTGCTGCTTTGACCGGCGATTTGACTGCCGAATAGGAGGACCGCTATGAAAAAAGACTATCTGCTGTATATCGATGGCGCCTGGACACCGCAGAGCGACGGCTGCGTCCGAGACGATCTGGAACCCGCCACCGGGAAACCGCTTTGTTCCGTACACCGCGGCGGTCCGGGGGATGCGGAGCGGGCGCTGGCCTCGGCCCAAGCCGCCTTTCCCGGCTGGGCCAGCACTCCCGCCGACCAGCGGGAACGGGTGCTCCTCCGGGCAGCGGACATTCTGGAATCCCGGATGGATGAATTCATGGACCTGCTGGTCCGGGAGGGCGGCAAGCCCCAGTCCATTGCCAGAGGTGAATTTTTAGGTTCCGCCGGCGTGTTCCGTGTGGCCGCGGGAGAGTGCCGCCGTCACAGCACGGAGCATATGCCTCCCACAAAGCCCGGTCAGATCTCTCTGGTGGTCCGGCAGCCTCTGGGCGTCATTCTGGGTATCGTTCCCTTCAACTATCCCCTGATCCTGTCCGTGAAAAAACTGGCCTATGCCATCGCGGCGGGAAACGCCTTCCTGCTCAAGCCCTCTCCCCACACCCCGGTGATCAATCTGCTGCTGGGAGAGGTCCTGACCCAGGCGGGTCTGCCCAAGGGCGTTCTCAATGTGCTGCCGGTGGCGGATGAATCCATCAGCGCGGCGCTGGCTCAGGACAGCCGGGTCCGTATGGTGTCCTTCACCGGCGGCGGCAAGGCCGGTCACGCCATCGCCGCGGCCGCCGCCAAAGATCTCAAGCGTGTGGCGCTGGAGCTTGGCGGCAAGAATCCCTTGATCGTTCTGAAAGACTACGATGTGGACGAAGCCGTGAGCATCGCCGCCAGCGGCGCTTTCAGCAACCAGGGCCAACTGTGCATGGCTACCTCCCGCATCCTGGTGGAGGCCCCGCTGTATGAGTCCTTCTGCGAGAAAATGGCCGTCGCGGCCAGCGCCCTCAAAGTGGGCGATCCCACGGACCCGGCGGTCTCTATCGGACCGCTGATCGACGCGGCCCACTGTCCTTTCGTGAAGGGGCAGGTGGACGACGCTTTGGCAAAAGGGGCCAGGCTCCTCACCGGCGGCGGGTATGAAGGTCCCTTCTTCCAGCCCACGGTCCTGCGGGATGTGACGGAGGACATGCGCATCTATTATGAGGAGAGCTTTGCCCCTGTCACCAGCATCGTGCCGGTGGCAGACGCCGCAGATGCCCTGGCCAAGTGCAATGACAACCAGTTCGGCCTGTCAGCGGCGGTGCTGACCCATGACCTGGACCTGGCCATGGAGCTGGGCATGAAGATCCAGGCCGGCATGGTGCACATCAACGACATGACCTATCTCAGCGCCACCACGGCTCCCTCCGGCGGCGTGAAGGAGAGCGGTATGGGCCGGGAGGGCGGCCGGTATTCCATGGATGAATACACAGAGCTGAAATGGCTCACCTTCCAGGGCAAGGGGACCTGGTGATCCACCTGCATCAAAAAAGCTCCCGGCGGGAATTCCGCCGGGAGCTTTTTTATGTCGATACACCTGTGCGTCTGCCGGAACGCTGTCCGGCGGGCGCCGGTCTGCGGCGGCCTCACAGGATCCCCAGGTGTTCCAGCAATATCTTCGCGCCCAGCAGGATCAGGATGATGCCGCCGGACAGCTCCGCCCGCCTCTTATACCGGGCGCCGAAGAAGTTGCCCACGGCCACGCCCACCATGGAGAGGCAGAAGGTGATGCACCCAATGATGGAGATAGCGGGCACGATGGAGACCTCCAAAAACGCAAAGGTCACGCCCACCGCCAGAGCGTCGATGCTGGTGGCTATCGCCATCAAAAGGAGCTGCTTGTAATCCAGCTTCGCGCTGACGGCGCAGGCCACTTCCTCCTCTTCCGGAGACAGGGCCTCCCGCACCATATTGCCGCCGATCAGCAGCAGCAGCCCAAAAGCCACCCAGTGGTCGATGCTCTGTATGTATCCGGCGAACTGGGATCCCAGCAGCCACCCCGCAAAGGGCATCAGCGCCTGAAAGCCGCCGAAGAACAGCGCGATGACGGCGGCATGACGCCAATTCAGCTTCGGCATGCAAAGTCCCTGACAGATGGCCACGGCAAAGGCGTCCATGGACAATCCCACGCCGATGAGAAACAGCTCCGCAAAACTCATACTTCCACTCCTATCGCTCTCACAGGATCACCGGCACGCTCTGGCGGATGACAAGGCTCTCCGGCGTCACGGCACAGTCGCAGGCCCGCACGTTCACCCCGTTGGCCGCAGCCTCCCGCAGGGCGGCGCCGAAGGCGGGATGGGTCCCGTCGTTGGGGGCCACGCTGCGGATGTCCTCCATCTGCACCACAAAAAACAACGTGGCGTCCAGTCCGGCTGACGCCGCCCGCTGCAATTCCCGGATGTGCTTCACGCCCCGCTCCGTGGGGGCGTCCGGGAAACGGGCCGCGCCGCCCTCCTCCAGCGTGACGCCCTTGACCTCCACCAGATGGAGGCCCTTTGGCGTCTCCAGGCAGAAGTCCAGCCGGGAGTCCCCGTAGACATATTCGCGCCGCACCGCCGTCACATCCGGCAGGAAGCCGCCGGACGCCGCCCACTCCGCAAAGACCTGATTGGGCGCCTGGGCGTCCATGTTGATGAGCCGCGCTCCCTTTTCCACCGCAATCAAATCATATGCGGTCTTTCGGGCGGGATTCGTCCCCCGTGCCAGATAGACTGTAGCGCCGGGGACCAGCAGCTCCCGGCACCGGCCGGTATTCTTCACATGGACCGTCTCCACGCCCGCCGCGGTCTCCACATGGGCGATGAAGCGGTTCGGCCGGTCCAGAAAGCGGCCGGAGATGACCGCGTTGTAATGCATCTCTGTTCCTCCCCAGTGTGTGATTTTTTTATTATAGCACGTACCGGCATATCGCGTATACCAATTTTCCCATGGTTTTTTTGTCATAATTTACCAAGAAAGCGCGCGGTATCTCCCGAGACCGCGCGCTTTCCAGATCTCAATGATGGAAGTGCAGCTCATAGGTGTCCACCGTCAGGTCCAGGGTGTCCAGCACCGCGCCGTCCTCACCGTACAGCGTCACATGCACCGGAAGGTCCGCATGGAGCACACTGTATCCTCTCCACTCCTCCAGATCGACGATATAGCCCCTATACCACTGGTACGCCGCGTTTTCCAGATCGCATTCCTCATCTGGTACCTCCCCGAACCCGTTTGGCCGGTGATCCTCCGCCCGGTATCGGAAGGCGAACAGGTCATCCCCCTGCTTTTCCCCCTGGAAGGTGAACGTGCGGGTCTCCCCCTTGACGGTCTCTCTGGCCCCTGTGGCCGAGGTGATATACTGGGTCGTCCTTTGGGCCGTCACCTGGGCGGTGGCCGCCGCCGCATCCCGGAACGGCCCTGCCACATACAGCGTGCCGTCCCAGGCCGTGCAGAGGGTGCCCCGGCCGATTTTTGGATTTCTGCCGTAATCTGCCCGCACCCGCAGGAAATTGCGCCGGTACATGGTGAAAATATAGGTGTCATCCGCCGTCTTGGCCAGCAGATAGGTGTCGTAATCGATCTCATGAAACCACCCTGTGGAATATTTGCGTTCCACCCGATCCGCCAGGATCGGCTCCAGGTCCGGCAGCAGATACTTCCGCTCCATCCGCTCCAGCATCCCCTGCACCGTGTAGGGAGGGAAGCCCAGCATGGTGTACACCACCAGCCCAAGCACTATGCACACCAGCAGATTGCGGACGATCTTCTGTTTTCGGTTCAGTCGGATCCGTCTCATGCCTCACTCCCCCAATCCACCCGCAGGGTCCACTCTCCATCGGCGGGATAGCTGATCTCCACCCACTCCGGCGGCGCGTCCAGCGTCAGTTCCAGGGTCTCACGGAACCGTGTCCAGCCGCCCGGCCCCGCCCATTTGCACTCCCAATACCGGCTCTCCGGCATAGCGTCGTCCTCGGCCTGCCGCCGGTAGGCGCTCAACTCCCCCTGGCTGTCCCGGTAGGTAAACCAGCTGGTCGGCGGCCATGACCCCGCCGCCAGCGGGTCCCGCTGCCTGACCCACAGCAGGATCTCCGCCTTCACATGGCCGTCCTCCTTCCAGACCTCTCCCGGGGCGGCGTACACAGTGGCGTGTTTCAGCTCCACCCTTTCCGCCGCCTCAGGCGGCGCCTCCCACTGCAGCTCACTGACAGTTTGCCGCACCATCTCCGGCATGACCTCCACCACAAAGGCGGTCACCACCGCCGCTGCCGCCAGCGCCAGGACCAGGATGCGGGTGGCCTGCCACAGCCAGCCCCAGAGGGGATGGTGGGCCCGATCCATGGCGCTGCCCACCAGAGAGGCGCTGCCCATGGCGCCCAGCGCCCGCTGTTCCGCCAGGTCCCGGTCGTAGCCCAGGCGCTCCAGGTCGGCGCAGCTGTCCTCCAAATGGGCCATCAGCTCCTGCCGGATGGCCGGGTGGTCCGGCTGAAAGCGGACCTGGGCCAAGACCGCCTCGCACCAGTTTCGCCATGCCTGATTCTCCCGGGGCGCGGAGGTTTTATTCTTCCCTTTGAAGATTCCAAAGTTCTTTTTCATAGGTATGTACTTCCCTCCCGGCCGCGTCAAAAAAGGTCACCTTGACATCGCTGATAAAATCCGGGTCTCCCGCGCCGTCGGCTGTGCTCTGGAACACCCAAAAAACCAACGCTTCGTCATCTTTCAGGTTTCCCTCCGGGTATTTCCGCTCCAGGGCAAAGCGGTAAAGCCCGTGCTCATTGGGTTCCGCCTCCATGGTATAGGTCTCGTCAAACGCCCGGCCGTTGGCAATCTCACGCAGACGCAGCGCGCATACCGCCCGCGCGTCATTCGGCAGGTCCGCATAGACGTAGACCGCCTCCGGATCGCGGCTCCTCTTCTCCTGGAGAAATACCACCGCTCCCTCCGGCTCCGCCAGTTGGAATTCGGACACAGCATAGTCCATCCAGCCATACCGGTATTCGACGGCCGTCCCGTAAAACGCGCCAGCCCGAAACACCACGTCCCGCCGGGCGTTCTCCCACGCGGTACGGTGTAGCGCCTCCGGCGCGGGCAGTCCGTATTCCTCCGCCCGCCAGCGGAGGGCGGTATCGGCTGCCGGCGCCCGGAAATCATGGACGGCCCAGACCAGAAGCGCCAGCAGGACCGCGGCCAGCAGGTTCCGCGCGATCCTCTGTTTCCGGCTCAGCCGGGGCAAAATCCGCGGCAGCTTCATGGTGCTTCCTCCTCTCTTCCGGGCAGTTCCAGCCGGAAAGACCATCCGGCGGTCCTGTGGCGGATCTCGATCCACTCCGGGGCGCCCACAATGCGATACACGCCGATGGACAGGGTGCTGCGGACATGTCCCTGGGTGCTGCTGCCTCCATAGAGCCGCTGGGGCGCGCCCCCGTCTGCATACCGCAGGCCATTGCTGTCCACCGCTTCCAGACAGCCATGGAGCACCGGAGCACCCAGCCAGAATTTCGGCGTCTGGGCTATCATCTCCACATACAGCGTGTCCCCATCAAAATGCGCGTGCTCCACGGTCATGGTGTATGCCCCCGCCTGAAAGGGCGGCGGGAAATCCACGGTATCCTCATAGCGGTAGAACTCATCCCACTGGGAATGCGGCCGGATCCATTTCCCCACGTCCGGCAGTCCGCCGTTTGAAAGAACGGCCATCAGCGCCCATGCCGCCGCCAGCACCGCCAGCCACCGGCTCACCTGCCACAGCCAGCCCAGCCAGGGCCTGTGGGCACGGTCCAGCGCCCGCCCCACCTCCGCCGGGTCCCCCATGGACCGCAGGACCCGCTCCTCCGCCAGCTCCCAGTCATAGCCCAGCCGCAGCAGGTCGGCCTTGCTGTCCTCTAGATGGGCCGTCAGCTCTTTCGTGATCGCCTTGTGGTCTGGCCAGAACCGCACCTGCTCCAGCACCTCCCGGACCCAGCCCCGCCACGCGGGGTCCAGCCGGATATCCGCTTTTACCTCCCGCATAGGCTCACGCCGGGGAAATGCCGCAGACCACGGCATTCACCTTTTCTGTGAAGGTGTTCCACTCCTCTTTCTTCTCCTCCAGCGCCCGCAGGCCCTTTCGGGTGATGCGGTAGTACTTCCGCACCCGGCCAGTCTCCGCCTCCTTCTCCCGGACCGTCACCAGCCGGTCCGCCTCCAGGGTGTGGAGAATGGGATACAGCGTCCCCTCCTTCAGCTCAAAGGTGTGGTCGGAGCGCCGGGCCAATTCCGTGATCATCTGGTAGCCGTACATCTCCTCCCGGGCCAGCAGGGACAATACCAGCAGCGTTGTGCTGCCTGTCATCAAACTCTTGTCTATCTTCATAGCCGCTCCTCCTTCTCTTATAGCCACCGCATGGTGGTCCGCCGAAATTGCTCGATGTCCCGCGTCTCCAAAAGCGCTTCGTTTTCGCCGTACATCCGCAGGACCCCAGAATAACGTTCCTTTTGGCTTCCGGCAAAGATCTCCCGTTCCCATCGGGCCTGCTGGCTCGTGTCCGCGTCGCCATGCTGCCGCGTCAGATCAAACCGCCAGCAGTTTTCCGCTGCCCGCGTTCCCCGCGCCGTGCAGGTGGAGACCATCTGATTGGATGTGTAGGACAAGGTGATATCCATCTCCGCCGAGGTAGCGTCCGGCAGATCGCCAAAGACAAAGAGATGGATGGGATAATACCCGTCCTGTTTTCCCGCGGCCAGGTCGATGCCGGCAAAAGCACCTACCTCCTCGTCATACAGGCGCACGTCATCCAGCCACAGCCCCATCAGCGTGCGGTCATAGTAGACCTGCAAAACATCGCCCTGGTTCCAGAGATACAGCTCACAGCCGCCCCCAATGGAATCCGTTTCCAGCAATACCTGGGAATCCCCCGCCATCAGATATTGCCGCTCCGCCCTGCGGATCAGACCGGCCTTGGTCAAGCTGGGGAATTCCGTTGCCCAGGACATCAGAAACAACGCCAGGACAATGCACAGCAGATTACGGATGATTTTCCGCTTCCGGTCCCATTTGGGCAGCCATTTCCCCCATTTAGCCATCCGTGTCCACCTCCCACTCCAGCCGCAGGGAAAAGCCCTCGCCGCTGCTGCAGGTAAATTCCGTCCACTGCGGCATCTCCTCTAAAAAAGAGACCCATACCAGATATTCTGAACAGAAGGGATTTTCCTTGATGAAGCTCACTTTTACAAAACCGTCCCAGCGCTCCCGGCGTTCCTTGTACGTGTACTCCTTCCACTCCGTAAGAGCGGCAAATTCTCCGCCTGTGCTATCTGTCATCGACAGGGTCTGCAAAGCCCGATAGGGGCCATGATCCCAAAAACGGCCGTCCTCCGCCCGCAAAATGGCCACCATGTTATAGTTCTTCTCCAGCTCATTCCACCAAAGAGCGGCATAAGGAATGGATATGCTGTATCCGCTCCGCTCCACTGTGCCGCCCTGTGTCACCGTGGCCCGGGAATAGGCGGGATTATTCAGCTCAAGGCTATAGCCATTCGGCTCATAATCTCTCTGAGGCCGCATCAAATGCAGATCATGGCAAATGTTGTAGCCGCTGTCCCTATATGACACGACGCACAGCAGCAAAGAAACGCAGAGTACCAGCACCCACTTGCTCGCCAGCCACAGCCAGCCCAGCCAGGGCTTATGTACCTTGTCCAGCGCCCGGCCAACCTCCACCGGATCCCCCATGGCGTTCAGCGCCCGCTCCCGTGCCAGCTTGTAATCATAGCCGATCCGCTCTAAATCTTTCACATGATCCTCATAGTGGGCCTCCAGTTCCCTGCGGATGGCACGCCGGTCCGGCCGAAACCGGACGCAGTCCAAAACCTCCGTCACCCAATTCCCAAAATGTCGCTCCAAGCCCGCTCACCTCCAAAAAAGCACAATACCTCGGCCATCTATGTTTATCATACATAGATGGCCGAGGTTTGTCAACCCTTGCATGCACTTATTTTTCCGGCAAAAGCGGGCTGTACATCATGATGGCGTCGTTGGTGAACAAAAACTGCTCCTCCAAAAGCGCCCCGGTCTCTCCGTATACCAGCCGGTACAGGGCGTTGTGGCGGACATACCCGCCCCAGGACTGCTGGTCGATCCGCGCCTCCCGCTCCACGATCTCATAGCGGAATTCCGGCGGCCGCACGGCCCGCCAGGCTCCCTCCAGATGGGTCTCCCCCACCCGCACGCAGAGCTGAAAGTCCTGGTCTGTGTCATTGCGGATCATCAGGTCCCGGTGGGGATAGGCGCAGGTGGCGCCGCTGCCGAAGGGCTGGGTCCGATTGGCGTCGGGAAATACGTCGTGGGAGTGACGATAGCGCTCCACCACCGTCAGCGGCGTGTGGAGCGTCATCCAGAAGATCAGGTTGGAGAGCTGGCACAATCCGCCGCCAATATCCCCGCCGATCCGTCCCAGGAACAGCACCATCCCCTCCTTGTAGCCCTTCCGGCTGCTGGGCCTGCCAATCAGCCTCCAGTAGCTGAAGGTCTCGCCGGGGTGCAGCACCAGCCCGTCCAGCCGTGCCGCCGCCAGCTTTAAGTTCGTGACCTTGTTCCGCTGCCACTCCATCTCCTCCCCCCGAAGCTGCCGCATCAGCGGCGTGGCGTGGGTAAATTGAATGCAGGGCAGGCGCTCTTTTCTCCGCTCCTTTGCCCAGCGAAATTTAGGAGAGCACCAGAGCAGATACCGCTTTCCAGCATAATACGCCTTTCCCAGCCGCAGGCGAAGCCAGCTGCGGCGGATAGGCGGGCGCAGCTGTTTGTCTATTTTCATATGCGACTCCCTCATACCTTATCCGGTGGGTAGACGGTCACTGTGACAGGCGCGGAACGGACGATGGCGCCTTGCTCCGTATCATAGGCCAATTCCGTCGTCAACTCGCCCATATAGTGAACCGTCTGAAAGCGGGGATCCTCCATGCCAAACGCCATCGCAGCTGACAACGTTCCCGCCTCCACGTCAATATCCAGGGTCGTCCATCCGCTTTTTATGGGTGCATAGCGGAACTCCTGCCAGATGGTTTCCTCCTCGTAACCGGCGGCGATGCAGGCGTTATAAGTGCGTCCCTCATCATCCGTTATCAGGCACTGTATGTAGCCGGCCTCTTCCCCCAGCGTCTCAATGGTAATGAACTCCGCCATCTCCTCCCATGGCTCCAGAATGGGGATCTCCTCCATGGCGGCCAGATCGTAGGCAACGCACCAATCCTCGTGTATCCCCGTCCCGCCTCCGCCTTGCAGATACAGGAGATCCGGCTGGCCGTCGCCGGTCATATCCGCCCAGAAGGGCATCCCATAGCCGGACACCGCGCCGCCATAGCCGGCGGAGATGTTCCAGCCCCACGCATACCCGCTGGCGTTCAAGCGGTCATTCAGTTTCATGGTGCGGCCGTTGTAACGCACGGTTGCCGTCTCAAAGCCATCGCTGATCCGCAGGTAGAAGTCCGGCTCTTCCGGCCGGGTAAACTCATAGTAAAAATGGCCGTTCTCCTCCACGCCGCCAAAGTCGAACCCATTGGGCCTGCCGTCCCGATACATATATTCCAGAGCCTCTTCCGACAGCAGCAGCCGTGTCGGCGCCTCTTGTTTCTCCTCTGTCTGTTCAGGGATTTCCGGCTGCTCCTGGACTGTTTCTTCCTCTTCTTTTGCGCCGCATCCCACCAAGAAAATCGTCAGCAATAGGCATAGCCAGGACATGTACTTCCGCCTTTTCATAAAAATCCCCCACATTTTCTATGTATTTGGGGTAAGCATACCAGAATGTCTGGAAAAATGAATCTCAAAAAAGGAACAAATCGTTACAAAACAGAACACCTGTCCCCCTGTCCTGTTCCAGAAGCAGGCCATCACGGCCGGTACGCAAAGCGCGTCCCGTTATACGATAAAACTCCACCCCAAAATGGTGGAGCCGTGTTTCGGAGATGGTTCTTAAACGTATGGGGCTATAATAAGGGGAGAGCCGACAGGCTCTCCCCTTATTTTTCACTTTTGCGACATGTGTCATCGAGTAATTCCTGCTCCGCGCATTTTTATATGCCAAGGCCGCAGGGCTTATACCGCATTTTCCTTCTGGATGGCAGGCAGTTCCTCGCCGAAGAATTCGGCCAGGATCTCGTCGCAGTTCAGCACGGGGTCGTTCGCCTCTCCAGTGAGCGTTCCCAATTCGGGCATGGCCGCATTGGTCCAAGCGGCGAACCGGGCAAGGATGGCCTCCACGGCGGATACAGTCACCAGTTCGTCGGGCTTGAACCTGCCGTCTCCATAGCCGTTCACCATGCCGTGGGATTGGGCCCATCCGATAGCAACGGTGAACTCATGGTCGGCGGGCACATCGGTGAAGGTGCTGGGCGTACTGTCGGGCTGACCCTCGTGATTCCACAGGTAACCAACGAACTCGGCGCGGGTCACCGGGCCACTGGCCAGAGGGACGGCCGGGTCATCGATCGTAATGTCAGGATCATCTTCGTCCACATCGGGGTCGGACGCCTCACTGTTCCGTTCCCAGCGGGCTGCCAAATCGATCGTGCCGTTCACGATCTCCGGCACATTCATGCTCCACCCAATAAACGTGTAGCCCGCACGAGTGGGTTCAGCCAGCTCAGGAAATTGGGTGTTTCTCTCCAACTGATCACTGAAGATGGGCGTATCGCTGTATCCGTCCCGGACGATCACGTTAAAGAATTGGGCGGGAGCAGCTTTCAAGCACAGGACCGCATCCCCGGAGGCAGTCCAAATCTGATAGGTGTTGTCCTGATCGCAGCGAGAGCCGTTGACATCCCAAAGCCACCTGGAAACCGCGCTGCCATCGATCTCAGCGCCCATATCCTCAGCGGTCATCAGGGTGATAGAGCCTCCCCCGCTGACGTTGCTGTATATGTCGTCGCTGGATGATTCAGAAGTGTTGTTGTACAGTTTACCTCCAGTCATGGTGAAGACAGTTGTGTGGCTATATACGCCGCCGCCAGTCCCCTTAGCCTCATTTCCGGAAATTTCTCCGCCGCTCATGGTAAAGCTGCCAATGTAGCTGTAAACACCGGCACCGGCACTGGCAGTGGAATTCTCGGAGATCTTGCCGCCGTTCATCGTAACGTCGCCATTGGAAAAAACACCGCCGCCCTTAGAGGCATTATTATTGGAGATCTCACCAGCGTCCATCGTAAACTTACTGCCGCTGGAGACAAGTATTCCGCCGCCGTAGTTAGAGGCAGTATTATTCGAGATTTCACCGCCGTTCATTGTAACGGTGGCTTGACCGCTTGCTGATACACCGCCGCCATTTTGGGCCTTATTCCCAGTAATGGCGGTATCCTTCAGTTCAACAGTTGTCTTGTTACCGCTGGCAAAAATACCGCCGCCGTTGTTAACGGCATCATTATTTGAAATCTCACTGTCTGTGATCGAAACTTTTCCGTTGTTCACCTCGATACCGCCGCCCCAGACAGTCGCGTGATTTCCGGCGATCGTACCATTCTCGATCTCAATAACGGTATAGTCCGGGTCTGGAGATTCCGCATAAAGGACCGATCCAATTCCACCGCCGCTGGCGGCAGTGTTGTTGGAGATGGTGCCTCCGTCCATCTTCAATGCAGCGTCATCATCCGTCCGGCTAGCCAATTCTGTATTGATGTATACGCCGCCGCCGCTGTATGCGGCAGAGTTTCCATCGATTTTCGCACCCTCACCCATGGTAACGGTGCCTGCACCCACATATACGCCGCCGCCGTTGTTGGCCACATTCCCGGTGATGGTGCCGCCCTGCAAATCAAGGGAAGCATTGTCTGACACTTTGATACCGCCGCCAAAGCCCTCACCATGCTCGACCACATGATAGCCGCCAGTAATGGTCCCGCCACCCTCACTGTCAGTCACAGTGAGCTTGGTATCCTCGCCAGTAACGGTGATAACAGTGTTTCCACTGCCCTTGCTGCCCGCTTCGGTTTCGCTTTCGGCACGGTAGCCGCCGTCGATGGTCTGGCCGTGCAGGTCCAAATTGACGTTTTGTCCCTCATCGACGGTGATGGTCGTGGTTTTGCCATCTTTGCTCTCGTTATACTCGACTTCCTCGTTGAGCTGGATATTCCGGCCGCCATCGTCGTCATCCCAGGCTTCAATGCCATAAGACTTGCCGCCTTCTTCATCTGTGCTTTCAGAGTACCCATAGCGGCCGTCACTAATCTCGGTCCCCTTGTCGTTTCCGTCAATAGCATCTTGGAGGTCGGTAAAGGTGGCTGCCAACGCAGGCTGCACCATCCCTACACACAGAGCCAGCGACAGGAACACCGACAAGACTTTGTTTCGCTTTTTCATTACGCAATTTCCTTCCTTTATTTTCTGAACGTGAAGCACCCGGTATCTGAACAAACGTAGAATTAGGTTTATGTCTCGCGGTTTCCCATCACCTGGTTGTGTGGCAATCCGCCGCTGTCGGCGGCTCCGATGGCTGGTATATACCAGGGATGATTACTTCTTATAGGAAGACCGCCTTTCTTGCCCTTTCTCGATCCAAGCTATTTGTTACGAAGCAGAGCTTCGTAACAAACGGCGTACCGGTACGCCGTTCGAATTTTTGGAGTTGTATGATGATGGAAATTATACCATTTAATCGATGGCGTTGCAAGTACGATTCCATGCGGAATGCGGAATTGTTTGGAAAATTTTTTGATTTGCGGTTTAATAAACCGATAACCGAAATCGTCCCTTATCAAAGGGTAAATTATGCATGGACGAATGTCCATCCTCTTAAACATATTGTCCAACAATTGGGCGCTGCGCCAATTCCTATCCAGATAGTGTAAATCAGACTCGTGTTATTCGCAAATGTTTGATATTTCAGAATTAGTACTGTCAGGAGTTGTGCGGTTGGGGCATCAGCTTTTTGGGGCCGCTGGCGCTGCCAGCGGCCTTCTTTATAATTAAAAAGAGGACGGCAAACAAAGATTGCCGTCCTCTTCGTGTTGGCGTTACCTATCTTCCCGGGCCGTCGCCAGCCAAGTATTGTGGGCAGAAATGAGCTTAACTACCGTGTTCG